>NZ_JAGOMQ010000023.1 GCF_017993425.1 Amaricoccus sp.
CAAACGGTGAAGCTGACACCCGTATCATCGGCTCTCGCCTAACGGGCCGATATGCAAACAATCCAACGTCGATCAACGACCCAGACCGCCCACATATCCCTTCAATCGATATCAAACTTCAAAGAGCCCAAACCGAGGCGCGACGACTGCCCTTCCCGCTTCTCTTGTGAAGCGATCCGGACCGCCTTGCTTCCCGATTTGCCCCGCCCCGGCGTTTCGTCTTGCGACCCGTCCGCTGCGGTGGAGCGCTATTTAGGGGGCGGCCTCCGGGGGCGCAAGAGACAAAAAGCCGGGTCGCGGCAGATTCTTCGCGCAGGCCGGATTCATGCGGAAAACGCGCGAAAGCGGGCCGTTTCCGCCGCCCGGCCGTGGCTTCGGGTGGTTTCGTTGCGGCGGGGCCTCAGAACCAGGCGCCGTGGGCGGCCTTGGAGGGGCTCGGGGTCTGGCCGGCGGCCTGCTGGCGGCGAATCTCGGCCGAGGTCTGCGCCACGGTGGTCTGGCGCTGCGCCGAGGCCGGGTGGGTGGAGAGCATGCCGCCGCCGGCGGCGAGGGCGGGGCGGGCGAAGACCTTGGAGCCGCGCTCGGGGTCGTAGCCGGCGCGGGCGGCGATGTAGGCGCCGAGGACGTCGGCCTCGAGCTCGTAGCTCTGGCTGTAGGCGCGGCCGCCGAGGCTCGCGCCGACGTTCATCATGTCGTTCACCACCTCGGGCGAGGCGTTGCCGAGGGTCGCCAGCGTGCCGAGGACGAGGGCGCCGGTCATGGCCTGGGTCTGGCTCTTGGCGATGTGGTTGGCGATGTGGTGGCCGGCCTCGTGGCCGAGGATGAAGGCGATCTCGTCGGCGTTGTCGGTCACCGCGACGAGCTGGGTGGTCATCACCACCACCGGGCGGCCGTCCGGGCCCATGGTCTGGAAGGCGTTCGGGCCGATGCGGGGATCGTCGACGAGGCGGAACTGGTAGTCGCAGTATTTCGACGGGGCGTTCGGCTGGGCGTCGCGGCACATCAGCTGGGCCTCGCGCTCGATGCGGATCGAGGCGGCGCGGTAGTCGGCGGCCCCGGCGGCGACGCTGCGGCGGGCGGCGGGGAGCGGGGCCTGCGGGGCGGGGGCCGCCCCGCCCCCCTGCGCGATCTCGTAGGTCGGGCCGCAGCCCGCGAGCACGGCGGCGGCCAGCGCGGCGACGAGAGGGCTCTTCATGGTCGGGCTCCGGGCCGGATCTCGACCGCGAATGTCGGGGCCCGGAGCCCGGTTGTCCAGTGACGCAGCCGTGAGAACGCGGGGCTGTTCACGCGTGAAAATTCGCTAAGTTATTGATTCTTCGTGAGGCGGCCTGTGGACGGCGCCGCGGAAGCCGGTCGCGACCACGTATTTCTCCGACGAGTCCTTGCGGCTCGCCGGCGGCTTCACGTGGACGACCCTGGCGTATTCCCGCTGGAGCCGCGCCACCAGCGCCGGGTCGGCGCCGCCGCCGAGCACCTTGGCGACGAAGGCGCCGCCGGGCCGCAACGCCGCCGCGGCGAAGTCGGCCGCCGCCTCGCAGAGCCCCACGATCCGCAGGTAGTCGGTATGCGGATGCCCCGACGCCGCCGCGGCCATGTCGGAGAGCACCACGTCGGCCGGCTCGCCGAGCCAGGCGAGCGTCGCCGCCTCGGCGTCCTCGGCGAGGAAGTCCATCTCGCGCAGCTCCGCCCCCTGGATCGCCTCGATCGCCTGGAGATCGAGCCCGATCACCCGCCCCACGGGGCGGTCCGGGCGCTGGCCGAGGGCGTTGGTCCGCGCCACCGCGACCTGCGTCCAGCCGCCCGGCGCGGCGCCGAGATCCACCACCCGGGCGCCCGGCTTCAGCAGGCGATGCTTGTCGTCGATCTCGATCAGCTTGTAGGCGGCGCGGCCGCGATAGCCCTCGGCGCGGGCGCGCTGCACGTAAGGGTCGTTGAGCTGGCGCTCCAGCCAGCGGGTCGAGCTGAGCTTGCGGCCCTTGGCGGTCTTGACCCGGACCCGCAGCGCGCGCCGGCCGCGCCCGGACCCTGCGCCTCCCGAACCCGCCCCGCCGGCTCCCGCCCCGCCCGGGGGCGTCACGACAGCGCCGGAGGCGCGTCGGCGGGACCGGGATGCGTCGGCTGGGCGACGAAGACGCCCTTGGCGCTCATCATCTGGAACAGCATCCCCTCGCGCAGGCCGCGATCGGCGACGCGGATCGCGTCGGTCGGCCAGACGCGCAGCAAGGTCTGAAGGATCGCCGCCCCCGACATGATCAGCTCGCAGCGGTCGCGCCCGAGGCCGGCGTCGTTGCGCCTTCCGTCCGGGCCGAGGCGCAGGAAGCGCTGGATCACCGCGTCGATCGCCTGGGTCGAGAGCGTCATGCCATCGACCTTGCGCCGGTCGTAGCGACGCAGGCCGAGATGGGCGGCGCCGACGGTGGTGACCGTGCCCGAGGTGCCGATCATCTGGAACGCGCCCGCGGCGCATTCCGGCGGCTCGGCGTAGGGGCCGAACTCGCCGAGCTGCTCCTCGAAATACCACGACATCAGCGCGAAGCGCGCCGCGTCGTCCTCGACGTCGGCGAAGCGGTCGTGCAGCGTCGCCACGCCGAGCGGCACCGAGATGAAGTCGACGACCCGCGCCGCGCCCGACCGCGAGGCGCGGCCCTTCAGCTCGAGGTTGACGATCGCCTGCGCGCGTTCCTCGGGATCGACCTCCGCGAGGTCGATCCAGACCAGCTCGGTCGAGCCGCCGCCGATGTCGAAGACGAGGACCTGCTCGCTCTCCGGCGCGACCAGCGGCGCGCAGGAGATCACCGCGAGGCGCGCCTCCTCCTCGGGGCGGATCACCTCGAGCCGCAGCCCGGTCTCGCGGGCGACCATGGCGAGGAAGTAGTTGCCGTTCTTGGCGCGCCGGCAGGCCTCGGTGGCGACGAGCCGGGCGTTGCTGACGCCATAGCGGCGCAGCTTGTCGGCGCAGATGTCGAGGGCCTGGAGGGTGCGGGCGATGGCGCCGCGCGAGAGATGGCCGGTGCGCTCCAGCCCGACGCCGAGGCGGACGGATTTCGCGAAGGCGTCGACGACGCGGAAATGCCCGCCGTCGGGGGTGGCGATGAGCATTCGACAGCTGTTCGTGCCCAGATCGAGGGCCGCAAACAGCTCCGGTTCAGCCTGCGCAGGCCGCCGGTCATGGCGCGGCAGCGCCACCTCGATGGTTTCCTGCGCAGCCTCGTGCGAGTCCTGCGCCATATCTCTGTCGATGCCGTGTGTGCGGGGATTCCCGCAGCGTTAAGGAAAGGTTACATGATGGGCGCAGCCATAGCAACCGGAAGGGTGCGTGCGCGAAATAAATGCAAAGGTCCCGGGACGGCGGGGCCGTTGCGGGGGTCGGCGTGTCCGTGAGATGGCCGAGCGGGCCGCGCCGGCCTTCCGAATGAAGGGCCAAAGTGTTGACCCACAAAAGCTGGCGCACGTCTTACAGCGTGAACCCAACTTGCGCGCAAATATATTTCGAAATATTTTGAGTATGAACGGTGAAAATCATTGCATCGTTGGCAGCGCCGCATTTCGCGGCGCCGCTCAACTCACTTCGAGGTTCCGCCGCCCCCGCCCGTGCCGCACCACGTCGAGCCGGGCGACATGCGCATGTCACCCGGCAGGCGTCGCGGGAGAGACCTTCCCGCTCGGGAAATCCGAAGCCGCGGGAAGTCAGTCAGGCGATCACGCCACGCCCTGCCCCGCCGCGACGGCGAGCGGCTGCGCGGCGTAGCCGAGCGCCTGGGCGACGTCGAAGGTCAGGTCGGGATTGTTGAGCGTGTAGAGGTGGAGATGCTCCACGCCCTCGGCGATCAGCGCGTCGCACTGGTCGCAGGCGATCGAGACGGAGAGGAGATAGGCGTCCTCCGCGGTCTCCGCCCGCTCGAAGGCCTTGCGCATCCAGACCGGCACCCGCGCCTGGCAGCGCGCCGCGAAGTTCGTCATCTTGGCGAAGTTCTCGACCGGCAGGATGCCCGGCTGGATCGGCGCCGAAATCCCCGCCGCCGCGCAGGCGTCGCGGAAGCGCAGGAAATCCTCGACGTCGAAGAAGAACTGCGTCAGCGCCGAGGAGGCGCCGGCGTCGACCTTGCGCTTGAGGTTGTCGATGTCGGCGCCGAGGCTCGCGGCCTCGGGGTGCTTCTCCGGATAGGCGGCGACCGCGATGTCGAAATCGCCGGCCGCGCGCAGCGCCGCGACGAGCTCGGCCGCCGAGGCGAAGCCGTCCGGGTGCGGCTCGAAGCGGGTCGCCCCCTTGGGCGGATCGCCGCGCAGCGCCACGATGCGGCGCACGCCGAGCCGGGCGTAGTTGCGCGCCACCTCCAGCGTCTCCTCGCGGCTGGCGCCGACGCAGGTCAGGTGCCCCGCGACGTTGAGCCGCGCGCGCTCGACGATGGTCTGGATCGCCGCGATCGTGCGGTCGCGCGTCGTGCCGCCGGCCCCGTAGGTGACGGAGACGAACTTCGGCCCGAGCGGCGCCAGACGCTCGACGGAGCGCCAGAGGCGGAGCGAGCCTTCAGGAGTGTGCGGGGGAAAGAATTCGAACGACAGGCTCGGGAGAGCCCTGGAGGTCTTGGTCATGGTGCACCGGTCCGAACCGACAATGAAGTTTGCGAGGGGGACGATACCGCTGGAACGGCCGTCCCGCAACGATTATCTCGCGGACGCGGGAGAGGAGTTTCCGACAATGCCCGATGTGACCATCGTCTACTGGCGCGACATCCCGGCGCAGGTGATCGTCGGCAGCGGCCGGCGCGCCGCCAAGGTGCAGCTGCCGGAGCGATTCGAGCAGGCGATCGACCGCTGCGCCATGCGGGTCGGCGCGCGCGACGCCGACGCCTACCTCGCCGAATGGCGCAAGGGCGAGCCCTACGGTGTCGATGGCGAAGCGGCAGATGTCGCTTCCGGCGAAGCGGCGCGGCTGGAGGCGCTGTATACACCGGATGCGCTTCGCGAGCTGATCGCGAACGACGGCCGGGCGGCCCGCGAGGGCTGAGGCCGAAGACCCCGAGAGCTGGAGCGACCGAGATGGCGAGCATCCTGAACTTCGTCCGCCGGCAGGCCGCGCCCGCGCAGCCGGAGCACGACCTCGCCGGGCTGCTCGCCGGCTTCTCGATCGAGGTGATGCCGCGGACCGCCGCCAAGGTCGAGGACTTCCGCGCGCTGCTGCCGCAGGGGACCCGGGTCTACGTCGCCCATATCGACGGCGCGACCGACGAGGCCGAGATGGCCGCCACGATCCGCCGGCTGGCCGACGAGGGCTTCGAGCCGATGCCGCACGTGCCGGCGCGGGGGGTGGAGAGCCGCGCGGCGCTCGACCGGCGGCTGGCGCTCTACGCCGACGCCGGCGCGACCGGGGCGCTCGCCATCGCCGGCGGGATCGACGTGGCGCGCGGGCCCTACGCCGAGACGATGGCGATGCTGGAGACCGGGCTCTTCGACGCCCGCGGCTTCCGGCGCATCCATGTCGCCGGCCACCCCGAGGGCAACGCCGACATCCCCGGCGGCGAGGCGACCGCGATGGCGGCGCTGCGCGCCAAGGCGGGGTTTGCGGCCGAGACCGACGCGGCGATGGCGATCGTGACGCAGTTCGTGTTCGAGGCGGCCCCGGTGATCGCCTGGGCGGGGCGGCTGCGCGAGGCGGGGATCGGGCTGCCCGTCCATGTCGGCGTCGCCGGGCCGGCCAAGCTGCAGACGCTGATCAAGTTCGCCATGGCCTGCGGCGTCGGGCCGTCGCTGCGGGTGCTGCAGCGGCGGGCGGCCGACCTGACGAAGCTCGTCGCGCCCTTCGAGCCGACCGAGGTGCTGGCGGCGCTGGCCACGGAGAAGGCGGCCAACCCGGAGTTCCAGGTCGAGGCGGCGCATGTCTTCCCGCTCGGCGGCATCGCCCCGGCGGCGGGCTACGCCACCTCGGCCTCGGTCCCGCGCCGCGCCAGGGCCTGACCGCCGCGCCGCAGCCATGATCGCGCTGCTCCTCGACCTCGACGGCACGCTCGTCGACAGCGACCACCTGCACCACGCCGCCTTCTGCGACGTGCTCGTGGAGGCCGGCCGCGCGCCGATCCCGATGGCGGACTACAAGGCGCGGATCATGGGCCAGCCCAACGCCGAGATCGCCGGCTGGCTCTTTCCCGGCGACCCGCAGGGCCATGCCCGCGTCGACCGCAAGGAGGCGCTGTTCCGCGCGCGGCTGGGCGCGCGGGTCGAGCCCGTCTCCGGCGTCGCCGCGCTCCTCGACTGGGCCGGGGCGAACGGCGCCCGCACGGCGGTCGTCACCAACGCGCCGCGCGCCAACGCGCTCGCCATGCTCGCGGCGGCGGGCCTCGACGGCCGGCTGCCGGAGCTTGTCGTCGCCGAGGAATGCGTCCGCCCGAAGCCCGATCCGGCGCCCTACGTCGAGGCGATGCGCCGGCTCGGGGCGACGCCCTCGCGCTCGGTCGCCTTCGAGGACAGCCGCTCCGGCATCCGCGCCGCCCGCGCCGCCGGGGCGCTCACCTTCGGCATGACGACCGGCCTCGCCGCGGCGGAGCTGTTGCAGGCCGGCGCGCATCACGCCATACCCGACTTCACCGCCCCGGCCCTCGCGGCCGCCCTCGCCACGTTGAAGGCCACAGTCGCATGACCCGAACCACCGTCGAATCCCGGTCGAAGACCGTCGTCATCGGCTTCGACCAGCCGTTCTGCGTCATCGGCGAGCGCATCAACCCCACCGGGCGCAAGAAGCTCGCCGCCGAGCTCGAGGCCGGCGACTTCACCACCGTCGAGGCCGACGCCATCGAGCAGGTCGCCTGCGGGGCCGCCGTCCTCGACGTCAACTCCGGCGCCGTCTTCACCAACAAGATGGCCGAGGATCCGCGCTACGCCGACAACAACTTCGTCGAGCCGACGCTGATGCCCGAGCTGGTCGCCCGCATCCAGGCGGTCGTGGACGTGCCGCTCTGCATCGACAGCTCGGTCCCCGGCGCGCTGAAGAACGGGCTGGAGGCCGCGCAGGGCCGCCCGCTCCTCAACTCGGTCACCGGCGAGGAGGAGCGCCTCGAGCTGGTCCTGCCGCTGGTCAAGAAGTACAACGTCCCCGTCGTCGCCATCTCCAACGACGACACCGGCATTTCCGAGGACCCCGACGTCCGCTTCGCCGTGGCGAAGAAGATCGTCGAGCGCGCCGCCGACTTCGGCATCCCGGCCCACGACATCGTGGTCGACCCGCTGGTCATGCCGATCGGCGCCATGGGCACGGCGGGCCTCCAGGTCTTCGCGCTCGTACGCCGGCTGCGCGAGGAGCTTGGCGTCAACACCACCTGCGGCGCCTCGAACATCTCCTTCGGCCTGCCGAACCGCCACGGCATCAACGCCGCCTTCCTGCCGATGGCGATCGCCTCCGGCATGACCAGCGCCATCATGAACCCGGTCCGCCCGCAGGAGATGGAGGCGATCCGCGCCGCCAACTTCCTGATGAACAACGACCCCTGGGGCGCGGAGTGGATCCGCGCCAACAAGCCGCCCGCCGCCGAGGGCGACGACGGCGCCCCCGCCGACGGCGCCCGCGGCCGCCGCGAGGGCCGCCGCCGGCGCGGGTGAGCGCCGGCCTCCCCTGGCGCGAGGTTCCCGGCGGCGTCGAGCTGGCCGTGCGGCTCACGCCGCGGGGCGGGGCGGCGCGGGTCGAGGGGGTGCGCGCGGAGGCCGGCGGGCCCTGCCTGCGCATCCGGGTGCCGGCCCCGCCGGTGGACGGCGCCGCCAACGCCGCGCTCGTCGCCTTCCTCGCCGAGGCGCTCGACCTGCCGAAACGCGACGTCGCGCTCGTCGCCGGCGAGCGCGCCCGGGTGAAGCGGGTCCGTCTGACCGGCGCCGGCCTTGGCCCGCGCCTCGCCGCGCTGGCCCGGGAGGGCTGAGGCCGGCGCCACGAGACGCCGGCCCGTGCTATGCTTGGCTCGCCCGCAGCAGGACGCGCCCATGCCCGAGCCCCGGATCCTCTCCCTCGACCGCGACGCCGACCCGCAGGCGCTCGACGCCGTGCGCGACCTCATGCGCCGCTTCGTCGAATGGCAATGGGTGCGCCACGCCGCCTGGCGTCACCTGATCGACCGCTACTTCGACCCGGCCGTCTTCGAGGCCGAGCTGGCCGGCCTGCCCGGCGCCTACGCGCCGCCGCGCGGCCGGCTGCTGCTCGCGCTGGCCGACGGGGCGCCGGCCGGCTGCGTCGCCCTGCGCGACCTCGGCGACGGCGTCTGCGAGATGAAGCGGATGTTCCTGCCGCCCGAGGCGCAGGGCCGCGGCTTGGGCCGCGCCCTGTGCCTGCGGCTGATCGCCGAGGCGGAGGCGGCGGGCTACCGCGCGATGCGCCTCGACACCGGCGCGCTCCAGCACGAGGCGAAGGCGCTCTATGCGAGCCTCGGCTTCCGCCGCATCGCCCCCTACTACGAGACGGACGCCGAGATGGCCGGCTTCCTCACCTTCATGCAGCGCGACCTCGCTCCGGACCCGTAGCGAGGCCCGGAGCCGTCACGGCAGCAGGCCCCGCGTGCGCAGCGCCTCGGCGAGGGCCGGGGCATCGACGAAATGGATCGCGTCCATGCCGACGGCGCGGGCCCCGGCGACGTTGGCGGCGGAATCGTCGATGAACACGCAGTCGGCCGCCGCGAGGCCGTTGCGCTCAAGGAACAGCCGGAAGATCGCCGGGTCGGGCTTGGTCATCCGCTCGCGCCCGGAGACGACGACGTCGCGGAAACGGCCGAGGAAGGCGTGGCGCGGCAGCGTCTCGGCCCATTTCTCGGCGGAGTAGTTGGTGATCGCGTAGAGCGGCCGGCCCGCGGCGTCGAGCGCCTCGAGGAGCGCGACCGACCCCGGGACCTCGCCGGTGATCGACTCGATCCAGCGCGCGTCGAACGCCGCCGCGGTCGCGGCATGGCGGGGCTGCCCGGCCGCGATGGCGGCGACGCCCTCGGCCCAGCTCCGCCCGGCGTCCTGGGCGAGGTTCCACGCTGGAAAGTCGGTGTCGGCGAGGAAGGCGTCGACCGCCGCCTCGTCGGGCAGCAGCCGCCGCAGCAGCGCCCGCGGCTCCCAGCGCAGCAGCACGTTGCCGACATCGAAGACGATCGCGGCGGGACCGCTCACGCGGAGGCTCCTTCGGCGGGGGGACCGCTGGAGGCGACGACCGGAATCGAACCGGTGTGCACGGATTTGCAATCCGCCCGGACGCCCCAACGAACTCAAGCTCATAGCATCGATAGTCGACCGATAACCTATTGCTTCCTTGACAATAAAGACCTATTTTCCGGCCGTCAACCGGTGCCGACCCGGGGGCGATTTCACCCTTGATTTGTCACCGCAGAGTCACCGCAGAATTTACGGGAGCCCGAAGCCATGACCGCCACTGCCGCCATCCGCGCGAGGATCGGCGCCGCCACCGCCAGGACCGCGAAGCTGCCAGAGGGGGCGCGGGAGTTGATCGTCCGCGATGACCTGCTCAAGGGCTTCGCCCTGAGGTGCTACGCCTCGGGCTCGAAGACCTACGTCTATGTCAACCGCGTCGCGGGAACCGTGACCCGCAGGACCGTCGTCCTCGGCGACGCCGCGGCGATGACCGCCGCCGAGGCGCGCGCCGCCGCCGAGAAACAGCGGGTCGCCTTCATGGCCGGGATCGACCCGGTGGCGGCGAAGGAAGCGGCCAAGGCGAAGGCGGCGGCCCTGGCGGCAGCCGCGGTGAGCGTCGGCGTCGTCGCGGATCGCTACGTCGCCCTGCATGCCGACGGAGCCCTGCCGACGCAGAAGCGTGCGCCGAGCCGCCGCGGTGCGGGAAGCGAGGCCGGCGACGTCCGACGGGCGCTGGCGGTCGAGATCGGCGAGGGCGCGGGCAAGATCGCCTTCGGCAGCCTGAAGGTCGCCGACGTGACCATCGCCCACGGCAGGGCGCTGCAGGCCGCCGTAGGCCACCTCGCGCCGGAATCACGGAAACGCATTTACGGCGCGGCGCGGCGCGTCATCGGCCACGCCGTGGGTACGGGCGTCCGCGACGACAACCCGCTGATGCACCTAAAAGCGCCGGCGGGCAGCGAAAAGAGAACGCGCTGCCTGTCGCCCGAGGAAGTGCGGCGCATCTGGACGGCCGCGGGCGACCTCGGTGAGGCGGGCCAGGTCGTCAGGTTCCTCCTAGCCCAGCCCGTGCGGCTTTCGATCACGCTGGGCATGCAGGTCGGCGACGTCGATCTCGACAAGATGACGTTGAAGATCGACGAGACGATCGAAGGGAACAAGTCCCGCGACGCCTGGGTGCTTCCGCTGACCGCGCTTGCCGCCGAGGTCCTCCGCGACCGCGTGCAGGGCAAGCCCGCCGACGCGAGGGCGTTTCCGGGCGTCGACCGGATGACCTCCGGATTTAAGGCGAGGCTCGACAAGGCGGCGAGCGTCCACGGCTGGCAGATCCACGATTTGCGGAGAACCGCGGCGACGCTGACCGGCGACGCCGCCGAAACGCTCGACGAGGCCGCATTCGATTTGTGGCTGATGCACAAGCGCGGCGGCGTCCACGGCACCTATCAGGTCAGCCGCAGAGTCGCCGCGATGCGGAAGGCGGCGGCTTTATGGAACTCGACGTTGCAGGAAATCCTCGACCCGAAGGCCAGCAACGTCGTCCCGCTCACCCAGGCCGGCTAAGGCGAAGGACGGGCGGAGCCGAAACTCCGCCCTCCCGCCGGTCCACGACAGCGTTGCCTGGCCAAGCCACGCCACGCCCCGTGTCATCCCTCCGCCGTGCCGCGGGCGCAACCTGCTCGTCGCCGTCACATTTTAACGCCCACGCCGCCTGAAAGACGAACCTTGCCCCGCGGGAGCAAGGTAGATCGCTGACACGTCCGAGCGCAATAAATTCCGCGTAACGTTATGGTAATAGTCAAGGGCAATGTCAGGGGCAATGTCAAGGGCAGAAAATAGTCTCGTCAGAATAGCCGGATTTAACCGCATACGTCGCCGTCTACCGGCTATCGTGGCCGGCTTTTCTACACTTGACTGCCACCGTTTTGGTGCTATCCGCTTTCGATCACCGAAGAGCGGAGGGCGTTATCCATGCGAACGGAGAGTGACGACCAGTCGGGCCGGCAGGTCAGGCGGGCGCAGGGCGGGCGGAAGGCTGGCCTGGCGAGGACGGAGCAGCAGGCGGCGGCCGAGCGCATGCCTGGGCGGCTCGTGGTGAACGCGGCCGACGCGGCGGCGCGGATCCGGGCGCGGGGCGTCGCGATGCGGCCCTCGACGCTCGCGGCCATGCGCACCCGCGGCGGCGGCCCGGCTTATCTCAGGCTGAACGCGCGGGCCGTCGTCTACCCGCTCGACCTGCTCGACGCCTGGCTCGACGAGCGCCTCGCCGGCCCGGGCTTCGGCAGCACGGCCGAGGAACCGGCGCGTCGGGGGGCGCCATGACCGCGCAAATGACCAAGGCCGAGCGCGAGGAACTCCGCCGGATCCTGCGTGCCCGCGAGAAAGTGCAGAAGTCCGCGGCGGCCGTGCGCTCGGCCGAACTGCTCGCTGACTTTGAAAACACCCTGGCGAGTGAGTTCAGCTTCGACGACGACGCCGTCTGGGAAGAGGCGCAGCGCGAGGCGGCGGCCGTGGTGGCGAAGGCCAGCGCGACCATCGCGGTCCGGTGCCAGGAACTCGGCATCCCGGCAAGGTTCGCTCCCGGGCTCTCGCTTGGCTGGCGTCACAACGGATATGACAACGCCGTGGGCAAGCGCCGCAGCGAACTGCGCCGGGTGGCCCAGACCAGGATAGAGGCGTTGGAACGGGCGGCCATCCTGGCGGTCGAAACCTCCACCGTCGAGGCGCTGACGCGTATCGCCGTCGACGCGTTGGAGTCCGAGGCGGCGCGGGCCTTCATCGCCGCCCTGCCGACCGTCGAGGCGATGATGGAGCCCTTGAGCTACGAGGCGATCGCCGGACCCGCGGACCCGCCGGTTGTCGAGCAGTTGGTCTCCCCGGGCGCGCTGCGGCAACAGCGCCACCGCGACCGTGTCAAGGCGTTACGTAACGCCGACGTAACGTCCCCGGGTGACGCATGACCGCCCACGCCCCGTTCCGCCTCGCCGAGGGCGTCCGCCTCGATGCGGACACCGCGCACAGGTTCGCCAACAGGGACATCGGTGCAATGACCGCGCGGTTCGCCAGGCTGGCGTCACGCCCGGCAAGCAGCAGGCGCGGGTTGCCGGGCAAGCCCGGGGTCGGGGCGCAGCGCCTCGCGCGGCAGTTGGTCGCCGGCATGCGCGAGGTCGTGCTCGCACATCTCTACGAGCCCCGCGCAGGCGTCCTGTGCACCGTCACCGTCATCGCCACCGGCCAGGCGCGGACGCGGTCCACGTCGCCCTGACGATGGCGGCGGTCTGCCACAGCGCGTGGGAACTGCTCGGCGGCCCGATCCGCGGCCGGCCTGTGACCTACGCCGCGCGTCACGCCGTTGCGCGCAGCCTCGAACGGCTGGGCCTCACCTCCGCCGGGTTGTTCGGATCGTTTGCACAGCGGATGCTGTGGTGGATCGTCGCCGCGGCAATGCAGGGCGGCTTCGGCGACGAACTGCTCGTGCCGGTCGGCGGTCGGGGAATGGCGCGCTGCTCGTTCGACGCGGACGAGGGGGCATTGCGGGTCGACACCGTCGTCGCCGTCAGGCCGCGCTCACGCAAGGAGGCGACGCGCGCGGAGATCGT
Source organism: Amaricoccus sp. (assembly GCF_017993425.1). Classification (GTDB taxonomy): domain Bacteria; phylum Pseudomonadota; class Alphaproteobacteria; order Rhodobacterales; family Rhodobacteraceae; genus Amaricoccus. The sequence continues at coordinate 12,699 of NZ_JAGOMQ010000023.1, forward strand.
CGCCCTGCTGGCGTCCGGCACGCCGAGGACGGTGCTGCGCGCCGGCGACGACGCCACGGCGTGCGAATGGATTGCGCGCAGCAACGCCGCACGGGCGGCAAAGGAGACGACATGACCAACGACTCGACCGACGACATGCCGGCATGGCTCCAGGCCCGGCTCCAGGCCAGGATCCTCGAAGAATGCGAAGACCTGCTGGCCTTCGCCGCCGCCCGGCACGCCGCCGGTGAGACCGATCGCAGCGCCATCCTCGCGGCGTGGGAGGAGGCCTCCGCCTGGGACGGGGACGAGCACAAGGCCGCGGACGTCGACGAGCGCACGGTCGCGGACGTCGATCACACGCTCTCGGAGGCGGCATCTGCCCAGGTGAGCGATCTTGCCCGGAGCCTGTTGACCTTTGCCGCCCAGCACGCCGGCGACGAGACCAGCCCCCGCGCCATCTTCGCGGCGTGGGCGGAAACTGTCGCCGGCCTGGACGAGAGCGAGCAAGCACGTGGCCGCCGACTTCATGATGGCCCTCGGCGAGGCGTGGGTTGAGGCGGTCCACCGCCTATGACCAGCCCGAAGGTCAGCGCACTCAAGGGCCACGGCGCGACCTCCGCCGTGACCGGCGTCCGGACGGCGAGCGCAGCGGTCGCCGCGACGGCCAGGAGCCGACTCGGCGCCGTCCGGCGTGCGCTCGACGCGACCAGGGAGCCGTTGGTCGGCTTCGGCGGCGGCGCGAAGTTCGTCCAGCATGCCGACGCTTTGGCGGAGATCGACCGGCTGATCGCGCAGGTCGATGCGCTCGACAGGGCGCTCAGGGCGGCGGCGTGGTGACTGCCGTATCGAGCCGTAACGGACAATGGATCCGTCGTCCGCCGGCAAATAGCCTGGCGTGTTCAACGCGCCGCGCGGACGGGCCTGCGCTGCGGCGCCCGTCCGGTGTCATTTGGAGGGCTACGATGGCGGAAACCGGGGCGGACAGAGGCCCGGACCGTCCGGCCGGGGAGCCGCCCGCCCCTGCGCCTGACCGGCTGTCCACGAAAAACTCGCTTCGCCGCAGTTGAGTGTCTTCCCGCCGATCCGTACTGCGACAAACAGGCGTTCGTTTAACCTAAATCTGGTATTTCAGGCGGTCTTCCCCTGACAAAATAAAACCTGAGGGCGAGCAACGATGGTTTTAGTCAAGGGCAGAATACTTGATTTTTGGCAGAGGCAACTTTGGCGTTGAACGCCAAATCGCGCCAGAGGCGATCTGATCGCTGGCTCTTGGTGGAGCGTTCTGTGATAATCGGCAGGCAGGCCGGAAGGGAACCGACCTGCCGCTGGTCCGAACAGGACGGCGCCACCCATGCTACGAAAGGGCCGTCCTTGGCTGAGAATACCGCCCCGGACTCCGGGGATCAAGCCCGACGGGGCAGGCTGGCGGGAGCGCGCCATGGCCGCGCCTGAGCCGAAAGCGGGCGCCTCGACGCTCGACACGATCGTCGAGGCCTACCACCAGAAGCCCAGGACAGGCGGCCGGCCCGCCGACGCCGTGACGCTGGTCGTCAACGACCAGGGCCGGCTCAACAAGCGGTTCACGCGCCTGACGAAGGACGCGGTGACGAAGGACGGCGCGACGAAGCTCGTCGAGGGACACGCCATCGTGGTCCCCGTCCCGGACGAGGCCGCCCTCGCCAAGCTCCTCTGGCTCGTCGGCCAGCACGTCGATGCGGCGCTGATTCTCGGCTATCCCGCCGACGCGCCGAAAGGCGCCTTCCGCGTCCTGTCATTGGCGCGGATGGCGCAGTCCCTCGGGCTCGATGCCGACGCCGACGAGGACAAGCTGACCGGCTGGCACACGGTCGACGGCCAGCCGGCGATCTGCCGGTTGAAGGCGAACATGCGGCCGTCGTCGTGGATCCTGTTCGACCGCGACGTGCCGCCCGGCGCGCCTCCGGAATGGGCCAGCTGGACAATCGATGAATGGATCGCCCAGGTCGCGGCCGTGATCCCGGGCTTCGCCGCGGCCGGAAAGATCATCCTCCCATCGACGTCGAGCCGCGTGCTGGTGGACGACGTCCCCTTCGCCAGCGCCTCGACTCACATTTTCGTCCAGGTCGAGGATCCGGCAGATGTTCAACGGTTCGCGCGGGACGCCTTCATGCGCGCCCTCGACGCCGGGCTCGTCTGCATGCGCCCGAACCGCGCGAGCGCCGATCGCGGCGACGGCGTGAAGGCCGGCGACATCATCGGCCATACGCCGACGACGATCTGGGATCGTGCCGCCGTCGGCGCGGAACGGCTGGTCTACGACGGCTGCCCCGCCACGTCCGGGCCGGGACTGACCGTGGCCAGGACGAAGCTTTATACCGACGGCGACGGCGACGGAATCCGCCTCGACACCGCGCTCACCTTGCCGGTCGAGTTGGAATCCGTCGAGCGCATCCGCACCCAGCGCGGCATTGCGCATGAGGCGGTGAAGCGCCGGGACGGCGGAGCCGACTTCATCCTGACCGACACCCTGCTTCGCCTCGCCACGAAGATCGTGACGAAGACTGGCGCCGTCGCCGTCGCCGACCTGTGGCTGACGCGGGGCGGCGGGCGCGTCCGCTGCCAGGCGCCCTTCCGTGACAGCGCGTCGTGGGCCGCCTTCGTCGGCTGGCATGCGGACGGCACGCCGTTCGTCTTCGACAGCGGATCGCAGACCAGGCACAGGCTGCATCCCGACGACGCAAAGGGGCCGCCGCCCGACGCCTTCTGGAAGGCCGCGGAGGCGGCAGGGGCCGCGCCGGTGGCGGCGGGCAGCGACGAGAAGGTGAAGACCGCGTTCGCCGCGTGGTGCCGCGCCGCCGGCCGGCACGGGCTCGCGAAAGAGGACGTGGCCCTCCGGGCGGAGCAGGCCGCCAGCCTGCTCAAGCCGCACGTCGGAAAGGCCACGATCGCCGTGCTGCGCGCGATGATGCGGAAGATCGCGGCGGACGAGTTCAAGGCGAGGACCGAGCAGGCCCGCAGCGAACTCGACGAACACTTCGACCGGATCAACGAGCGGCACTTCGTGCTGGCCCTGGGCGCCGACATCGTCGTCGCCGAGTTCGGCCGGTCGCACGGGCGCGAACTCCTGGTCGCCCGGAAGAAGGGCGCGTTCTTCGACATGCTCGCGCCAGTCCAGGTACAGATCGGCAAGATGTGGCTCCAGGTAGCCCCGCTGTGGTTCCGCAGCCCGAAGCGCCGGCAGTACCTTGAGGGTACCGACATGATCGCCAACGGGCCGACGCCGGCGGGCGTGCTGAACCTCTGGCGCGGCTGGCCGGTCGATACCGACCGCACCGGGATCGCCGGATGCCGGCGCACCCTTCGGCACTTGCGCGAGGTCATCTGCGGCGGAAACCGCGCCGAGTTCCGCTACCTGCTGCGGCTTCTGGCCCGATGGGTCCAGGAGCCCGGCCTCCCGGGCATGGTCTCCGTCGTGCTGCTGGGCGAGCCCGGGACCGGCAAGGGCGTTTTCGGCAGGTTGATGGTCGATATCTTCGGTGCGCATGGCCTGCACTTGCTCGACGTCGAGAGCTTCCTGGGCCGGTTCACCGGTCACCTGGCGACGGCAGCCTTTGCGTTTCTCGACGAGGCGCTGTTCTCGGGCGACCCCAGGCAGGCCCAGGCCCTGAAGGGCCGGATAACCGAGCCGGTGATCAAGATCGAGATGAAGGGCAAGGACGCCGTCTGGATGCCGAACCGGACCAAGGTGATCATCGCCACCAACGACCAGAGCGCCGTGCAGATCGAGCAGCAGGACCGGCGGGCTTTCGTCCCGTCGTTCTCGAACGCCCGCCGGGGCGACAAGGCCTATTTCGACGCGCTGCGCGCCGAGGCGGAAAGCGCCGACGGGAAGGCCGCGTTCCTGAGCTTCCTGTTGCGGCTCGACATCGGCGCGTTCGATGCGACATCGGAGCGCCCGGACACCGCCGGGCTAGCGGAGCAGAAGGCGCTGACGTCGACGGACGTCGACGCCTGGCTTCTCGACGTGCTCGACTCCGGCCTGATCGGCGAGCGCCCGACGCGCGACGACGCCAGCGGCTGGCGGCCGATGCGGGCCGTTCCCGATGAACCGGCACAGGCGTCGCTCTGGCGGTCGGCGCAGCCCGCCGGGAACGGCCCCCGCGCGGCCGCGGGTTCCGGTCCCCGCGGGGCCGGGGGGGAGGCAGGCGACCAGGCGCCACCCTGGGATGCGTGGGAGGCGCACCGGGTCGAGGGTGCGAAGCTGGACGTCTTCGAGCACTACAGGCGCTGGCACGCCCAGGCCGCAAACCGACGGCGCACGGCCCGCCCGCAACCCTACGAGTGGTTTTTTCGCAGGATCAAGGACGCCCTGGGCGACGCTGTCATGCTCAGGGACGTCGGGACCGACGACAGGGGGCGGCTGGTGCGATTTGCGACGCTTGACCGCTGCCGGGCCGCGTGGGCGACGCGCCGTGGTGGGCGTCGGGAATGGCTTGGCTAGGCAAACCGGGCGGGGGCCTTCGCCAGCGCCACGGAGACTCTCGCGTTGGTCGAGCCGGTAACCTCTTAGTCGCCCGCGGGTTGAACTCCGCAGCACCATGCGGCTCCAGCATGGTGTTTTGTTCCTACGAACTAAAAACACCGATCCGATTCTACAACCTTTAGGCCGGGCTGGCGTTGTCGCTCTACGCCTGGTTGTAAAGAAAGGCATATCCCTTTCCTTCCTCCTTCTCAATGGTGGAGATGGTGTGTATGGTGATATTATTAAAAAAAATAAGCCGGTTAGGAACCACCACCATTTTTTGGACGGCGGAAATGGTGGGGGATCGTGGTGCAGGGGCAGCCCAACCGGCCCACCCGGCCCGAAGCCAGGAGAGCCGCCAATGATCGACCCGAAGGGCCTCTACGCCGACCGACTCCGCGAGCCGCTGCCTGGCTGCCGGCATCTCGCGTTCGGCCCGTACCGAGGCCAGCGCCGCCGAGGACGTGGCGCGGGCGCACCCGGCCCGGGCGGTGAAGCTGATCCTCGACGCGGGGTTCAGGCGGAATGGCAGGAGCGGGTGACGCGCGAACTCGGCCAGGTCCACTGGGACGAGACGATCCTGACGCTGCTGGAGGATCGGGCGAGGGAGCGAGGTTGACGATCCCCCGGTCGTTGCCCACTGGGGGCGCTTCGTGTTCGGCGCCTGCAAAACGCATGGCGCCGGGCTGGCATCGGCAGGCAATCGCGGTCCGGCCGACTTCGCGGCACGCCGGTGGTCCGGCTTTGCCCCGCCTGATCGCGCGTAAACGGCTCCCACGATCCCGATTTCGTGCCGATTGACGGGAGTCGCCGCGCGCGCGATGATTCGGCCATGAACGACGACGACTTCCCCGACCCCCTTGGTCTTACCCGCGAGGAACTCATCCTTAACTTGATGACCGACCCGGAGCCGCTCCGGCGGCGGAGATATCCCGGCGGGCAGTTATGGGACAAGCGCGTCAACCGCCAGCGCCCGACCGGCTGGTACGACCGTCCGCCCGCGCGTCGGAGCCCGCGGACGGAATGGATCCAGCGATGCCGGCGTCTGGGCGTCAAGCCGTGACGATCATCTACGCCGACGACGACCAGGCGCTCGCCGGATTGTCCGCGGCCGAGATCCGCAGGATGACGCCGCGTCCAGGGCCGGGCCTCTTCGACGAGTTCACTGGCGAGCACGTCGGGGAGCTTGTCGCCAAGGCGCGCCAGCGGGCCGCCTGGTCCAAGCGCCGCCAGGCCGCCGCGCTGCACCGCTGGGCCACCTGGGCCGAGTCCAGGCTCACATCGCCCGGGACGCCGCGCAACGCGCCCCACAGCCCGCCCCAGGGCCCGCCCCCGGGGCGGCGAAATTGGAGGACACCGGCATCATGCAGCCCCGACAAGATGACCGAGGCCGCCTTCACCAGCATCGACTTCGTCGTCCGCCGGGCGTTCACGCTGCTCGGGCGCAGCTACCGGCGCAACGACGTTCTGCCCGACGACGTGCCGGCCTACTTGTGCGCGAGGCTGGTCAGCGTTGGTAAGGTGCACCAGCGGCTCTCAAGGAACGGGAAGGTCGAGTTTGCCCGCCTGCCCGTCGCCGAGCGTCTGCGCCGCGTGCCGCCGACAAACAGGACTACATCGCCGACCAGGATGACATCGCCGGCGCCGGCACCAACGAGGGCTTCTTCACCCGCGCCGGCCGCGTCGATCGTCGACCAGGCGATCGATGACTTCGTCGCCCGCACCAGGTCGTCGGGGGAGCGCCAGGTCGAGTATCGCGTCGAGCGGGTCGTCGCAGATCCCGACCAGGTCGAGGTCGCCGCCACCCCGAAGCGCCGCCGCAGCCGCCCGCCGAAGGACTTCGACCCCATCCCCATCGCCGACACGCCCGAGATCGCCGCCGCCCGGAGGCAGGCCGCCAGCGCCGCCCGCGGCGCGCGCAGGAGGGCGCAGGTGGCGCGGGAGAAGGCCGCCCAGGTCGCGCAGGAGGTCCCGGCGCAGGCGCGGGGAGCCGTAGACGTCATCGCGCCGGCGCCGACTCCGCGGACGCCGCGCCGGGGCAAGCGGCTGACGCTGTTCGAGCGCGGCGCGTAGACCCGCAGCGGATCACAGATCCGTCGCGCGCCGGCTGAACCTGCAGTGAATTCAGCGTCCCGGAGCCGTGCAACGCCGCCAGCGGTGTGGCTCCGGTGACATGTGCCGGCCGACGCCCGCCTTTTGCCCCGCGGGGGCAAAGAGGCGCCTTTTGTCGCCGTCTACTTCGCGGCCAACGGGTTGCCCCGCGGGAGCAACGACATGCGTACGGATCGTCTCGCCCGCGCGGACGCGGGCGTCGTGGTTGGCGTTCTGCCGGTCGACCGGGCGGACGCCGTGACCGACGGGCCCAACCTCGACGGGTTGTCCGCAGCCGAGATCCGCGCGATGACGCCGAAGCCGGGGTGGGGGCTGCTCGACGCGTTCGACAGCGCGTACTTGCGCGAGCTTGCCGGGGCCGCCTGGCGGCAGGCGCGGTTCGCCCGGCGCGAGCACGCGATCACCGCGAGGGTTTTCGCCAACCGGGCTGAGGCGCTGGCCGCCGAAAAGGAGCGGCGGAGATGATCTCCGTCTTCACCGGCCGCCGAGGCTTCCGCCTGCTGTCCCCGGCAACGAGTTGCCGGGGCCGTGCCGATCGCGGCTGGTGGGTCACCGGAAGGCGCAGGCGCCCCTCGGGATCCTCTCCTGCGGCGCGTCGATCAGGGTGCGAGTGGGGCGACAATCTGGGTGAGAGCGATGCTCGGGGGTCGGACCGAAGGTAGGGCGTAGCCCGACCGTAGGTCCGACCCCCGAGCATCGCTGCGCCAGCCTTGGGGCGGGGCGGCGTGGTGATCGCAGCCGGTAGGGCTATGCGGGTGCTTTCCCAGTTCGGAGGAGCCTCGCGTGCCCGGCCGCCACGTGACCGATCACCAGATGAGGCTCTTCATGACCTATCGCGCGACCGCCCCGGTACCCGTCGCCGCCGCCAGGGCCGGGTTCAGTCCGGCCACCGGCTACCGCATTGAGCAGGACCCGCGTCCGCCTTCGGAGAAGCGTGGCCCGCGCGGGCGGCGGCGGCCCGATCCGCTGACGGAAGTCTTCGACGCCGAGGTCGTCCCCATGCTCAAGGCGAGCCCGGGGCTGCGTCCGGTGGCCGTGCTCGAGGAGCTGCTGCGCCGGCATCCCGACCTCGGCGCCGGGATCCGGCGGACGCTGGAGCGGCGCATCCGCCAGTGGCGGGCGCTGCACGGCCCCGAGCGCGAGGTGATCTTCCGCCAGGTCCACGAGCCCGGGCGGCTCGGCCTGTCGGACTTCACCGACCTCGGCCACCTTGGCGTCACCGTCGCCGGCGTGCCGCTGCCCCACCGGCTCTATCACTTCCGCCTCGCCTTCAGCGGCTTCGAGCACGCCCATGTCGTGCTCGGCGGCGAGAGCTTCGTGGCGCTCGCCGCGGGTCTCCAGGACGCGCTCTGGGCGCTCGGCGGCGCGCCGCGCGAGCACCGCAGCGACAGTCTCTCGGCGGCCTTCCGCAACCTCGCGCCGGAGGTCGACGAAGACTGGACCGTCCGCTACGCCACGCTCTGCGACCACTACGGCATGGCCGCCAGCCGCAACAACCGCGGCGTCGCCCACGAGAACGGTGCGATCGAGGCCGCCCATGGCCACCTGAAGCGCGCTCTGGAGGACGCCCTGCTGCTGCGCGGCTCCCGCGACTTCGACACTCTCGCCGACTACCGCGGCTTCGTCGACGCCCTGGTCGGCCGCCGCAACGCCCGCAACCGCCGGCGCATCGACGCCGAGCGGGCCGCCCTCCAGCCGCTGCCAAAGCGCCGCGCCGAGGACGGCGAGGAGGTCATGGTCACCGTCACCTCCTCGGGCGGCTTCGTCGACCGCACTGGCGTCTGTCGCGACTTCGCGCATCTGGCAATCACCCTGTGCCGATGCATGAACATTCCTGCACGATACTGCGCCGGATATCTGGGCGATATCGGGGTGCCCCTTGATCCGAACCCGATGGACTTCAGCGGCTGGTTCGAAGCCTACCTCGGCGGACACTGGTACACCTTCGACGCCCGCCACAACAAACCCAGGATCGGGCGCATCCTGATGGCGACCGGGCGCGATGCGACCGACGTCGCCATCACCACCAGCTTCGGCAGTTCGCGGCTGGTCGACTTCCAGGTCATCACCGAAGAGGTCGGCGACGGAGACGCCAGGACGCGCTCCGTCGAGGATTGATGCGAACGCGGCACTCTCGTCTCTGTTGAATCGGCCGCGCGCCGAAGGCGGTGTCTGTCAGGCCACCCGGGTCAGACAGGGGTGCAGGATCGGATCGAGGATGTTCTCGGCGAGGTGCTTGACGACCGGCACGGCGACGCCGTCGCCGGCGAGCTTGTAGGCGTCGTTGTATCGCGCCGGCAGGACGTAAGTTTCGGGCAGTCCCATCAGCGTCGCCGCCTCGCGCGCGGACAGCAGCCGCGCGCGGACGTTGTCGCCTTCGACGACCAGCACGGTCTGCCGGCTCGATCCGCCCGCGGGCGTGCGCAGGCAGCCGGCCACGCCGTCGAAGCGCGCCTCCGCCCGCTGACGCCGCATGCCGTGGGCGTCTTTTCGGGTGCGGCGATAGACGGTCCCGACAACCCGGCAGCCGATGGCCTGCGCCGCCGCCACCTTGGCACGATTGCCGACGCTCATCATTGCCAGCAGCGCCTCGACCCCGGCCGCCGAGCGCCAGCTCGCGTCCGGCGGGTCCGACCCGAGGAGCGCCTCGAGGCTGACGTTTCGCGCCGCCGGCGAGGGCAGCCGCCACCAAAGCCAGGCCTCCGCCGCCGCGGTCGACAGACGCCGCTGCGCCGCGATCAGCAAGGGCGAATGCCAGAGGGCACCCGGGCCATCGGCCGTCAGCGCCGCGGGAATGCCGAGATCGCCCCTGACCCCGATCAGGAACACGCGCGGCCGCGACTGCGGCAGGAAGTGGACGGCGTCGACCACGAGCGCGCCGAAGCGATAGTCGAGATCGGAGACGGCCTCGGCAATGGCCCGAAAGTCGCGGCCGCCGTTGCTCGTCAGCGCCCCGCAGACGTTCTCCAGCGCGATGAGCTTGGGGGCGCGTCCGGCGCGGCGCAGCTGGCGCACCAACTCCCAGAACGGCCGGAACGCCCCGCTGCGCGCTCCCGCGAGCCCCGCGCCGGGACCGGCGAGCGAGAGATCCTGACACGGGAACGACGCCCAGACCAGATCGGGGGTGACGTCCGGCAGGTCGCCAAGCCGCACGTCAGCGACGTCGGGAACCAGCAGCTCCGGCCCGCCGTCATGATTGGCGCGGTAGTTCTCCGCCTTGCGAGGATCGATGTCGTTGGCGAGCCGATCCGCACGAACCGCTCGAAGATCGATCGGACAATCGCTGCGTCGGGCTCGGACACCACGAGCTTCCGGTCCTTCACGACGTAGCCGAGCGGGACGTTGCCACCCATGAAGATGCCCTTAGCGCGCGACGCCCTGATCTTGTCCCGGATGCGCTCGGCGGTGACCTCGCGCTCGAACTGGGCGAAGGAGAGCAGGATGTTGAGCGTCAGCCGCCCCATCGAGGTCGTGGTGTTGAACGACTGGGTGACCGAAACGAAGGTGACGCCGACCCGGTCGAACACGTCGACCAGCTTCGAGAAGTCCATCAGCGAGCGCGAAAGCCGGTCGATCTTGTAGACCACGACGACGTCGATCAGCCCCTCCTCGATGTCGGCAAGGAGCCGCTTCAGCGCGGGGCGCTCCAGCGTTCCGCCGGAGAAGCCGCCGTCGTCGTAGGGCTCGCGGATCAGCGCCCAGCCCTCGGAGCGCTGGCTGGCGACGTAGGCCTCGCAGGCCTCGCGCTGGGCGTGCAGGCTGTTGAACTCCTGCTCGAGCCCCTCCTCGGTGGACTTGCGGGTGTAGACCGCGCAGCGCAACTTGCGGGTGATGGCCGGCTTGGTCATGCCGCGCTCGCGTGGCGTTTGACGCCAAAAAAGGTGAGCCCGTTCCACCGCGTACCGGTGATGGCGCGGGCAATGGCGGAGAGCGAGCGGTAGGGCCGGCCCTGCCATTCGTAGCCGTCGGCGAGCACAGTCACGGTGTACTCGACCCCCTGATACTCCCGGATCAGCCGGGTGCCCACGACCGGCCGCGCGTCGTGGCGGATGCGCCGGGTAGCGATGTTGTCGCCGTCGTAAAGGTCGCCGAGCGCCTCGAGGCGCTTCCGCGTCTCGGGCTTCAGCCCGCCATAGGCGAGCTCCTGGATGCGGTAGGCGAGGCGGTTCTCCAGGGCGCGGCGGTTGAACTGCGGCGGCTCGGTCTCGAACAGCGCGCGCCACTCGGCCCTCAGTTCCGGCATCGGCATGGTCTTCAGCGCGGCGAGGCGGGCGGGGATCGGGTCGGTCATGCGACTCTCCGTCGGGGGCGTTTCGCATGACCGCTCCGGTCGGGCGGGATGTGTAGCGAACTCTCTCCGCCGTCAGCAGATACTTGGCTTGACTGCCGGGCGCGGAGGCGGATCATGCCGAGCGCGAGCAGGCGGCAGGTCTCGGCGCGGCGTTCGGCAGGGGTCAGGAGGCCCGGATTGATCGCGTTGGGAATAACCATGGTCCTGGCGCGTTAAGCTTCACAGGACTTCTACTCACGCCGCTCGCATTTCGTCTCACCGGGCGGCGCCTTGACCTTCGGATTGCCGGCCGCGCCCGATTATCGGGGCGGGTTTTCGTAGTCATGGAGCGAGTTGTCGTGCCCCGAAATCTCAGGAAGTTCGTGAACCCGAAGTTTGTTCGCACCGTCGATCTCATCCTTCTCCGCCGGCTCCTGGAACGCCATCGAAGCCAGATGCCAGGTTTCGACTTCGCCGTGTTCCAAGGCGAGCCCACGCTGGCGCGTGACGCCGTCGGCGCGCTGTTCATGGGCCCGGAAGCCGAGTGTCCGGAGGGCCTGGTGGTGGACATTCACCACCTTGCCGAGGTGGGCTGCGACGCGGGGCTCGATCTTCTGATCGCCGAGGCAAGGCGAAACGGCGTCGACCTGATTGCGCGAGGGACGGAGCCGGTTCTGCAGGATCCCAAGCACGTCGCCTTGGTCGCCTATCTCGACCACCGCCCAATCTTCGACGTTGCGGCCGACCGGATCGCTTTCCTGCGATGCTCGACGGTGGCGGAGCTGCTCGGCCGGGATGCCGACGCCGTGCCGCGGCTGGACGAGGCGGCCGTCGAGATGTTTCGACGGACCGCGGCGGAGATTTTCGAGGCCGACCTTCATGGCGACCTGTGTCGCGTGACGTCGTACCATGACGACGACTGAGGTCGTGTTTGTCGTCACGCACAGCAAGCCGATCGTGACCGTCCCCGTTATCGAGAACGGACGCGAGACGACGAGCTGCTGGCGTCCGCTGCATCAGGCGCGCATGGCGTTCGTCGCGCGTGAGGGGCGGCTGAAGATCGGCGGCGTCAGCAAACTGAGGCGCGCTCGCCTGCCCGACCTCTCCGATCGGACGGCGGCCTTCCTGACCCTCGCGCGCCGGGTCGTGGACGCCCCGCGACAGCGGCGGAACTCCGAGGCTACGCGCGTGGGAACAGGATCACGTTTGTCGCGCCGCGTCCGGCGGAAACGGCGCGGCGGGCGTTTGCGGCCGCGAGCGACATCAAGCTGGTCGAGACGGGCCATGCGTTGAAGCTTGAGGAAGACGCCGGTCTGAGCCTGAGCCTCGAGGCTTTCTCTGACCCGGGAACCGAGCCGAGGCTTCTGGTCGATCTCGTCGGCGGCAGGATCAAGGTCGACGGCGCGGACCAATCCGTGAGCGGCCAGGCGTTCAACTTGCACAAGCTCCTCCTCAAGGCGCTCCCGGAGCAGAGCTGGATCAGCTCGGCTGAACCGCGCCGGGTTTCCCGGAGGCTCCAACGTCTGAGAGATTGGAGCCATGGAGACGAAGAGGACGGTGAAGCCCTATCCGGCCGAGTTGCGTGAGCGCGCGGTGCGGATGGTTCGGGAGCAGGCTCGGGAATGGCGGCGGCTCGCCGGCGCGCTGCACCGCATGGGGGTGCTGACCACGATCGACCGCGCGGCGCTCGCCGCCTACTGCCAGGCCTGGGGCCGCTGGGGTCGAGGCGGAGGAGAAGCTGAAGGAGGGGCCGGCGCTCTACCGCACCCCGAACGGCCACGTCCAGCAATCGCCCTGGCTCGGCGTCGCCAACCGGCAGCTCGAGCTGATGGGCCGGTTCATGGTCGAGCTCGGCATGACGCCGGCGGCGCGCAGCCGGGTCGCGGTCGCCGAGACCGCGGCGTCGGCGGAGCCATTGCGGATCGAGATCGTGACCGTCTGCGAGGATCCGCCCGATCCGCCCGCCGCGGCCGCGCCGTCGCAGATCGGCCGCGAGGGGAGGCAGCGGTGAGGCCGGCGACGACGCCGCGTCCCCGGCCGCGGGAGGCGGCGCCGCCGCGTTGCCCGGCGCACCTGACCGCCGCGGCGGCGCGGGAGTGGCGGCGGGTGGCGGCGGAGCTGCACGGCATGGGCGTGCTCACCACGATCGACCGCGCGGCGCTCGCCGCCTACTGCCTATGGCCGCTGGGTCGAGGCGGAGGACCGCATGCGCGAGGGGCCGCTCCTCTACAAGACGCCCTCCGGGCACGTGCAGCAATCGCCGCTGCTCGGGATCGTCAACAAGCAGCTGGAGTTGATGGGCCGCTACCTCGTCGAGCTCGGCATGACGCCGGCCTCGCGCGCGCGGGTCGCCGTAGCCGCGCCGCTGTCGGGTCCCGGCGTCATCGACGGGCGTCCGGTCACGGAGCTCAGCGACGCGGAGCTCGAGGCGCTGATCCGCGACCTTGGCGGCGCGGCGGCGCTGGAGGGGTGAGGCGCGCGGGTTGGCGCCTCGGGGGACCTCGCGTGCGGACAATGGCTTGCATTCCGCCCCGGCGAGAGCGTCCGTACAGACCTGCGCAACGAACGTTTGGCAGCTCTGGTCGCGCCAAAGGCGCGCGACTGAACGGGTGGAGGCGAAGCGCGATGAGGATCGTCGGCTACGAGCGGGTCTCGACGGCGCGGCAGGGCGCGAGCGGGCTCGGGATCGCGGCGCAGCGGCAGGCGATCGACGGCTTCGTGGCGAGCCGGGGCGGCGCGCTGCTCGGCCGCTTCACCGAGGTGGAGAGCGGCCGGAAGCCCGACCGGCCGGAGCTCGCCCGGGCGCTGCACCTCGCCAAGGTCACCGGCGCGACGCTGGCGATCGCCCGGCTCGACCGGCTCTCCCGCAACGCCGCGTTCCTGCTGACGCTGCCCGACAGCGGCGTGCGTTTCGTCGCGGTGGACATGCCGGGGGCGAACGACCTCACCGTCGGGGTGATGGCGCTGGTGGCCGAGGCCGAGCGTGCTGCGATCTCGGAGCGGACCCGGGCGGCGCTGGCGGCGGCGAAGGCCCGCGGGGTCCGGCTCGGCAACCCCAACGGCGCGGCGGCGCTGCTTCGGGCCGGCAAGGGCGCCGTGGCGCTCCGGGCGGCCGTGAGCCGCAACGCCGACGCGCATGCCCGCGATCTCGCGCCGGTGCTGGCCGACATCCGCGCCGGCGGCGCGACCGACCTCCGCGCGGTGGCGGCGGAGCTGAACGCCCGCGGCATGCTCACACGCCGCGGCGGGCGCTGGCACGTCTCGACCGTGACAAACCTGCTTGAGCGGCTTGGGCTCAGGGAGGAGTGATGGGCCAGTCCCGGATGAGGGGCTCGTGGGGACGGTCGCCAACGTCGCCGTGGGACCGGGGCTCGCGGTGGCGGCGCAGCTGCTCGTGTTCCCGCTGTTCGACCTGCCGACGACGCTCGAGCAGAACCTGGCAATCCGTTCGAGGCCGCCTTGCCCGGCAGAGGCTCTGGGCGAGTCGCTGACGGCCATTCCGGGCACGACGCTGTCTGGGCTCGGCCAACGGAGTCGTGTCTGTAGCGTCCGCTCAGGGGCGCTGTGACGTCAGCCCACGCTGGCCCTTGTAACCTCGCCGATGCATCGGTCGTCGTCGTCACTCCCTTGCTCGCGGTCAACACCCCGGCGGCGCTCTGGAACCATGCCGGCGCGGGGATCGAGGCGGCGGTCACCAAGGCGGCCCGGGCCAACGGCGTACCTCGACGCCATCCTGATCGACCGGACCAGCGGCCGGGTCGAGCTGCCGAAGCCGGCGATCCTGTCGGCCGCCTCGAGCGCGCCGGCGGCCCCAGCCGCGGGCACGCTCGCGCTCTACGCTCGGAGCCGGGCCGGCCAGCCCTGGCTCGATGCCATGCGATCCAACGGACGCGACTTCTCGCTGCAGCCGCATCTCGGGCTGGCGCGCCCGGCCAACTGGCTGCCGTCGTCCGGCGCCACCGTCACCACCGAGGGCATGTCGAACTCGACGGTCGGCACCGTATCGACGCCGGGGCTCGCTGCCGGCTCGCTCGCGACCAGCATGCGCCGCTGGCGGCTGACCTCGGCGGCGACGGCGGACTCGGCGTCCGACCAGCGCAGCGGGGTCTTCACCTGCTGGCGCGGCAACGCCGCCGGGCTCGGGGGCTGGACCTTCGTCACCCGCATTTCGCTCAGCATCCTGCAGGCAACCGGCATGGCCTTCTTCGGCCTCTACGGCTCGACCGCGGCGCTCGCCACCACGCTCGCCTTGAGCGCCGTCGTCAGCTGTATCGGCATCGGCTTCCAGCGCGGCACCCAACGTCGCCGACCAGCCTGATCGAGAGGTGACACGACACCGACCGGCGGAGGAGCGCGTCTGCCACCCGCCACCCCTTGGTCTCATCGCGGCAGGCGTCCCCCACGGTCCGCCACGGCTAGAGCAAGTTGAAATTCCGCGCTGTTCTGTTAACGTCAAGCAGACCGCGCCAGAGCCGATCGCGTTGCCTCGAGCCGATTTGCCGCGCAATGCGGACCCGCTGGTGCCGAAACGCCCTTCCGCCGTCGCAAGCCTGAGAAGACACGCCATTCCAAGCGCTGGTCGGACCGATGTTCATCTTCCTGGGTTGGGCCGTGGGGGTGCTCCTTGCCGCCGTTGTTGCCGTCCCCGGCTTCGTCGCCTTGGGGATCCCAGTCGCGACCCTCATCGGCGCGCTTGCGGCCTTGCCGCTCTCCGCAATCCTGCCGCTTCTGTCACCGATCATCGCGGCGCTCGGTGCGCTCGGCGCCGCGCTGGCAGCACTCCTGGCTGGGCTCGGGGTCATCCTCGCGATCCTGCTGGTCCTGGTCGCGATCTTCATCGCGTGCTTCCTTGCCTTCCTTCTCGGCTATGTGATCGCGACCTCCGGCGTCGGCGGCTCCTTCCCGGGCGTCCCCTTTCCCCGTCCGCCGAGGACCCTCCTGACACCGCCGGGCGGCATCGCGACGCCGACCACCGCTACGGCGGCCGAGTTCTTCGGACGGGGGTGGATGATCGGCCTCAACGCGGGATGCAATTTCGCCCTGCTCATGCTGCTCACGCCCTTCGATGCGGTCTGGGCGCCGCGCGTCGCTCTCTGGGCCTTCGTGCTCATCTCGCTCGCGGCCGTCGTGCCCGTGGCCGGCAACCGAGTGTTCCAGGGATTCCTGGGCTGGTCTGGCTGGCTCCTTCCGCTCGCCTGGCTCGGGACCTTTCCCGGTCTCGTCCTCTTCCTCTTCAACGCGATCGCGTCGCGCTTCTCTCCGCCGTTGCCCGGTCTTCCGGCTCTGACCGTCACTGTCGACCCCACGACCGGCGTCGTCGAATCGGCCGAGGGATTCATCACCCGACTCACGACGTTCGCCGGCGGCTTCACCCAAGGTAATTTCACCTTCTTGGTCTGGCCCACCGCGGCACGGGCAATCCTTCCAGCTGCCTTTGGGAGCCCTTCGGTCAGCACCCATGAGATCGGGCACTCCCTCAACACTGCCGCCATGGGCGGCGTCGTGCTCTGGATTAACGCGATCGACGAGAACCTCCTTCCCTTCCGCCGCAATGACCTAGCCTATGGCGAGCTCACCGCAGAGTCGCGTGCACAACTGTTCGGACCCGCCAGGCCTCGCTTCTTTGTTCGGCTGTGGTTCTGATGGCCGCGATCGAGACCTCGGCCCAGCCGGACTACGCGCTGACGATAGCGACCCCGAGCGATGCGGCACGGCTGCTGCGAACCCCGTCCGAGTGGTTCTGGCGGCATCCCGTGGTCGAGATCGGCCCGGCGTTCGGCACCGAGCGCCGTCGGAGGGCGACCGCGAAGCAGATGAGCGCCTTGCTCGGTGTCTGTGGCTGCCAGCCGGCCGCGCTCGCGGCCCTGGTCGTACTCGGCTTCCGCGCCTGGGTGGCCTTCACGGTGGGAAAGGCCGGGATCGGCACCATTGCAGGCGCGCTCGGCGCCGCCCTGGCCGCCGCGCTCCTGGCGAAGGCCGCGGCGCTGCTTCTCTCGCGTGGTTTTTTCGCCCTCGAGCTCCTGCGCCTCCTCGCGCGAGCGCGAGCGTCGATGCAAACGCCGGTGCCGCGCCGATGAGCCGCTGCACGGAAATCGGCGACTGGTTCCGCGACTCGATCGAGCGGCCCCTCGAGCGCTTCCTCCGGAAGCTGGAACAGGAATGCTCCGAAATCCGGCAACCGATCGAAACCGAAATTCGCGTCCCCATCCAAAAGTCGCGCGAGGAGCAGGAGCAGCGGTGCGCCGCGCAGGAGTGCATCTGGTACTGCCTCTGCTGCAACAAGTGGATCTGCGCGATCGTCACCGTGATCCTGACCTTCATCGAGTGGCTCGTTCAGTCGGTCGTCGAATGGCTGGTCGAGACGATCTGCAAGATCCTCGTCATCATCCTCAAGACCATTGTGATGATCGTCGTTTCGGTAGTGAAGTGGCTTGTCCTGGCGGTCGTCTGCGTCCTCGAGGCGCTCTGCCAAGCCATGATCCTGCTCGCGGCGTTCGCTGTCCTCGCCATGCTTCTGGCGATCGCCTCGATACCAATCCCGCTCCTCGCGCCGCTCGTCGCCGCGCTCCTGCCGGCGACGGCGATCGTGGCACTAGCGACGCTCCTGCTTGCTAAGCTTCTTTGCGAGATGACCTGGTGTCGACTGGTCGGACTGATCGGCTGGGCGCTGAAATGGGCGATCGCGATCGGTGCCGCACTCGCCGTCGCCTTCCTCTCCATCGGCACCGGCTGGGCCTCCGCAGTCTATGGCGGCCTCGTGGCCGCCCTCATGATCGCGATCGAGATCGGAAGCTGCCGGCTTCCGCCGATGCGCTCGTTGCCATGAAGGCCGCGCGCCTCGGCCTAGACCTTCGTCCGCATTGCAATGGGCCAAGCCTCCTGTGGAGCCAGGCAGGCGACGATGCCCGAGGGTCGGTCTTTCCATCGCAGACGACACCTCAAGCCATGAGGAGCACGAACTCATGGCGATGCTTCGGTTTGGTCGGGGAACCAGGCGATCGTCTCGATCTCGATGCGCGGCTTGAATGGCCTGCCGGCCGCGCTCCGGCCTAGCGAGCGAAAAAATGGTGGCGCGGCGGCCCGGGCATGAAAATGGCGAGACGCCTGCGACACCTCGTGGTAGGATCGTGCAGTGCGTGTCACCGGCCGTCAGTTTTAGGTATTCTACATTCTGATAGCCGCCAGCCTTTGTCCGCGTAGCGCTCTCGTCAGTTTCTTTCCGCCCTGTTGACGGCCGAGGTCCCGTCGCGATTGGGTTTTGCCCATGCCGTGCAGCATCAACATCGTCAGCATCAATGCGGTCACGCCCTTCGGCGGCGTGGGGCCGACGCGACTGCGCGTCGCAGGAAGGGCGACCCTTTGCCCGGTCGTCGAGATCGTCCCCGGGATCACCGGTGGGATTACCGCCTCGGTCGACGCGAACGAAACCTTCCTGTTCGACGTGCCGCTGACCGCGGCGGTGCAGGTCGGCGACCAGGTCACCGTCACGGTACGGTGCGCGGGCAACCCGGCCTGCTTCGATACGAAGGTCGAGGCGCTGAAGGGCTGCGAGATTGTCCTCTCGGCCGTGAGCGGGATCGTGCAGCGCGGCAGCCTTGTGCCGGCGCGCCTCCGGGTCGAAGGGACTCTCTTCGGTTGTCCGAGCGACCTGATATCCTTCGAGACCTTTCCGGCGGTCATCGCGCCCGTCAGCCGCATGGTGAACCCCAGGACTGGGACGATCGACGAGCAGATCGATCTCGTCGACCTCGTCGCTTGCAGTGACAAGATCGGGCTCGTGGCGAAGTGCGTGGACCCCGCCGACCCGTCCGGCCCGGGTGGCTGTTCCGATCGCCTGACTGTCGAACTTCCCTGCCCGCAGTGCGTGCGGGCGACCATCCATCCGACCGTCAGTCCCTGCTTTGGAACCCCTCCCCAAGCGACCGTCACGCTCGATGCCCAGGTCAGCCTGCCTGGGCCAGGCCAGGGAATTTTCCGGTGGGACTTCGGCGACGGGTCGCAGAGCGCGGACTTCATGCTGGCGTTTCCCGGCGCTCCGGCGGCCTCGGTGGCGGCGCCGCAGGTCACGCACGACTATCCTGTGGGGGTCTACATCGTCGAGCTGCGCCGGATCGACGTCGGTGAGTGCCCGCCGGTGCAGAGCACGATCCGGGTCAACTGCAGCCGCTGCCCGCAGGTCAGCGTTTCGGTCGCCGTCGGTCCCTGCGAAACCAGCGGGCCCGAGACGGACTTCCGCCGCGTGATCTACAGCGTCAGGTTCAATCCGCCGCTGCAGGTCGGCGACACCGCCTACGCCACCTTCTCCTATGGCGGTAAGGACGTGAACGGCGCCCTTAGCGGACAGACGAGCGTCACCGGCAACATGCCGCTCGACTGGCCGATCTTTCTCAAGCACCGCCCGATCGACTATGCCTCGACGGTCACGGTGACGATCGTCGATCAGGCAGGTGTCCTCCTCTGCAATCCGCCGCTGCCGGCTTTTGCGTTCAACACCGGGCAGTCGGGCGTCGTCCAGGTCGAGGAATGCCTTCCCTGCCCGGTTGGCGTCCACGTCGAATTTGGCCCGACCCAGCTGCCCGCCCCGCACCGTGAGCTTGTCGGCCGCGTCGAATGGCCTTCCCCGCCGCCTGCACAGCCCCCGACGCCGACCGGCTGGGACTGGAAGGTCACTCTGCCTGGCGGCCGCGAAGCCTCGATCCTCAATGGGCCGGGGACGGTGCGGACCGACAGCGGCTGGATCGGCAACGGGAGCACCGGCGGCGCGATCGATTTCACGGCCGGGGGCGCATACGGCGTGGGCGCGACGGCCCGTTTCGCACCGGACGCCGGTCTCCCGGTCTGCAATTTGACCGGGTCGCGAGGGATCCCGGTCGATGGGCCACCCGACACTCCGTCAGACGGAAACGGTAGCGGTCAGATCCCGCCCCCGCGAACCGGGTCGATTTCCTGTGACATCTTGCTGGTCATCAGCATCATCCTGATCCTGGTCGGTTCGATCGTCATCGTCGTCGGCGTCTGCGTCGGCTATCCCGTCGTCTGGATCATCGGGATCGTGATCACCGTGGTAGGGCTGATCCTCTTCCTGATCTGGACGATCATCTGCGCGAGCCAGACGCTCTGCGGCATTGTACTCACCGTCTACTGCATCCTGGACTGGATCGTCAAAGTCGGCTGGATCGTCGCCCTCGTCGCCGGGATTGTGGGCGGCCAGACATGCGGCCTCGCGGGATTCGCGGCCTGGGGCGGCTGGGGCGCCCTCCTGTCGTGGTACCAGACCGTGATGTTCCGGATCGGCTGCCAGCCCATCGACTGCACGCAGACACGGCCATGAGCGCGGTCGATTCCGTCGCCCTGCGGACCGAGCTTCTCTACCTCATGCAGCTCGGTCTCGGGATCTTCTGGCTGATCGCGGCGATCGCCAAGCTGCGCTCGCCGCGGGCCGCGAAGCGCACGGTTCGGAATCTCCTCTTCGGACGCGGTGGTGGCGCGGTGGCGCGCGGCCCGCGGAGCGTGGTCGGGGCGGTCATCGCGGTCGAGACCGCCGTCGGGCTGATGCTTCTGAGTGGCTGGCAGGCTCGGCCCGCGGCCCTCGTGAGCTTGGCCATGCTTGTCGGCTTCATCGGCGTGCTGGTCGCCGACGCGATGCAGGGAAGTCGTGCGCATGGAAATCGTACGGCGGCCGCTCCGGCAGGGGGATGCGGCTGCCTAGGCGCCCTTCGCGGCGAACGGCCCGGTTCGAGCTCCGGCGTCGGGCTGGCGCGAGGCGGACTTCCCGCGGCCATCGCGCGCAACTTCTTCCTCGCGGTCGTCTCACTCGGGGTAGCCTCCGGGGTGCACGGAGCCTGCGCCTGTGCGGCCTTCGACCATTACGATTCGTCCACGCGGCTCGTGCGCGCCGCCCCGCAGATCGATGGAAAGCCGGCTGTCATTTTCGGAAGGAGCGCGCGACATGCCTGAGGTCCCGATCGACCGCCTGAACCTCCATGACAGCCGCGAAGTCCTGTCGGCCATAGGCATCGTCCCGCCGTTCGCCTGCGGCACGGTCGTCACCGTGGTCGGGTTCGTTCCGCACGCCATGATCGAGCTCGAGATCGACGGTGTCGCCATGCCGCCGCAGCAGGCCGGCTTCCCCGATCCGATCGGCTACTCGTTCACCTCCGTCGGACCGCTGAAAGCCGGGCAGGTTCTGAGGGCGAGGCAGATCGTCGACGGGGTGCCTGGTCCTTGGGCAAATGCAACCGTGATCGACTTCCACGACCTCTACCCGGCCGGGCTTCCGCGGCCGCAGATCTCGCCGGATCCGGTCTTCGAGTGCGGCTCGCGCACCGGGGTCGGCAATCTCCTGACCGGCTGCAACGCCTGGATCACCGCCGACGGCGTCGAGGTCGGACGCCAGAATGGTGCAACGGCGCAGCAGGGCATCAACGTCAATCCCGACTACGGCCTCGCCCAGCGGGTGCGGGCCTGGGCCGAGCTCTGCGGCGAGCCAAGCCCGCCCTCTGTCGAATGGTTGACGGGCGCGCCGCCGAACCCGGTGCCGGCACCTGGCGTGGACCCGGTTTATGCCGGTGCCGAGCGGATCGCGGTGAACAAGCTCGTGAACGGCGCTCGGTTCACGGTCGAGCGTGGCGGCACGGTTGTCGGGCCGATCCGCACCTGGGGGATCCTCCACTTCGTGCCGGCCTCGCCCGCGACGGCCGAAGGAGAGAAGATCCTCGTCGCGCAGACCATGTGCCCGTTCAATCCGCCGTCGCCACCCGGGGTCGTCGTCGTCGAGGCCTGCTCGAAGATGCCGGCACCCGAGGTTGCCCCGATCCAGGCCGGGGACACCGCCATCCTGGTGACCGGATGGGCGGCGGGCGCCCGGATCAAGGTCTACCAGAACGCCGTCAAGATTGGCGACGGCGGCCCGCCCGTGGTCGCCACAAAGCCGATCGCCGGCACCAGTCCGGTCTATGTCCAACAGATCGTCGGCAGTTGCGTCGGCGCCACCGCACGTCAGATCGATCCGCGCTGCGTTGCGCCGCCGGTCGGTGCCGATCCCGCCGGCCTCGACCTCTTCCCAGTCAGTGAGGTCGACTTCACGGACGGCGTAGACGTGCGGGGCAGCGTCTTCTATCCGGCAGAGGATGACGGCACTGGCCAGCCGTTCAACCAGCGGCTCGCCAAGCTGGGACGCTCGCCGATCGTGTTCCTCGCCCATGGCAACCATGCGACCGTCCATGACCCCGCGGACCGGAATCGGGAGGATTGCCCCGGCGGACTAATCGCCGGGCCGGGGTGGTTGCCGATTCCGAACCACAAGGGCTACCGCTTCCTGCAGCGACAACTGGCTCGCCTCGGGGTGATCGCCGCCTCCCTCGACTGCAACGCTACCAACTGCGTCAACCTCACCTCGGCCAACATCGACGCCCGTGCGGATCTCCTGTTGGGCGCCGTGGCACATTTCCAGGGTCTCGACACCGGCGGTGACGCGATCTTCGGCGGGCGGATCGACTTTACCCGGGTCGGGCTCTTCGGCCATTCGCGCGGCGGCGAGGCTGTGGTCGTTGCCGGCAACCAGGCGAACCGCGCGCTTGGAGTCGACATTCGCGCCGTCCTCTCGCTCGCACCGACGAACTTCTTCGGAAATCAGCCCGACGGCTACGCCTTTATGACGATCCTGCCGGCCGGCGACGGCGACGTCACGGACAATGGCGGCGCCGGGTTCTACGACCAGCTGCGCCCTGCGCCGTTCAAGAGCCAAGTATATGTCGACTTTGCCGGCCACAACTATTTCAACAGAGAGTGGGTCACCGACGAGGAAGGGAGGCTCCCCCCTGACATCCTCGACAGAAGCGCCCACGAGCGAATTCTTTCCGGATACGGCATCGCATTCTACCGCAGCTTCCTCCTCGATCATGCGCTGACCGGCTATCTCACCTACCGGCAGCATCCCCCGGGCTTCGACCCAAGGCATGTGCATCTCTCCTTTGAATGGAAGGAGCAGATGACGGTGGACGATCACGAGCAGGCGAACGGCATCGTCAAGAACACCCTCGATCAGCCAACATCGCAGTCGGCGGCGCTGACCGTGGAGGAATACGAGCTCTGGCAAGGCGCTGCCGGTGGCTATCGCACCGATAGCTTCTGGGGTATGTCGAACGGAATGGTCGTTGAGGGGGCCGGCGTCTTCCGCAGCGGCCTCGCCAAGCCGCTCGACCTCGGCCCGAACAGCGGTCGCGAAATCTGGCTGCGGGTCGCGGAGGTTTCGGACGGCGGCGGGAATCCCCCGGCGGGCGTCGCGTTCGACCTTGGGGTGGAGGATGGCCATGGCTCGGTCGCGTGGATCTCTTCCGACGACATCGGACCGGTGCCGCGCCCCTTCGACCATGCCCTCACCGCCACGAAGTCGATGCTGACGACGCTGCGCTTCCCGCCGCGATGCCTGCGCGCCGAGGGCCCGAGGTTTGACCCGTCGGACATTAGGGCGATCTTGATCAGGGCCGATGGCCACGCCAGGAACGGGATCGCGTTCGACGTCTTGCAGGTCGTCCGCGAGCCATGAGGCTGGGGCGAACAACAGGTCGGACAGCGGCGCGCCTGTTCGTCCTATCGCTCGCTGCGGCCACGCCGTGCTATGATTCCGCGCCGTCCTTCGGAGGAGGACATGCCATGACCGACGCCGACGACAGCATTCCCGAACCGCGTCGACCGGTGTTGCGGCCCCGCCTGCCACGGATCCGCGACATCAAGATCGATTGGGTGGCTTACGCCCCGCCGAAGCTCCGCTACGTCGAGCCGCTCCGTCCCGCCGAGGAGGCGGTGCTCGCGATCGACCTCGAGCTCGACGGTCCGATCCGACTGGACACCGACGTCACGCCGGCGCTGTTCGTCGGCGACGAGATGCTCGTCGAGAGCGTCAGGCTCGAGAACCAGCGTGTGCGCTTCTATGCGTTCGAGCCGCAGGCCGATCGGCTGGAACCGTTGGCCCCGATCATGCTCGGCTGGCCCGGCGTGGGACCGCAGAAGGGCGGTCGGGAAGCCTTTTCCTTCGAGAGGCCGGACCGCCGGTAGGGGGTTGGCGGAGGAAGGAGCGGCGCGTTCCGGCGAGGGCCGCGGCCGCAGACCTCCCCTGAACAGAAGAAGGTCGAATCCCAGGGCGAAGCCCGTGCCCCTCCTGTCGCTCGGAGGCGGTGCTCGGGGGACGGTGAACTCGGGGGCGGTGAGATAGTGTCGAAAGCATCGAACGATGCCTGTGTTGTCAACCAGCACTCAATCGGGACCCTCTGTCGGCGTGGAAAAGGGGCTCTGACTCAATCTCGGTGCAGCCGATCAGCCTGGCGGATAGTGTCCTGCTCCGAACTTGAGGGGAGCAGGGATGGTTGGGAGCCGATCGTCGGCGGCGTTGCTGCCGCCGGGATTGATCATCGACAACGTGCGTATAGAGGAGGGTTGCGTGGCGGCGGCCGCGCGGTCGCGAGATGTCGGGTCGGCCTGCCCGGGCTGCGGCAAGCTCTCGCGGCGGGGGCACAGCCGGTACGTTCGGTCCCTCTCCGATCTTCCCGCGCACGGCCGGCGCGTCTGTATCGCGCTCACGGTGCGGCGGTTCCGGTGCGGCAACGACCTCTGCCCGCGGGAGATCTTCGCCGAGCGGTTCGGCGAGGACATCGTCGCTCCCTACGCCCGCCGCACGGCGCGGCTGCAGACCATCGTCCATCATCTCGGCCTCGCGCTCGGCGGGCGTCCCGGCCAAGGACTGGCCCGGCGCCTGCTGATGCCGGTGAGCAAGGACACGCTGCTGCGGACCGTCCGGGCGCGGGCGCCGGCGGCGCGGCCGGCGTCGCGGGTGATCGGCATCGACGACTGGGCGTGGAAGCGCGGCCATCGCTACGGCAGCATCGTGTGCGACCTGGAGCGGCGCGAGATCGTGGACGTGCTTCCCGACCGCGAAGCCGCCACCGTCGAGACCTGGATGGCGGACCACCCCGAGGTCGAGATCGTGTCGCGGGACCGCGGCGGCGGCTACGGCCAAGCGGTCGCCCGCGCGGCGCCGGAGGTGGTGCAGGTGGCCGACCGCTGGCACCTGATGGCGAACGCCAGCCAGGCCTTCCTCGATGTGGTGCGGCGGTCGATGACGTCGATCCGCAGCGCGGTCGACGCGGGCACCGTGAGTCCCGAACTGCTGACCTCGGCCGAGCGGCTGCAGTACGAGGGATTCCTGCGCCGCGAGGAGATGAATGCAGCTGTCCGGGCGCTGGCGGACGAAAGGGTGCCGATCAAGCAGATCGTCCTCCGGACCGGCTGCAGCCGGCAGACGGTGCGGCGGATTCTGCGCGGCGAGCGCGACGACGTCTTCCGTGTTCGCATGAGCTCGCTCGAGCCCTGGCTCGTCCAGCTCGACGAGGCCTGGTCCGGCGGATGCCGCAACGGTGCCGAACTCTGGCGTCGTCTCCGCCTCGCCGGCTTCGGCGGCAGCCTCCGCGTCGTCACCGAGTGGGCCACGCGCCGCCGACGTGCGGAGGCCATGCATACCTCCGGTCCCCGAAAATGCCCCTCGGCCCGGAAGATCGCGATGATGCTGATCCAGAAGCGGGCGCATCTCACCAAGGAGGATGCGGTGACCGTGGCGGTGATCGAGGCCGCCGTCCCCCTCCTTGCTGCCAGCCGGCAGCTTCTCGAACGGTTCCAGGTAATGGTCCGGAAGCGGGACCCGTCCAGCCTCGACACCTGGCTCGACGACGCGCCGTCCGGACCGTTGGCCTCCTTCGCCCGCGGGCTGCGGGACGATCAGGCGGCCGTCACGGCGGCTCTGTCCCTGCCGTGGTCCAACGGCCAGACCGAGGGGCACATCACCAAGCTCAAGCTCGTCAAGCGCCAGATGTACGGCCGCGCAAAGCTCGACCTCCTTAGAGCGCGGCTTCTCGGCGCGGCATGATCAACCGCAGCGCTGCACCGAAAGTGAGTTAGAGCCGAAAAGGGGCTCTGACTCACATTCGGTGCAGGCGATCGGCTTGACGGATAGTCTCTGGCTTCAGGCTTGGGGGAGCGAGGGATGGGTCGGAACCGATCGTCGGCGGCGTTGTTGCCGCCGGGACTGATCATCGAGCACGTGCGGATCGATGACGTCTGTGTTGCGGCGATCGCGCGGTCCCCGAATGTCGGGTCGGCCTGCCCAGGCTGCGGCAAGCTCTCGCGGCGGGTCCACAGCCGCTACGTTCGATTGCTCTCCGATCTCCCAGCGCACGGCCGGCGGGTCAGGATTTCCCTTACCGTGCGGCGGTTCCGGTGCTGTAACGACCTCTGCCCCAGGGTGATCTTCGCCGAGCGGTTCGGCGAGGACATCGTCGCCCCCTACGCCCGCCGCACGGCGCGGCTGCAAACCATCGTCCACCATCTCGGCCTGGCGCTCGGCGGTCGCCCCGGCCAGGGGCTCGCGCGGCGCCTGCTGATGCCGGTGAGCAAGGACACGCTGCTGCGGACCGTCCGGGCGCGGGCGCCGGCAGCGCGGCCGGTGTCGCGGGTGATCGGCATCGACGACTGGGCGTGGAAGCGCGGGCACCGCTACGGCAGCATCGTCTGCGACCTGGAGCGGCGCGAGGTCGTGGATGTGCTTCCCGACCGCGAGGCCGCCACCGTCGAGGCCTGGCTGGCGGCGCATCCTGAGGTCGAGATCGTGTCGCGGGATCGTGGGGGCGGCTATGGCCAGGCGGTCGCCCGCGCGGCGCCGGAGGTGGTCCAGGTCGCCGATCGCTGGCGCCTGATGGAGAACGCGAGCCAGGCCTTCCTCGACGGGGTGCGGCGGTCGATGACGCAGATCCGCCGTGTGCTCGGCGCGGGCACCGTGAACCCGGAGCTGCTGACCTCGGCCGAGCGGCTGCAATACGAGGGCTTCCTGCGCCGGGAGGAGATGAACGCAGCCGTCCGGGCGCTCGCCGGCGAGGGCGTTTCGATCAAGGAAATCGTCCGGCGAACCGGCTGCGGCCGGCAGACCGTCCGACGCATTCTTCGCGGCGAGCGCGACGATGTCTTCCGCGTCCGCGCGAGCGCGCTCGAGCCCTGGCTCGTCCAGCTCGACGAAGCCTGGTCCGGCGGATGCCGCAACGGCGCCGAACTCTGGCGGCGCCTCCGCCTCGCCGGCTTCGGCGGCAGCCTGCGGGTCGTCACCGAGTGGGCCACGCGTCGGCGACGCACGGAGGCTGCCCAAGCCTCCGGCCCCCGAAAGTGCCCCGCGGCCCGAAAGATCGCGATGATGCTGACCCAGAAGCGCCCCCATCTCACCAAGGAGGACGCGGTCACCGTGGCGATCATCGAGGCCGCCGTCCCGGTCCTCGCCACTGCCCGGCACCTTCTCGAACGGTTCCAGGCGATGATCCGGAAGCGGGACCCGTCCGGCCTCGACACCTGGCTCGACGACGCGTCGTCCGGACCGTTGGCCTCGTTCGCCCGCGGGCTGCGCGACGATCAGCCTGCCGTCACCGCGGCTCTGTCCCTGCCGTGGTCCAACGGCCAGACCGAGGGCCACATCACCAAGCTCAAGCTCGTCAAGCGCCAGATGTACGGCCGAGCCAAGCTCGATCTCCTCCGCGCTCGGCTCCTTGGCGCAGCGTAGTTGATGGAGGACTGCACCGAATGTGAGTCAGAGCCGAAAAGGGACCCCTCTGCGGGTTGGGGAGACGTGCCTGATGCGCCGGAGCTTTCCGGTGGCGCAGGCGTATCAGGCACGTCGGCGGGTGTGGCGGTTTCAGACGCGGTTTTTGAAGCGCCAGCTTTCGTTGCCGGTCTCGACGATGTCGCAATGATGCGTGAGACGATCCAGCAAGGCCGTGCCGGCGCGGCCGGCCGAGCCCGTCGACCAGAGCGTCGGACGTCGCCCGCTCGCCTTCTATGACGCCGTCGGGCGCCGCCTGGCCGGGGGTGCCCTATCGTGACCGAGCTGCTCGACCGCATCCGCGCCAGCCTGGTCGGGCTGCGCATGCCTCGCGCCCTCGAGGCGCTCGACCATACGCTTCGTCGCCTCGAGCGCGGCGAGCTCTCGGCCCTCGAGGCGATCGACGGCCTTCTCGCCGAGGAGCACGCCAACCGCGAGACCCGCCGCATCGCCGTCGCGCTGAAGACCGCGCGGCTTAATCCGCCGAAGACGCTCGAGGGCTTCGACTTCTCCTTCCAGCCCTCCCTCGACCGCAACCGCATCCTCGCGCTCGCCGAACTTCACTTCGTCGCCCGCGCCGAGGTCCTTCACTTCCTCGGGCCGCCCGGCGCCGGAAAGAGCCAGGTATCCATTGCGCCGCCGGATTCGATGCCACGGGGAAGAGCAAGGAGCGCTTGGCTTCGACGAGGTGATCGCGGATCGGACCCGGTTCCCGGCATGCCGGGAACCGGTCAAGGTGTCGGCGCGAGCCAGGCCGGCTCGGGCTCCGAAGACCCTGAGAGATCCGAGGATCGTCTCGTGACCGTGATGCTGTCAGCCCGGTCCGGCCGCGCCGACGAGGGCAAGTGTAACGCGATTGTGGCGGTCAGCACAGACTGGCCGGCTACGAATGACATACCTGTCTGTGCCGGTCGGTGCGCGGTTCCGAAGCAGAAGGAGCACGCCATGACAAGACGCACCCTCGGCATCGACCTCGCCATCCGCGGCGACCAGATCGCGCAGATCTTCGACGACGGACGACCGGTCGGCAAGCCGATCCGCTTTCGCCTCGATCCCGCCTCGCTCGATGGCTTCGTGGCGAAAGCCACCGCGAGCCTGCAGCCCGGATCGACGATCCAGGCCCTGATGGAGCCGACCGGCATGAGCTGGTTCCCGGTCGCGCACCGCCTCGTCGACGCCGGTGTCGAGGTGATCCGCATCAAGGGTCAGCGCGTCCGCGCCCTGCGGCGCTATCTCTCCGAGCATGCCAAGACCGACTTCGCCGACGCTCACCTGCTTGCCGCCATGCCGCTCTTCGGCGGGCCCGGCCTGGACCCAGTCCACATTCCGGCGCCGATGAGCCATGCCCTGCAACGTTTCACCAAGCAGCGGGCCCGCTTTCAGGACGTGGTCGCCGGCGCGAAGCGCCGCCTGCTCGACCTCGTCCGCTGGGCCTCCCCGAGCCTCGAGGCGGTGCTGCCCGATCTGCGCACCCGGCTCTCCCTGGCGCTCCTGAAGTCATGGTTCGACCCACATGCCGTCCTGAAGGCCCGACGCTCGACCCTGGCCCGCTTCATCGCCCGGAACGCCAGCGGCAATCATCCCCATTCCGGCCCCTTCGTTGAAACGCTGGTCGACGGCCTGAAGCGGGCGGCTCGCGACGCCCTGGCGCTCCATGGCCGCCATATCGACTTCGTCGAACTGCAGGCCGAACTCGTCACTGAGATCGAAGTCCTCGTTGCTCATCTCGACGCCATCGCCGGGCTCGAGCGTCGCATTGCCGCGCTCTACGCTACGCCGAGATCCACCCCTCCGACGCCTTACGCACCATCCCCGGCATCGGCCCGCATCTCGCCCCGGTGCTGATCGGCGTGCTGCACACCTCCGAGCGCTTCCGCTCCGAACGCCACATGCGCGGCTTCTGCGGCCTGTTCCCGAACCGATCCGACTCCGGTGGCGCCGAGCGGCCGGGGCAGAAGATCTCCCAGTCCGGCAACGACCGCATCAAGCGCGCCCTGATCCTGGCCGCCGACACCGCCCGGCGGATCGATCCCGAGCTCGCCGAAGTCTACTGGCGGCTGATGACGACGAAGGGCCACCATCACAAGCAGGCCCTCTGCGCTGTTGCCAACCGTCTCGTCAACCGCATCTTCCGGGTCCTGCGCACCGGCGAACCCTATGGCCTCCGCGACCTCGACGGCCGGCCGGTGGAGGTCGCGGAGGCCAAAATGATCATTGCCAAGCGCTATACAGTCCCGCCGGACCTCCGCGCCACGCGCCGGGTC
Organism: Amaricoccus sp.; assembly: GCF_017993425.1. Taxonomy (GTDB): domain Bacteria; phylum Pseudomonadota; class Alphaproteobacteria; order Rhodobacterales; family Rhodobacteraceae; genus Amaricoccus. Next base: position 42,458 of record NZ_JAGOMQ010000023.1, read on the forward strand.
AATCGGCCCTGTCAGGCGACACGCCAAACTGGCCCTCAGGCGACATGAGGATCTGGCCCCCTCGATGAGCTGATAGGAGGGGCTGGATGACGCTGCCGAGGATGGAGACGCTCCCGCGGACTGAGGGTCTGCGGAGGGACGAGATGAAGGAGCCGGACGACGTGGCGGCGATGCTGCGGCTGAAGGCGCTCGGCTGGGGCGCGCGCCGGATCGCGGCGGAGCTCGGCTGCTCGCGGACGACGGTTCGGCGATGGTTGAAGGAGGGTTCGTGGCGCCGGCCGTCGCCGCCTGCACGGTCGCGGGGACTGGACGGCTTGGAGCCGTGGATCGAGGAGAGGTTCCGTCGTCATGGCGGCAATGCCGACGTGGTGCGTCAGGAGCTCGAGGCCGAGAAGGGCGTCGTGGTGAGCCTGCGCACCGTCGAACGGGCGGTGGCGCATCTGCGTCGGGAACTGCGTGCCGAGGCGCGGGCGACGGTGCGCTTCGAGACCGGCCGGGACAGCAGTTGCAGATCGACTTTGGCCAGCGGCGGGTCGAGATCGACGGCGCCCCGCGGCTGGTGTCGCTGTTCGTCGCGACCCTCGGCTATTCGCGCCGCGTCCACGTCCGGGCTTTCCTCGGCGAGCGCCAGGAGCACTGGTTCGAAGGGATGGAGAGCGCCTTCGCGGCCTTCGGCGGAGTGGCGGCGGAGGTGCTCCTGGACAACGCCCGGGCGTTGATCCTGAGCCACGACGTCGCGACGCGCGAGGTCGTGCTCAACCCGAAGCTCCATGCCTTCGCGCGCCACTGGGGCTTCCAGGTCCGGGCCTGCGCGCCGTACCGGCCGCGGACCAAGGGCAAGGACGAGCGCGGCGTCGGCTACGTGAAGCGCAACGCGATCGCGGGGCGCTCCTTCGAGAGCTTCGCGGCGCTGGAGGCGCATCTGGAGCTCTGGACGCGGGAGATCGCCGACCTGCGCGTGCACGGCGCCACCGGCGAGGCGCCGGCGCTGCGCTTCACGCGCAACGAGGCGGCGATGCTGAAGCCGCTTCCGTGCTGCGGGCCGTTCCTGGCGGCGCGCGAGCTGAGCCGCCGGGTCGGCGCGGACTGTGCGGTGGAGCTCGACACCAACGCCTACTCGGCGCCCTGGCGGCTGATCGGCGAGCGGGTGCGGGTGCTGGTCTCCGCCGAGACCGTGCGGATCACCCACGCCGGCGTCGAGGTGGCGTCTCACCAGCGCAGTGGCGGCCGCCACGGGCGCATCGTCGACCGCGCCCACTTCGACGGCGTCGCCGGCGCCGACGGCCGCGTGGTCAGGTGGTCCGCCGAGAGGCAGGAGGCGCCGGCGCTGCTGCGCCCACTGGCCGAGTACGAAGCGGTGGCGGGAGGCGCCTGGTGATGGCCGCGCCGACGAAAGACGAGCTGGACCGGATGCTGACCCGGCTGAAGCTGACCGCCGTCCGCGACCAGCTCGACAGCCTCCTCGACGAAGCCGCCCGCTCGGAGCTGACGCTGCGCGACGCGCTGGCCTTCTTCTGTGCGCGCGAGATCGCCCGGAAGGACCAGCGCCGCATCGACATGAGCTTCGGCCTCGCGAAGTTCCCGTTCGTGCGAACCCTCGAAGGCTTCGACTTCGCTGCCCAGCCCTCGATCGACAAGGCGCAGGTCCGCGACCTCGCCACCGGCCGCTTCATCGCCAACGGCGAGGCGCTGCTCCTGCTCGGCCCGCCCGGGGTCGGGAAGACGCATTTGGCCGTGGCGCTCGGCCGCGAAGCCATCGTCGCCGGCTACTCGGTGCTCTTCACCGGAGCGATGACGCTGGTGGCGAGCCTGGCGAAGGCGCACGCCGACGGCCGGCTCGACGAGCGGCTGACGCACTTCGCCAAGCCGAAGCTCCTGATCGTCGACGAGCTCGGCTACCTGCCGCTCGAGCCGGACGCCGCGCACCTGTTCTTCCAGTTGGTCAGTCGCCGCTACGAGCGCGGCGCGATGCTGATCACCTCGAACCGCGCCGTCGGTGAGTGGGGAGCCGTCTTCGGCGACGCGGTGGTCGCCACCGCGATCCTCGATCGGCTGCTCCACCACAGCCACGTGATCACCATCCGCGGTGACAGCTACCGCCTCCGCGAAAAGCGCCGCAGCGGGCTTCTGCAGAAGCCCGCTGCGGCGCCCGAAACTGAAACCGCATCGAGCTGAAGGGGGGCCAGATCTTCATGTCGCCCCCGGGCCAGCTCCGAATGTCGCTGGACAGGCCCCGGGATGCGGCATAGGCCCAACTTTCTGCTTGCGCTCTCGGTACGCGATCATCTCGCCACCGCCCTCGGCGTCGCCGCGGTGAAGGCCGGCAAGGCCGTCCACCGCTGCACCCTCGCCGAGCTGATCGAGGCGCTCGGCCGCGCCGAACGCGAGGGCCGGCTGACCGAGAAGCTTCGCTTCTACAGCCGCGCCAGCCTGCTCATCGTCGACGAGATCGGCTACCTGCCGATCACCTCCGGCGGCGCCAACCTCTTCTTCCAGCTCGTCAACGCCCGCTACGAAAAGGGCGCCATGATCCTCACCTCCAACCGCGGCTTCGCCGAGTGGGGCGAGGTCTTCGCGACCCCGTCGTCGCCACCGCGCTCCTCGACCGGCTCCTGCGTCACGCCGTCGTCCAGATCGAGGGCGCGAGCTACCGGCTCCGCGCTCACGCCGATCTCATCCCGGAGCACACCCGGGCCCACGCCGCCATCATGCCGCCACCGCCACCCAAACGCCGCGGCCGGCCGCCGAAGAACGGAGCGATGGATCGCTGACCGGCTGATCACCGGGCGCCGAGGTGGGGAATTTTGCCTCGGCACTTCGAGTGCGCCCCTAGGGTTGGACAGGATCAGGCGACCTGTTTGACCCCGCTGGGGCGGTTGATCTCCTCGAACCGCGCCGGGCTAAGGTAGCCGAGCGCGGAGTGCAGGCGTCGTTCGTTGTAGACGTCCTCGATGAAGGCCGGAAGGTCGGCGGCGACGTCTTCGAACCTCTCGTACTCCATGCGATACGCCGCCTCGACCTTGAGCGTCTTCATGAAGCTCTCGGCCTGCGGATTGTCGTAGGGGTTCCCGCGCCGGCTCATCGACCCGAAGAACCCGTGACGCTTAAGCAGGGCGCGGTGCGGTCCGGACGCGTGTTGCGATCCGCGATCCGAGTGAAACACGCACCCCGGCAGCGGCCGCCTGAAGGCGATCGCTGCCTTCAGCGCCTCAGTAGCGAGCCGGGCGTCGATCTTGCGATCTAGGGCATAGCCCACGACCCGGCGCGACCAGGCGTCCAGGATGACCGCCAGATAGACGAAGCCGGTCGCGATGGCGACATAGGTGATGTCGGCGACCCAGAGCTGGTCGGGCCCGTGGACCTCGAACCCTCGGGCGATGTGAGGAAAGATCGGGCCGTCATGGTTGCTGTCCGTCGTGACGACGTAACGCCGCCGCCGTTTCGGATTCAGACCGTTCTCGGCCATGAGCCGGCGCACCTTCTTGGCGTTCACCACCAGGCCGCGATGTCGCAGCTCGGCGTCGACGCGCCGATACCCATAGGCGGGGTATTTCTCGCGGATCGCCGTGATCGTAGCCAGGATCGCCCCTTCGGCGGGACGCGGCGCCGGATCCGCATAGAAGCTGGAGCGCGCGACCTCCATCAGCTCGCACCCCCGTTCGACAGTGACGCCTTCGGGCCGGTGATCGCGGATCCAGGCACGCTTCTCGGCAAGGCCGCGTTTTACGCAGCCCCCTTTAGAAACTCGATCTCGAGCGCCTGGCGGCCCACGAGCCGCTCCAGCGCGGCGATTCGGGCGTCGCGCTCCTGAATGAGATCCACGGCCTCGGCGTCATCGTCATAGGCGCCCGCCTCGTGTTTCTCGATCCAGACCCGGATCAGCTGCCGGCAGATGTCGTGACGCTTGCTCAGCGCATGCAGCGTCGTACCGGCGTGGTACTCCTCGACGACCTGGCGCTTGAACGCGGTGCTGTGGCGGCGGTGTTGTCTCGGCATTGGCTCTCATACTCCGAAAGCCCGAGCAGGGGGAAAATCAGGCGACCTCCGTGTCCAACCCTAGGGGCGCACTCCATGCGCCGGTGCGCCCCGCGCCGGGTGCTGCGCTTCAGCTGCCCCGACGCCTGCAGCGCCAGCCGCGTCACCGTGTAGCCGAGCCGGTAGCCGTGGCGCTCCACCAGCTTCTCGTGGAAATGCTTCGCGGTGAACCCGCCGTACATCTCGGCGTAAAGTGCCCGCGCCCGGGCGAGCTCGCCTTCGTCGGCCCGCCGCGGCGACGGCTTGCCCACGCGCCCGTCCGCCAGCCCCGCCACCCCATCCTCGCGGTAGCGCCCCTGCCAGCGGCGGAACGTCCGCTCCGACATCCCGAGCATCTCCCCCGCCTCCGCCTGCGTCAGACTCCCCGCTTGTACCGCTCGAGAACCTCCTCGAAGCGCATGATCCGGATCTCCTCAAGAGCCCGTGCGCGGCCCATCATCGCCCCCAACGCAACCCCTCGGGGCTTCCTAGCGGACCGGACACTTCACGCGCTACCTAAACCGGACAGATCACACGCTACCTACAAGCAGGGCCATGACGCCTTGACGATCACGCTTTCGTGTTCCATGCTGCGCCTGTCGCTTTGGTCTCCAAGTGGGAAGGCAAGCGAATGGTCTCGCGTTTGTTGGCGGGAGCGATCCTTCTGACGTTGAGTCTGGTTCAACCGGCGCTGTCGCAGCCGGTAGTTCTTCCTCCACTCGTCCCCATCTACACGCCGATCTTCCTAGCCCCTCTGCCCTTCACCATTGGACCGACGACTGGAACCCGCGAGCGGACGTGCCTCCCGATCCCAGCCGGACAGGACCCCGTGGTCTCGGGGTGCGTCGCCAGCTATACCCTGACGCCCGCTTCGGTCGATCTCGACGCACGCGGATATGGCGTCGGATTGCTCACGACGGTCTCGTTCGCGGGCTGCCGGGCGGCGGGCACCTGCCCCGCCGGCACGGCGCCGGCGCGCTCGATCGGATGGGATGCCGCCGACGGCGCCTTCCTCTTCCAGGCAGCAATGCCGCTTTCCGCGCCCGCTGGCATCGACCGGTTCTGCGCGACCGCCCGGCAGCTCCAGCCTGTCCCGCCGGGCCAACCGCCGCAGTCGCCTTTCAGCAGCACGGCGCTCGACTGCATCGCGCTTCTGCCCGCCCTCGAAACGATGGCCGGCGGCTTCATGATCACGCCGGTTGCAGCCGGCCTAAAGCTCGAGGGCTGGTTCCTCGACCTCTCGACGGACGCACCCATCGAGTTGGGCTTCGGCAGGGGATCGGGGCCGAATGCGCCATCGACGGTGACGACGATGGCGAACATCCCCGACTTCCGCGTGGCCAGTTTCTGGCCCGGATACAGCAGCCGTCATGGCTTTTCGGTCGTGCTCCCCTATGCCGGCACCCCGGGTAGATCGCAGATCTGCCTCACCCCGGGCGCGACGAGCGCCCCTTCGCGCTGCTTCGCCTACGAAGAGCGCTCCGTGGCATTTGTCCCGCCAGCGATCACCCGCGGGACGCCGCTTCAGGTGACGCTCAGGAATGCCCCCGCCGGCGCGATGGTCGCAGTGAACCTAAAGGCCCAACCGGGCCATTTCATGCGGAGCTGGACGGAACCGTCGATCTGGTCGGCCACGGCGGATGCGTCCGGCGCGGTCGACATCACCATCCCGACCGTCGACCTGCCACCCGGCCAGTACCGCGTCGCCTTCCATTGCAAACCCGAGTGTCCGGGCGGGGGGCTCAAGGCCAGCGACCTCGTCGGCGGAACGCCGTGGAGCGGTTCGATCATCCTCGGTCCGACGACCAGCATCGATGCGACCGTCACGCGGGGACTGACCGTGACCCTGCCGCAACCCAACCAGGTTCGGGTCGCGGGGAGCGGTTTCGCTGCCGGGGAAACCGTCGCGGTCATCTTCGTGCCCCCGCTCGGCAACGTCGACGGCTTTCCCCACGAAGCCTCTCCGGTCGCCTATACGAAGGCCGACGCCGGAGGGGCCTTCAGCGTCGACATCGACGTCCGAGGCCTGGCGATCCAGGGACGACCCTCGGAGGTCAGCCAGGTTATCGCACGCGATCACAGCATGCAGCCGGTGGTCGCCGCGACGGCGGCCTTCCCATGATCCGGAACCTCCTTCCGAGGCCCCGGCCGAGGCCGTTCGCTGCGATTTCATCATTCCTGCTGGCCGTCTCGGTCGGCCTCGCCCTGACGGCCGGGACCGCGGCGGCATTCAAGCCCGGCCCGCACGTGGAGATCACGCGGCAGGGGCTTGGCACGAGGGTATCCACCGACGCTCTCTCGGAGTTCACCGGCAATTTGTTGCTCGGCTCGGGCAACATTGGCAGCGACCTGCATCAGCTCGACGGCTCCCGGCACATCGACAGCGCGCCCGGACCGCAGGCGGTCTGCGACCGCGCGAACGCCGCCTGGTCGACCTTCTACGGCACGATACGGGATTCGATCCAGCCGTACTATCCGCCCGACTACGACCAGCTTTTGGGCGTGCCCCAGGCACGGAGCGCGTTTGGCGCCTTGCTGCACGCGCTCCAGGACTTCTATTCCCACAGCAACTGGGTCGAGCTCTTCATCGCAGCCGGCCAGTCGCCCCCGCTCGCGACCCAGCTCTTTCCCACCTGCCAGGCCTCGTCTCTCCCCGCCGGGCTCATGACCGGTTACTTCGGCCTGGAATGGGGCATCGCCGGCTGCCCGTACAGCGCCATCAGCAACGCGTGGATCCCGCCGGCGGGATTCGCCTACTGCCACGAGACGCTGAACAAGGACTCCGACCAGTCCCTCCACGGTCGGGAACTGGTCCCCGGCTCGTCGAAGACCTATCACGCGCTGGCCGCAGAACTCGCCGCCGCCCACACCCGCCTCCTCTACGATACCGTGCGGGAGAACCTCTCTCGCGACTGGAAAGCGAAGTACCCGGAGATGCGAGCGATCTGCCTTGTCGACAAGGTAATGTACTACGACAGGCCGGACCCCTGCCGCCTCTATCGGCTCTCCGTCAGGAACATCAGCCACAGCTCCGGACCATGGCTGACCCACGGCACCGTCACCTTGCGTACGTCGAACGGAGTCCAGGCTGCGATGGTCTCGGTTTCAGGAACCGCGCGAGTCGTGACCGTCCCGCTCGAGGCCTGTCTCTCCGGCCTCTACGCCCACTGGCAATTCTTCGTCGCCGATGCTTTCGCCACCCCGTCGCCCAGAGAGATCACAGGAATCACGAAGCTGTTCGGCGTGGGGTGCGACGCCCAATTTGAAGTGGCCCCCGAGCGCTTCCTCAACTATCTGATACGATACATAAATGCCGACACGTGGATTGCCGTCTACGATCTTACCGTCGTTCTGAACAACGGCCTCCAGCAGGTTCCGATCGGACCGGTCGCCGCCGGAACGGTCCGGTGGATCGATCTCGGACCGTGCACCAGGGTCTTCAGTACCGACTTCGGCTACGATTTCATTGATCCGGTCGACGGGGCTACACGCTCGTTGACCCCGGCGTCGGCGCCGGATCCGGCGGAACCGACGTGCCTCGCCACCTTCACCGTCGATCTCGGAGGCGAAATCTTTGGTCCCTGAGCCGCGGCGTGGCAAAGCTCCCGCTGAAGCATCAACCACTGCTGACGGGCTTCCGGTTCAGAATCGCGCGCGACCTCCACCAACTCCGACGTTCGATGGTGACGCCTTCGGGCCGATGATCGCGGATCCAGGCACGCTTCTCGGCAAGGCCGGGTTTTCACAGCCCCCTTTGAGGCAACTCGATTTCGAGCGCCTGGCGGCCGACGAGCCGTTCCAGCGCGTCGTTGCGGGCGTCGCGCACCTGAACGAGATCCACGGCTTCGACGTCATCGTCATAGGCGCCCGTCTCGCGTTTCTCGATCCAAACCCGGATCAGCTGCCGGCAGATGTCGTGACGCTTGCTCAGCGCACGCAGCGTCGTACCGGAGTGGTACTCCTCGACGTCCTAGCGCTTGAACGCGGTGCTCGGACGGCGGTGTTATCTCGGCATCGGCTTTCATACCCCGAAAGCCCGAGCATGGGAAAACCGGGCGACCGCCGTGTCCAGCTCCAGTGACGAACTCTCAACAGTCGGGGAGAATTCAACGACCGCTCACAGGCGTTCCGCACGGCTTCCGCAATGCCGGCACGGAAATGGCAGAAGAGATGGTCCGTGCTTGATGACCGAATGCTTGCCTTCTTCCGCGCTCTGGCGAGCGACACGCCGCTCTCCGGGCCTCCCTAACCCGAGGCGCTCGCTCAGGTCGGCGCGGCTACGGTAGCCCACGGCATCCCGATGCCCGCCGCCTGAGCAGCCCTTCCACGCGTGGCGCCGGCTCTTGGCTCGTGAACCGAGTCAGGCAGCCGGCGCCACGCATTTGAACACGGGGCGAGAACGACATATCTGATAATATCAATGGCTTACGCGCCAGAGAATGCTCGACCGCAGTCCCCGTTGCTCCGCTGCGGCGCGTCGATCAGGGTGCGAGTGGGGCGACAATCTGGGTGAGAGCGATGCTCGGGGGTCGGACCGAAGGTAGGGCGTAGCCCGACCGTAGGTCCGACCCCCGAGCATCGCTGCGCCAGCCTTGGGGCGGGGCGGCGTGGTGATCGCAGCCGGTAGGGCTATGCGGGTGCTTTCCCAGTTCGGAGGAGCCTCGCGTGCCCGGCCGCCACGTGACCGATCACCAGATGAGGCTCTTCATGACCTATCGCGCGACCGCCCCGGTACCCGTCGCCGCCGCCAGGGCCGGGTTCAGTCCGGCCACCGGCTACCGCATTGAGCAGGACCCGCGTCCGCCTTCGGAGAAGCGTGGCCCGCGCGGGCGGCGGCGGCCCGATCCGCTGACGGAAGTCTTCGACGCCGAGGTCGTCCCCATGCTCAAGGCGAGCCCGGGGCTGCGTCCGGTGGCCGTGCTCGAGGAGCTGCTGCGCCGGCATCCCGACCTCGGCGCCGGGATCCGGCGGACGCTGGAGCGGCGCATCCGCCAGTGGCGGGCGCTGCACGGCCCCGAGCGCGAGGTGATCTTCCGCCAGGTCCACGAGCCCGGGCGGCTCGGCCTGTCGGACTTCACCGACCTCGGCCACCTTGGCGTCACCGTCGCCGGCGTGCCGCTGCCCCACCGGCTCTATCACTTCCGCCTCGCCTTCAGCGGCTTCGAGCACGCCCATGTCGTGCTCGGCGGCGAGAGCTTCGTGGCGCTCGCCGCGGGTCTCCAGGACGCGCTCTGGGCGCTCGGCGGCGCGCCGCGCGAGCACCGCAGCGACAGTCTCTCGGCGGCCTTCCGCAACCTCGCGCCGGAGGTCGACGAAGACTGGACCGTCCGCTACGCCACGCTCTGCGACCACTACGGCATGGCCGCCAGCCGCAACAACCGCGGCGTCGCCCACGAGAACGGTGCGATCGAGGCCGCCCATGGCCACCTGAAGCGCGCTCTGGAGGACGCCCTGCTGCTGCGCGGCTCCCGCGACTTCGACACTCTCGCCGACTACCGCGGCTTCGTCGACGCCCTGGTCGGCCGCCGCAACGCCCGCAACCGCCGGCGCATCGACGCCGAGCGGGCCGCCCTCCAGCCGCTGCCAAAGCGCCGCGCCGAGGACGGCGAGGAGGTCATGGTCACCGTCACCTCCTCGGGCGGCTTCATGCTCCGGCGGGTCTTCTACAGCGTGCCCTCGCGGTTCATCGGCCACCGGCTGCGCGTGCGCCTCCACGACGACCGGCTCGAGATCTTCCTCGGCGGGACGCACGTGATGACCCTGCCGCGCGGCCGCGGCTACGGCGATCGCCGCCGCGCTCACGTCGTCGACTATCGACACGTCATCCACGCGCTGCGCGCCAAGCCCATGGCGCTGCCCGGCCTCGTCTACCGCGATCAGCTCTTCCCCCGCGACGCCTATCGCCGGCTCTACGACGCCGCCATGGCCGCGCTGCCGGCGAAGGCCGCCTGCCGGCTCGTCGTCGATGCCCTCGCGCTCGCCCACGACCGCGGCTGCGAGGCCGACCTCGCGGCGCTGATCGACGCCAGCCTCGACGAAGGCATCCTGCCCGAACGCGACGCGATGCACGCCCGCTTCGCTCCCGATCCGGGCATCTTGCCCCGGGTGACGGTCTCGCTGACGCCCCTCAGCCTCTACGACGCGCTGACCGCCTCAACCGCCAGCGAGCTCGCGGGAGGAGAAGCGGCATGACCGACGACACCGCGCCCGTGAACGCCACCGATCCGATCGACGCCGCCCGCCTCGGCCTGCTGCTCGGCGACCTGCGCCTGCCGGCGATCACCCACATCTGGCCGCGCTTCGCCGAGCGCGCCGACAAGGAAGGCTGGCCCGCCGCCCGCTTCCTCGCCGCCCTCGCCGAGCACGAGCTCGCCGAACGCGCCCGGCGGCGCATCGCCCGCCACCTCGCCGAGGCGCGCCTGCCGCCGGGCAAGACCCTCGACGCCTTCGACTTCGATCCCGTCCCCATGCTCTCCAGGGCCCAGGTCATGGCGCTCGTCGCCGGCGACAGCTGGCTCGAGAAGGGCGACAACCTGCTCGTCTTCGGCCCCCCCGGCGCCGGGAAAAGCCACATCGCCGCCGCCATCGGCCTCGGCCTCATCGAGAACGGATGGCGCGTGCTCTTCACCCGCACCACCGACCTCGTCCAGCGCCTCCAGGTCGCCCGCCGCGAGCTCGCCCTCGAGGCCGCCATCGCCAAGCTCGACAAGTACCACCTGCTGATCCTCGACGACCTCGCCTACGTCACCAAGGACCAGGCCGAGACCAGCGTCCTCTTCGAGCTGATCAGCGCACGCTACGAGCGCCGCTCCACCCTGATCACCGCGAACCAGCCCTTCGGGGAATGGAACCGCATCTTCCCGGACCCAGCCATGACCCTCGCCGCGGTCGACCGCCTCGTCCACCACGCCACCATCCTGGAGCTCAACGTCGAGAGTTACCGGCGCCGCACCGCCGTCGAGCGCCGCAAGGGACCGGGACGACCGCCCACCCGCGCGACAATCAACACCGCCGCTGATTGACGCCCCGCGACAGTCAGCCCGCGAAAACCCTTGCTCGCAGTCTGCGACGACGCGATGCTCACCTCCGCCGCGACACCATCGACTCTCATCCAGATCGTCGCGCTCAGATCATCCTGATTGTCGCGCTACACTCTCCGTCACCCTTGTCCCGTGGGAGTAAAATAAGGGGTAGGCGTGTTGCAGTGATCCGTATCGGACGGCGGATCAGCGCGGGTTCTTCGACACAGACGAGAGGCTTCGGTGGCTGTCTGAAGCGCCCAGGACTTGCCAATGAAGGCAGGCCGGGTGCAAAGCGTCAGGCCACGGCCTTCGCGCGCGAGCGCTTCGCCTTCGGCGCCGGGGCGGGCGCCGCCTCGACGACGCGCGGCTTGCGTCCCAGCCCGATCTTCACGGCGAGTTCCTGCCGCTTCCTCGCATAGGCCGGGGCCACCATCGGGTAGTCGGCCATCAGGCCCCACTTCGCGCGGTACGCTTCCGGTGTCATGCCGTAGGCGGTCATCAGGTGCCGCTTCAGCATCTTCAGCTTCTTGCCGTCTTCGAGGCAGATGATGAACTCGTCGGTGATCGACTTCCTGATCGGGACCGCGGGCGTCAGTTCGGCCGGGGCCGGCTCGTCGACGGCCAGCGCGGAAAGCTTGTCGAAGACCGCCTGGATGAGCTCCGGGACGGCGTCCGGGCGCGTCGAGTTGTTCGACACATGCGCCGTGACGATCTCGGCCGTAAGCGCGAGGATCTCCGATCGGTTGATGGTCTGATCTTCGGACATCGGGTTCTTTCGGTTCGGAGTGCTTCGAGGCGAAGTTACGGCTGGTCGTGACGTTGCGGATACCTGCATCTAAGGCATTCAGATGCGGACGCAAACGAATACCGCTTGCGCCGCCAACAAGAGTCGAGCCGAGCCGACCTCTGAGCGCATTCACACAGGCGCATCCTGCAGACCGTATTGGCCGGCGTCTTCACGGCGCCTGCACGGCCTTGTCGACCGGCCTGTCGCCTAAGCTCCCACAGAGGATGAGACAATGGGTACCGCCCATCTGCTGTGGCCGTATCTCCTGGCGAGCCAGGCGCAGAAGCACATCTCCCACAACGAGGCGCTGAGGCTGCTCGATGGGAGAGGTGGCTCGGTTTGTCTGAACAGCGTCCGGGGCGTTCATAAGTGGCTTCGCCGTCCAGTTCAGGCTGCCGCCGGGATCGGCGTCGCCAGGTCAGTGTATGCCTGATCGGGAGTTTTCCTGCCAAGCGGTGAATGCGGCCTTTCGTAGGAGCTCAGATACCGGCCGATCGAAGCGCGGGCTTGAGCGACGCCGACGTAGGCGCGCAGATAGACCTCCTCGTACTTGATGATCCGCCAGAGGCGCTCGACGAAGACGTTGTCGCGCCAGGCGGCGGCAGGAGCGCCGGACGGGCCCGCGGGCCCCAGACGCCGCCAGAGCCAGCCGCAGGGCCCGCCAGCGCACCGGAGACGCCCCAGACGTGCGTCGACGCCGCCATCCACCGCCTACGAGCCCACCACGCCGCCGGAGCCCCCGCAGAGCCGCTCAGCGGGCCGGAACAGGCCGCCGCCATCGACGCCGCGTTCGACGGCGCGCTCGCCTCCCGGCGCGGGCGTGCGCCGGAGACGGTCGAGGCGCGGCGGGCGCGGCGGCTGAAGCTGGCGCTGGGCGACTGAGGCAGCAGGCGGTGTGGTAGAAATGCCGCAGGGACTTCCCTCACGGGAGTCCCCTGCTCGATTTCTTCGGCGACATTCACACAGGACGGGGTCGGCCTTCGGGCTGGCACCGTTCTTCGTTCTGCCGATGCCTGTCCGCTTATCCATCTTCGCTGGGCCGACACGACATTGCCCTGCTCTGCGCCGCCTGCGGGGAAGCGGGGCCGAGCGCCATCATGCAGCGCAGGCTGAGTGCGATGGGGATCACCGATGCAGAAGTCGTCCCGGTGTCCGCTGGCGGGCGGGCATAGACGGGAGCGGCTGGGGCTCAGTCGCCGACCGGGGCTCGCCGAGGATCACCGTCTCGATCTCTCGCCAGGCCTCGGGGATTGCACCCTGTGCCGTCCCCTCCGACCATGTCGGGCATCTCCCACCCACCTCAGCCATCTCGGCGAAGGCGACCTTCGACCGGAGCGACAGGCTGATAATCTGCTTCGCGGTGCCAAACGTTCTCGGGCCGGTGATGCCGCAGCGGGTGCAGAACCAGCGGACGCCAAGCACGGTGTCGCCGTGCAGAACGCCGGTATGGGGCACCCACCAAGCGGGGGCCTGCCAGCACGCGCCGGGCGGCGGCTCCTGCGGCGGGCGGGTGTGCTCGGCGTTGTAGGCGATTTTCAGGCGGGGCAAATTTTGGACTTCCTTAGGAGAAAGCGCGAAATTATGCAGGAGGGTGGGCGACTGGCATGATCACAAGCCACGGATGGTGATCTCAATGGCTTCCTCAGCGACGCCGATTTCCGACGCGAGTTCGGCGCGTTTAGCCTTAATCGCCTCGCCAAAGGTGCGGCGCGGACGATCTGCATCCACTTCAGGCCGGGTCAAACGGGCGCGCTCAGATTGCGCATCGGGGAGTCGCCCCTGCTCGGCCATGGGCCTCCAGTCTAATGCGCCCACGTCGATGCCGAGGCTGTCCATCGAAGTGTAGAGGGTGGGATTGCGGAAACCCTGCCAGAGTTCAGGGATTTCGATGGGAGCTACCTCGGCAAGCTGGATGATCGACCGCCCCGTGATGCGGGGGGATGGGACTACCCCTGCAATGCGCGCCACGAGGAACCCGTCGCCGTGCGACTCATTGCCCTCGACCGGTTCCGCCGTATGTCGATTTCGACAGAAGACCGCGTAATGCAGGCGGTTTATACGCTCGGGACGTACCTTCCAGTGCCCGCTTCCGCCTTCCTCCAAGAAGGACGGCATCCCCTTGCAGGTGAAAATCAGGATCGTGTCTTCCATCATGTGGCTCCTACGTTTAATATAGCATCGTATATAAAACTATCGTAGTTCCTGTCAATAGCCGAAGCGGCCCCACATAGGCGTTTCGGCGGCGTCAGGGGCAAAAACGAGTCGTCGTAAGACGTACGTCGTTGGGCCGGATAGAAACCGGCGGTGCGGGGTAATGGTGCGTTTCGCTCGTTGAAACAGGGGGCGTCGAGCGACGCCCCGACGTGCTGCGTGCTTGTGGGGCCGCGTCGGGGCAGCACTCACAGCCCCAGTCGCTAGCCAACCTACCGGCAGGGATGCGGCGCGCCCTCCGGGCAGCGTCTGATCCTACCGCCGGTCGGCAGCGGCGAAAATCGCGGGCAGATCACTCGTTGCACTGCGATGCAACGAAACCGCGTCCCGGTCCGCTGCCGTGCGGGGCGCGCCCATCGGCAAGCACGCAAGCAGCGGCGAGAGTTCTCCGTGCTGCTTCGCAATATCCCACGATGGCAAAAGGCGAACGAGCGAGCTTGATCACACCAGCCCTCACTGTTCGCATCCCACCTCCTCCGCCAACTAACCTATCTTAAGTTATTGAAATTACGCTAAAAATAGGCCTGCTCGGGGGTTTGCAATTTACCATCCGTGGTACTAACAAGAGACCGTAGAGGGTTGCTCGATCGGACTGGAACAACGGACACAGTAGTGCCGTAATCTTTAATACTAACGTCGTACTCTCTGTAGTAATTGCGATTGTTATAAAATATGTCATCTACAATAATTCTCAACGTTAGCTTGGTATCTAATAAGTTATCAGCACAGAGAAATTCCGCGCGGCCCTGGAACTGACCATTTGGCTCTAATATTTTACCAGCAGAGAATACTGTATAGGTAGTTGACGGTTTTTCCGTAATAAATTTTTGCGCCACTTGTACATTTTTAAGGTAGCACGGAGTTCTTCCAAAGTTCGAAACAATTACCTCTAAACTGAAGTCATACGGAAGGTCGTTATATGTAACGCTTATCTCACCCACAACGTGCGGCATTAGCTCCCTGCGGGAGGTCAGGCGCGCTTCGTTCAGCGCCTCGCGTGCCACCTTCGCGGACTCCTGCGACTGGCGCGAGGCGTCGAGCGTGAACCAGACAGTACCGGCAAGCAGGGCGGCGCTTAGGCCAGACAGACCGACTGCGGCGATCGCGGCCCATGCCATTCGTTGCTGCGCCATCAGGTCCAAGGCGGCACGCAAGTCCGCCTGCCCACCTTCGCCGGCCGCGAGCGCCAACGCGTCGGCAATCTGATCCTGCGCCTGCAAGCTCGCGTAACCCACGCCGACAAACCCAGCGACGACGGCAACCAACGTCGCCATAATCATCCAAGCCGCCGGTCCGCTCGTTAGTTTGTTGTCGCCGCTCATGCAGGACAGGTTATGCGATCGTTCGCCGACGCATCAATCCGAATGTACTCGCTAGCAAAGTTATCGTAGCTAGGATTTTTATGCGGTGGCGCGTTACCTCGCCGTTCGTATCGTTCTCAGAACAGAACGCGCCCGGAAACCCGTTCCAAAATCGTCCGCCACCGACCGGGCGGACGGCGATCCGTCCAGACCTGGCGCGCAGGAATGAGATCGGACCGAACAACATCCCTCGGGCGTGCAGGCCAGACCGGGCCAAGCTGAGGTTGTTCCGGTAGCATGTTCCGCATCGAGTGAAACCAGCGGACGCGATCCGTTCGCCCGCGTCGCTGGCGGAAATGTCAGACGGCCCCGAGGCGCCGCCGAGGAACCGCCGCCTTAACGGAGCGGTAAGTCCCGGCCGTATCCGGGCGGAGGCAGGCGTGATATCCTGCCGGCAGGGAGCGAGTTCTCCGTTCCGTTGTCCCGGTTTCCTTTCGCGTCCCCGCGTTGCCTGCGTGCATTCAAACCAGCTTTTTCGGCGAGGGACCGCCATGGCCGCTTTCATCGTCACCACTTCCGCAGACAGCGGCGCCGGCTCGCTCCGGCAGGCCGTGCTCGACGCCAACGCCGCCGCCGGGGCGGACGAGATCCGCTTCGACGCCGCCGTCTTCGACGGCGAGGCGGCGGACGTGATCCGCCTGACGAGCGGGCAGATCGAGATCACCGACGAACTCACGATCGTCGGTGGCCCGGCGGGCGTCACGATCACCGGCGACGCCGACGGCGACGACGTGACGCTTGCCGGCGGGATCACCGACGTGGCGGCGAGCCTCGCCGGGGACGACCGGCTCGAAGACAACAGCCGCATCTTCGGCGCGACGGCGGCGCTGACCCTCGACGGGCTGACCGTGACCGGTGGGCGGACGACGGCCGATGGCGAGGCGGGCGGCGCCGTGCGCGGAACCGACGTGACGCTGATCGACAGCGTGGTCAGCGGCAACAGCACCGCAGGGGACTACGCCCGGGGCGGCGGGGTCTACGGCTTCACCACCGTCACGCTGCGAGACAGCACGGTCAGCGGCAACAGCACGGCGGGAGAGGGCGGCGACGGCGGCGGGGTCTGGGGAGGTGTCGTGACGCTGACGAACACCACGGTGAGCCGCAACAGCACTAGCGGGAGTTATGCCGGCGGTGGCGGGGTCTCGGGCTACTTCTCCGTAGCGCTTACCAATAGCGAGGTAAGTGGCAACAGAACCGAGGGGAACGGCTCCATCGGCGGCGGGATCTACGGCTATAGCACACGGCTGACGAACAGCACGCTCAGCGGCAACCGCACTGCGGGCGAAGGCGCTTCCGGCGGTGGAGTCTTTGGTAACTACGTGACGCTGGAGAATAGCACGGTCAGCGGCAACAGCACCCTGGGCGAAGGAGCGCGGGGCGGCGGGGTCTTCTGGGGCGGCAACCTTTATGGCTACGTGAGCCTAACCAACAGCATTGTCCTCGGCAACGCGATGGTATCTGCCGGGTTCGGGGACGACGATATCGACACGAGCCCAATCGTGAGGTCAGGCGTCAACATTGTCGGTAGCGACGTCTTCAGCGGGGACACGATCGTCGGAACCGCGACTGCCGAGACTGTCTTCGCGGCGACGATCGAGATCGCCCCCGGCGTCTTCGCGGGCGTGCTCGCCGACAACGGTGGGCCGACGCGGACGATCGCCATCCGGGCGGACGGGCCGGCGCAGGGGGCGGCGGACCCGGCGAGTGCTACGGCGACGGACCAGCGGGGCTTCGCGCGGGACGCGGCGCCCGATCTCGGGGCGTTCGAGGCCGGGGCCGAGGGAGGGCTCACCCTCGTCGGGGGCCCGGGGGCGGACGACCTGGCCGGCGGCGATCTGGCGGACCGGATCCGCGGCCGCGGCGGGAACGACGATCTGCGGGGGAGGAGTGGCGACGACCGTATCCTCGGCGACCGGGGCTGCGACACGATCAAGACTGGCGCCGGCGACGACACGGTCCGCGGCGGCGCCGGGCGCGACCGGATCGGCGGCGGGACCGGCGACGACGCCCTGCATGGCGGCCGTGGCTGCGACCGCTTCGTCTTCTGCGCGAGGTTCGGCGACGACGTAATCCTCGACTTCGACGCCGACTTGCGCGGCGGCCAGGACAGGATCGACCTCCGCCTCCTCGGGATCACCGCGGCGACGTTCGCCGGCGAGGTGGAGATTGCGACGGACGATGGCGGCGCAAACGCTGCGGTCTTGGGCCAAGGCGCGATCCTGATCGCGGGAGTCGATCCCGGCGCGCTAGGGATGGATGACTTCCTCCTCGCTTGACGGAGCGCGGGTGGTGGCGGGGCCCAGCGTTACGTCGCCGCCGGCCACCGTGCTCCGTTTCCGGGCGATCCGCCTGCCGGAAGGTGCCGCGCAACTGGTCGGCTGCGCGGGGAGGCGTCACCCGCCCAAATGTGCGTCCCGGACCGACCGCAGCCACTGCTCGTTGAGCTCGTCCGCGAACTCCTGCGCGGCGACAAGCGCGCCCGGGCCGGCGAACCAGGCGATCGGCGCCACGTCGAGATCGAGGATCTCGATCGCCTCCGGATCGACGCGAACCTGCACGATGTCGTCCGCGAGCGACCGGATTGTGACGACCGCCCGCGGAACACCGGGAGGGCCATCGAAGAAGCCCGCCATCATCCGGCGAGCCGCGGGCAGTGCGCCAGCGCCTGGCGCTCGAAGGACGCCATGGCGTCCAGCATGGCGTTCAACATCGCCGGCTTGCTCTCCAGCGGTGCCTCGCAGAACCCGACCCCAGCCACGTCGCCGCAGGTGACGCAGGCGTAGCGGACCAGGAAGTCGCCGGAGGCGCAATTGAGCAGATAGATTGGCCGGGCCTCGCAGGGCATCGCCGCGTCCAGCCCGGCGTCGGCGAGCGGAGAGGGAGCGAGCCGTACCCGCTCCTCGGCGACCTCCATAAGCGTCCCGAGATCATCGGTCATGCTGCTACCTCGCCCGCCATCCCGGCCAGCGCCCCGGCGAGCGCCTCGGCATCGTGCGGCCAGTATTCCTCGGGGCGCGGCTTCAGCGTGCCTCGGCCGGGCCGGCAGTGCCGGATCAAATCACGCCACTGGACCGGCAGCGCTTCCTCGCCCTGTGCCGCCCCGAGGAGCGCGCCGACAATCGCCGCATTGGTGTCAGTGTCGCCCCCGCAGCGCACGGTGGCGACGACGGCCTCCTCCAGCGGCGTGCCCGCGGCGAGCCAGTAGAAGGCGTTCTGGAAGGCGGTCAGCACCCAGCCCATCTGGTGCTGGTAGTCGGCGGGGCGCTCGCCCCGAAGTGCGGCGTCGATGCGCTTGGCCACCGCTGCCGAGTCCGGCCCGCCGAGCGCCGCCCGCGCACGGGCGACCATCGCCTTTGGGTCGCCACCGCCGACGCCGACCGCAATGGCGGCGACGAAGGCGCGATTGGCTGCCCGGCAGACGCCGCTCGGGTGGGTGAGCTCGGCGTCGGCCTCGGCGACCTCGGCGGCGGTCACCGGATCCCCGGCGTAGCGGATCCCGATGGGCGCGGCCCGCATCAATGCCCCGTTGGCCTGACTGTCGCTCGACGGTCGCCGCCCGGCGGCAAGCGCGGACAGCCCGGCAGCGGTGGTGCCGCCCATGTCGAAGGGGTGTGAATCCCCCCAAGCCAGATAGGCGGCGCCGACACCCTTCTCGCTCCAGCCGCCGTCGCGGAGCATGGCGCGCGCCAGCGCCAGCGCCATTTCCGAGTCGTCGGTCGGCTGGCCGGCGAGGATGTTCCAGATTCCACCATCGGCAAGCAGCCGAGGCCCTTCAGGGTAGCGCCGGTCGATCTCCTTGGCGGTCGTGAACTCGACCAACGCGCCGAGATTGTCGCCGGCAATCTGGCCAAACAGGCAGCCGCGGGCGCGGGATAGGTTGATGGTGGGCACGGGTGGAACTCCTGAAAAAGAACAAGAACCCCGACCGCGCGCACGGCAGCACAATGCTCCCGATACTAGATGGCATCGAAGCCGAGCGACCACATTTGCGGAAGGGGTCCGCCGTCTAGCGTCTTCCGCCAACTCGTGTCAAGGTCGAGCACAAGGGCGGGAACGCCATCGGAGGTCGAGCCCTTGGACGAAGAACCCCTCGGTCTCGGGCTCGACCATGCACGCGAGTCTGCCGCACGTCCTGACGCCGTTCAACGCCTACTCGTGCGTCCGCGGCGGCCGCGCAACGACGACATGCCAAGAAACTTCGCGCCCACCGCAGGAGCCGCACCGGAGCTTCAGCGCCGCGAGACCAACGCGCCCGCCGAAGCGGGCGTGAAGCTCGTGGGGCGCGATCAGCGCCCGGTGCCTGCAGGATTTGCAGGAGACGGCGACAGCGTGCCGGGCCTCCAGATCCTCGATCAGCCAACCCTTCCGGCGTCCGCCGCGCTCCCGTTCCCAGACCTGCTCGTAAGGCGACATTGGAGAACGATACCGGAACTTCTGGCGAGTCGGCCAGCCGCATCGGAAATGGCGATCCGGCGTGCGCGGGCAAAATTGCATCCGGAACAGGGCGAGGCGCTGCGCCAGGGCGCGAGTCGCCGACTTCCGGTGGCGGACGAAGCTGAGCTGGAGCCACCGCCGGCGGGTGGTCGCCAAAGCCGAGTGGATGCCGGGCCGCGGCGAGAAGGGCGCCAACCCGCGCTTCGTCGTCACCTCGCTCAAGGCCGCCCGCGCGGACGCCCGCACGCTCTACGAGCAGATCTACTGCGCCCGCGGCGAGATGGAGAACCGGATCAAGGAGTGCCAGCTCGATCTCTTCGCCGATCGCACCAGCGCGACCACGATGCGCGCCAACCAGCTGTGACCGGCCGTTGAATCCTCCCCGATTGTGGCCGCCGAAAAGTCCCCAGTCTGCGCCTTTCCGCCCCTGGGCATGCCCAGGGGCGGAAAGGCGCGCCGTCGTTGATGCTGCTCCCCCTGTTCGGCGGGGAGCGGCTCGGTGGTCACGCTTGGGGAGTTGATGATGATCCTGGAATTGCATCGACAGGGACTGACGGTCACGGCCATCGCCCAGCAGGTCGGTCTCGATCGCAAGACGGTGCGCCGCTACATCGCGCGCGGGCTCGAGATGCCGGCCTACGGCCCGCGCACACCGGTGCCGAAGAGCACGGACCCGGTTCTGCCTTACCTGCGCGACAGGCTCGCCGCCTATCCCGGTCTGACGGCGGTCCGCCTTCACCGCGAGCTCAGGGAGCGCGGCTTCGCCGGCAGCTACACCGTGGTGAAGCGCGCCGTGCGCGAGATCCGGCCGGAGCCGCCCAAGCCCTTCGAGGTCCGCTTCGAGACGCCGCCCGGTGAGCAGGCCCAGGTCGATCTCGCCCGCTTCGAGGTGCGTTTCCTCGACGAGCCCGACACCACGCGGATCGTCTGGCTCTTTTCCCTGGTGCTCGGTCACTCCCGGCTGATCTGGGCGCGGTTCGTCATCCACCAGGATCTCCAGACCGTCCTGCGCTGCCACATCGCCGCGCTTGAGGCGATCGGCGGCGCTCCGCGCGAGATCCTCTACGACCGGATGAAGACCGCCGTCCTCGGCGAGGACCCGGATGGGCTCGTCGTCTACAACCGCAGCCTGCTCGACCTGGCCCGCCACTACGGCTTCCATCCCCGCGCCTGCCGACCCTATCGCGCCAAGACCAAGGGCAAGGTCGAGCGGCCGTTCCGCTACATCCGCGAGGACTTCTTCCTGGGATCGACGTTCCGCAACCTCGACGACCTCAACGCCCAACTTCGGCGCTGGTTGGACGAGGTCGCCAACGCCAGGACCCACGCGACCACCGGCCGCGTCGTCCACGAGGCCTTCGCCGAGGAGCGGCCCACCCTGCGGCCGCTGCCTCTCGCGCCCTACCGCGCGGTCTTGAAGCTCGAGCGCCGCGTCTCCCACGACGGCATGGTCAGCGTCGGCGGCAGTCTCTACAGCGTCCCCGACACGACCCGACGGCGCGTTCTCGACGTCCATGTCCTCGCCGACGAGGTCCGCCTTTTCGAGGCCGGCGTCCTGGTCGCCCGCCATCCTCCCATTGAAGGGCGGGGCGGCAGCCGGGTCGATCCCGCCCACCGTCGGCCGCGCGTCGGGGCGCTGCCGGCGCGCTGCGACGACGATCCGCTGGTCATCCCGGCCGCCGGAGGGGCGGTCGCCCGCCGCTCCCTCGACTTCTACGAGGCCGTTGCGCGGCGGCTGGCCACCGGCTCGGAGCGGGCACGATGACGGGGGGACAACCGCCGCTCGCCGACCGCATTCGCCGCACGCTGGTCGGCCTGAAGATGCCGCGGGCGATCGAGGTCCTCGACGCCACCATCCGCCGTCTGGAGCGCGGCGAGATCACCGCCCTTGAAGCGATCGACGTGCTGCTCGCCGAGGAACTGACGCTGCGCGAGAGCCGCCGCATCAGGACCGCCCTCGTCATGGCGCGGCTCTCCGCCATCAAGACGCTCGCCGAGTTCGACTTCTCCTTCCAGCCCTCGCTCGATCGGGGGCGGATCATGGCGCTGGCCGAGCTCGGCTTCGTCGACCGCTGCGAGACGCTGCACTTCCTCGGCCCGCCCGGGACCGGCAAGAGCCACCTCTCGATCGCCCTCGGCGTCGAGGCGGTGAAGGCCGGCCGCAGCGTCTACTTCGCCACCCTCGCCGACCTGATCGGAGCGCTGGCCAAGGCCGAACGCGAGGGCTTGCTGCGCGAGAAGATCCGCTTCTTCCGCCGCTTCGCCCTGCTGATCGTCGACGAGATCGGCTACCTCCCGGTGACCCCCGGCGGGGGCAACCTCTTCTTCCAGCTCGTCAACGCCCGCTACGAGCGCGGCGCCATGATCCTGACGTCCAACCGAGGCTTCGCCGAGTGGGGCGAGGTCTTCGGCGATCCTGTCGTCGCCACCGCGCTGCTCGACCGGCTCCTCCACCACGCCGTCGTCGTCCAGATCGAGGGCGCGAGCTATCGCCTCAGACAGCACGCCGATCTTATTCCGGAGCACATCCGCTCCAAGGCGATCCTGCAGCCGCCTCCACTCGCACCGATCAGGCGGCGTGGGCGACCGCCCAAAAACGGAGCTGCCGATCATATCAACGGCTGATCACCATCCAAAAGTGGGGAGTTTTGCGCGCCCCAAACTGGGGAAATTTCAGTGGCCGTTGACACCAGCTCCGGCTGTGGTTCGCCTCGATGGCCTACGTGCTCGTCACGGCGCTGCGCCGCATCGGCCTCGCAGGCACCGATCTCGCCACCGCCACCTGCGGCAGCATCCGCCTGAAGCTCCTGAAGATCGGCGCCCTCGTCGCCCAGAGCGTCCGCCGCATCCGCGTCGCCATGGCGTCGAGCTGCCCCGATGCCGCCGCCTTCCGCCTCGCCCACGCCCGATTATGCGGCTGATCCACACCCGCCCGCCCAGCCCGCAACGCTGCCAACAACCCCCGACTTCGATCGCGCCGAAGCGCAGCGCTTCACGCGTGCCCGATCGCCACCCGTCTTCGCACGACGGCACAATCCCGTTCGTCGCGACCTTCACGAAGCTCCCGGTGAGAAATGCGGGCTAGCGCCTCGCCCTCGCCGAGCAGGAAGGCGGCCCACGCCTCCAGCACGGCCCGCGCTCGGCGGCGTAGAACCGGCGGCCGGGCGGGGCGTGGATCCGCACCGCCGCCGCTTCCACCTATGGAGGCGGAGAGCAAAACGGCTACCAGACGCGCCACAGGATGAAACCGAGGAGAGCGATCTGGAGAAGGCTCCAGAACATGACGTTCGGCAGGATACTCTTTGTAGCCCGATAGATATGCTCGATGAGGTAGAGCCCTGCGGAACTGTCTTCGCAGGCCGACAGGCTCGCGAAGCTCCCATCACCCTTGCAGGCTTGCCGATCTGCTTCGCCCCAGATCCTCGCAAGTGCCAGAGTAGCATCCCGGCGCCCCTCAAGCGAAATGAGGCTTTCGGAGCGCCGTTGCTTGTCCGCTATCCAGGCGTCGAACTCTTCCTGCGTCAGATAGTGGTGCGCTGCCATCGCCAGTCCTCTTCGTTCAAAAAGGCGTCGCGCGGTAGGATGCGTGGAATGGCGCCTGAAGCAAGGACAGGCGTCAGGGGTGGTGTTGCCCCCGGGGCAAGGATGCAGCCAGTTCGCGCCCACCCGACGAAAGCCGCCCACAGGACGGAGACCCGGCAGGGTAGCGCTGGCCTCGGGGCAGCGCGAAAACGCGGCAGGCTTGATCGACGCGCCTAGCGCATCATGGTCAGTTAGCGGCCATAGAATTTATATGCAGCTTCAATGGCTTTCGATACAGTTGCACATTTGTTACAGCAGCTATGCGCAACCCATGGCTTCCCGCCTAGGGGGCCGGCACCTATATTGCAGTGCAGCATACGCCAAACTGTAGGCGCCTCCATGGGTGCCCAGCAGGCGAAAGGACATGTAGATGAATGGTTCGACGACTGCTTCAAATCGAGCGCCCCCTCCAGTGCTGCGCGATTGTCTGGTTGCCGAGAGTGATACCCCAGTCGTCGACCGGTCCGGCGGCACGGTCGGGTTGGGCCGCGCCCAGCAAGGGACGCTGTGGGTCTTCAACGACGCTCAAGGAAAGCGGCAGCAAACGAGAGGCCTTCTCTGATGGCCGCCTCGGCTGGCGGTCAACCCAAGCGGTGGAGCGCGCCAGAGGTCGACCCGGAACAACGGCAGTTGGCCCGAGGTGACGCGCCGGGATCCCGCGATCGGGATTATTGGGTCTACGCGCCTCGACGGTCGCGGGCGAGTCGCCTGCTAGGCCGGCCAGCGGTGGTTCTTCTTCTCCATGGCTGTGACCAGAGCGCGGAAGCGCTCATTCGCTCTACCCGCTTCGTTGAGCAGGCCGCGGCGCGCGACTACATCGTCGTTTTTCCGCACGTGACGTCCTGGAGCCGGGTGCCGTGGCGCGCCCGCAACTGTTGGGGGTTCTGGATTGAGGCCGAACGGCACCGCGACGAAGGGGAACTCGGAGATCTCCGGCGCATTCTCGATCAGGTCGAACGCGAATTCGGCGCCGATCCCAGGCGGCGCTACGTCGCGGGGCTGTCCTCCGGTGGTGCGATGGCTGTGGCAATGGCGGTCGCCTATCCGGACCTGGTCCGCGCCGCTGGCGCCGTAGCCGGCCTCGCCTACGGGGAGACCAGCGCGGCTGTCTCTAACCCGCAGCCCTTCCGTTCTGTCGCGCCCTGGTTCTCCGCCGTCGCGGCCGGCCATCAGGGTCCGAAGATGCGGTCCCTGCCTGCGCTCGTCCAAGACATGGAGGCGGAGGGCAACAAAAGCGGTGACGACCGATCCGTTCCGTTGCTGGTAATCCAGTCGACCCACGACGAGGTCGTCCAAATTGAGAATGCCCAGTTGCTGCGCGACGTCTGGCTTGCCCGCAATGGCGGGGTCGGGGTCGGTCCCGTCCAATGCGAACAGCTTGCTGACGCGGCGGGTGAGCGGTGCAGCTACTTCGATCCGAAAGGGCGAATGTTGGTCGAGACGGTGTTTTACGAGGGGCGCAGCGACGCCCCGACGCATTATTGGCCAGGCGACAGCGATGACCCGCCCTACGCCAACACAACTGGGCCATCGGCAACCGATGCGCTGCTCGATTTCTTCGAGCGAGAGGGTCTGTGAGGGAGCGCCTGCGTCGCCGCGCCCGATGGCGTGGAAGGCCGCCCCGAACAAGCCGTCGACTGCCCGGGCGGTCTGGGCCATCGACACATAGTGCCGCCCACGCGCCGCCGGCTCAGAGAGCGTGGGCGAGAGCGCGAAGAAGCACGGGGTGAGGGACGGGGACAAGGCATGATTTGCACCTGCACGGTCCGCCGGGCCGTCTGCCTCATGGGCCACGACTAACAGCCCGGCGAGACCCTGCCAGACGACACCCGCTCGCGGTCATCCGGCGCCTCGTCCACGTCGGCAAGTGCGCACTGCGCCAGCCGCCCAAGCCTTGCGAGTCACGCCGTCGTGGAGGCCTCAGGAAGCCGCTGGAGCGCCGTAGGCGGGCGCGGGCCGAAGCACCGCCCGAGCCCGAGACAGATCCATACGATCACCGCCAAACAGGGCCTATCCCCGCGGGCGCGGGGTAGCCGCCCTGGGGGTCGACCGTGACGAGCAACTGCTTGGGCCTATCCCCCCGGGGGCAGCGACCACCGCGGCGAGTCACCGCAGAGTCACCGGGAGATCGGCGTAACGATGACCGATTTCTCGCAAGTGATTGATTTTAATGGAGGCGACGACCGGAATCGAACCGGTGTGCACGGATTTGCAATCCGCTGCGTAACCACTCCGCCACGTCGCCTCGCGCCGGCTTCCTTAGGAGGTTCCCGCCGCGTCCGCAAGGCGTCGCCGCGACACGAGCGCGGCGGCGCGGCTGGTAGCGTTACGCTACATCCGATCTTGCAAGCTGCGGCGAGAGCCCGGTCAGGGTGCTCCGGGACTGGCGCGGGCTGACCCCGGAACGATCTGGCGGCGAACGCCGGCGTCAACCGGGCGACCGTCGCCGAGCTCGAGATCGGCCGGAAGCAGGGCTCGGTGCGGACGCTGAAGGCGGTCGCCGACGCACCGGCGTGGACGTGGACGACCTGATCCCCGCCGCTCCGGCGAGGCCTGGGCGCAGGCTCCGCGCCGTCTCGTCCCGCGATGCGCAGAGGCCCGCGCCAAGGCCCCCGCGTGCGCAGGCCGCCCGGGCGCCGCGGTTAGCAAAATTTTAGCATTCCGCGCAGGAACTCTTAACGAGCATGAATGAGCGCGTGAGCGTATTCATTCGAGCGTCGCAGCGCTGGTTGCGAACATGACCGAACATTCAATCAATCCGTTGCGCGGGCGGCCCGGCCCCCGCGCCCTGAGGAGGAATTGCGCCATGCCCGCTCCCGCCACCGTCTGGCCGACCAGGACGCGCGAGATGCACAACCACCATTTCGACTCGACCGTCTGGGAGGACCTCGTCCTGCGCGACGACGACGTGGTCATCGCCACCTACGCGAAGTCGGGCACGACCTGGACCCAGCAGATCGTCGGCCAGCTGATCTTCGGCGGCGACCCGGAGGTCAACGTGGCGGAGCTCTCGCCCTGGGTCGACCTGCGCCTGCCGCCGCGCGAGGTGAAGCTGCCGGCGCTGGAGGCGCAGACGCACCGGCGCTTCCTCAAGACCCACCTGCCGGTCGACGCGCTCGTGTTCTCGCCGAAGGTGAAATACCTCTACGTCGGCCGCGACGGGCGCGACGTGCTCTGGAGCATGTGGAACCACCACAGGAACGCCAACGCGGCCTGGTATGCGGCGCTGAACGACAGCCCCGGCCGGGTGGGCGAGCCGATCCTGCCGCCGCCGGCGACGATCCGCGAGTACTACCACGACTGGCTCGACCGCGACGGCCACCCGTTCTGGCCGTTCTGGGAGAACGTGCGGACCTGGTGGGCGCTGCGCCAGCTGCCGAACGTGATGCTCGTGCATTTCGCCGACATGAAGGCGGACATGCCGGGCCAGATCCGGCGGATCGCCGACTTCCTCGAGATCGAGGTGTCGGACGAAAGCTGGCCGGCGATCCTCGAGCATTGCAGCTTCGACTGGATGAAGGCGAACGCCGCCAAGGCCGCGCCGCTCGGCGGCGCCTTCTGGGACGGCGGCGCCGGGACCTTCATCAACAAGGGCTCGAACGGGCGCTGGCGCGACGTGCTGACCCCGGCGGAGAGCGCGAAGTACGAGCGGCTGGCGCTCGAGAACCTCGGGCCGGACTGCGCCCGCTGGCTGGCCGGGGGAAGCCTCGGCGGCCGCGTGGCCGACGCCGCCTGAGCGACATTTCAACGAGGACGACACCATGACCATCGAGGCATTGCGCGCCGCCATCCGCGGCACGGCGACGGCCGCCGGCGAGGCGGGCTACGAGGAGGCCCGCGGCGGCCTCCTCTTCAACGGACGGGCGCCGGCGCGGCGGCCGGGAATCGTGGTGCGCGCCGCCTGCGTCGAGGACGTGCAGGCGACGGTGCGCTACGCCGCCCGCCACGGGCTGAGGGTCAGCCCGCGCGGCAGCGGCCACAACTTCTCGGGGATCGCGCTGCAGGAGGGGATCGTGCTCGACCTCGGCGCGCTCGACCGCATCGCCATCGACCCGGCGGCGCGGATCGCCGAGGTGGAGCCGGCGGCGCGGAACGGCGCGCTCGCCGAGGCGCTCGGCGCGCACGGCCTCGCCTTCCCGACCGGCCACTGCCACAGCGTCAGCCTCAGCGGCTACCTGCTCGGCGGCGGCTTCGGCTGGAACTCCGGCGCCTGGGGGCTCGCCTGCCACAACGTCGAGGCGGTCGAGGTGGTGATGGCCGACGGAAGGCTGATCCGGGCGAGCGAGACCGAGCACAGGGACGTGTTCTGGGCCGTGCGCGGCGGCGGCCCGGAGTTCTTCGGCGTCGTGGTGCGCTACCGGCTGCGGCTGCACGCCCTGCCGAAGGCGATCCGCACCAGCCTCTACTTCTACCCGATCGAGCGGGCGGCCGAGGTCGAGGCCTGGGTGACCGCGGCGATGGCGGTCGTGCCGGCGAACGTCGAGTTCGCCACGCATTTCCAGGCCGCGCCGCCCTTCGTGCCCGGGTCGGGCAAGGTGGCGATGTGCACGCCGACCGTCTTCGCCGACAGCGAGGCGGAGGCGCGCGAGACGCTCGGCCGCATCGCCGCGCTGGCGCCCGCCGGGGCGCTCGCCGTCGAGGAGGGGCTGCCGATGAGCTTCGCCGCGCTCTACGAGGCGGCGGCGACCGCGTTCTACACCGGCACGCGCTATGCGGTGGACACCGCCTGGAGCGTCGACCCGGCCGGCGTCTTCGCCTCGCTCGCCGCGAGCGTCGCCGCCGCCCCCTCGCCGCGCGCCTTCGCGCTGGCGGTGGTGCTGCCGCCGGCGGCCGGCAAGGCGGGGCTGCCGGACGCCGCCTTCTCGATGGCGGGGCCGGCCTTCGGCGCGGCCTATGCGATCTGGGACGCGCCGGAGGAGGACGCGGAGAACGTCGCCTGGCTGCGCGGCGCCTCGGACGCGCTCGCGGCGGGCCGGCTCGGCCACTACGTCGGCGAGGCCGACCTCGACCGGCCGGGCTGGCTCGAGGCCTGCTACGCGCCGGAGGCGCTGGCGCGGCTGCGGGCGCTGGCCGCGCTCCACGACCCGCTCGGCGTGTTCGGACGCGACGACCGGCCCGGGGCGCGCCGCCGCCCCGAGCCGGCGCGACTCGCCGGGTGAGCGGCGGGGCGGGGGCGCAGAACCCCCGCCCCGTCCCGTGGCCCGTTTTCGGGGCCCATCGGGGGAAGCGTCTCGCGGAGCTTTCGCGGGCCTCCGGACCCCCGATGATGTTTATTTTCTGCAAAATATACTCGAAACATATTTCGTAATATCTTGAATATATCGGTAAATATACTCGCAGAGCAGGCAGCGCCGCCTTTAGCGGCGCTGCCTTGCTCGCTTCGAGCCGGCGCCCGCCCTGTCCCGGCCGCTCCGCGATCCTGCGGGAGTCGGGGCGTCGCCGCCCGCCTCCCTCGCCGCCTCGTATCGCAAGGCCTTCCACCGGGGCCCGGCCGCGCGCTAAGCCGGAGCACGCGGCCCGGACGACGAACGCCCGGGGCGGGAGGGATTTCCGGCATGACTCACGAGACCCCCGACGAGGCGCTCGGCCGCTGGGCCGGGCGGCCGGCGCACCGGGCCTGGCTGGCGGCGCGGGCGGACGAGCTCTTCGACCTCTTCGGCCCGGCGACCGTCGATCCCCGCGGCGGCTTCCACGAGCTCGACCGCACCGGCGCGCCGCGGCGCGACCCCGATCCGGTCCGGCCGATCCACCTCACCTGCCGCATGGCGCATTGCTTCGCGATCGGCGCGCTGCTCGGCCGGCCGGGAGCGCCGGAGATCGTCGACCACGCCATCGACCACCTGTGGCGCCGCCATCGCGACGCGACCCACGGCGGCTATTTCTGGTCGGTGCGCGCCGGCGGCCCCGAGGACCCGAGCAAGCAGGGCTACGGCCACGCCTTCGTGCTGCTCGCCGCCGCCTCGGCGATGACGATCGGCCACCCGCGGGCCGCGGCGCTGCTCGCCGACGTGACCGAGACGCTCGACGCGCGGTTCTGGGAGCCGGCGCACGGCGCGATCGCCGAGGAGTTCGCCGCCGACTGGACCCCGGTCCCGGGCTATCGCGGCCAGAACTCCAACATGCACCTGACCGAGGCGCTGATGGCCGCCTTCGAGGCGACCGGCGAGCGGACCTACCTCGACCGCGCCGAGAGCATCGCCGACCTGGTGATCCGCCGCGCCGCCGCCGCGGCGGGCTGGCGGGCGCCGGAGCACTTCAGCGAGGCCTGGGAGGTCGACCCGGACTATGCCGGCAACGAGATGTTCCGCCCCTCCGGCACGACGCCGGGGCACTGGCTGGAATGGTCGCGGCTCCTCCTCCAGCTCTGGGTCCTCGGCGGGCGGCGGATCGACTGGCTGCCCGGCGCGGCGCAGGCGCTCTTCGCGCGGGCGATGGCGCTCGGCTGGGACGAGGCGCAGGGCGGGCTCTTCTACACGCTCGACTGGGACGACCGGCCGCTGCGGCGCGCCAAGCTGTGGTGGCCGCATTGCGAGGGCGTCGGCGCGGCGCATTTCCTCACCGAGCTCGTCCCCGGCGCCGGCGTCGAGCCCGATTACCGCCGGCTCTGGGGCGTGATCGCCCGGGCCTTCCTCGACCGGAGCCATGGCGGCTGGCAGGAGGAATGCGCCGAGGATCTGAGCCCGAGCTTCGACATCTTCCCCGGCAAGGCCGACATCTACCACGCGCTGCAGGCCTGCCTGATCCCGCTCTACCCGGCGAACGGCAGCCTCACCCGGGTCATCGCCGAGGCGGGAGCCGGCCCGCGCTGACCTCCCCGCCTGCCTCGGGGCGCGCGATGTCACTTTCGCACGGCCGCGAGGTTTGTCAGGGTGGCGCCAGCCCCGGATGCTTCACCGGAGCGATCGAAGCGCCGCCGGGACGGCGCGCCATGCGGAGGAGCGGATCATGGGTGGCAAGCGCATCGGGCCGTGGAGCCTCGTGCCGTGAGCGGGGGCTCGGGGGAGCGGCGCCCTGACGTTGCGGCGCTGGTGATAGCGGGGCTGCTGGCGGGGCTGGCGGTCCTGGTGTTCTGGAAGACCAGCCAGATGCCGACGGCGGGGCAGTATGCGCGGGTCGGGCCGACGACC
>NZ_JAGOMQ010000056.1 GCF_017993425.1 Amaricoccus sp.
GCCAGTTACCCCGCAGCCCCGTCCAGCGGCCCCGCCACGCCCTGCGCGCCAGTCATCCCGCGGCCCCGTCCAGCGGCCCAGCCACGCCCTGCGCGCCAGTCATCCCGCGGCCCCGTCCAGCGGCCCAGCCACGCCCTGCACGCCAGTTACCCCGCGGCCCCGTCCAGCGGCCCAGCCACGCCCTGCACGCCGGTCACCCCGCGGCCCCGTCCAGCGGCCCCGCCACGCCTTGCGCGCCGGTCACCCCGCGGCCCCGTCCTCCGCCAGCGGCTCCGCCCCGGCGAGCGCGCCCGGCGGCAGCGCGGCCAGCAGCTCGCGCACCGTGCGTCCGAGCGCCGGATGCACCCAGTCCGGCGCGACGTCCGCCAGCGGCAGCAGCACGAAACCGCGCTCGTGCAGCCGCGGATGCGGCAGCACGAGGCCCGGCGGCGCCTCCGCCGCCTGCCGCGACGGCTCCAGCGCCATCCATGCGGCCACCGTCGCCGCATCGGGCAGCACGAGGTCCCCGCACGCCAGCAGGTCGAGGTCGCAGGCCCGCGGCGCCCAGCGCCGCCGCCGGTCGCGGCCGAGCGCCCGCTCGACGGCGTGCAGCTCGCCGAGCAGCGCCGCCGGCGCGAGCCCCGTCTCCACCAGCGCCGCGCCGTTGACGAAATCCGGCCCGGCGCCCGGCGGAAAGGCCGGCGTGGCGAACCAGCGGCTCCGCGCCGCGACGCGGACGCCGCGCGCCTCCAGCGCCGCGAGCGCGGCCTCCAGCGTCTCGCGCGGGCTTCCCGCCGGGGACGGCAGGTTCGCTCCCAGGGCGATTGCGTAGAATTTATCCGTCATTGCGCGCACATCCTCGCGATTCGCCTTTCGCGGTCCGCCGCGCCGGCCTATAACCGGCGGAGGACCAAGGCAACGTTGCGTCGCCGGTCAATCACCCGACGTGCTTCGAGGATTTTCTGGATGTTCTATCGCGACGAACGGTTGGCGCTCTTTATTGACGGCGCTAATCTTTACGCGGCGGCTAGGGCTCTCGGCTTCGACATCGACTACAAGCTTCTCAGAAGCGAGTTTGTCAGGCGGGGCAAGCTTGTGCGCGCTTTCTATTACACGGCGATGCTGGAGACCGACGAATACTCTCCCATCCGCCCCCTGGTCGACTGGTTGAACTACAACGGCTTCGCCATGGTGACCAAGCCCGCCAAGGAGTTCACCGACTCGATGGGCCGGCGCAAGGTCAAGGGCAACATGGACATCGAGCTCGCGGTCGACGCGATGGAGATGGCCCCGCACATCGACCACATGGTGCTGTTCTCCGGCGACGGCGACTTCAAGCCGCTGGTCGAGTCGATCCAGCGCCAGGGCGTGCGGGTCTCGGTGGTCTCCACCATCCGCTCCTCGCCGCCGATGATCTCGGACGAGCTGCGCCGCCAGTGCGACAACTTCATCGAGCTCGAGGAGCTGCGCGAGGTGATCGGCCGCCCGCCCCGCGGCGAGCAGGTCTCGTCCCGCGTCATCGCCGAGGCGAGCGACGACTGAGCCAGGCTCCGGCCGATCGCCCCGGCCGGCCGGCCCGCCGACCCTCCCGCGTCGGCGGTGGCGTCCGGGCCGGGCGACATCTCCCAGGGAGCGTCGGCGCGCCTGCCGTCGTGCCAAAGGCGCCTCCGGCGTGGCGGCAGGCAGGCGCTGCGGAGCTGGCGCGTCGCCGGGGATTCGGAGCCCGATGCGCCCGCCCGGCACGACCCCGGCCGCCCCGCCTTCGCACCTCGCCCCCGGCGGCATACATGCATTCCGGGCCTGTGGATAAGTCTGTGTATAATTTTATTGCCAAATAATATCAACACCATGATTGGCGTCACACTGTGGGACATTTCGCCGTCGCCGTCGCCGCAGCCGGAGCGGGCAGGCGCCCTTCACCCTCGCCGCAGGATCGACTAGGGTCCGCCGCGACCAAGGAACCCCCGGATGGCCGAGCCGCTGACCCTCTACCTCGCCGCCCCGCGCGGCTTCTGCGCCGGCGTCGACCGGGCGATCAAGATCGTCGAGATGGCGCTCGAGAAATGGGGCGCCCCGGTCTACGTGCGCCACGAGATCGTCCACAACCGCTACGTCGTCGACGGCCTGCGCGCCAAGGGAGCGGTCTTCGTCGAGGAGCTGGCCGACTGCCCGCCCGACCGGCCGGTGGTGTTCTCCGCCCACGGCGTGCCCCGCGCCGTCCCGGCCGAGGCCGAGGCCCGCCGCATGGTCTGGGTCGACGCCACCTGCCCCCTCGTCTCCAAGGTCCACAACGAGGCGGCCCGCCACCACGCCAACGGCCTCCAGATGGTGATGATCGGCCATGCCGGCCATCCCGAGACCGTCGGCACCATGGGCCAGCTCCCCCCCGGCGAGGTGCTCCTCGTCGAGACCGTGGCCGACGTCGCCCGCATCGCCCCCCGCGACCCCGGCCGGCTCGCCTTCATCACCCAGACCACGCTCTCGGTCGACGACACCGCCGAGGTGGTCGAGGCGCTCCGCGCCCGCTTCCCCGCCATCGTCGGCCCCGGCCGCGAGGACATCTGCTACGCCACCACCAATCGCCAGGAGGCGGTCAAGGCGATGGCGCCCCGCATCGACGCCCTCCTCGTCATCGGCGCGCCGAACTCCTCGAACTCGCTCCGTCTCGTCGAGGTCGGCCGCCGCGCCGGCTGCCGCTACGCCCAGCTCGTCCAGCGCGCCGCCGACATCGACTGGCGCGCCCTCGCCGGCGTCCGCGCCGTCGGCGTCACCGCCGGGGCGAGCGCGCCCGAGGAGCTGGTGCGCGAGGTGATCGACGCCTTCCGCTCCCGCTACGCCGTGACCGAGGAGATGGTCGAGACCGCCGTCGAGGGCGTCGAGTTCAAGGTGCCGCGCGTCCTGCGCGAGCCCGCGGCCTGAGCGCGGCCCGGGCGCGGTGGCCGAGTTCTTCGCCTACACGGACGGGGCCTGCTCCGGCAATCCCGGCCCCGGCGGCTGGGGCGCCATCCTCGTCGCCCGCGACGGCGAGCGCGTCCTCAAGGAGCGCGAGCTCTCCGGCGGCGAGGCCGCGACCACCAACAACCGCATGGAGCTGATGGCCGCCATCGCCGCCCTCGAGGCGCTCGGCCGCCCGGCCCGGCTGACCGTGGTCACCGACAGCGCCTATCTCCGCGACGGGGTCACCCGCTGGATCCATGCCTGGAAGGCCCGCGGCTGGCGCACCGCCGACGGCAAGCCGGTCAAGAACGAGGACCTCTGGCGCCGCCTCGACGCCGCCGCCGCCCGCCACGAGATCGACTGGGCCTGGGTCAAGGGCCACGCCGGCCACCCCGAGAACGAGCGCGCCGACGCCCTCGCCCGCGCCGGCATGGCCCCCTTCAAGCCCGCGCGAAAGCCCCAGCCCCCCGCCGCGACCGGAAGCTGACCCACCGCCGCCGCCGGCCCGCGCCCTCCACGACCGGCAGGCGCAGCAACGCCCGCGCCGCGGCCGAGCGGACGACCGGGCGGCCGCGCCTCCCGCGGAGCCGGACCCGCGCTACCGGCCCGCGGTCTCCAGCGCCGGCAGCCGCAGCAGCGCACGCGCCTCGGCCGGGCTCGCCACCGGGCGGCCGTGCTTCTCGCAGAGCTCGACCACCCGCCGCACGAGGGCGGCGTTCGAGGGCGCGAGGGTGTCGCGGTCGATGCGGACGTTGTCCTCGAGGCCGGTCCGCGCATGGCCGCCCAGCCCGACGCACCACTCGTTGAGCGTCAGCTGGTGCCGCCCGATCCCCGCGCCGCACCACTCGGCGTCGGGCGCGAGCCGCCGCAGCGTCTCGATGTAGAACTCGAAGGCCGGGCGATCGACCGGCATGGCGTTCTTCACGCCCATCACGAACTGCACGTAGAGCGGCGAGGCGAGCGCGCCCGCCCTGGCCATCGCGGCGGCCTGGAAGACGTGGCTGAGGTCGAAGGCCTCGATCTCCGGCTTCACCCCGTGCGTCAGCATCTCGGCGGCGAGCCAGTCGACGAGGTCCGGGCTGTTCTCGTAGACCCGGGTCGGGAAGTTGTTCGAGCCCACCGCGAGCGAGGCCATGTCCGGCCGCAGCGACAGCATCCCCCCGCGCTCCCGCCCGGCGCCGGAGCGGCCGCCGGTGGAGAACTGCACGATCATCTCCGGCACATGCTTGCGCAGGCCCTCGAGCAGCGCCGCGAAGCGGCCGGGGTCCGGGGTGGGCCCGCCCTGGTCGTCGCGCACATGCGCATGGACGATGCGGGCGCCGGCCTCGAAGGACTCGTGGGCCGACTCGACCTGCTCGGCGATGGTGACCGGGACGGCGGGGTTGTCGCTCTTCCTCGGCAGCGAGCCGGTGATGGCGACGCAGATGATGCAGGGCTTGGCGCTCATGGCAGGGCTGCGCTTTCTTCGATATGGCCGCCGAGGAACAGCTGGCCGACGCGGGGATCCGCGAGGAGCCTGGCGGCCCGGTCCTGGAGCCGCGTCTGGCCGAGCTCGAGGACGAGGCCGAAGTCCGACATGGCGAGCGCCGCCTTGGCGTTCTGCTCGACCATCAGGATCGTCACCCCCTGGTCGCGGAGGCGCATCAGGGTGGCGAACACCTCCTGCACCAGGTTGGGCGACAGGCCGATCGACGGCTCGTCGATCAGGATGAGCTTGGGGTCGAGCAGGAGCGCGCGCGCCACCTCGAGCTGCTTCTGCTGGCCGCCGGAGAGCGCGATCGCCGGCTGGTCGGCCTTCTGGCGCAGGATCGGAAACTGGTCCATCACCTCGTCGATCCGCCGCCTCACCCGGCCCTGGTCCTTCGCGGTGACGCCGCCGAGCTCGAGGTTGTGGAACACCGAGAGGTTCGGCACGACGTTGCGCCCCTGCGGCACGTAGGTGACGCCGTGGGCGATCATCTGCGCCGGGCTCGCCCGCGTCACCTCCTGCCCGTCGAGCAGGATGCGGCCGGAATGGATGTTCAGGAGACCGAAGATCGCCTTGAACACCGTCGACTTGCCGGCGCCGTTCGGGCCGATCACCGTGGTGATCGTGCCCTTGCCGATCCGGAAGCTCACCCCGTTCAGGATGGTGATCTTGCCGTAGCCGCCGAAGACCTTGTCGAGCTCGAGCATCTCAGCCTCCGAGATAGGAGTCGATCACCTGCTGGTTCGCCCGGATCTCCTCGGGTGGACCCTCGGCGATGATCCTGCCCTCGGCGAGGACGAGGATGCGCGAGCAGAGCGACATCACGAACTCCATGTTGTGCTCGATGACGACGAAGGTGGTCCCGTGCTCGGCGTTGAAGGCGACCAGCCGCTCCTTGAGGTAGGCGAGCATGGTCAGGTTGACGCCCCCCGCCGGCTCGTCGAGCAAGACGAGGCTCGGCCCGGCCATGAAGGCCATGGCGGCGTCGAGGAGCTTCTGCTGTCCGTAGGAGAGCGCGCCGGCCTTCTCGTCGCGCAGGTGGCCGGCGCGGAAGAACTCGATCATCCGCTCGGCCTCCCCGGTCAGCCCGGCGTCCGAGGGGCCGAAGAGCCGCGAGAGCATGGTGCCCTTGTGCTCCTGGCCGGCGAGGATGATGTTGTCGATCACGCTCATCTCGGGAAAGACCGAGAGCTGCTGGAAGGTGCGCCCCACCCCGAGCTTGTTGAGGTCGCAGGCGCGCTTGCCGAGCGTCGGCTCGCCGTTGATGAAGACCTCGCCGGAGGTCGGCGGGTACTGCCCGAGGATGCAGTTGAAGAGCGTCGACTTGCCCGAGCCGTTCGGGCCGATCAGCCCGAGGATCTCGCCCGGGTAGACGTCGAAGCTGACGCCCTGGACCGCCTTGATGGCGCCGAACGCCTTGGTGACGTCGCGGACCGACAGGACCGGCCTCGCGCCCGCGGCGCCCGCCTCGATCGGGGAATGCGCGTTCACAGCTGCGCTCCCTGCTGGAGGTCGCCGCGCACCCGCTGGCCGCGCCATCTCGCGGCGGCCCGCCGGAAGAGGCCGATGACGCCCGAGGGGCAGAAGATCATCAGCACCAGCACGGCGGCGGCGTAGATCATCAGGTAGTACTCGTCGGTGACGCGCAGCAGCTCCGGCAGGATGATGACGAGCGCCGCTCCGAGCATCGGCCCGAAGTAGAACCCGGCCCCGCCGACGACGACCATCAGGAGCAGCCGCAGCGAGTGGACGAGGCCGTAGGCGGGCGGGTCGATGAACTGCACCAGCGGGGCCTGCAACGCGCCGGCGAGGCCGCCCATGGCCGAGCCGATGGCGAAGGCGAGGAGCGTGATCAGCCGGATGTCGACGCCGAGGGAGTTGGCGCGGACCGGGTTCTCGCGCAGCGCCTTGAAGGCCCGGCCCCAGGGCGAGTGGACCAGCCACCAGAAGGCGAAGGCGGCGATCAGGAAGACGACGAGGGTGAAGTAGTAGAAGGAGAGGTTCGACATCGTCGAGACGCCGAGGAACGTCGGCCGCATGATCCCGGCGAGGCCGAGCGAGCCCCCCGTCAGCCACTCCTCGTTGCGCAGCACGAGGAAGACCAGCGTGTTGAAGGCGAGGGTGACGAAGGCGAGGAAGTGGTGCTGGACCCGCAGCGCCGGGTAGCCGAGCCCGAGCCCGACGATGAAGCAGAAGACCATGGCGACCGGCGCGGCGAGGATCCAGTGGACGCCCGCCATGGTCAGGATCGCCGTGGTGTAGGCGCCGATCCCCATGAACGCCGCCTGCGCCAGCGAGACCTGCCCGGCGTAGCCGAGCGTCAGGTTGAGCCCCATGGCGGCGATCGAGAGTATCAGCCACGAGCAGAGCACGTAGATGATGTAGTTGCCTTGGCCGAGGGGCGCGACGACGAGCCCGGCGACCCCGAGGAGGACGAGGACGAGGGTGCGGGCGGTCATCAGACGGTCCTCCCTTCGGCCGTGCCGAGCAGGCCCTGCGGCCGGACGAGGATGATGACGATAAGCAGCACCAGCGGGATCGCCGCGCGGTACTCGGCGGAGCCGTAGGCGGCGGCGAGGTTGTCGAGGACCCCGATCAGCAGCCCGCCGACCAGCGCCCCGCGGATCTGGTTGAAGCCGCCGACGATGGCCGCGATGAAGGCGATGAGGCCGATCGACTCGCCGTTCGAGAACTTGGCGAGGTAGATCGGCGAGATCAGGAACGAGGCGACGGCGGCGAGGGCCGCGTTGATCAGGAAGGTGTAGAGCACCATCCGCTGCACGTTCACCCCGAGGATCTGCGCCACGCCCGGGTTCTGCGCGGTCGCCTGCATGGCCCGCCCCGTGCGGGTGCGGTTGAGGAACAGCTGCAACGCCGCGACGACGAGGAGCGAGATCAGGAGGTTGGCGATGTCCTGCGCCGAGATCACCGCGCCCATGACGTTGATCGGCGCGTCCGAGAACAGCGACGGGAAGGGCTGCGCCTCGGCCGAGTAGAAGACCTTGACGCTCTCCTTCATCAGCAGCCCGAGCGCGATCGTCGCCATGACGATCGGCAGCGACCCGTGCGGCAGCATCGGCTCGATGACGAGCTTCTTGAACGCGAGCCCGAGCACCAGCAGCGACACCAGCATCGCGAAGGCGAGCGACACGACGAACGGCAGCCCGAGCCAGTGCATCCCGACCAGCGCGAAGAACGCCGGCAGCATGACGAACTCCCCCTGGGCGAAGTTGATGGTCTGGGACGCCTGCCAGAGCAGCGTGAAGCCGATGGCGGCGAGCGCGTAGATCGATCCCGTCGCCAGACCCGACAGGACGATCTGGATGAACTCGGTCATGCTTTCCTCGGTCGCAAGCGGACGAAGGGCGCCGGAAGCGATCCGGCGACCCGGGCGGAACCGGGAGGCGGCCCGCCCCGCGGCGGGCCGGGAAGGCGGATCAGTTGGCGGGCAGCGTCGCCGTGACGACCTGCTTGCCGCCCTCGACCTTGACGAGATAGCTCTCGCGCGAGACCTCGCCGGCGTCGTCCCAGCTCACGTCGATGAGGATGCCGGGGTTCTCGGCGGCGGTCAGCTTCAGGCCGTGCAGGCGCTCGGCGATCTTGCCGCTGTCGAACTCGCCGACCTGCTCGGTGGCGTACTTGATCGCATAGGCGCCGATATAGCCCTTGATGGCGTTGTGGTCGGGCCGGTAGCCGTACTTGGCCTGGAACGCCTCGGCCATCTTCTGCACCTGCGGGCTCGGCGCGTCCGGCGTCAGCCCGACATGGCCCATGGCGCCGTCGGCGGCCTCGCCGGCGAGGTCGATGACCTTCTGGCCGATCAGCGTCGTCTCGCCGACCAGCGGCTTGTCGACGCCCTGCTTGCGCGCCTCGCGCAGGAAGCGGGCGCTCTCCTCCTCGGTCAGGTAGACGAAGATCGCGTCGGCGTCGGCGCCCTTGGCCTTGACGACGTCGGCGGCGAAGTCGGCCTGGGCGTTCTCCGTCGGGATGTCGGCGGTGATCTCGATGCCGCGCGTCTCCATCTCGGCGGTGAACGCCTCGTGGCCGGCCTTGCCGAACTCGGTGTTGGCCCAGACGACGGCGACCTTCTTCACGCCCATCTCGTCCTGCATGTACTGGGCGATCTTCGGCATCGACTTCTGCGAGCCGAACGAGGTGCGGAAGATGAACGGATTGCCCATCGCGGTGATTCGCGCGCTCTCCGAGCCGGTGAACTGCGGGATCCCGGCCTGCTGGGCGACCAGCATGTTGACGATGGTCGAGCCCGAATAGACCGTGCCGAGCAGCGCGAAGGCGCCTTCGTCGATCGCCTTCTGCACCATCGCCCGCGAGGTCTGCGCGTCGGACTGGCTGTCGTATTCCGGCATCTCGACCTGCTTGCCGAGGATGCCGCCGGCGGCGTTGATCTCCTCGACCGCCATCTTGGCGCCGTCGCGCCAGTTCACGCCCGAGGTCGCACCCGGGCCGGAAAGCTCGGCGATGTTGGCGATGATGACGCTGTCCTGCGCCCGGGCGGCGGGCAGCGCGGCCCCCATCGCCAGCAGGGCGGCCAGGCCGAGCACGTGACGTCTCTTCATTCTTCCTCCTCCGACTGCAAAGGCCATTCGGCCCGATCTTGTTCGCATTGCGAACTTAAATTCTGTATGCGAACATGCCGGGGCCGGGCGATTCTGTCAACGGGAAGTTTCGGAATGTCATTCCAGATTGGGGCCATATCCGAAAACGATCCGGAGCGGCCCTCCCGCGACCATGTCGGCTCGCTCCAGCGCGGCCTCGCGGTGCTGGAGGTGCTGTCGGCCCGCCCCGCCGGCATGACGATGACCGAGGTCGCGAGCGCGGCGCAGCTCACCCGCGCCGGCGCCCGCCGGCTCCTGCTGACGCTCGAGGCCGCGGGCTACGTCGAGCTCGAAGGGCGGACCTTCCGGCTGACCCCGAGGCTCCTCGCGCTCGCGCGCGCCTGGCTGCAGGGCTCCACCCTCTGGTCCTGCGCCGCGGCGCCGATGCGGGCGCTGTCGGCCCGGCTCCAGGAATCCTGCTCCGTGGCGGTGCTCTCGGGGCGCGACATCGTCTATGTCGCGCGGGTGCCGGGGCGGCGAATCATGAGCGTCGCGCTCCATGTCGGCGTCCGCCTGCCGGCCTGGTGCACCTCGCTCGGCCGCGTGCTCCTCGCGGACCTGCCGGCGGAGGAGCGGGCCGCCTTCCTCGCCGGCGTGGAGATGGAGCGGCTGACCCCGCGGACGATCGCCGAGCCCGCCGCGCTCGCCGCCGAGATCGAGCGTTGCCGCGCCCGGGGCTTCTCGATCGTCGACGAGGAGCTGGAGCTCGGCCTCCGCTCCATCGCCGTGCCGCTGCGCGACCACGGCGGCCGCGTCATCGCCGCCCTCAACGTCTCGATCCCGTCGAGCCGGTTCACCCCGGCCCAGATGGAGGCCGAGATCCTCCCGCCGCTCCGCGAGGCCGCGCGGCAGATCGAGGAGTATTTCGTGCTCGAGTGACCCGGGGCCCGTCTGCCGGCTTTCGTTGAAGGCTCCGCCGGACCTATGACAGGGGGGGAGGAGCGGAGGACATCCATGCGCACGCAGGTCGCGATCATCGGCTCCGGGCCGTCGGGCCTGCTGCTCGGGCGGCTGCTGACGCTTGCGGGCATAGACAACGTCATCCTCGACCGGGTCGACCGCGACTACATCCTCGGCCGCGTCCGCGCGGGCGTGCTGGAGCAGGGCATGGTCGAGATGATGCGCGAGGCCGGCGCCGCGCGCCGGCTCGACGCCGAGGGGCTGCCGCATGACGGCTTCGACATCGCGCTGAACGGGGTGCTGCGGCACATCGACCTCGCCGGCCTCACCGGCGGCAAGCGGGTGACCATCTACGGCCAGACCGAGCTGACCCGCGACCTGATGGACGCGCGCGAGGCCGACGGGGCCGTGAGCATCTACGACGCGCTGCACGTCACGCCGCGGGACTTCGTGCGCGGCAGGCCGTGGATCAGCTACGAGAAGGACGGGGGCACGCACCGGCTGGACGCCGACTTCATCATCGGCTGCGACGGCTTCCACGGGGTGAGCCGCAAGGCGGCCCCGCCGAAGGCGGTGCGGACCTTCGAGCGGGTCTATCCGTTCGGCTGGCTCGGGCTCCTCGCCGAGGCGCCGCCGGTGCGGCCGGAGCTCGTCTACGGCAAGCATCCGCGCGGATTCTCGCTCTGCTCGATGCGCTCGCCGACCCGCAGCCGCTACTATCTTCAGGTGCCGCTCACCGACCATGTCGAGGACTGGTCCGACGACGC
Source organism: Amaricoccus sp. (assembly GCF_017993425.1). Lineage (GTDB taxonomy): Bacteria > Pseudomonadota > Alphaproteobacteria > Rhodobacterales > Rhodobacteraceae > Amaricoccus. The sequence goes on from NZ_JAGOMQ010000056.1 coordinate 10,668, forward strand.
CTTCTGGGACGAGCTGCGCCGCCGCCTGCCGGCGGAGGTCGCCGACGCGGTGGTGACGGGAGCGTCCTTCGAGAAGTCGATCGCCCCGCTGCGGAGCTTCGTCGCCGAGCCGATGCGGTTCGGCCGGCTGCTCCTCGCCGGTGACGCCGCCCACATCGTGCCGCCGACCGGGGCGAAGGGGCTGAACCTCGCCGCCTCGGACGTGCGCTACCTGTTCGACGGGCTGCGCGAGCACTACCTCGACCGCTCCGACGCGGGGCTCGACGCCTATTCCGACCGGGCGCTCGCCCGCATCTGGAAGGCCGAGCGGTTCAGCTGGTGGATGACCACCATGCTGCACACCTTCGCCGAGGACGACGCCTTCGGCCGGCGCATCCACGACGCCGAGCTCGCCTACACCCTCTCCTCCACCGCGGCCCGCACAGCGCTGGCCGAGAACTACGTCGGGCTGCCCTACTGACGCGGGGCTGCGCGCCGCGCGACGAAAGTTCCCGACCTGCCCGGCCGGCGTCTCCGCCACCCGAGCGGCGAGGTCCGTCCCGCGACGGCGCCCGCCGGGTGACATGCGCATGTCACCCGGCTCGACGCGGAGCGGTAGCGGCAGGGGACGGCGGAACCTCGAAGTGAGTCGCACGGCGCCGCGAAATGCGGCGCTGATAACGATGCAATGATTTTCACCGTTTATATTCAAAATATTTCGAAATATATTTGCGCGCAAATTCGTGCAATTTCCAGGCGCGCCTCCGCTTGGCGGTTTCTTCTGCCATTCCCGACCTGACCATGGCTTCCGTCAGAAATGGCTCCCTCTCGTCATCCCGCCGCGGCGCGCTCGCCCTGGCGAAGCGCGGCGAGGAGGTCGTGGAAGCGGTCGCCCTGGATGACGACGTGGTCGCGCATCGCGGCGGCGGCGGCCTCGGGGTCGCCGGCGCGGATCGCCGCCACCACGGCGTCGTGCTCGGCGAAGGAGCGGGCCATGCGGTTGCGGACCTGGAGCTGCATCCGGCGGTAGGGCTGGAGCATCGCGTGGAGCCGCGAGGCCTGCTGCTCCAGGAAGGCGTTGTGCGTCGCGCGGTAGACGCAGTGGTGGAAGTCCGAGTTCCGCAGGTAATAGGCCTCGACGTCGCCCGCCTCGGCCAGCTCGCGGCAGGCGGCGTGGACCGCCTCGAACTCCGCCATCTCGGCGTCGGTGATCCGCCGCGCCGCGAGGCGGGCGCACATCGCCTCGACCTCCGCCATCACCTCGAACCGCTCGGCGAGCTCGGCCGCCGTCCATTCCGAGACGTAGGTCCCCCGCTTCGGCAGCACCCGCACCAGCCCGGAGGCCTCGAGCTGCTGCAACGCCTCGCGGATCGGCGTGCGCGAGCACTCGAACTCCGCCGCCAGCGCCTCGGGATCGAGTCGCGATCCCGGCGGATAGCGGCCGTCGACGATGGCGTTCTCCAGCGCCCGGCGAATCCGCAGCGTGTTCGGCACCGTGCTCACCCGCGGGCCCTCCCGATCCAACAGCCTCATCCATATAGGAATTCACCAATCGCATCCACATGGCAATTTGATATATACAACACGATGCCTTGAGCGTATAAGATAGCCCGACGTGCATGTGAGAGTCGCGCCGAAGCGGCTCCGAGACGGACAAATGCCGGCGCCCCGCGGCGACGGGAACGCATCGCTAGGGAAGGAAACCCCCGGAATGACCCCGCAGCTCCTATCCATCTACGCGCTCGTGGCGATGTTCGTCGTCGCGACGCTCTGGCCCATCAACATGGGCGTGCTCGCCTTCGTCGGCGCCTTCCTCGTCGGCACGATCTTCGCCGGCCAGGCGACCAAGGACATCATCGCCGGCTTTCCCGGCGGCCTCTTCCTGACCCTCGTCGGCATCACCTGGCTGTTCGCGCTCGCCCAGAACAACGGCACCATCGACTGGCTGGTCCGCCTCGCGGTCCGCGCGGTCAAGGGGCGCATCGCCGCGATCCCGTGGATCATGTTCGGCATCTCGGCGCTCCTCACCGCCGTCGGCGCGGTCAGCCCGGGCGCGGTCGCCATCATCGCGCCCATCGCCCTCGGCTTCGCCTTCCGCTACCAGATCTCGCCGATGCTGATGGGCCTGATGGTCGTCCACGGCGCGCAGGCCGGCGGCTTCTCCCCGATCTCGATCTATGGCGGCATCACCAACGGCGTCGTCGCCAAGGCCGGGCTGCCGCTCTCGCCGATGACCACCTTCGCGGCGAGCTTCGCGGTCAACGCCGCGGTCGCGCTCCTGCTCTTCCTCGTCCTCGGCGGCCGCAAGCTGATGCAGGCGGCCCCGGCCGCCACGGGCGACGCGATCACCGTCCCCCATATCGAGATCGCCCGCCCCGCCACCGGCCCGCAGATCTTCGGCGACAGCGAGGCCGAGGCCCTGAGCCCGCAGATCGCCCGCGAGGGCGGCCAGGGCGACGCCAACCGCCTCACCGCCGACCCGGCGACCGGCGAGCGCGACGGCAGCCTCTACCAGGTCGTGACGCTCGCGGGCCTCGCGCTCCTCGCCGTCCTCGTCCTCGCCTTCAAGCTCGACATCGGCTTCGTCTCGCTCTCGATCGGCCTCGTCCTCGCGCTCTGGGCGCCCGACATGCAGAAGCGGGCGATGACCCAGGTGGCCTGGCCCGAGATCATGCTGATCACCGGCGTCTCCACCTACGTCGCGGTGCTGGAGCACATGGGCACCATCGACTTCGTCGGCCACAGCGTCGCCGGGCTCGCCTCGCCGATGCTGGCCGCGCTCCTCCTCTGCTTCATCGGCGCGGTCGTCTCCGCCTTCGCCTCCTCGACCGCGGTCCTCGGCTCGCTGATCCCGCTCGCCGTGCCGTTCCTGCAATCGGGCGCCGGCGTCAGCGCCATCGGCTTCATCGCCGCCATGGCCGTCGCCTCGACCATCGTCGACGTCAGCCCCTTCTCGACCAACGGCGCGCTCGTCCTCGCCAACGCCCAGGGCGTCGACCGGCAGGTCTTCTTCCGGCGGCTGCTCGGCTACGGCGCCATCGTCACCGTCGTCGCGCCGGTCGTCGTGTGGCTCCTGTTCATCGTGGTGCCGGGATGAGCCTCGACCGCGCCGCGCCCCCAAGGGAGACCCCCATGCCGAAGCCCGTCCCCGCCGACCGCCACGGCCGGCCCGCCCTGCTCGGCGACCTGCTCGACACGCTGAGCGAGCGCGGCCGCAAGCTCCTCGGCCGGCCCGAGCCGGCGGCCGCGACGGCCGCGCCCGACCTCACCGAGCTGGCCGGGCTCCTGCTCTCGCGGCGCGGCGAGGCCTCCGGGGTGGCGCTCGCCGGCGCCCTCGTGGCCGCCTTCGACGCCGCCGGCCCGGAGGCGCGCCTCGCCTTCCTCGCCAGCCTCGCCGACAGCTTCGGCCCCGACCGCGACGCGGTCGAGGCGGCGATGGCGGCGGTCCGCACGGACGCCCCCGGCGCGCTCGAGGCCCTGCACGCCGCGGCCGAGCCGCGGCGGCAGGAGCTGCTCCGCCGGGTCAACCTCGCGCCCGGCGGCACCGCGGCGCTGGTGCGGATGCGCGAGGAGCTGCTCCCCCGCCTGCGCGAGCGCCCCGACCTGCGGACCGTCGACGCCGACTTCGCGCATCTCTTCGGGTCGTGGTTCAACCGCGGCTTCCTGGTGCTGCGCCACATCGACTGGACGACGTCCGCGCATATCCTCGACAAGATCATCCGCTACGAGGCCGTCCACGCCATCCGCAACTGGGACGACCTGCGCGCCCGCCTTCAGCCGTCCGACCGGCGCTGCTACGGCTTCTTCCACCCGCAGCTGGTCGACGAGCCGCTGATCTTCGTCGAGGTTGCGCTCACGCAGGCGATCCCCGACAACGTCGCGGATCTCCTCGACCTGGAGCGCGAGCCGATCGCGGCGCGGGAGGCGACGACGGCGGTGTTCTACTCGATCTCCAACACCCAGAAGGGCCTCGCCGGGGTGTCCTTCGGCAACTTCCTCATCAAGCAGGTGGTCGAGGACCTGAAGGCCGAGCTGCCGAACGTGAAGACCTTCGTCACCCTCTCGCCGGCGCCCGGCTTCGCCGCCTGGCTGAAGCGCGAGGCGGAGGCGGAGAGCGCGCTGATCGGGGCGGAGGCGCGCGCGGCGCTGGCGCTGGTCGCCGAGCCGGGCTGGCATCTCGACCCGGAGAAGGCCGAGGTCGTGCGCGCCGCGCTCCTGCCCCTCGCGGCGCACTACTTCCTCAAGGCGAAGGACAGGGCCGGGCGCCCCGTCGATCCGGTGGCCCGCTTCCACCTCGGCAACGGCGCGCGGCTGGAGCGGCTGAACTTCCTCGGCGACGTCTCGCCGAACGGGCTCCGGCAGGCGCACGGGCTGATGGTCAACTACCTCTACGACCTCGGTCAGATCGAGAAGAACCACGAGGCGCTGGCCGAGAAGGGCCGGATCGCCGCCTCCGACGAGGTGCGCCGGGCGCTGCCCGCCGCCGCCTCCTGACCCCATCGCTCATTCGGTGAACGCCATGAACGCCAATCTCTTCGCCCTCCTCGCCGACGGCATCGCCGACCCGGAGGCCCTCGCCATCGAGACCGCCGCCGGCGAGCGGATCACCTATGGCGACCTCGTCGCCCGCGCCGGCCGCATGGCCAACGCGCTGGCGGGCCTCGGGGTGCGGCCGGGGGACCGGGTCGCCGCGCAGGTCGAGAAGTCGGTCGAGGCGATCGTGCTCTATCTCGGCACGGTCCGCGCCGGCGGGGTCTTCCTGCCGCTCAACACCGGCTACACGCCGGCGGAGATCGACTACTTCGTCGGCGACGCCGAGCCAGCGGTCTTCGTCTGCGACCCGGCCCGGGCCGAGGCGCTCCAGCCGACCGCCGATCGGGCGGGCGCGCGGCTCGTCACCCTCGACGCCGCGGGGCGCGGCACGCTGAGCGACGCCGCCGCCGCGGCGCCGGAGGCGTTCGAGACGGCGGCGCGCGAGGCGGACGACCTCGCGGCGCTCCTCTACACCTCGGGGACCACGGGGCGGTCGAAGGGGGCGATGCTGACGCACGGCAACCTCGTCTCCAACACGCGGGCGCTGATCGACGCCTGGCGGTTCACGCCCCGGGACGTGCTGATCCACGCGCTGCCGATCTTCCACACCCACGGCCTCTTCGTCGCGACGAACGTGACGCTGTTCTCCGGGGCCTCGATGATCTTCCTGCCGAAGTACGACGCGGGCCGCATCCTCGGGCTGATGGGACGGGCGACGGCGCTGATGGGGGTGCCGACCTTCTACGTGCGGCTGCTGGAGGAGTCGGGGCTGACGCCGGCGGCGACGGCGCGGATGCGGCTCTTCGTCTCCGGCTCGGCGCCGCTCCTCGCCGAGACGCACCGCGAATGGCAGGCGCGCACCGGCCACGCCATCCTCGAGCGCTACGGGATGACCGAGACCAACATGAACACCTCGAACCCCTATGACGGCGACCGCGTCGCCGGCACCGTCGGCCTGCCGCTGCCGGGGGTGGAGATCGTGGTGACCGACCCGGAGAGCGGCGCGGCGCTGCCGCAGGGCGAGATCGGCATGATCGAGGTCCGCGGCCCGAACGTGTTCAAGGGCTACTGGCGGATGCCGGAGAAGACCGCGGCGGAGCTGCGCGACAGCGGGTTCTTCATCACCGGCGACCTCGGCCGCATCGACGAGCGGGGCTACGTCCACATCGTCGGGCGGGGCAAGGACCTGATCATCACCGGCGGCTACAACGTCTATCCCAAGGAGGTGGAGGCCGAGCTCGACGAGATCCCCGGCGTCTTCGAATCCGCGGTGATCGGCGTGCCGCACCGCGACTTCGGCGAGGGCGTCACCGCGGTGATCGTCCCGACCGGCAAGATCGAGCTGAGCGAGGCCGACGTGCTGAGGCGGCTGGAGGAGCGGCTGGCGAAGTTCAAGCTGCCGAAGCGGGTGCTCTTCGTGGATGCCCTGCCGCGCAACACCATGGGCAAGGTGCAGAAGAACGTGCTCCGCGACACCTATGGAGAGCTCTACAAGGGCTGAACGGCTTCGGCCGATCGCCCGCCGGACCCGGCTCCGCGCACGCGCCGCGTGCGCCGGCAAGGGTCGACCCGCGGCGACGTCTCGCCTCGCGACGGCGCCCGCAGGTTGACATGCGCATGTCAACCTGCTCGACGCGGAGCGGTTCGGGCGGGGGCGGCGCAACTTCAAAGTGAATCGAACGGCGCCGCGAAATGCGGCGCTGACGACTGTGCTATGATTTTCTGCTCGGGTTCGTCCGACAGCATCGCCGGCGATTGGCCATGAGGGCGCACGGCCCTGGTCTCGCGTAGCGTGGCGCGTCAGGCACACTACACGACACCTGTCTGCTCTGCTGGATCTACGGGGCGCGCGCGAGCGCCGACCGACCGAAGCGGGCTTGCCCGCGAGGCCCGGCGCGACAGGCGAAAGCACGGCTTTCGCCGCGCCGACGGCTGAAGCGCGTTGGCGCGGAAGCCGTGAGGGGCGCCGATTTCTCCGGGAGCGCGCCATCCGTCCGTGAGCGCCCCGGCGAGCGCGGAATCGCGCTCGCCCCCCGCAGGGGCGATCGCGGACGGATTTGCCACGGGTCAAATCCGTCTGGCGTCGGCGTCGCGGTCAGCCTCGGGCCGGGCTTCCTCTCCACTGTCGTGCAGTGTGCGCGTCAGATCTCGCCAAAGTTCGCTCACGTAAAATCAATGACTTAGCGAATATTCACGCGTGAACACACCTCCGCCGGGTCGTCTCGCGCGCCGCGCCGGTCCTGCCCGGGTCTCGGCCCCCCGCCGTCAGCCCTTCGGGTCGGCGGCGGTGCGGCGGGCGAGGCGGATGGCCTGGAGGACGGTCTCGCGGTCGCCGACGTGGTTGATCAGGATCAGGATCAGCCGCGCCTGCGCCCGCAGGCAGGCGGTCTCGTCGAGCCCGTCGGTCAGGCCGACGAGCGCCTCGTAGACCTCGTCCGCGCCGCCGAGGTTCGGCTGGAGGTTCAGCCGGCCCGCCATCACGCCGCCATGGCCCGGTCGAGCGCCGCGTCGACGTCGGCCCGGACGGACGACTTCCAGCGCGCCGCCACGTACTGGTCGGGCCGCACCAGGTAGGCCGCGCCCTTCTCGAGCCCGAGCCGGTCGATCGCCAGCCGGTCCTCGTCGCTCACCTCGACCACGCGCAGCCCGTGCGGGGCCTTGCCCTCCCAGCCGCGGCTCAGCAGCGTGAACTCGTCGCCGAGCGCGTCGAGCAGCCAGCCCTCGCCGAGCGGCGCGTCGACCACCACCGAGCCGGGGGCGACGCCGTCGTCCCAGGCCTCGGCGTCCGGGGTGGAGAGCGGGCTGTCGAACACGATCGCCGTCGAGGGCCGGCCGGAATTGACCAGCGGCCGGGCGAAGTCGTGGTCGCGCGCCAGCTCCAGCACCGCGTCGCGCAGCGCCCGGCTCGCCACCGATTTCGGCGTCAGGAAGTCGGAGGAGCGCGTCGAGTGCATCAGGTTCTCCTCGGCGGCCGCGGTCGCCTCGGCGTCGTAGGTCTCGAGCAGCGCCTCGCCGGCCGTGCCGCGGATGACGAGGTCGAGCTTCCAGCCGAGGTTGTCCACGTCGGCGAAGCCGCCGTTGCAGCCGCGGGCCCCGAACGGCGAGACGAGATGCGCCGCGTCGCCGGCGAAGATCGTGCGGCCGTGGACGAAGCGGTCCATGCGCCGGCACTGGAAGGTGTAGACGCTGTACCACTCGCGCTCGAACTCGACGTCGTCGCCGAGCATGGCGCGCACGTAGGGCTCGACGTTCTCCGGCTGCACCGCCGCCTCGCGGTCGACGTCCCAGCCGAGCTGGAAGTCGAGCCGCCACACGTCGTCGGGCTGCTTGTGCATCAGCGCCGACTGGCCGGGGTTGAAGGGCGGATCGAACCAGAACCACCGCTCCATCGGCATCTCGTGCTTCATGCGGATGTCGGCGATCAGGAAGTTGTCCTGGAACACCCGCCCGTCGAAGTCGAGGCCGAGCTCGCGGCGCACCGTCGAGCGCGAGCCGTCGCAGGCGATCACCCACTCGGCGCGCAGCCGGTAGGCCCCGCCGGCGGCCGTGACGGCGAGGTCGACCCCGTCGTTCATCGCCGTCACCGCCTCGACCTTGTGGCCCCAGCGGATCGCCACGTTCGGCAGGCCGGCGAGCGCCTCGATCAGGAACTCCTCGACGTAGTACTGCTGGATGTTGATGAAGCCCGGCCGCTTCTGGTCCTTGAGCGGGCGGGTGTCGTAGCGGTAGACCGGGTCGGCCTCGTCGCGCCAGAAGATCTTGCCGACCTCCCAGGTCAGGCCCTTCTCCATGATGGCGTCGCCCACGCCGAGCCGGTCGAAGATGTCCATCGTCCGCTTGGAGAAGCAGATCGCCTTCGAGGCCTGCGCCACGAAGTCGAGCCGGCTCAGCACGACGACCGAATGCCCGCGCCGGCCGAGATCGAGCGCCATGGCGAGCCCGACGGGCCCGGCGCCGACGATGGCGACCGTGGTGTCCTCGCGCCCGTCCGGCATCGGGACCGGGCTCGGCTCGAACTGCCGGAAGATCTTGAACCCGCGACTCTTCAACATGGCACCCACTCACTCACTTGCCGCAACTTCGCCCAGACCCCCGTCGCGGTCCATCATCGAAACGCGAGCATGCTTAACATGCCCGTGCCCGTTCAGCATGTGTGGAACCCCCTCGTCGCGCCTCTGCGGGCCCGCCTGCCCCATGGGGCGGCTGGGCTGGCTCGGTCCGCCTACGACTCGGGCGACGTCCCCCACGCGCCTCCGGCCCCGTCTGGCTATCGTTGCAGCGCGTCATTTTCAAGTCCGGCGATCGTCCCGGGCGCGGCGGCGGCGCGGCGGCGCCACAGGC
>NZ_JAGOMQ010000057.1 GCF_017993425.1 Amaricoccus sp.
GGGGGCGGGCTCGCGCTGGCGGTGTGGCCGCTGGAGCGGGGCTTCGAGGCCGAGGGGCTGACGGTGATCGCCGAGCAGGACGTGCTCGGCGACCGGCTGATCCGGGCGCCGAGGCGGCGGCGGCGGGCGGAGAACTTCCTCGTCGAGGCGGCGGGGCTCTCAGCCGGCGAGCTGGTCGTGCATGTCGACCACGGGGTCGGGCGCTACCAGGGGCTCGAGACCGTCACCGCGATGGGCGCGCCGCATGAATGCCTGCGGATCGAGTACGCGGGCGGCGACAAGCTCTACCTGCCGGTCGAGAACGTCGAGCTGCTCAGCCGCTACGGGCACGAGGAGGGGCTGCTCGACCGGCTGGGCGGCGGGGCGTGGCAGGCGAAGAAGGCGCGGCTGAAGGCGCGCATCCGCGACATGGCGGAGCGGCTGATCCGGGTGGCGGCGGAGCGGGCGCTCCGCAAGGGCGCGATCCTGACGCCCCCGGAGCACCACGTCTGGGACGAGTTCTGCGCGCGGTTTCCCTATGCCGAGACCGAGGACCAGCTTGCGGCGATCGCCGACGTGCTCGGCGACATGGAGAGCGGTCAGCCGATGGACCGGCTCATCTGCGGTGACGTCGGCTTCGGCAAGACCGAGGTGGCGCTGCGGGCGGCCTTCGTCGCGGCGATGTCGGGGGTGCAGGTGGCGGTGATCGCGCCGACGACGCTGCTGGCGCGGCAGCATTTCAAGAGCTTCTCCGAGCGGTTCCGCGGCCTGCCGATCCGGGTGCGGCAGCTGTCGCGCTTCGTCTCGGCCAAGGAGGCGGCGGAGACGCGGGACGACCTGGCGCGGGGGAAGGTGGAGATCGTCGTCGGCACCCACGCGCTGCTCGCGAAGGGGGTGCGCTTCGCCAGTCTCGGGCTGCTCGTCATCGACGAGGAGCAGCATTTCGGGGTGGCGCACAAGGAGCGGCTGAAGGCGCTGCGCTCGGACGTGCATGTGCTGACGCTGACGGCGACGCCGATCCCGCGGACGTTGCAGATGGCGCTGTCGGGGGTGCGGGAGCTGAGCCTGATCGCGACGCCGCCGGTCGACCGGTTGGCGATCCGCACCTATGTGAGCGAGTTCGACCCGGTGACGGTGCGCGAGGCGCTGCTGCGCGAGCGGTATCGCGGCGGGCAGTGCTTCTACGTCGTGCCGCGGATCGCCGATCTCGGCGAGGTGGAGGCGTATCTGCGGGAGAACGTGCCGGAGGTGAGCTTCGTCGTCGCCCATGGGCAGATGGCGGCGACCGAGCTCGACGAGCGGATGAACGCCTTCTACGACGGCAAGTACGACGTGCTGGTCTCGACGACGATCGTCGAGTCCGGGCTCGACATCCCGGCGGCGAACACGCTGATCGTCGAGCGGGCGGACATGTTCGGGCTCGCCCAGCTCTACCAGATCCGCGGGCGGGTGGGGCGGTCGAAGCTGCGCGCCTATGCGTTCTTCATGACCGAGCCGCGCAAGAAGCTGACGCCGCAGGCGGAGAAGCGGCTGCGGGTGCTCGGGGCGCTTGACAGCCTCGGGGCGGGGTTCACGCTGGCCTCGCAGGACCTCGACATCCGCGGCGCCGGCAACCTCCTCGGCGAGGAGCAGTCGGGGCAGGTGCGCGAGGTCGGGTTCGAACTCTACCAGGAGATGCTGGAGGAGGCGATCGCCAAGCTGCGCTCCGGCGAGGTGGAGATGGCCGACGAGGGCGAATGGTCGCCGCAGATCAACCTCGGCGTGCCGGTGCTGATCCCGGAGGCCTATGTCCCCGACCTCGACGTGCGGCTCGGGCTCTACCGGCGGCTGTCGGCGCTGGAGAAGAAGGTCGAGATGGAGGGATTCGCGGCCGAGCTGATCGACCGGTTCGGGCCGCTGCCGGCCGAGGTCGACACGCTGATGACGGTGGTGCGGATCAAGGCGCTGTGCAAGCGGGCCGGGATCGCGCGGCTCGACGGCGGACCGAAGGGGGCGACGGTGACGTTCCACGGCGACCGCTACGCCAATCCGGCCGGGCTGGTGCAGTTCCTGCAGGACCAGAAGGGCGCGGCGAAGATCAAGGACAACCGCATCGTGCTGCGCCGCGACTGGGCCGACGACCGGGCGCGGCTGGTCGGCGCCTTCGCCATCGCGCGCGATCTCGCGCAGCTCGCCGCGCCGCCGGCGAAGGCGGCCAGGGCGAGCGCCTGAGCCGGTCGGGGCGCCGGTCGGGGCGCCGGTCGCCGCAGACAGGGGCACAGGTTTCAGGCAATCTCGCCGGGGTCGACCGGGCGAGGGAGGGCCGGATGCGGAGGGGTATCGTGGCGGCCGCGGCTGTCGTGGCCTGCGGGACGGCGGCGGCGGACACGCCGGGGCTGAAGGTCATCGATCCGGCGGAGCTCAAGCGGGAGATGGAGGGCCTCGCCCGGGAGCTCGGCCTGCCAGGCGCGATGTTCCTGCTCTCGACGCCGCAGGGCGACGTGGTCTTCGGCTACGGCACGAACGAGCTCGGCAAGGCCGACCCGCCGCGCGCGGACACGCATTTCCGCGCCGCCTCGAATACCAAGACCATGACGGCGGCGGTCATCGTGCAGATGGCGGAGGAGGGACGGCTCGGTCTCGACGACCCGGTCTCGGCCTATGTCGAGGGCGTGCCGGAGGGCGACCGGATCACCCTGCGGATGCTGCTGACCATGCGCTCGGGCCTCTTCAACTTCACCGACGCGCCGGAGCTGGCGGCGAGCCTCGATGCGGACCCGGGCAAGGTCTGGACCGCGGCGGAGGTGCTCGGCATGGCCTTCGCGCGGCCGCCGGCGTTCGCGCCCGGGGCCGCCTACGCCTACAACAACACCAACTACTACCTGCTCGGGCTCGTCGCCGAGAAGGTCGACGGCAAGCCGCTGGCGGCGGTCTTCCGGGAGCGCCTGTTCAGGCCCCTCGGGATGCGGGACACCGCGCTGCCGGCGCCTGGTTCCGTCGCCCTGCCGGAGCCGCTGGCGCATGGCTACATCTACGGCGGCCCCGGCTACGCCCTGGTCGATGCGCCCTATCCGGCGGAGCTCGTGGCGGCGGCGAAGGCGGGCGCGCTCGCGCCCGAGGATGCGACGTGGCAGAACCCGTCGGCCTATTTCGCCGCCGGGGGCGTGATCTCGACGGCGGACGACCTCGCGACCTGGATGGAGGCGCTGGTCGGCGGCCGGGCGCTCGACGCGGCATTCCAGAAGCAGTGGCTGGAGAGCCCGGAGGCCCCGGTCCCCGGCGAGCCGGCGATGCAGAAATACGGCTTCGGGATCCTGACGCTCGGCTGGGGCTCGAACACGATCTACTACCACGAGGGCGAGATGCCCGGGTACCAGTCCTTCATGGGCCGCGATCCGGTCAACGACGTGACGCTGGTCATCTGGACCAACCTGACGCTCGATCTCGACGGCGCCCCTACCGCCAATACCCTGATGGTGAAGGCGCTCGACGAGATCTACGCCTTCTCGCCGCTGGATGCGGCGAGATAGGCGGCTACGGGGCTCGATCGCGGCCGGTGATGTCCGCAAGCGGGAGGGGCGGAGGGCGCCTCGCGGCCTCGGTTCTGGACGCCCGCGGCTTTCGCAGACCGCCCGGACGGAGCCCCGTGGCGGATGCGAGGAAATGTCCCACAGTAGGACATGGGGCAACCGTCTGAATCTGAATGAGAATAAAAAATCAGCAACATTATTGCCACACTGCACGACAGTGGAGCCGAAGCCCGGCCGGAAGCAGGTCGCGACGCGTGACGCCAGACGGATTTGACCCGTGGCAAATCCGTCCGCGATCGCCCCTCGGGGGGCGAGCGCGATTCCGCGCTCGCCGGGGCGCTCACGGACGGATTGCGCGCTTCCGCAGAAATCTGCGCCCCTCACGGCTTCCGCGCGCAACCGCGCTCCAGCCGTCGGCGCGGCGAAAGCAATGCTTTCGCTTGTCGCGCCGGGCCTCGCGGGCAAGCCCGCTTCGGTCGCTCGGCGCGCGCGCCCCGTGATCCAGCAGGCAGGCGTCGTGGAGTGTGCATTATTGCGTGGGCGGGCCCCTCGCCCACCTGTCCCGCCAAGGCGCGGGGGCGGTCTGTCGGGGCCCTCGCCTCCCGCCCTGCAAGGGCCTCCGGGCGGAGCCCGGGGAGGCGCCTCGCGCTCGCGCCGCGGCGAGGGCGCGAGGCCGGTCTGTCGGGGTCCATCACCTTCCGTCGCGCAAGGGCGAGGGCGGGCGGCGGTCCGGGGTCAGCCGAAGGTCGCGATGCAGTAGTCGGCGTGCCTCACGAACCGGCGGTAGGTCTCGCCCGACGTCGACAGCTCGTCGAGGGCGGCGCGGTAGGCGGGCATCGGATCGTCCGAGGGCACCCATTCCATCAGGAGATGGACGGCGAAGTCCTGCAGGGTGTCGTAGTCCGTCCGGCTGATCTCGCCCGCCTCGCGCATGAGATGGGCCGTCATGCCGACATAGGCGGCGCAGCGCAGCGCCTGCGCGGCCTTGCCGCGATAGGCCTCGGCCGCCGCCATGCCCGGGAGGGCCAACGTGGCGGCGAGGGCGAGACCCGCCACGCCATGCCGAAAGCTCCGCTCCATCGCCCGCGCCTCCCCGTTGCGATCCGGCACATTCGTATCGAATCGTCGCCACCCCGAGGGCAGGATCGCACAGGCGTCGCCGGGCGCGGCGCCGCGCTGCGCCGGTTGGTTAGCGGACTGGCGGCGCCGGGGGCGCGGCGCTAGGGTCGCCGCCGCGCGCAGAGGGGAGGCGGATGTGGCGGATGTGAGCTGGAAGGAGCCGGCGGCGAGGGCTACGGCGCGGCTGACTGCGCTGGCGGCGAGCCTGCCGGCGTCGGTTCCGTTCGTCGGGCCCGAGACGCAGGAGCGGGCGCGGGGGGCGGCGTTCCGGGCGCGGCTCGGGGCGAACGAGAGCGTGTTCGGGCCGTCGCCGCGGGCGGTGGCGGCGATGGCCGAGGCGGCGGCGGGCGCGTGGATGTACGGCGACCCGGAGGGCTGGGAGCTGCGCGCCGCCATCGCGGCGTATCACGGGGTCGCCATGGCCAGCGTGACGCTGGGCGAGGGGATCGACGGGCTGCTCGGTTGCCTGGTGCGGCTGACGGTCGCGCCCGGCGATCCGGTGGTGACCTCGCACGGGGCCTATCCGACCTTCGGCTATCACGTGACCGGCTTCGGGGGCGTGCTGCACGCCGCGCCCTATCGCGACGACGCCGAGGACCCGGAGGCGCTGCTGGCGCTCGCGCGGGCGACGGGGGCGCGGCTCGTCTACCTCGCCAACCCGGACAACCCGATGGGGAGCTGGCGGTCGGCGGCGGAGGTGCAGGCGCTGGCCGCCGGGCTGCCGGAGGGGGCGGTGCTGTGCCTCGATGAGGCCTATGCCGATTTCGCGCCGGCGGGCGTGGTTCCGCCGCTCGACATGGCCGAGGCGCGGGTCATCCGGATGCGGACGTTCTCCAAGGCGCACGGGCTCGCCGGGGCGCGGGTCGGCTACGCGTTGGGCGAGCCGGGGCTGATCGCCGCCTTCGACCGGGTGCGGAACCATTTCGGGGTGAACCGGATCGGACAGGCCGGTGCGCTGGCGGCGCTCGCCGACGCCGGCTGGCTCGCCCATGTCCGGGCCGAGGTCGCGGCGGCCAGGGCGCGGATCGCGGCGATTGCCGCGGCGGAGGGGCTGGCGGCGCTGCCCTCGGCGACGAACTTCGTCGCCGTCGATTGCGGGCGCGACGGGGATTTCGCCCGCGCGGTGCTGCGCGGGCTGGTCGAGCGCGGGGTGTTCGTGCGGATGCCGTTCGTGGCGCCGCAGGACCGCTGCATCCGGGTGAGCGCGGGGCGCCCCGCCGACCTCGACGTGCTGGCCGAGGTCCTGCCGCAGGCGCTGGCGGCCGCGCGGGTCAGCGCGGGGTGAGCGAGCTGACCAGCTCGTTCGCCATCTCCACCATGCCGGGGAAGCCGGCGACGCTGAACCGGTTCATGGCGATGAAGACGCCGGTGCGCCGCGCCGGCACGATGGCGACGTAGGAGAAGATGCCCTGCAGGCCGCCGGTCTTCTGCAGGAGCATCGGCTGGTTCCCCTCCGGCGCGACCGCGACCCAGCCGAGGCCCATCGCCGCCATCTCGCCGCCGTCGTCGAGGCCGGAGACCGGCGAGAGCCCGTCGCGCCAGAGCCAGCCGGCATGGAGCATACGCCGCCACTCGGCGTCCTCGGCCGAGCGGTCGTCGAGGTGCCAGGCCAGCCACCTCAGCATGTCGTTCGCGGTGGTGTAGAGGCCGCCGGCGCACTGGATGGTCTCGGGGGTCGGCGCGAAGGGCATCGGCGAGCCGTCGAAGTCGTGGCCCTGCATGGCGCGGGCCTCGTCGCCGGGGGCGAGGTCGAACCGGGTCTCGATCATGCCGTTCGGCGCGAGGATGCGCTCGGCGAGCAGCTCGGCGTAGGGCTTGCCGCCGGCATGGCCGAGCGCGGCGCCGAGGAGGTCGAAGCCCCAGTTGGAGTAGAGCGCGCCCGTGCCCGGGGCGAACAGGAACGGGTCGGCGGCGAGCTCCTTCTGCGAGAGCTGAAGCGTGTTGCCGGCGAAGGGATCCTCGGGCGTGCCGCCGGTCTGGTTGGGGACCTCGCGGGGCAGGCCGGAGGACTGGGTGGCGAGGTCGATGAGGCGCAGGGTGCGGCCGTCCTTCTCCGGCACGGTCCAGCCGGGGAGATGGGCGGCGAGCGGGTCGGTCAGGCGCAGCTTGCCCTCGACGGCGAGGCCGCCGGCGACGTCGCCGCAGAAGGCCTTGGAGATCGAGCCGATCCGGAGCGGCGTGTCGCCGTCGGGCGCGCGGCCGGAGCCGTCGGCGGCCTCGCCGAAGCCCGCCACCGCGGTCTCGCCGTCGCGGATCGCGCCGAGGATCATGCCGGGCGCGCCGGAGCCGAGCCAGGCGATCGCGCCGGAGAAATTCACCGTCTCGTCAAGCAGGCGGTCCTCGGCCGCGGCGGGCGAGGCCGCCCAGCAGGCGCACGCGAGCAGGGCGGCTAGGGTTCTCGGGGCGCAGGTCATCGCGGGCTCTCCCGGCAGGGCGCGACGGGGGACGTCACGCAAACGCCCGCCGCGGGGGCCGCGGCTGCCGGCCGGCCGGTGCGGGCGGCGGGAGTGTGCGGCGCCGGCGCGGCGCGCGGCAAGCGCGGTCGCGGGGAAGCGGATGGAATCGTGCGGAAAGGGAGAAGGCGGAGGCGTGGCCAGCTTTCCCGGGCCGCGGCGGCCGTCCGGTGCGGGCCGCGCCCGGGCGCGGCGAGCGCGGTCGCCGGGAAACCGACGGGATCGCGCGGAAAGGCGAGGAGGCCGGCAAGGCCGGCCCCGCGATGGGGGGCCGGCCGGGGCGGGCTCAGTTGAGCGCGCCGTCCTTGTCCTGGTCGCCGGCGGCGAAGTCGGACTTCGCCTGCGCGTCGACCTCGGGCGGCGTGACCTTGCCGTCCTTGTTGGCGTCGAAGGCGTCGAAGTGCTCGCGGGCGAGCTTGCCCTCGGCCTCGGCCCAGGTCACCGCGCCGTTGGCGTCGGCGTCGAGGGCCTTGAAGATCTTCGTCAGCGCGCCGACGAACTCGTTCTGGCTGACGGCGCCGTCCTTGTCGGTGTCGACCGCCGCGAGCTGGGCGTCGGTGACGCCCGCGGCCGGCGCGGCGGCGTCCTGGGCGGCGGCGAGGCCGGCGGAGAGCGCGAGCGTCGCGGCGGCGAGGGTCAGGGTCCTGCGCATGTCGGTGTCCTCCTCAGCCGCAGGTGAGCCGGTTGCCGGCGAAGCCGCCGATCGCGGCGCCGGCGCCGGTGGCGATCAGCTGGCCGGTGCCGCCGCCGATCAGCGAGCCGGCGAGGCCGCCGAGCACCGCGCCGCTGGCGGTGCCCGCCACGCAGCCCATCTCGTGCTTCTGCTCCGGCGTCATGTCGGCGCATGCCGACAGCGCGATGGCGGCGCCGGCGAGGGCCGCCCATGCGGGTCTCAGCTTCATTCCTTCACCTCGTGATCTGCCCGTGCCGCCGCACCCCCCGGATCTTGCGCGTCCGGGCGCCGCTGCGTGCGGGGGCGGAGAGTAGCGTCGCCGGGCGGCGCGGTCCAGCCCCGTGCGGGGGACCGCGCCGCCCTCGGCGGATCGGCGCGCTCAGGCCTGCGGGGCCGCGGCGGCGACGTGGCCGGCGAGCGCGTTGCGCAGCGCCTCCTCGCGGGTGTGGTCGAGCGAGGTCTGCAGGATGCGGCCGCCGACGCCCTTGAGCTGCTCGAGCACCTTGTCGCCGGTGACGCGCTTCACGAGGACGAAGAGCACCGCCTCGCCCGGCTGGATGTCGTGGGCGGCGAGCTCCTTCATGAACTTGTCGTTCACGCCGACGTCGGTCAGCGCGCCGGCGATGGCGCCGCCCGCGGCGCCGGCCGCGACGCCGACCAGCGGGTTGAGGAAGAGGACGCCGATCAGCAGGCCCCAGAAGCTGCCGCCGGCCGCGCCGGCGGCGGTGGTGTTCATCAGCTGGTTGAGCTTGACCTTGCCGTCGGCGGTCTTCACCGCGATCGCGGCGTCGCCGATGTCGATCAGGTAGTCCTTGCTCATCTCGAGGATCTTGTTCCTCACCTCCTCGGCCTTGGCCTCGGATTCGAAGACGACGGCGATCAGGTCGGCCATTTCGCGGGTGCTCCTTCCCTGCGGGGGCGCCGGCTCCGGCCGGGCGCGTCCGGGTTACCCGCGGGCTCGGGCGGCTGTCAATCGCGGCTCGCGGCGGCTCACGCGGCCGGGAAGGAGGCGCGCGCCGCCGGCGCGGCGTGGGCGTGGAGGAAGGCGGCGAGCGGACGCCAGACCTCCTCGAGGGCGAGGCTGCCGACGATCATGCCGACATGGCCGGCGCGCGGCTCCAGGGCGCGGGCGCCGGGAATGGCGCGCGCCAGCGGCAGCGCCAGCGGGGCCGGCGCGATCGAATCGCGCGTGCCGGCGACGACGAGGGCGGGGGCGCGGATCGCGGCCGGATCGACCGGCGCGCCGAGGAAGCGCCAGCGGCCGGCGGCGGTGGCGTTGTGGATCTGCCAGTCGACCAGCAGGTTCTTCGCGGCGGGCGCGGGCATGGCGACGCCGTCGGCGAGCCAGTCCTCGAGGGCGACGAAGTGGCGCGCCGCCGCGCTCGCCGGGTCGAGGCGGGCGAAGCGCTGGAACTTCAGCGTCGCCTGCACCGGGCTCACCAGCGCGAAGAGGCCCTGGAAGGTCGAGACCGGCACGAAGCCGAAGGCCTCGCCGAGCGTGTCGAGCTGGCGCTCGATCCGGTCCGCCCCGGAGGCGCGCACCATGGCGCGGAGCTGGCCGGCGAAGCCGCGGGCCGAGACGAAGTCCCAGGGCGAGCCGAGGATCGCCAGCGCCGCGATCCCCTCGGGGCGGCGCGCGGCCAGCCCGGCGGCCAGCGTGCCGCCCATGCAGTAGCCGATCAGCGCCACGGGCCGGCCGCTCAGCGCCCGCGCCTGCGCGAGCGCCGGCTCGAGGCGGAGGGCGCCGTAGTCGTCGAGGGCGAAGCCCGCCTCCGCCCGGCCCGGCGCGCCCCAGTCGAGCAGGAGCGGCCGCAGCCCCTGCCCGGCCAGCCAGCGCAGCATCGACCAGGGCCGGTCGAGGTCGAGGATGTAGGCGCGGTTGATCAGGCTCGGGATGACGAGGACGGCCGGGCCGTCCGGATCGGTCGCCTCCGGCGCCTGGCCGTAGTCGAGGAGCCGGGCGCCCCCCGCCGACCAGACGACGGGCGGGTCGGCGAGGACGCGGCGATAGGGATGCGCCTGCCAGGCCTCGACGCCGCGCAGCATGGCCGAGAGGCGGGCCCCGATCTCGCGGGCGACGGCGACCCGGTCCAGGTCCGGCCCGAGCGCCGCGGCCTCGGCGGCGAGGTGCGGGCTCCAGGGGAAGCTCGCCTCGTGAGCGCGGGGCGCGGCGAGCAGCGCCTGGGCGTAGGCCGCGAGCGCGGTGGAGAGGTGGAAGGCGAGCGGGCTCGGCTCGCCGCGTCGGTGCGGGGCGGTCATTCGTCGGTCGCCGGGCCCGTCGGCGGGCGCGTCGCCTGCGCGGCCGGCCGGTCCGGCGGCCGGGGCAGCGGCGCGCCCTGCGCGGCGAGATGCATCAGGTGGCGCTCCCAGAGATCGACATAGGCCGCCGCCCGCCGCGCAGGGTCCTCGGCCCGGGCGTCGGCGTCGGGCGAAGCCGCGCCCTCCGCGGGCATTTTCGCAGTTGCGGAAATCGGTTGCGCCATCTCATCCCGTCTCGCTAATGTGGCGGAAGGGACCGCCCCTCGCAGGAGACAGTCGCTTGACCGATAAGGACGACGTGGCGGACGAGCCGATCATCATCAAGAAGTACGCCAACCGGCGGCTCTACAACACCGCGAAATCGAGCTACGTGACCCTGGACCACCTCGCCCAGATGGTGCGCGAGGGGCAGGACTTCGTGGTCAACGACGCCAAGACGGGCGAGGACATCACCCGCGGCGTGCTGGCGCAGATCATCTTCGAGGAAGAGGCGAAGGAGGGCAACACCATGCTGCCCGCGAACTTCCTGCGCTCGCTGATCCGCCTCTACGGCGACACGCTGCAGGGCTTCGTGCCGGGCTATCTCGACGCCTCGATGGAGACCTTCGCGAAGAACCAGGAGCGGATGCGCGAGCAGGTCCAGAAGGCCTTCGAGGCCAATCCGGCGCTGGCGAACTTCGAGGCGCTGGCCCGGACCAACATGGAGTGGTTCGAGAACGCCATGCGCATGTTCGCGCCGTTCACCGCGGGGATGCAGAAGGGCGCGCCGGGGCGGATCGCCGCCAAGGACGTCGAGCTCGACGAGCTCAAGGAGCAGCTCGCCGCCATGCAGCAGCAGCTGAACAAGCTGGTCAAGGACGGCTGAGCGGGGCCGCGCGGTCAGCCCGCGCGGCGGCGCTCCTCGGCCGGGGGCATCGCCGGCAGGGCGGCGGGGCGGCCGTAGCGGTAGCCCTGCAGGCAGTCCACGCCGGCGGCGCGCAGGCAGTCGGCGTCGGCGTCGCACTCGACCCGCTCGGCCACCACGGTCATGTCGAAGTGCCGGGCGAGCCGGACGAGGCAGTCGACCAGCGCCCGGGAATCGGCCGAGCGCGCCACGCCCTGCACGTAGGCGCCGTCGATCTTGACCATGTCGAAGCGGAAGTCGCGGAAGTGGCGGAAGCCGGTCGCGCCGGCGCCGAAGTCGTCGAGCGCGAAGGCGCAGCCGAAGCCGCGGACGTGGTCCATGAAGTCGCGCGTCAGGCCGGGGTCGACGAGGGCGGCGGTCTCGGTGACCTCGACGATCAGCCGGGCGGTGACGCGGGGGTCGCGGGCGGCCGCGGCGGCGATGGCGGCGAGCCAGTCGGCGTCGCCCATCGAGAGCGGCGACATGTTCACGGAGAGCCGCAGCGTCGGGTCGGCGGCGAGCGCGGCGAGGGCGGCCTCGAGCGCGAGGAGGTCGATGGCGCGGCCGAGCGGCCCGCCCTCGACATGCGGCAGGAACGCCGCCGCCGGCAGCGTGCGGCCGCCGGGCAGCGCGATCCGCGCCAGCATCTCGAAGAAGGCGGGGAAGCCCGGGGCGTCGGCGCGCACGACCGGCTGGTAGTGGAAGATCACCCGGCCCTGCGCCAGCGCCTGGGCGACCGCGAAGCGGACGCGGGCGCGCGATTCCAGCGGAGAGAGGCCGGCAGGCGCCTCGCCGGCGGCGAGGGCGCGGAGGCGGGCGAGGGGGTCGCGGCTGGGGGGCTGCTGTTCCATGGCGCTCGGACCTCCTCGCGGGGATGCTGACGCCGCTAACCTAACGAGACGTTCCTTAAATGTTCGTCAACGGCGACGTCCTGCGCCGGTTGCGCGGCGGCCGGGGGTCTGCTGGTCGGGGCGGCGAGATTCGAACTCGCGGCCTCTGGTACCCAAAACCAGCGCGCTACCAGGCTGCGCCACGCCCCGACATGCACGCTCTAGCGCGCGGGGCCGGCGCTGGGAAGGGCCGGGGCGGGCCTCAGCCGGCGGCGCAGCTCCAGGCGGCGCCGGCGGCGGGGATGGCGGGGTGGCGCATCTCGGCCCCCGCGGCGATGCCGAGGCGGGCGGCCGCGCCGCCGTTCAGCTCGAGCACGAACTGGACGTCGCCGTGGCCCGGGATGGCGGTCAGGTCGCCGGGGACGGCGTTCTCGTGGACGGAGACGAGGCGCCCCGAGGCGTCGAAGAACAGCATGTCGAGGGGGATCAGGGTGTTCTTCATCCAGAACGCCACCGGCTGGGCCGTGTCGTAGACGAAGAGCATCCCCCCGAAGCGGGGCAGGCTCTCGCGGAACATCAGGCCGCGGGCCCGCTCGGCGTCGTCGTCGGCGACCTCGACCTGGAAGCGCATGACGCTCGCGCCCTGGCGCAGCTCGACGACGTCCGGCGCGCAGCCCGCCGCCGCGGGGCCGGCAGCGAGGGCGAGAAGCAGGAGCGCGCCGGCGCGGCGGCCGGCGGCCGGCGCGGCGCCGCGGGCGGGGCTGCCGGCTAACACGCGTGATAACGGGGGTAGAGCGTTGATATAAAAGACGAATCCGACGCGCCGCCCCGGCGGCGATCTGTGCGGAGCAGAGCGGCGCCGCCGGACGAGGCCCGGCCCGGCGGGCCGTCAGACCTCATCGGCGCCCTGCCGGGCCACGTAGTCCCAGCTGCGGACCTCGTAGACCATCGGCCCGCGCGGGCCGGCGGTCACCCGGACGGCCAGCACGTCGCCCGCCACCACCTCGCCGTAGCCGAACTGGCGCAGCGTCTCCATGTGCAGGAACACGTCCTCGGCCTTGCCGTAGACGTTGACGAAGCCGAACCCCTTCACCCGGTCGAACCACTTCACCCGGGCGGGCTGCAGCGGCCCGGAGGCCTGGCCGTTGGCGGGGTTGAACAGCGCCGCGACCGCCTCGGGCGGCGTCGCCGCAGGCACGATCTCGACCACCTCGACCGCCTGCCGGCCGCGCTCCGTCTGCTGGACGTTGACGACGATCTCGGCGCCTTCGGCGACCGAGGAGAACCCGAAGACGCGCAAGACATTCCCGTGCAGCAGTATGTCGCCGCCGCCGTCCTCGGCCACTACGAAGCCATATCCCTTCGTAGTGTCGAACCATTTCACATGACCACGCACCATCATCGCACATACATTTATGATTTTTCCGGACACGCCCCCGTTTCCGGTGACGCCTCGAAAGGCGGCATCAAGAACCGAACAACCATCCAGCAATCGACCCCGGCCGGGATAATCGACTCCATTTCGTGAGAACGCAAGCAATGAACTTGTTTATGGGGAGACATTGATGATTTGCAACCGCCGATTGATCTCCTGCCGAGCGCCGGTCGCCCCGCGCGTGGATCACGATGTCGTCAGACGTGCTGGCCCCCGTTTATCTCGATCTCGGAGCCCGAGACGTAGGAGCTCTCGGAGGTGCAGAGGAAGTAGATCGTGCGCGCGACCTCCTCCGGCTTGCCGAGGCGGCGCAGCGGAATCGCGTTGGCGAGCTCCTCGGTGCCGGGCGAGAGGATCTCGGTGTCGATCTCGCCGGGGGCGATGGCGTTCACCCGCACCCCCATCGGGCCGAAGTCGTGGGCCATCTCGCGGGTCAGCGCGGAGAGCGCCGCCTTCGAGGTGGCGTAGGCGGCGCCGGCGAAGGGATGCACCCGGCTGCCGGCGATCGAGGTGACGTTGACGATGGCGCCCTTCGCCGCGGCCAGCTCCGCCGCGAGGCCGCGGGCGAGGATGACCGGCGCGAAGAAGTTGACGTGGAAGACCTGCCCCCAGGCGCGCAGGTCGGTGGTCAGCGTCGAGAGCCGCGCGCCGTCGGGCCCCTTGGGCGAGATGCCGGCGTTGTTGACGAGCGCGTCGAGCCGGCCGCCGTGCAGGCGGCTGCGCAGGTCGGCCACCGCCTGCATGGCGCTGTTCGGATCGGCGAGGTCGACCTGGAGGTGGTCCTCGGGGCCCATCTCCCAGGGGCAGTCCTCCGGGAAGGGATGCCGCGAGCAGGTGATGACCCGCCATCCGGCCGAGGAGAAGCGCTTGACCGTGGCATGGCCGATGCCCCGGCTCGCGCCGGTCAGGAGCAGCGTGCGTCGATCCGGCATGGGCTCGCCTCCGTTCTAGGGCCGAGGTATCGGCGGCGCGCCGCGCAATCAAGGGCCGCCGGGCGGCGCCGGCGGCAGTTTGGCGTTGGCAATGCGGCCGGGCTGGGGTTACATCGGCGACGGGCGAGAGCAGTGAACCAGAAGAAGGCCACGAAACGATGGCGCGTCCCGTTGTGCTCTGCATCCTCGACGGATGGGGAGACCGGCCGGAGACCGAGGCGAATGCGGTCTCGCTCGCCCGGACCCCGAATTTCGACCGCATCCGGGCGACCTGCCCGACCGCGACCCTCGCCGCGCACGGACCGGACGTCGGCCTGCCCGAGGGGCAGATGGGCAATTCCGAGGTGGGCCACACCAATATCGGCGCCGGCCGGGTGGTGTGGATGGACCTGCCGCGCATCGACAACGCGCTGACCGACGGCAGCTTCGCGGCGAGCCCGGTCCTCGGCGCCTTCATCGCCGCCGTGCGCGCCGCCGGCGGCGTCGCGCATCTCGCCGGGCTCGCCTCGCCGGGCGGCGTCCACGCCCACCAGCGCCACATCGCCGCGGCCGCCTCGGCGATCGTGGCGGCGGGCGTGCCGGTGGCGATCCACGCCTTCCTCGACGGCCGTGACGTGCCGCCGCAATCGGCCGGCCCGCAGATCGCCGAGCTCGAGGCGGCGCTGCCCGCGGGCGCGCGCATCGCGACGGTGAGCGGGCGCTTCTACGCCATGGACCGCGACAAGCGCTGGGACCGAGTGGAGAAGGCGGCCGCCGCGATCCTGCGCGGCGAGGGCCTCGCCGCCGCCACCGCGGCCGAGGCGATCGCGGCGGGCTACGCCCGCGGCGAGACCGACGAGTTCGTCACCCCCACGGCGATCGCCGGCTATGCCGGCGCGCGCGACGGCGACGGGCTGTTCTTCCAGAACTTCCGCGCCGACCGCGCCCGCGAGATCCTCGGCGCGCTGGTCGACCCGGCCTTCGACGGCTTCGCCGTGACCGGCCGTCCGGCCTGGTCGGCGACGCTCGGCATGGTCGAGTATTCCGACCGGCTGAACGCGCTGATGCCGGCGGTCTTCCCGGCCCAGCCGATCGTCAACCCGATCGGCGCCTGGGTCGCCGCGCACGGCCTGACCCAGTTCCGCCTCGCCGAGACGGAGAAGTACCCGCACGTGACCTTCTTCCTCTCCGGCGGCGTCGAGACGCCGGCCCCGGGCGAGACGCGCTACATGGCGCCGAGCCCGAAGGTCCGGACCTACGATCTCGCGCCGGAGATGTCGGCCGCCGAGGTGACGGAGCAGCTCGCCGGCGCGATCCGCTCGCGCGCCCACGACCTGATCGTGGTGAACTTCGCCAATCCCGACATGGTCGGCCATACCGGAGACCTCGCCGCGGCGATCCGCGCCTGCGAGGCGGTGGACCGCGGGCTCGGCGAGGCGCTGGCGGCGATCGGGGAGACCGGCGGGGCGATGATTGTCACCGCCGACCACGGCAACGCCGAGCTGATGGTCGACCCCGAGACCGGCGGGCCGCACACCGCCCATACCCTGAACCCGGTCCCGGTGATCCTCGTCGGCGGCCCGCCGGGCGCGCGGCTGCGCGCCGGGGGGCGGCTCGCCGACCTGGCGCCGACGCTGCTGGCGCTCCTCGGCCTGCCGCAGCCCCCGGAGATGTCCGGCCAGAGCCTGATCGAGGCGGCATGAGACGCCTCGGCCTCGCCCTGATCGGCCTCGCCCTCGCCGCCCCGGCTCCCGCCGGCACCAACGGCCCGGACAGGGCCGCCGCCCTCGACGCGGCGATCGCCGCCGTCGCGGCCGGTGAGATTGCCGCGCCCGGCGCGGCCGGTGAGATTGCCGCCCCCGGCGCGGTCCCCGCCCCGGCCGACCCCGCGGCGATCTCGGCGCTGGTCGCGGCGCTCCGCCAGCAGGAGGCGGCGCTGGCCGCGTTGCGCGGCTCGGTGCGCGCCGCCGGCGAGAACGAGCGCGCGCTGACGGAGGCGTTCGACGCCGATCGCGGCGTGGTGCAGCGCCTGCTCGCCACCCTGGAGGCGATGAGCCTCGCCGCCGACGGCGCGCCGGCCCCGCATCCCGGCGGCCCGCTGGCGGCGGCGCGCGCCGAGCGGCTGATCGGCTGGCTGAAGCCGGCGCTGGAGACGCGGGCCCGCGGGCTCGCCGACCGGGTCCGGCAGCTCGAGGCGGCGCAGGCGCAGGAGGAGGCGGACCTCGCGGCGCTGACCGACGGCCTCGCCCGGCTCGCCCGCGGCCGCTCCGCCCTCGTCGCCGCGCTCGACGCGGACCGCGCCGCCGAGCAGGAGGGCGCGATGCAGGTCGGCCTCGCCGCCCGCGACGCGCCGCCCGAGTTCGCCCGCGAGGCCGACAACCTGAGCGCGCTCGCCGCCCGGCTGGCGGCGCTCTCCGGCCCGGCGGCGGCGGCGCCCGCGCCGGTCCCGCTGCGCTGGCCGGTGATGGGCACGCTGCGCTCGGAGTTCGAGGCGAAGGATTCCGCCGGCGTCCGGCGGCCCGGCCTCGTCGTCGAGGCGGCGCCGCTGTCGCTCGTCGTCGCCCCGGCCGACGGGGTAGTGCGCTATGCGGGGCCGTTCCTCGAATACGGCTACGTCGTCGTGCTGGAGCCGCGGGCGGACGTGCTCGTGGTCCTCGCCGGGCTCGCCACGCTGGAGACGAAGGCCGGCGAGCGGGTGCGCGCGGGCGATCTCCTCGGCCTTCTCGGCGGCCGCGAGCTCGACGCCCAAGAATATTTGATGCTGGCCGAGGCCGGAAACGGCGAGACGGGCGCCGAGACCCTGTATATAGAGCTTCGCCACGGGAAGGGGCCGGTCGATCCGGCCCCGTGGTTCGCGGGCGCAAACGGGTAGGACGAGCAGCATGCGTAAGGTGTTTCTGGCCGGCCTCGGCGGCGCGGTCGCGGGTTTCGTGGTGAGCGCCCAGTTCGCGGGTCCGCTGCTCGCGCAGGAAGCCAAGGACGACGCGAGCGTCTACGAGCAGCTCGACCTCTTCGGCGACATCTTCGAGCGCATCCGCAGCTCCTATGTCGAGGAGGTCTCCGACAAGGAGCTGATCCAGAGCGCCATCAACGGCATGCTCCAGTCGCTCGACCCGCATTCGAGCTACCTTCCGCCCGACGACTTCGACGACATGCAGGTGCAGACCAAGGGCGAGTTCGGCGGCCTCGGCATCGAGGTGACGCAGGAGAACGGCTTCGTGAAGGTCGTCTCGCCGATGGACGACACCCCCGCCGACCGCGCCGGCATCCTCTCGGGCGACCTCATCACCCACGTCAACGGCGAGAGCGTGCTGGGGCTCAACCTCAACGACGCGGTGGACATGATGCGCGGGCCGGTCGGCTCGGAGATCACCATCACCATCACCCGCGAGGGCACGCCCGAGCCCTTCGACGTGACGCTGACGCGCGAGACGATCACCATCGCCGCGGTCCGCTCCCGGCTCGAGGACGACACCGTCGTGCTCCGGCTGACCACGTTCAACGAGCAGACCTTCGAGGGGCTGGAGAAGCAGCTCAAGGAGCAGGTCGACGCCGCGGGCGGCATGGACAAGGTCAAGGGCTTCGTCATCGACCTGCGCAACAACCCCGGCGGCCTGCTCAACCAGGCCATCTCCGTCGCCGACGCCTTCCTCGATTCCGGCGAGATCGTCTCGACCCGCGGCCGCGACCCGCGCGACAGCGAGCGCTACAACGCCTCCACGGGCGACCTCGCCAAGGGCAAGCCGATCGTCGTCGTCATCAACGGCGGCTCGGCCAGCGCCTCGGAGATCGTCGCCGGCGCGCTGCAGGACCATCACCGCGCGGTGGTCGTCGGCACCCAGAGCTTCGGCAAGGGCTCGGTGCAGACGATCATGCCGGTGCAGGGCGAGGGCGCGATCCGGCTGACCACGGCGCGCTACTACACCCCCTCCGGCCGCTCGATCCAGGCGCTCGGCGTCTCGCCCGACATCATCGTCGACCCGCGCCCGGTCGAGACCGCGGCCGCCCAGCCCGAGGAGCCGGCCGCCTCCGCCACCGCGAACCGGCAGCGCAGCGAGGCCGACCTGCGTGGCTCGCTGACCAACGACTCGCTGACCGAGGACGAGAAGAAGACGCTGGAGGAGGAGCGCGCCCGCCGCGAGGAGACCGCCCGGCTGCGCGCCGAGGACTACCAGCTCTCCTACGCGATCGACATCCTGCGCGGCCTCTCGGTGCTCGACGGCGAGCGCGGCGAGGGCGAGCAGGCCTCGAGCCAGAACTGAGGCGATGGGCAAGGGCGGACGCGCGCTGACCGAGGCGGAGATCCTCGCGCTCCCCTACCGGCCCTGCGTCGGCGTGGCGCTGACCAACGCGGCCGGGCGCGTCTTCGCCGGGCAGCGGCTCGACACCACCGCCGAGGCCTGGCAGATGCCGCAGGGCGGCATCGACCCGGGCGAGGCCCCGCTCGCCGCGGCGCTCCGCGAGCTCCGCGAGGAGACCGGCGTCCCCGCCACGGCGGTGGAGGTGCTGGCCGAGGCCCCGGACTGGATCGACTACGACCTGCCGCCCGAGCTGGTCGGCAGGGTCTGGAAGGGCCGCTACCGCGGCCAGCGCCAGCGCTGGTTCCTGATGCGCCTCACCGGCGACGACGCCCTCATCGACATCGCCACGCCGGAGCCGGAGTTCCGCACCTGGCGCTGGGCGGCCCCGGACGAGCTGATCGAGATGATCGTGCCCTTCAAGCGGGCGACCTACCGCGCGGTGTTCGAGGCCTTCCGCGGCCGCCTGTGAACGGCGGGCTGTTCACGCGTGAAAATTCACCAAGTCATTGATTTTGCTTGAGGCGGATGTGTGGGCGCCACCGCCGCCTCACACTACACGACAGGAGCCGGTCGCCGCCCGAGCCCGCGTCGCTCCCCCCGACCGAAGCGGGCTCTGCCCGCGAGGCTGCGGCGCGACAAGCGAAAGCAAGGCTTTCGCCGCGCCGACGGCTGGAGCGCGTTGGCGCGTAAGCCGTAGGGGGTCCAGATTTCTCCGTCGCGCGCAATCCGTCCGTGATTGCCCCGGCGAGCG
>NZ_JAGOMQ010000002.1 GCF_017993425.1 Amaricoccus sp.
GCGCGATCGTCGCTCGTCCGGGCGCGGCGCGTGGGAGAGCCGGGCAGCGGCGCACGGCGGCCGTGCCGGCGGCGGGGGCTCCGGCGGTCGCGCGGTCGGCGTTCCAGGCGGTCGGCGCGGGCTTCCCGGCCGCGGAGGATGTGCGGATCGGGACGACGGGGGGACGACGGGGCGGCTGCGGATCCCGGGGTGAGTGGCGTCTCGGCTTGCGGGCGCGGCCGGTCGCCGCCCGGGGCGGGGCGCGTCGGGTTAGGGCAGGGGCCTCAGTCGTCGTCGCCGGCGGCGAGGGCGGCGGGGGTGACGAAGTCGGCGAGGCGGCCGGAGCCCCACGCGACGGCGGACCACGCGGGGGCCTCGAAGGCGATCACCGCGGTGGCGGCTGTCGGGTAGCGCGCGTAGTCCGGGTCGTCGGGCAGGGCGGCGAGCAGGCGCAGCGCCGCCTCGCCGATGCCGGGCTGGTGGCCGAGGAGCAGGAGCGGCGACGCCTGCGGCGCGGCGCGGAGCACGCGCAGCAGCGTCTCGGGGCCGGCGTGGTAGAGTTCCGGCAGGAAGCGGGCGGGCACGTCGGCGAAGCCGGGGCCGAGGCGCTCCCAGGTCTCGCGGGTGCGCGCCGCGGCGGAGACGAGGGCGGCCGCGGGGATGAGGCCCTTGGAGGCCAGCCAGTCGCCGACGGCGGCGCTGGCGCGGCGGCCGCGGGCGTTGAGCGGGCGGTCGACGTCGGCCTGGCCGCGGTCGGCCCAGCTCGACTTGGCGTGGCGCATCAGGATCAGGGTGAGCATGGCCCGTCCCATGCCACGGAAGCGGCGGGGCCGGAAGGGGTCATGCGGAGCGGGGCGGGTCGCCGGCGGCGAGCGCTGGTCGGGCATGGTCCTGCCCATGACCCACGGGTCATGCCGGCTTTCGGGCGGGGAAACCGGGCCACGTCACGTCCAAGGACTACGGAGGCGGCGGCGCCAGCGCCGGCTCGGGCCGGTCCCGTAGGGCGCCAGCGCCCTGTCCCACCCCGTGCCTCGGCGGATGCGGTCACCATGCATGGGACGGGCGGGAGCCGGAGCCGAGCGCGCTCCCCCGGGTCGGGACGGGGCGGGGCGGTCGGGCGGGCGGTCAGTCGGTGTGGAAGACGTTCTCCATCCGCGCCCACCATTCGCCGGGCCGGCGGGTGTCGAGGGGCTCCTGCATCGGGTCGGTGATCCTCCACCAGTCCTGCATCCGGGCGTCGGCCTTCATCCGCTCCATGTCGGCGGCGAAGTCGGTCCCGTGGTATTCCCAGTAGGCGAAGAGGAGGTTCTCCGGCTCCTTGAGGAAGATCGTGTAGTTGTGGATGTTGCAGGCGGAGATGAGCGACAGAATCTCCGGCCAGACGGCGGCGTGGATGCGCTTGTACTCGTCGAGGACCTCCGGCTTCAGCCGGATGATCTGGGCCATGCGTTCCATTCTCAGCTCCGCCTGATCTTCCAGCGCCGCATCGCGGCCTCGGTGTCCTCGAAGGAGACGATGCCCGCGTCGGAGCCGAGGCCGCCGGCGACGAGGCCGGCGGCGGCCTGGGCGAAGCGCAGGCCGGTCTCGACGTCCATGCCGCGGACGAGGCCGGCGATGAAGCCCGCGTCGAAGGCGTCGCCGCAGCCGGTGGTGTCGACGATGTCGATGTCAAAGGCGGGCGAGCGCAGGCGGGTCCCGTCGCGGTGCGCGTAGAAGGCGCCTTCGGCGCCCATGGTCAGCACGCAGGCGGTGACGCCGCGGTCGAGGTAGAAGCGGGCGACGTCCTCGGGGTCGGAGAGGCCGCACATCACGGCGGCCTCCTCGATCGAGGGCATGAAGTAGTCGATGTAAGGCAGGAGCGGCAGGACGAATTCCGCCGTCTCGGCGCGGGCGCCGACGAGGTCCCAGGTGGTGGTGCGGCCGCGGGCCCTGGCCTCGCGCAGGATCTCCGCGGAGCGGGCGCCGTCGAGGCGGGCGAGGAGGCCGGTGCCGCCGAGGTGGATGACGGGGGGCGCGAGGACGCGGTCGTAGGTCTCCGGCGCGACGTCGAAATGGTCCGAGGCGCCGCGGGCGTGCAGCGCCGGGCGCTCGCCGTTCGGGCGGACGTTGAGGATGGTGGCGGAGGTGGCGACGCCCGGGATGCGCTGCATCAGCGACGTGTCGATGCCGTGCTTCGCGAGCGTCAGCATCACCCAGTCGGCCTTCTCGTCGTCGCCGACGGCGCCGACGGCGAGGCAGGAGAGGCCGAGCTTGGCGGCGTCGACGACCGTGCCGCCGGCGGTGCCGGCGACGGTCAGGCGGATCTCCTCGATGAAGTCGACGCCGCCGCCTTCGGGGATCGCCGTGACCGGGCGGCCGAGGACGTCGAGGATGTAGAGGCCGATGACGGAGACGTCGGGCATCAGCGGCGGGTCATGGCGCGGACGACGAGGGCGAGCGCGGCGGCGACGGCGGCGAGGCCCCAGACCAGCGGCTGGCGCCAGAAGGGCGGCGCGGGCGGCGCGAGCGAGGTTCCGGCGGGGGGCGGCTTGAGGAAGACGACGCCGTAGAGATGCGCCGCGGCGATCGAGACGACGAGCGCGATGCAGAAGATCATCAGGACGATGACGCCGGCGAAGATCACCTTGCGGAGCGGCTGGCCGGCCTGGGCGAAGGGCAGCATGTTGTTGGCGAGCGCGGCGCAGACGACGAGGATGCAGCCGAGGGTGAAGACCGCGAGCGAGAAGGGCTGGAAGATCATCGCCAGCGCGACGACGCCGAGGCCGATGATCGCGGCCTCGATGCGGAAGGCGACGGCGGGCGACATGCCGGGGCCGGGGGGCTGGCTCATGAGCGGACGGCCCTCCCGGCCTCGTCGAAGACATGGGTCTGCCCGGCCTCGGGCACGAGGTGCAGCGTCTCGCCGACCGCGACGCGGCGGGCGCGGGGCAGCACGACGCGGATGTCGTCGCCGTTGACGGTGCGGGCGTGGATCAGCGTCTCGGCGCCCATCGGCTCGATCAGCTCGGCCAGCGCGGTGAAGGCCTCGGGGCCGGCGTCGGGGGCGAGGGTGACGGCGCGGGGGCGCATGCCGATGGTGACGCGGCCGGGCCTCATCCCGGCGACGGCGGGGTCGACGGGCAGGCGGACGTTCGTGCCCTCCATGCAGATCTCGGCCGTGCCGCCCTCGGCGCGGACCAGCTCGCCGCCGATCAGGTTCATCTGCGGCGTGCCGATGAAGCTCGCGACGAAGGCGTTGGCGGGCTTGGCGAAGACCTCGTGGGGGGTGCCGATCTGCTCGATCAGCCCGTCGCGCATGATCGCGGTGCGGTTGGCCATCGTCAGCGCCTCGAGCTGGTCGTGGGTGACGATGACGGTGGCCTTGGAGAGGCCCTGGAGCACCTCCTTGATCTGGCCGCGCATGGTCTGGCGCAGCTCGACGTCGAGGCGGGAGAGCGGCTCGTCGAAGAGGAAGCAGTTCGGGTCGCGGATGATCGCGCGGGCGACGGCGACGCGCTGCTTCTCGCCCTCGGCGATCTGGCCGGGAAGGCGGTCGAGGATGTGGGTCAGTTGCAGCGTCTCCGCCACCTGGCGCACGCGGCGGGCGCGCTCGGCCGCGGAGACGCCCTCGGCGTGGAGGGGGAAGCCGAGGTTCTCGCCCACGGTCAGCGCCGGGTAGAGGGCGTAGAACTGGAACACCATGGCGATGTCGCGTTCTTCCGGGGTGCGGTCGTTCATCCGCTGGCCGGCGATCAGGACGTCGCCCTCGCTGGCCTGCTCGAGGCCGGCGATGATGCGCAGCGTGGTGGTCTTGCCGCAGCCGGAGGGGCCGAGGAGGCAGACGACCTCGCCGGGGGCGACGGCGAGGTCGACCTCGCGGACGGCGGTGAAGGTGCCGAACCGCTTGGTGACACGCTTGAGCTCGATCGTCGACATCAGCGCTTCACCGTGCCGAAGGTGACGCCCCGGAGCAGGTGGTTCTGCAGGAAGAAGGTCACGAGGATCACGGGGATGAGGAACAGCGTCTCGATGGCGGCGAGCAGGCCCCAGCGCACGCCGATGTCGCCGCCGATGGTCTGGCTCATGGCGACGGGGACGGTGCGGGTGTGGATGCCGGTCAGGAGCAGCGCGAAGAGGAACTCGTTCCAGGTGAGGATCAGGCCGAAGACGGCGGTGGCGGCGAGGCCGGCGACCACCTGCGGCAGGCAGATGCGGAAGAACACCCGCCGGTCGGTCGAGCCGTCGAGACGGGCGGCGTCCTCGACGTCCGGCGAGAGCTCGTCGAAGAAGCTCTTCATCATCCAGATGGTGAAGGGCAGGTTGAAGGCGGTGTAGAGCAGGATGATGCCGGTATAGGTGCCGGAGAGACCGGTGACGCGGAAGAGCAGCATCACCGGGATGATGACGACGATGGCCGGCAGCATCCGCGTCGTCAGAATGACGAAGAGGTAGGTGTCGTTGCCCTTGAGCGGATAGCGCGAGAAGCCGAAGGCGGCGAGCGTGCCGATGACGAGGGCGAGCGCCACCGAGGCGCCGGCGATGAACACCGAGTTGAAGAAGTAGAGCGCGAAGCCCGTCGACTGCGCGTCGGCGCCCGCCGCGTAGGAGCGGGAGAACACGTTGACGAAGTTCTGCAGCGTCGGCTCGAAGGTGAAGCGCTCCGGGATCAGGCCGAAGAGCGTGGTCGGGAAGAGCTTCGCCGGAACGGCTAGGGCGTCGGCGTGGATCTTGAACGAGGTCAGGATGATCACGAGGACCGGGAAGAAGTAGATCAGGCTGACCGCGGCCGCGAAGGCGGTGCGGCCCCAGCCGGCCTGGTCGACGGCGCGACCGCGCGAGGCGAAGAGGGCCATCACGCGGCTCCCTGGCTGCGCCGGTTGGCGAGGTAGAGGTAGAGGTTGGTCAGCACGATCACCGTGAAGAGGAGAATGTACGACAGCGCAGCCGCTTCGGAGGTCTTGTTGAACTGGATCGCCTGCCGGTAGACGTAGAGCGCGATCGTCTCGGTGCGCTGGCCGCCGTCGGTCAGGATGAAGACGACGTCGAAGAGCTTGAACGCCTCGATGGTGCGGAAGAGCAGCGCGAGCAGCAGCAGGCCCTTCACGTAGGGGAAGGTGATGAACCAGAACCGCCGCCAGGCGGGCACGCGGTCGATGGCGGCGGCCTCGTAGAGGTGCTTCGGCACCGAGACGAGGCCGGCGAGCACCAGAAGCATCACGAAGGGCGACCACATCCAGGCGTCGGCGATCACGATCGCGGCGATGGCGCCCGGCGTCGAGGAGATCAGCACGAAGTTCTCGTTGGTGAAGAGCCGCGCGAACTGGCTGACGAGCCCGAAGGTCGGGTCGTAGTAGTAGCGGAAGAAGGCGCCCACGGCGACGAAGCTCAGCATCATCGGCGTCAGCACGAGGATGAGCAGGTAGCGCCGCAGCGGGAACTGCTTGGCGAAGAGCATGGCGAGGAGGAAGCCCACCACCATCTGCGCCGCGACCGTCAGCACCACGAAGAGCGCCGTGGTGGTCAGGCGGTCCCAGACCACGGGGTCGGTCAGCACGCGCTCGTAGTTGCGCACCCCGAGGAAGCCCATCGTCTGCCGGTCGGCGCGGTAGGCGAAGAACGACAGCCCGAGCGACCAGAGCAGCGGGAAGATGTTCATCATGACGAGGACCGCGATCGCCGGCGCGACCAGCAGCCCGCCGGTATGGCGGCCCCAGGCGTTGACGACGGCGGTCGCCGCGACGAGGGCGGCCAGCGCGAAGGCGACCCAGAAGCCCGCGCCCGCGGGCAGGAGCGCCGCGGCGAGCGGGACGCCGACCACCGCGACGAGGAGCGCGAGGCGCCAGTTGCGCCAGTCCGGCGCGAGGAGCCCCGGGCGGCGCGCGGGATCGGGAAGGACGGCTGCTGTCATCGGTCTCGCGCGGCTCGTTTCGGCGGAGGCGCGCGCCGGGCTCTCCCGGCGCGCGGATCGGGTCGGATCGCTACTGGATCAGCCCGGCGTCGGTCAGCAGCTGCTGCTGGAACGCCGCGATGGTGTCGAGCGTCGTCTTCGCGTCCTGCTGGCCGGTGATCGCGAGGTCGAACTGCTCCTGCTGCTCGACGAGGAGCTCGTAGAACTGCGGGATGTGCCAGACGTCGCGCTGCCAGTCGAGGTTCTTCGCCCAGGCGCGGTTCCACGGCCGGTAGGTGACGTATTTCGGATCCTCGTAGACCGCCTTGATCGCGCTCTGCCCGCCCTGCGAGGCGTACATGTGCTGGATGTCGGGCGAGAGCCACCACTTCACGAAGTCGATCGCCTCGTTGACCTCGGTGTCGGTGTTCCAGGTCATCAGCACGAAGGGCTGGCCGCCGATGTTCTGGGTGCGGTCGACGGTGCCGTCGTCCTTCTTCAGGCCCGGCGGGTTGGCGAAGATCACGCTGTCGGCGACCTGCGAGGTCTCGGGGTTGATCGAGCTCTCGGCGAAGCCGATCCAGTTGACGTTGAGCGCGACCTTGCCCTCGCGGAACAGCTCGTCGGTGACGAAGATGTCCATCGAGCCGGTCTTCACCACCGGCGGCATGTATTGCAGCATGCGCATGTAGTGGTCGAGCGCGGTCACCGCGATCTCGGAGTTGACGACGCCCTCGGCCTGGCCCTCGGGGATCTTGGTCTCGTCCCAGATGTCGCCGCCGTGCTCCCAGATGAAGCCGTTGATCTGCATCGAGCTGAAGTCGTAGGCCTTGCCGGCCTGGAAGGCGATCCCGTAGAAGTCTTCCTTCAGCGGCTGGCCCATCAGGTTGTCGCCGGCCTTGCGCTGGAAGAACTGGCCGATCTTCTCGAAGAGATCCCAGTCGATCTCGTCGAGCTCCTCGGGCGTGCAGGGCAGCTTCTGGCCGAACTTCTCCTGGAACGCCTTCTGCTCGGTCTCGTCGCAGAGGACGTCCGACCGCGCGTAGGTGACGAGGATGTCGGGAAACTGCGGGAAGCCGTAGATGTTGTCCGACTTGTAGGGATAGGTCGCGTAGGCCTGCAGCGGCGCCGGATGCATCCCCTCGAGGACCTTCTGCAGGTCGGGGTCCTTCTCGAGGATGTCGTTGAGGTTGCGGTAGTAGCCGCCCTCGATGAAGGCGCCGAGCCACTGGCTGTCGGAGACCGCCATGTTGTACTTCTGCTCGCCGGAGACCAGCGAGGCGTTGAGGCGGGTGTAGTAGTCGCCCCAGGGGATGAAGTCGATCTCGAGCTTCACGTCGTTGCCCGAGGGCGCCTTGTAGTTCTTGTCGAAGAGGTCCTTCATGATGCGGGTCGGGGGCCAGTCCGGCACCGCCATGTTGAGGACGATCTCCTCGGCGAAGGCGCCGCCCGCCATCAGGGCGAGCGCGCTAGCGGCGCCGAGGCGGGTGAGTGATTTGCGGCAGTCCAGCTTCATTTTAGTTGTTCCTCCCCTTCTGCTTCATGGCCGGGTTTCTCAGCTCGGCCTCTCGATCGCGGCGCCGTCGCCGGGCCGGAACAGGTGGACGTCCCTCGCCGCGATGGCGACCGGGAAGCGGTCGCCGCGGCGCAGGTGGCTGGCGCGGGCCTCGGGGACCAGCACGCGCAGCGGCTGGCCCTCGGTGGCGAGCGAGACGATGGTGACGTCGCCGAGCGGCTCGATCAGGCTGACCGCCGCGTCGACGGCCGCCGCGCCCTCGGGGGCCGCGCCGGGCCGGACGTCCGCCGGGCGGACGCCGAGGGTGACGGGCGCGCCCGGGGCGAGGCCGGCATGGGCGACGGGAATGGGACCGAGCGCCGTGGCGACGGCGCGGGCGTCGGCGGTGACGCGGCCCTCGTAGAGGTTCATGTGCGGCGAGCCGATCTTGGCCGCGACGTAGACGCTGGTCGGCCGGTCGTAGAGGCTGTCGGGCGTGCCCTTCTGCACCACGCGGCCGTGCTCCATCACGGCGATCTCCTCGCCCATGGAGAGCGCCTCGAGCTCGTCGGGGGTGGCGTAGACGATGGTGGTGCCGAGGTCGCGGTGGAGGCGCTTCAGCTCGGCGCGCATGTCGTGGCGGAGCTTGGCGTCGAGGTTGGTCAGCGGCTCGTCGAGGAGCAGGATGCGCGGCTGGGCGATCAGGGCGCGGCCGAGCGCGAGGCGCTGCTGCTCGCCGCCCGAGAGCGTGCCGGGCTTGTTGCCGAGCCGGTGGGCGATGCGCAGCATCTCGGTGGTGTCGGCGATCCGCCTGCGGATCTCGGCCGCGGCGACGCCCGCCTCCTTGAGCGGATAGGCGAGGTTCTGCGCCACCGTCAGGTGCGGGTAGAGCGCGAAGGACTGGAACACCATGGCCACCCCGCGGCCGCGGATCTCGGCATGGGTGACGTCGCGGCCGTCGATGCGGATCGTGCCGGCGTCGGGCCGCACGAGCCCGCAGATGGCGCGGAGCGTGGTGGTCTTGCCGACGGAGGAGGGCCCGAAGAGCGCGAAGAAACGGCCCTCCGCCACCTCCAGGTCCATGCCGTCGAGCGCCACGGTGGCGCCGTAGCGCCTGGAGAGGCCGGAGAGGGCGAGGATCGGCTGCGCCATCCGCCTCAGAGCCCCGTCGCCGCCCAGCGGCCCGAGCGCGCCGACTTCAGCACGGCGTCGGTGACGCGGTCGGTCTCCAGCGCGTCGGCGAAGGTCGGCGCGGCGGGCTGACCCGTCTCCAGCCCCTTCACGAAATCCGCCACCTGGTGGACGAAGCTGTGCTCGTAGCCGATCGAGAGCCCCGGCACCCACCAGTGGCCCATGTAGGGATGGTCGCCGTCGGTGACGTGGATCGAGCGCCAGCCGCGCTCCGGTCCCTCGTCGCGGTGGTCGAAATACGCGAGCCGGGTCAGGTCGTGCAGGTCCCAGGCGATCGAGGCGTGCTCGCCGTTGATCTCGAAGGTGTAGGCCGCCTTGTGCCCGCGGGCGTAGCGGGTCGCCTCGAAGGTGGCGAGCGAGCCGTTGTCGAAGCGGGCGAGGAACAGCGAGGCGTCGTCGATGCCCACCGGCTCGACCTTGCCGGTCAGAGTGTGCATGCGCTGCTTGACGAAGGTCTCGGTCGCCGCCGTCACCTCGCGGATCGGGCCGTTCAGCCACATCGCCGTGTCGATGCAATGCGCGAGCAGGTCGCCGGTCACGCCCGAGCCCGCGACGCCGACGTCGAGCCGCCAGAGCCCGGCGCCGCCCTGCGGCAGGTCCTCGGAGATGGTCCAGTCCTGCAGGAACTTCGCCCGGTAATGGTAGATGCGGCCGAGCTTTCCCGCGTCGATCAGCTGCTTGGCGAAGCTGACCGCCGGGATGCGGCGGTAGTTGTACCAGACCATGTTCGGCACGCCGGCCTTCGCCACCGCGGCGACCATCGCCTCGGATTCGCGGGCGTTCCGCCCCAGCGGCTTCTCGCACATCACCATCTTGCCGGCCTTGGCGGCGGCGATGGCGATGTCCTTGTGCATGTCGTTCGGCGCGGCGATGTCGATCAGGTCGATGTCGCGGCGGCGGACGAGCTTCTTCCAGTCGGTCTCGGCCCGCCGGAACCCCCAGGTGTCGGCATGGGCCTGCGCCTTCGCGCCGTCGCGGCCGCAGACGGCGACCAGCTCCACCTCGCGGTCGAGGTCGAAGAAATTCCCCACCTTGCGGAAGGCGTTGGAATGCGCCCGCCCCATGAACCCGTAGCCGACCAGCCCGACGCGGAGCTTCGCCTTCGCCATCGTCACTCGCTCCAGCCGTGGGCGTCGCGGACCGAGATCATCGCCGCGAGCACGTCGTTCCAGGTCTGCGCCTTCATCAACTCGGCGTTCGGGAACATGCAGCCGTCCCAGCAGATGTGCCGGAACGCCTTGGTCAGGTTCCCGTCCCCGTCGCGCAGCCACAGGCCGGCGTGGCGGGCGATGTCGAGCTTGCCCTTCGGGTCGGTCGCCATGCAGTGGCGGCCGGTCTTGTCGTGGTAGCCCTCGCCGTAGACCGAGCCGTCGTTCTGGGCGACGTGGAAGTCGATCGTCCACGGCCGGAGCGCGTCGGTGAGCGTCCTCAGCGCCGCGTCGAGCGCGTCCGGCTCCCAGTCGAACCCCTCGGGCACGAGCCGCGCCTCCGGGGCGTTGTAGCCGAGGGCGTAGAGCAGCGTATGCGCCATGTCGGCCTGAAAGCCGATGATCCCCGGCCGGTCGGTCGCCTCCAGCGTGTCGACCATCGCTTTCCACGAGTGCATCCCGCCCCAGCAGATCTCGCCCTCGCAGGCCAGCCGCTCGCCGTGGTCGGCGGCGATGTCGCAGGCCCGGCGGAAGGTGTCGGCGATCAGCCGGGTGTTCCCCGCCGGATCCTTCGCCCAGTCCCCCGGCGAGCAGGCCGAATCGATCCGGATGACGCCGTAGGGCCGCACCCCGAGCTCGCGCAGCCGGCCCATGATCCGGCACGACTTCGCCACCATCTCGACGAAGCGGTCGCGCTCCTCCTGGCTCCCCATCGCCGAGCCGCCGCCCACCGGCGGCCAGACCGGCGCCACCGCCGAGCCGACGACGAGGCCGAGCGAGCCCACCTTGTCGGCGAGCCGCCTGATCTCGTCGTCGTCCGCGTCGATCGGCGTGTGCGGCAGCGACAGGAACAGGTCGACGCCGTCGAACCTCTGCCCGTCGACCTCCGCCGCGGCGGTCAGCGCCAGCATGGTGTCGAGGTCGATCGGCGGCTCCGAATCCGGACCCTTGCCGACGAGACCCGGCCACATGGCGTTGTGCAGCTTGGGAAAAGCTTGTTTCACCCCTCATCCTCCCCGTCCGGCCCGTTCGTTTCTTTTTCGGGGGCACGCCCCCGGTGACAGGCTTGAACTGGTATATTAGTATCACGAAAAAGCGACCGCGCAAGCGGCCTCGGACGGAACAGGGGGAGGAATGGCGGCGCTTCTCGACACCCGGCTCGACCGGACGCGGCCGCTCCGCGAGCAGGTCTACGCGGTGCTGCGCGAGCTGATCCTCACCGGGTCGATGGAGCCGGGCGTGTCGCTCGACGAGAAGGCCATCGCGGCGCGGCTCGAGGTCTCGCGCACG
Organism: Amaricoccus sp.; assembly: GCF_017993425.1. Classification (GTDB taxonomy): domain Bacteria; phylum Pseudomonadota; class Alphaproteobacteria; order Rhodobacterales; family Rhodobacteraceae; genus Amaricoccus. Next base: position 10,970 of record NZ_JAGOMQ010000002.1, read on the forward strand.
CCCGTCCACGAGGCGGTGAAGAAGCTCGCCGACGAGGGTCTCCTTCAGGTCCGCGCCCAGTCCGGCACCACCGTCGCGCCGCTCGACCGCCGGCAGATCGAGCAGGCCCACGTGATCCGCCGCGCGCTGGAGGGCGAGAGCGCCCGGCAGGCGGCGCTGCGGATGACGCCCGCCTGGCTGAACCGGCTCGCCGACATCCAGCTCCTGCACGCCGCGGCGATCGAGCGCCGCGCCTTTGTCGACGCCATCGCCCAGGACGACGCCTTCCACCGCGCCATCACCGAGATCTCCGACTATCCGATGCTGTGGCGTGCCATCGAGATATCGAAGGCTCAGCTCGACCGCTGCCGGCACCTGACCATCCCGCTCGAGGGCCGCGGCCCGGCGACGCTGGTCGAGCACCAGGCCATCGTCGACGCGCTGCGCCGCGGCGACCCCGACGCCTCGGCGGCGGCGATGCTGCGGCATCTCGACGCCGCCCAGCACAAGACGCTGCAATACCTCGACGCGCTGCTCGCGGAGCCGGCGCAATGACCCCAGGAGACCCGAGATGACCTATCCCGAAGGCTATGCCGCCGCCGTCGTCGGCGCGGCGAGCGGCATCGGCCGCGCCGTCGCCGAGCGGCTCGCCCGCGCCGGCGTGCGCGTCGCCTGCCTCGACCGCCACGACCCGGCCGAGGTCGCCGCCGGCATCGGCGGCGGCGCGGTGGCCGAGGCGCTCGACATCACCGACGCCGGTGCCTGCGAGGCGACGATCGACCGGCTGTGGACGCGGTTCGGCAAGCTCGACGCGCTGGTCAACTGCGCCGGCGTCGTCGGCAAGACCAACATCATCTCCGAGGAGGTCGACCGCGCCGATTTCGAGGCGGTGGTGCGCATCAACCTGACCGGCGCGCTCTACCTGAGCCAGCCGGCGCTGCGGCGGATGCGCGAGGCGGGCTACGGCCGCATCCTCCACGTCGCCTCGATCGCCGGCAAGGAGGGCAACGCCGGGATGGCCGCCTATTCGGCCTCGAAGGCGGGGCTGATCGGGCTCGTCAAGGTGATGGGCAAGGAATACGCCGAGAGCGGCGTGACCATCAACGCGCTCGCCCCCGCGGTGATCCGCACGCCGATGGTGGCGGCGCTCCCCGACGCGCAGGTCAAGTACATGACGGACAGGATCCCGATGAAGCGCTGCGGCGAGCTCGACGAGGCGGCGGCGATGATCGGCTGGGTCGTCTCGCCCGAGTGCAGCTTCACCACCGGCTTCACCTTCGACATGACCGGGGGCAGGGCGGTCTATTGAGGCGCGCCACGCGGGCGCGTCCTGTGGGTAACTATGGGATACCGAGATTATAGTGGAGATATCAATGTCATGATCCCCGTCGCAAGTCGTGGCGGGGATCAGTCCAGCCGATCCTCGGCGAGGACGTAGACGGCCGCCCCGAGCGCGAGGAGCGCGCCGAAGACCGTGAACAGCGTCCCGAACGCCGCCGCGGGCGCGGCGCCTCCGGCGACGAGGCCGCCATAGAGCCGCCCGCCGCCGAACTGCAGCAGCCCGACCGTCCCGATCGCCAGCATGTTGGCGAAGCTCACCCCGCGGCCGACCAGGTGCGGCGGGCAGTAGCTCCGCACATGCGCCATGACGAGCGGAAACGAGGCCCCGAAGAACCCGAGCGCCGCGAGGAGCGCCGTCGCCCAGCCGACGCCGCGGTCGGGCGTCAGCCCGAGCAGGATCAGCGCCCCGCCCGCCAGCAGGTTCCCGGCGACCAGCGTCCATTTCCGGGTGCGCAGCAGGCGGTCCGCCGGCCCGTAGGCGAAGTTGCCGAGGATCATCGCCGCCGCCATGACCAGCGTCACCGTGCCGATCCCGTCGGCGTCGAGCCCGAAGGTCTCGCGCAGGTAGGGCCCGGCCCAGAGCCCGCGCACCCCGGCGGCGGGGGCGTAGTTGACGAGGACCAGCGGCGCCATCGCCCAGAGCGCCGGCGTGCGCAGCAGCGCCCCGAGCCCGCCCGGCGCCGTGCTCTCCGCCGGCGGCGCCGGGGCGGGCGGCGGGTCGCGCACCACCGCGAGCAGCATCAGCCCCACGGCCACGGAGAAGACCGCGATCCCCGCCATCGCCCCCCGCCAGCCGAAGGCGTCGGCGGCGAGCGCCATCGGCGCGGCCGCGACGAGGTTGCCGATCGAGGCGAGCCCGATGACGAGCCCGGCGAGGCTCGCGAAGGCGGCGGGCGAATAGATCCGCGCGAAGATGTAGAGCATCGACATCAGCACCGGCGCGCAGCCGAGCCCGATCAGCGCCATCGCCGCGACGATCCACGCCGGCGACGCCGCCAGCGCGAACACCGCCGCCCCGCCGCCCGCGCCGACGAGGAACAGCGTCGCCGCCACCCGCCGCGGCCCGAGCCGGTCGAGGCCGAGGCCGACGGGGATCTGCGCCGCCGCGAAGACGGCGAACCACACGCCGGAGGCGCGGGCGAGGTCCGCCGGCTCCATCCCGAGGTCGGCGCCGAGGGCGGGCGTCAGCACCGCGAGGAAGGCGCGGTAGAACTGGCTCAGCCCGTAGGCGAGCACCAGCACGACGATCCCGAGGCGCATCCGGCCGCTTCCCCCTTGCTCGCGGGCCCGTCGGGCCGAGGGCGACCGGGGCGACCGCGGTCTTAGCCGGCAGGCGGGGCGGTGTCGACGGGGCCCGTCGCGGGATCGCTTTCGCGCGTGACGGGTTGCTTACCGGGGGGCGGATCGGCCAAGTGTCGATCGACCGGCGCAGGCCCGTGGCGCCGCCCGGCGAGGAGGAGGTCCGAGATGACGAAGAAGACCCTGGAGGAGCGCAGCGAGGCGCTCGGCGCGCGGATCGCCGCGGCGAGGGCGTTGCTCGAGCGGCGCGAGCGCGGCGACAACGAGACGATCGGCGCGGTTCTCGGCGGGCTCAACGACGAGCTCGACAAGGTCGTTCACGACGACCACGACGCCGCCCAGCAGACGATGAACAAGATCGAGGCGCGCCTCCGCGCCGAGGAGATCCGCATCGAGGACGACAAGGAGGAGGAGGACCGCTGAACGGCGTCGCCGGCCTCAGCCGGCGAGGCGGACGAGGTAGTGCTTCTTCTTGCCGACGGAGACCTTCAGCTCCGCGCCGAGGGTCTCGGCGGTGACGGGGAGGTTGGGGTCGGTGACCAGCGCGTTGTCGAAGCGGACGCCCCGCTCGCCGATCAGCCGCTTCGCCTCCTTGCCGGACCGCACGATTCCCGCGGCGACGAGGAGGTGCGCGCTCGACATCCCCGCGGCGAGCGCGTCGCGGGGGATGGTGAGCGCGGTCAGGTCGTCGCCGACGCCGCCCTGCTCGAAGACCGCGCGGGCGGTCGCCTCGGCGGCGGCGGCGGCCTCGGCGCCGTGGAGGAGCGTGGTCGCCTCGTTGGCGAGCGTGACCTTGGCGGCGTTGATCTCCGCGCCCCCGAGCGCGCCGAGGCGGTCGCACTCGTCGACCGGCAGCTCGGTGTAGAGCTTCAGGAACCGCCCGACGTCGGCGTCGGTGGTGTTGCGCCAGAACTGCCAGAAATCGTAAGGCGGCAGCATCGCGGCGTTGAGCCAGACGGCCCCGCCCTGCGACTTGCCCATCTTGCGGCCGTCCGAGGTGGTGATGAGCGGCGAGGTCAGGCCGAAGACCTCGGCCCCGAGCACGCGCCGGGTCAGGTCGATGCCGTTGACGATGTTGCCCCACTGGTCCGACCCGCCCATCTGGAGGAGGCAGCCCTCGCGGCGGTGGAGCTCCAGGAAGTCGTAGGCCTGGAGGATCATGTAGTTGAACTCGAGGAACGACAGGCTCTGGTCGCGGTCGAGCCGGGACTTCACGCTCTCGAAGGCGAGCATCCGGTTGACCGAGAAGTGCCGGCCGATGTCGCGCAGGAAGCCGAGGTAGTTGAGCCCGTCGAGCCACTCGGCGTTGTCGAGCATCAGCGCGCCGCCCGGCCCGTAGTCGAGGTAGCGGTCGAAGACCGCGGCGAGGGCGGCCGCGTTCCCGGCGATTTGCTCGGGCGTCAGCAGCGGGCGCTCGTCGTCGCGGAAGGAGGGGTCGCCCACCTTGGTCGTGCCGCCGCCGAGCAGCGTGATCGGCCGGTGGCCGGTCTTCTGCAGCCAGCGCAGCATCATGATGTTGACGAGGTGGCCGACATGGAGCGAGCGCGCCGTGGCGTCGTAGCCGACGTAAGCGGTGACCGGCCCGGCGGCGAGCGCGGCGTCGAGGCCGGCGAGGTCGGTGCAGTCCTGCACGAAGCCGCGGGCGCGGATCACCTGGAGGAACTCGCTCTTCGGCTGGCAGGTCATGGCCGTTCCGTCCTTTTCCGGGCGCCGCGCCGTCTCTATAGGCTCGGCCGAGGCTAGGGAAGGGCGCGCGGGGGAAGGCGGGGCGATGCTGGCGCTGGGGATGATGTCGGGCACCTCGATGGACGGCGTCGACGCGGCGCTGGTCGAGACCGACGGCGAGACGATCGCCGGCTTCGGCCGCGGCGGCTTCCGGCCCTATGCGCCGGAGGAGCGGGCCGCCCTGCGCGCCGGGCTGGGGCTCTGGCCGGAGGCGGCGGAGGCGCCGGGGATCGCCGCGCTGGTCGAGGCGGCCCATGCCGAGGCGGCGGCGGAGTTTCCGGAGGCGGAGGTGGTGGGGTTCCACGGCCAGACGCTCGCCCATGCCCCGCGCGGCCGGGGCACGCATCAGGCGGGCGACGGGGCGCGGCTCGCGGCGGCGCTGGGGCGGCCCGTGGTCTGGGACTTCCGCTCGGCCGACGTGGCGAGCGGCGGCGAGGGGGCGCCGCTCGTGCCGTTCTTCCACTTCGCCTGCGCCCGGCGGATCGGGGCGGCGCGGCCGGTGGCGTTCCTGAACCTCGGGGGCGTGGGGAACGTCACCTGGGTCGACCCGCGGGCGGCGGCCCCGGAGGCGGCGGGGGCGCTGCTCGCCTTCGACACCGGGCCGGGGAACGCGCTGCTCGACGACTTCCTGGCCGCCCGGCTCGGGCAGGCCTTCGACGAGGGCGGCGCGGTCGCGGCGCGGGGGCGGGCCGATGCGGGCGTGCTGGCGCGGCTGGCGGGGCATCCCTGGCTGGCGCGGCGGCCGCCGAAGTCGCTCGACCGGCAGGACTTCCACGGCTTCCTCGACGCGGTGGCGGGGCTCTCGACCGAGGACGGGGCGGCGACGCTGGCGGCGGTGACCGCGGATTGCGTGGCCGCGGCGGCGCGCTGGTTCCCCGAGCCGGTCGAGCGCTGGCTGGTCTGCGGCGGCGGCCGGCGCAACGCGACGCTGACGGGGCTCCTGGCGGCGCGGACCAATGCGCCGGTGGAGCCGGTCGAGGCGGTCGGGCTTGACGGCGACCTCCTCGAGGCGCAGGCCTTCGCCTTCCTCGCGGTGCGGGTGCTGCGGGGCCTGCCGACCTCGGCGCCCTCGACCACGGGCGCGCGCCTGCCGGTCTCCGGGGGGCGGGTGAGCCGGCCGTGAAACGGGGGGTGTTCACGCGTGAATATTCGGTAAGCTGTTGAAATTGCTTGAGCGGGTTTTTGCGCGGCGGCGGCCGGCGGCCCGCGGTTCCGGCGACGAGGAGGGCTCCCGTGGCGATCTTCTTCTACCTCGCGGCGGCGCTGGGAATGGGGATGCTGGTCTCCTTCCAGCCGCTGATAAACGCGGTGCTCGCCCGGGCCGTGGGCAGTCCCTACGGGGCGGCGGCGGTGTCGCTGGTCGTCGCCGGCCTCGGCGGGATCGTCATCGCCGCGGTCGCCGGGAGGGGCGACATGAGCCGGGCGGCGCTGGCGGGCGTGCCGTGGTGGGTGTTCCTCGCCGGGCTGATCGGCTCGCTCTTCGTCGCCGGCGGCGTGGTGATCGCCCCGGTCACCGGGGCGCAGCTGTTCTTCGCCACGGTGGTGGCGGGCCAGCTGCTCGGCGCGACCCTCGCCGACCATTTCGGCCTCTTCGGCCTCGCGGTGCGCCCGCTGTCGCTGGAACGCGCGGCCGGGCTGGCGCTGGTCCTCGGCGGCGCGATGCTGGTGCGGCGGGGATGACCGCGCGCCGCCGGCCCGGCGCGGCTATTGAGCGTATGTCAGGCATCATGGGGCCAGACCGTCCCGGCTGGACGTCCCTCGCCGCCGAGCCCGCGGCGGATCCCGATTTCCTGCGGGAGCGGCCCGAACTGGTCGAAGCTGGTCGCTTCCTATCGGATGACGACTCGGATGACGACGAGCGTCAATGACGCGCGGTCACACTCCACGATAGGAGGGGCCGAGCATCCTTGTGGTAGTTGCCCGCGAAAATGTCGGAAAATCCGGGCGGGTGCGAATGGGCGGAATTTTGAAGAGCGTTATTGTGCGCAAATATATTTCGAAATATATTTACAAATATTTTGAATATAAACGGTGAAAATCATTGCACAGTCATCAGCGCCGCATTTCGCGGCGCCGTTCGACTCACTTGAAGCTTGCGCCCCCCCTGTCCGAACCGCTCCGCGTCGAGCAGGTTGACATGCGCATGTCAACCTGCGGGAGCCGTCGCGAGGCGGGCCGCGCCGCTGATCGTCCCCTGTCTTGGTGCGTGCGGGGTTGGCGGCCCCGGCCGTCAGCGCGTCGTCTCGGTCAGGCGGCGGCGGACGTAGTCGTCGACGAGGCCGATCATCTCGTCCATGCCCGGGTCGAAGAAGTGGGTCGCGCCCTCGATCGTCGCCTGGGTGATGGTGATGCCCTTCTGCTGCTTGAGCTTGTCGGCGAGCGTGGTCACGTCCGAGACCGGCACGACCCGGTCGGCCGAGCCGGAGACGATCAGGCCGGAGGAGGGGCAGGGGGCCAGGAACGAGAAGTCGTACTGGTTCGCCGGCGGGGCCACCGAGACGAAGCCGGCGATCTCGGGCCGGCGCATCAGGAGCTGCATCCCGATCCACGCCCCGAAGGAGAAGCCCGCCACCCAGCAATGCTTGGCGTTGGGGTTCATCGCCTGGAGGTAGTCGAGCGCGGCCGCGGCGTCGGAGAGCTCGCCGATGCCCTGGTCGTACTCCCCCTGCGAGCGGCCCACGCCGCGGAAGTTGAACCGCAGGCAGGTGAAGCCGATCTTATGGAAGGCGTAGTGCAGGTTGTAGACGACCTTGTTGTTCATCGTGCCCCCGTAGAGCGGGTGGGGGTGCAGGATGATCGCGATGGGGGCGTCCTTGTGCTTCTGCGGGTGGTAGCGTCCCTCGAGCCGGCCGTCGGGGCCGGGAAAGATCACCTCGGGCATGGGGCCCAGACTCCTGATGCGTCGCGAGCGGGCGCGACTCAAACTTGACGGAATCGCTGCCGCAATCTAGAATGCTTCTAAATCTCGTGGAGGCGACCCCGGGCTCCGCCCGCAGTTAAGGGCTTGACCAGCCATCGTCAACACGTAGGTCGGTCCCGATGCGCGGGACGTCGGGAGGCGATCCATGAAACTGAGCACCAAGGGCCGCTACGCCATGATCGCGCTGACCGATCTCGCGGCGCAGGGCCCGCAGCGGCTGGTCTCGCTGGCGGAGATCGCCGAGCGCCAGGACATCTCGGTCGCCTATCTCGAGCAGCTCTTCGTCAAGCTCCGCCGGGCGGAGATCGTCGATTCGGTGCGCGGCCCGGGCGGCGGCTACCGGCTGGCGCGGCCGATCGAGCAGATCCGCATCGCCGAGATCCTCGCGGCCGTCGACGAGACCATGGACGCGCTGTCGCGCGGGGCGGGCGCGAGCGGCGGGGCGCGCGGCACCCGCGAGCAGGCGCTGACCGACAAGCTCTGGGAGCAGCTCTCGGCCAACGTCTACGTGTTCCTGCACCAGACCCGGCTCGGCGACGTGGTCGGCAACCAGTTGGCCCCGTGCCCCGCGGTGCCCGCCTTCGTGCAGATGGTCGACGACTGACGTGGCGGGCGGAGGGAACGGGCGGGTCTATCTCGACTGGAACGCCGGGGCGCCGTTGCGCGCCGAGGCGCGCGCCGCGATGGCGGCGGCGGCCGACGTCGCGGGCAACCCGTCCTCGGTCCATGCCGAGGGCCGCGCCGCGCGGGCGCTGGTCGAGCGGGCGCGCGCGCAGGTGGCCGCGGCGCTCGGGGCGGACCCGGCGCAGGTGGTGTTCACCTCCGGCGCCACCGAGGCGGCGGCGATGGCGCTCGCCGGGCGCGACCTGCTCGCCGCGCCGGTCGAGCACGACTGCGTGGCGGCGTGGACGCGGGCGGAGCTGGCGGTGGACGCCGGGGGGCGGGTGGCGGTCGCGGAGCCGGGCCGCACGGCGTTGCAGGCGGCCAATCCGGAGACGGGGGTGCTGCAGGACCTGCCGCAAGGGCTCGCGGTGGTGGACGCCGCGCAGGCGGCCGGGAAGGTCCCCTTCGCCTTCGGCTGGAGCGGCGCGGAGATGGCGCTGGTCTCGGCCCACAAGCTCGGCGGCCCGAAGGGGGTGGGCGCGCTCCTGCTGCGCGACGGGGTCGAGGCGGGGCGGGCGCTGCGGGGCGGCGGGCAGGAGCTCGGTCGGCGGGCCGGGACCGAGAATGTGACGGGAATCGCGGGCTTCGGGGCCGCGGCGGAGGCGGCGGCGCGGGACCTCGCGGACGGCGTCTGGGAGCGGGTGGCGGAAATTAGAGAAATTCTAGAATCGGCTCTGGCGTCCGCCGCCGAAACGACTATTTTTGTCGGAAAAGGCGGGCCGCGCCTGCCGAACGTGACCTGCCTCGCGACGCCCGGCTGGAAGGGCGAGACGCAGGTGATGGCGATGGATCTGGCGGGCTTCGCGGTCTCGGCCGGCTCGGCCTGCTCGAGCGGCAAGGTCCGGGCGAGCCGGACGCTGGCCGCGATGGGCCTCGGGGCGGAGGCGGCGGCCTCGGCGATCCGGGTGTCGATCGGCCCGGCGACGACGCAGGCGCAGGCGCTGGCCTTCGCCGAGGCATGGGAAAAGGCGCGCCGGCGGGTCCGGGCGCGGGCCGCGACGGCGGCGTGAGGAGAGACGACATGGCGGTCAGCGAGGAGTTCGAGCTGCGCGAGGGCGTCGACCGCGAGACGGTCGAGGCGGTGCGCTCGGTCGGCGAGCGGTACAAGTACGGCTTCGAGACCGACATCGAGACGGAGTATGCGCCGAAGGGGCTGAACGAGGACATCGTCCAGCTGATCTCGGGGAAGAACGGCGAGCCGGACTGGCTGACCGAGTGGCGGCTGAAGGCGTATCGGCGCTGGGTCGAGCTCGAGGAGCCGACCTGGGCCATGCTGAGCTACCCGGAGATCGACTTCCAGGACCAGTACTACTACGCGCGGCCGAAGAGCTTCGCGCAGCGGCCGAAGTCGCTCGACGAGGTCGACCCGGAGCTGCTGGCGACCTATGCCAAGCTCGGCATCCCGCTCAAGGAGCAGATGATCCTCGCGGGCGTCGAGGGCGCGGGCGACACGCCGGTCGAGGGGCGCAGGGTCGCGGTGGACGCGGTGTTCGACAGCGTGTCGATCGGCACGACCTTCCGCGAGGAGCTGGCGAAGGCGGGGGTGATCTTCTGCCCGATCTCCGAGGCGGTGCGCGAGCACCCGGAGCTGGTGCGGAAGTATCTGGGCTCCGTGGTGCCGATCAGCGACAATTTCTATGCGACGCTGAATTCCGCGGTGTTCTCCGACGGCTCCTTCGTCTACGTGCCGCCGGGCGTGCGGTGCCCGATGGAGCTGTCGACGTATTTCCGCATCAACGCCGAGAACACGGGGCAGTTCGAGCGGACGCTGATCATCGCCGACAAGGGCGCCTATGTGAGCTACCTGGAGGGCTGCACGGCGCCCAAGCGGGACGAGAACCAGCTGCACGCGGCGGTGGTGGAGATCGTGGCGCTCGACGACGCCGAGGTGAAGTACTCGACGGTGCAGAACTGGTATCCCGGCGACGAGAACGGCGTGGGCGGCATCTACAACTTCGTCACCAAGCGGGCGGATTGCCGCGGCGCGCGGTCGAAGGTGATGTGGACCCAGGTCGAGACCGGCTCGGCGATCACCTGGAAGTATCCGTCCTGCATCCTGCGCGGCGACGGGTCGCAGGGCGAGTTCTACTCGATCGCCATCGCCAACAACCGCCAGCAGGCCGACACCGGCACCAAGATGACGCATCTCGGCAAGAACACCAAGAGCCGGATCGTGTCGAAGGGGATCAGCGCGGGGTTTGCGCAGAACACCTATCGCGGCCTCGTCTCGGTGCATCCGAAGGCGACGGGGGCGCGCAATTATACGCAGTGCGACAGCCTGCTGATCGGCGACCAGTGCGGGGCGCACACGGTGCCGTACATCGAGGTGAAGAACACGTCCTCGCGCGTGGAGCACGAGGCGACCACGTCCAAGGTCGACGAGGACCAGCTCTTCTACTGCCGGAGCCGCGGCATGGACGAGGAGGAGGCGGTGGCGCTGGTCGTCAACGGCTTCTGCCGCGAGGTCTTGCAGGCGCTGCCGATGGAGTTCGCCATGGAGGCGCAGAAGCTCGTGGCGATCAGCCTGGAGGGGAGCGTCGGGTGACGGAGGAAACGGCCCGGGAGATCCTGCGGCTCGTGATGGCGTGCGAGGAGGATCTGGCCGTCATGCGCGATCACCTGGACGCCACCAAGGCGGAGATGGCCGAGATGCGGCGGATGATGGACGACTGGGCGTCGCTTCGCGGCGCGATGGCAGGAGGAACGCCAGCATGACCGACGGCGAGGCGCTGCGGGGACGGATGGGCGAGATCGTGGCGATCGCGCGCGAGGGGACGGGCGTGCGGGGCGAGCGGCTGCTCGTCGCGGCGCTGGTGGCGTCGCCGTTTGCGGGCGGGCTCGGGATCTGGCTCGCGTGGCTGACCTGGTGGCCGAACCCGGTGATCTGGGTCTTCGTGGCGCTGGCGGAGGTCGCGGGCGCGGCCTATTCCGCCGGCAGCATGGCGCGGACGGTGGAATGATCGGGGCGGTGGTCCTGGCGGGCCTGCTCGCGGCGGGCCTCGCGCTCGCCGGGGCGGCGCGGCCGCAGGCGGAGCCGGCCCGGGTGAAATCGAGGAAGAACAATGCTCAAGATCGATGACCTCCACGTGAAGCTCGAGGAGGAGGACAAGGCGATCCTGAAAGGGGTCGACCTCGAGGTGCGCGCGGGCGAGGTCCACGCGATCATGGGTCCGAACGGCTCCGGCAAGTCGACCCTCTCCTACGTGCTCGCCGGCCGCGAGGGCTACGAGGTCACCGAAGGCACGGCGACCCTCGACGGGACCGACCTGCTCGCGCTGGAGCCGGAGGAGCGCGCCGCGGCGGGCCTCTTCCTCGCCTTCCAGTACCCGGTCGAGATCCCCGGCGTCGGCAACATGACCTTCCTGCGCACCGCGCTCAACGCCCAGCGCAAGGCGCGCGGCGAGCCGGAGGTGAACGCCGCCGACTTCCTGCGCCTCGTGCGCGAGAAGGCGAAGTCCCTCGACATCGACGCCGAGATGCTGAAGCGGCCGGTCAACGTCGGCTTCTCCGGCGGCGAGAAGAAGCGCAACGAGATCCTGCAGATGGCGGTGCTGGAGCCGCGGATGTGCATCCTCGACGAGACCGACAGCGGGCTCGACGTCGACGCGATGAAGCTCGTCGCCGAGGGCGTCAACGCGCTGCGCTCGCCGGACCGCGCCTTCCTCGTGATCACCCACTACCAGCGCCTGCTCGACCATATCCGCCCCGACGTCGTCCACATCATGGCGGACGGGCGCATCGTCGCCACCGGCGGCCCGGATCTGGCGCTGGAGGTCGAGACCAACGGCTACGCCGACATCCTGAGGTCGGTGGCGTGATGGCGACGACGGCACGCAAGGCCCCGGCCCTGAAGCTCGAGGCGGCGCAGGCGCTGCTCGCCGCCTGGCCCGAGCCCATGGGCGAGGCCGGCTGGGCGCGGACCGCCCGCGCCCGCGCGGCGGCGCGCCTCGCCGAGCGTGGCGCGCCCGGGCGGCGCGACGAGTACTGGCGCTTCACCGACCCGACCGGCCTGACGGCGCTGCCGGCGCCGCCGGCCGCGGTCTTCGACGCGCAGGAGACGCCCGCCTTCGACGGCGTCGGGCGGGTGCGGCTCGTCTTCGTCGACGGCGTCTTCGACCCGGCGCTCTCGGACGCGCCCGAGGCGGCCGGCCTGGAGATCCTGCCGCTTTCCAAGGCGCTCGCCAGCGACATTCACTGGACGCGCGAGCTCTTCGGCGTGCTGGAGGCGCGCGGGCAGGACCCGGTCGACCGGCCGCTCGCCGCGCTCAACACCGCGCGGGCGCGCGAGGGCGTGGCGATCCGCGCCACCGGCCGGGCGTCGCGGCCCGTGCATCTCGTCTACCTGCACCGCTCCGAGACCTCGGATGCGCTGATCCGCCATCTCGTGCGGCTCGACGCCGGGGCCGATCTCACCGTGCTGGAGAGCGGGCCGGCGGCGGCGCGCGCGAACATCGCCATGGAGGTGGAGATCGCCGACGGCGCGGCCTTCCACCACGTCCGCACCCAGGGCCGCGACCACGAGCGGCGCGCGGCGACGGCGATCTTCGCCCGGCTCGGCGCGGAGAGCCGGTTCAAGTCGTTCACGCTGACCGCGAACGGCCGGCTCACCCGCAACGAATGCGTGCTGGAGCTGACCGGCGACGACGCGATCGCCCATGTCGCCGGAGCCTGCGTCGGCGACGGGCCCGATTTCCACCACGACGACACCGTCTTCGTCACCCACGCCGCCGAGCGCTGCGAGAGCCGGCAGGTCTGCAAGAAGGTGCTGAAGAGCGGCGCGGTCGGCGTGTTCCAGGGCAAGATCCTCGTCCGCCAGGGCGCGCAGAAGACCGACGGCTACCAGATCAGCCAGGCGCTGCTCCTCGACGAGGCGAGCCAGTTCCTGACCAAGCCGGAGCTCGAGATCTACGCCGACGACGTGAAGTGCAGCCACGGCTCCACCTGCGGCGCGGTCGACGCGACGGCGCTCTTCTACCTGACCTCGCGCGGGGTGCCGCGCGCCGAGGCGGAGGCGCTGCTGGTGCTCGCCTTCGTCGACGAGGCGATCCAGGAGATCGAGGACGACGGGCTCGCCGACGAGATCCGCGGCCGGCTCGCCGACTGGGTGGCCCGGCGGCGGCGCGGCTGAGCATGGGCCTCGGCTCGATCTGGCGCGCCTATCGCGACCCGCGCGGCGCCATGGCGCGCGCGGCCGCGGCCGGGCGGGGCGAGGTTCCGCCCCTCGTCGAGCTGATGGCCGCCTGCGCCATGGGCCTCGTCGCCAGCCTGCCGGCGGCGGCGGAGACCGCGGCGGGGCTCGACGTGCCGGACGCCTTCGCCGGCGTCGTCTCGGCGCATCTCTTCGGATACCTGTTCCTGCTGCCGCTCCTCGCCTACGGCGCGGCGGCGCTGCTGCATCTGGTCGTCCGGCCCTTCGGGGCGCGCGGCGGCTTCGCCGCGGCGCGGCGGGCGACGTTCCGCGCCGCGCTGCTCGCCGGGCCGATGGCGCTCCTCGTCGCCGGCGCCCGCGCAGCGGCCGCGGCGGCCCGGCTGCCGGGGCTTTCCCCGTGGATCGACGGGCTCGCGCTCCTCCTCCTCGCGTTCTGGCTCTGGCTCCTCGCGGCGAGCCTCGCCGAGGCCGAGGGGCTCGGCCGCGCCCGGCGCGTCGCGAGCTGAGGCCGGCCATGTGGGGCGAGCTCGTCGCGCAGACCTTCCTGAAGCCGCGCGAGGCGGCGCGCCGCGTGCTCGCCGCCGGCTTCCCGCCGGGCGTGGTCGCCGAGGCGGCGCTGGCGGTGACGAGCCTCGGGATCGTGCTCGGCTACCTCGCGCTCCGCGTCGCGCACGGCGTGCCGGCCGACCCGGTCTCGGCGGCGCTGCTCGCCCGGCCGCTCGTCGGCGTCCTCGTCCAGCTCGCCGCGCTCCTCCTCGTCGCCTGGCTGACCGCGACGCTCGGCCGGCGCTTCGGCGGGCGGGGCGACCTGCTCGGCGCCGCGACGGCGATCGTCTGGCTGAACGCGGCGACGCTCGTCGTGCAGGTCCTCCAGCTCGTGGCGCTCGTCCTCGCGCCGCCGCTCGCCGCGGCGCTCGCCATGGTGACGCTGGTCTGGCTGCTCTGGGCCTTCGCCTGCTTCGTCGCCGAGCTGCACGGCTTCGCCTCGCCGGCGATCGTGCTCGGCGTCGTCGTGCTCGTCGGCGTCTCGCTCGTGTTCCTGCTCACCTTCATCGCCGCGCTGGCCGGCCTTACGCCGCAGGGGACCCCATGACCTATGACGTGGAGGCGGTGCGCCGCGACTTTCCGATCCTCTCGCGCAAGGTTCACGGGCGGCCGCTCGTCTACCTCGACAACGGCGCCTCGGCGCAGAAGCCGCAAGTCGTGCTCGACGCGATCTCGCGGGGCTATTCCGAGGAATACGCCAACGTCCATCGCGGCCTGCACTACCTCTCGAGCATCGCGACCGAGCGCTACGAGGCGACGCGCGGCCGGCTCTGCCGCTTCCTCGGGGCCGAGCGCGAGGAGGAGATCGTCTTCACCACCGGCTCGACGATGGGCATCAACCTCGTCAGCTACGCCTGGGCCGCGCCGCGCTTCGTGCCGGGCGACGAGATCGTGCTCTCGGTCATGGAGCACCACGCCAACATCGTGCCCTGGCACTTCCTGCGCGAGCGGCAGGGGGCGGTGCTGAAATGGGTCGACATCGAGCCCGACGGCGCGCTCGACCCGCAGCGGGTGATCGACGCCATCGGCCCGCGCACCCGCCTCGTCGCCATCAGCCACATGTCGAACGTGCTCGGCACCATCGTCGACGTGAAGGCGATCGCGGCGGCGGCGCGGGAGAGGGGCGTGCCGGTCCTCGTGGACGGCAGCCAGGCCGCCGTCCACATGCCGGTCGACGTGCAGGACCTCGGCGTCGATTTCTACGCGGTGACCGGCCACAAGCTCTACGGGCCCTCCGGCTCCGGCGCGCTCTACGTGCGCCGCGAGCGCTACGCCGAGATGCGGCCCTTCCTCGGCGGCGGCGACATGATCCGCGAGGTGACGCAGGCCGGCGTCTCCTATGCCGACCCGCCGCTGATGCTCGAGGCCGGCACCCCGGCCATCGTCTCGACGATCGGCCTCGGCGTGGCGCTCGACTACGTCGAGGGGCTCGGCATGGCGGCGATCGCCGCCCACGAGGCGCGGCTGCGCGACCACGCCCGCCAGCGCCTGCTGGCGCTCGACTGGCTCGACGTGCAGGGCGACGCGAAGGGCAAGGGCGCGATCTTCTCCTTCACGCTGAAGGGCGGCGCGCATCCGCACGACGTCTCCACCATCGTCGACCGCAAGGGCGTGGCCGTCCGCGCCGGCCACCACTGCGCGCAGCCGCTGATGACCCGGCTCGGGCTGACCGCCTCCTGCCGCGCCTCCTTCGGCCTCTACAACACCCTCGGCGAGGTCGACGCGCTCGTCGAGGCGCTGGAGACCTGCCACGAGATCTTCGCCTGAGGCGCTGGCCCGGGGGCGCGACTCGCGGGTAGGGCCGGGGTCCGGCGCGGCCTGGATCGTGTGCCGCCGGGGCCGCGCGCCTATCTCAAACCATTGAAATTAAATGAATTTTAACACGATCAATCTGATCGTGTTTTTTATCTTGCAAATCACGATAGGTTGAGTCGTTATTAACCCGTGAGGCGGCTCCGGCCGCGCAGGAATGGACGGGAGCGGGACCATGGACAGCGGTTCGCGAAACAGGGACCGGGGCGCGGGGCGGCTCGCCGCCGCGCTCGTCCTCGGGGTTCTCGGCGCCGTCGCCGTCTCCGGCTTCACCCTCGCCTCCGGTCACGGAATCCTCCTCGCCTTCCTCGCCTACATGCTCTCCGGCTCGCTGATCTGCTGCGCCACGCTGGCCGGCTCCCTCGCGGTCGGGGCCGCCGCGCGCGTCGTGCGCCGCAACCGCCGCGGCGGCGGCGGCCAGTTTCGCGCCGCCTGAGGGAACCTGCGAAAGTCTCCGAAGTTGATCTGCATCAGCTTCGACTGGAGCCGATCGCGGCATGATCGGCTTGTGATGCAGCGGTTGCTGCGCGAATCGGACAGGATCCGGGTCATGAGGCACAACGTTCCTTCGAGAGTTCACGGCGGCGCCGGCATCGTCGGCTCGCTCGTTCTGGGCGTCGGCAGCGGGGTCCTCCTCGCCGTCGTCGCCATCGCGAGCGGGCAGGGGGCGCTCTACGCGCTCCTCGCCTACCTGCTGACCGGCTCGCTCGTCTCGGGCGCGCTCATCGTCGCCCCCGCGGCCCGCGCCACCGCCCGCGCCGCCCGCCGCCACATCCGCCACCACGCCCACGTCTGACGCGCGGCGGATCGCCTCGCTCTGCGGGCGCCTGAGGCGGGCCGAACCGGGTCGAGCAAGAGGGGCCGTCCGTGAAGCCGGCAGCCCGCCCGAGCGGCCTCAATGCCCGCCGGCGTCGATCTTCGGACCGGTCTGCCGGGTCGCCACCCATTCCGGGTAGGGCATCCCGTAAACCGCCTCGCGCGCCTCGTCCCTGGTCATGGCGAGACCGCGGCGGTCGGCCTCCTCCTGATACCAGCGCGCCAGGCAGTTGCGGCAGAACCCGGCCAGGTCCATCAGGTCGATGTTCTGCACGTCGTCGCGCGTGCGCAGGTGGTCGCGCAAGGCGCGGAACGCCGCGGCCTCCAGCTCGGTGCGGGTGCGGTCATCCATGGCGCGGCTCCTCCTCGCTGGCGGCGATGGCGTCGGTCAGCATCGGCGCCAGCCGCTCCGCCCAGGCGCGCTGGCCGGCCTCGTCGGCGATCAGGTCCTGGCGCACCTCGATCAGCACGTGCCGCCCGCCGCGGCGGGTGCCGTGCCGGCTCAGCGTATCGCCCTCGAGCTCGCCCGCATAGGGCTGGTTCACCCCGACGCAGAGGTCGGGCTCCGCGCGCAGCCGCGCGATCAGCGGCGCCGCCAGCCGCACGTCGTGGCCGTGCAGCACGCCGATGTGCCACGGCCGCGGCGAGCGCCCGGCGAGGCGCGGCGTGAAGGAATGGATCGCCACGATCGCCGTCGGCCGCCCCGCCGCCGCCCGTGCGTCGAGGAGCGCGTCGATCTCGGCGTGGTAGGGCCGGTGCCAGGCGTCGAGCCGCCGCGCCACCTCCGCCGGGGCGATCCGCCGGTTCGCCGGCACGATCGCCCCGTCGTAGAGCCGCATCACCAGCGTCGGGTCGTCCTCGCCGCGGTTCGGGTCGATCACCAGCCGCGAGAACCGCGTCAGCAGCGCCGGCGCGTCCATCAGCCCGGCGAGCCCCAGCGTCACGCCCCGGGCGCCGATGTCCCAGGCGATGTGGCGCGCCATCTCCTCCGCGGGGAGCCCGAGGTCGCCGCCGGCGACGTCCGGCGGCACCGCGTTCGAGGCGTGGTCGCAGAGCAGGAGGGCGGGGCCGGCCCCTCCGGGATTGACATGCTCGAAAGCCGGATGCTCCGCCATCCCGGCTGATTAAGCCTTGGGCGGCGCGAGCGCCAGAGGGCGGCGATCGCGCGCGCCCTCCGCCATTTGCGGTTCCAACCCGAACCGGTTCGGCTATAACGGCGCGGACTCACAGCGAGGGACGCCATGAACCCGACCCGCCGCCAGCGCAGCGTCAAGATCGTCGCGACGCTCGGGCCAGCCTCCGACACGCTGGAGATGATCCGCGCGCTCTTTCTCGCCGGCGCCGACGTGTTCCGGCTCAACATGAGCCACGGCACCCAGGCCGACATCGGCCGCCGCTTCGACCTGATCCGCCAGGTCGAGGACGAGGTCGGCCGCCCGATCGGCGTGCTCGCCGACCTGCAGGGCCCGAAGCTCCGTGTCGGCGCCTTCCGCGACGGCCCGCACCTGCTCGCCGAGGGCGACCGCTTCCGCCTCGACCTCGACGAGGCCGAGGGCGACGCCGGCCGCGTCTGCCTGCCGCATCCCGAGATCTTCCAGGCGCTGGAGGTCGGGTCGACGCTCCTCGTCAACGACGGCAAGATCCGGCTGAAGGTGCTCGACTGCTCGCCCTCGCACGCCGAGACCGAGGTCGTGGTCGGCGGCGAGATCTCCAACCGCAAGGGCGTCAACGTCCCCGACGTGGTGCTGCCCCTCGCCGCGCTCTCGAAGAAGGACCGCAGCGACCTCGAGTTCGCCTGCGGCCTCGGCGTTGACTGGCTGGCGCTCTCCTTCGTGCAGCGCGCCGAGGACGTGCATGAGGCGCGCGAGCTCGCGAAGGGCCGGGCGGCGATTCTCTCCAAGATCGAGAAGCCGGCGGCGGTGAAGGCCTTCGCCGAGATCCTCGACGCCTCCGACGGGATCATGGTCGCCCGCGGCGACCTCGGCGTCGAGCTGCCGGTCTACTCGGTGCCGCCGATCCAGAAGCGCCTGACCCGCGCCTGCCGCGCCGCCGGCAAGCCGGTGATCGTGGCGACCCAGATGCTCGAGAGCATGATCACCGCCCCGGTGCCGACCCGCGCCGAGGTCTCCGACGTGGCGACGGCGATCTACGAGGGCGTCGACGCGGTGATGCTGTCGGCCGAGAGCGCCGCCGGCGACTATCCGATCGAGGCGGTGACGACGATGGACAACGTCGCCCGCTCGGTCGAGGCCGACGACACCTATCGCGCGGTGATCGAGGCGCAGCGCAGCTCGATCCATTCCGGCGCGGTCTCGGACGCCATCACCTCGGCCGCCCGCGAGGTCGCGGAGACGACGAAGGTCAAGGCGATCTGCTGCTTCAGCCATTCCGGCACCACCGCCTCGCTCGCGGCGCGCGAGCGGCCGCGCGTGCCGATCATCGCGCTGACGCCGCTGATCCGCTCGGCCCGCCGGCTGGCGCTGACCTGGGGCCTGCACTGCGTGGTGGTGCCCGAGGTCGACCGCTTCAAGATGGCGGTGGTCTCCGCCGCCCGGACCGCCCGCGACCAAGGCTTCGCCGCCGCCGAGGACCGCATCGTCGTCACCGCCGGCATCCCCTTCGGCGTCGCCGGCTCGACCAACATCCTGCGCGTCGCCACCTGCAGCGAGAAGGCCATCTTCGAGGGCGGCGCGGAGGACTGACCGCGCCGCCCTCGTCGTCCGGTCCGGGCGTCCGCCCGGCGCGCCGCAACGTCGTCCTCCGCCCGATCACGGCGTTTTCGGCCGCTCGGCGCTTCCGGCCGGCGGGGGATCGGCCTATAAGCGGCGGACCCCGAGCCCGAGGAGCCGCCGATGACGCTCAGCCCCGCCGACAACGCCAAGCGCGCCGCCGCCGCCCAGGCGCTCGGGCTCGTCACGCCGGGAATGCGCCTCGGGCTCGGCTCGGGCTCGACCGCGGCCTGGTTCGTGCGCCTGCTCGGCGAGCGGGTGCGCGCCGGGCTCGACGTCGCCTGCGTCGCCACCTCGAGCGGCACCGTCCGCATCGCCGAGGCGGAGGGCGTGCCCCTGACCACGCTCGCCGAGCTCGGCCGGCTGGAGCTGACCGTCGACGGCGCCGACGAGATCGACCCGGACCTCGCGCTGATCAAGGGCGGCGGCGCCGCGCTCCTGCAGGAGAAGATCGTCGCCGCCGCCTCCGACCGCTTCGTGATCGTCGGCGACGACAGCAAGCGCATCACCACGCTGGGGGCGTTCCCGCTGCCCGTCGAGGTGGTGCGCTTCGGCTGGACCGCCACGCGCGACGCGATCGCGGCGCTGCTCGCCCGCGCCGATGTCGGCGGCCGCGAGATCGTGCCGCGCATGTCGGGCGAGGAGCTGCTCGTCACCGACGAGGGGCATTTCATCCTCGACCTGCACCTCCGCCGCATCGGCGACGCCGAGGCGCTGGCGGCGGCGCTGAACGCCATTCCGGGCGTGGTCGAGAGCGGCCTCTTCGTCGGCATGGCCGAGCGGGCGATCATCGGCCATGTCGACGGCCGCGTGGAGGAGATCCTGCCCTCCGGCCCGGCGCGCGACGACTTCGTCGACGAAGCGATGCGCAGCGCGGACGCGTGAGGGAGCGGTGAGCGATCCCTTCGACCTCGACCTCTTCGTCGTCGGCGGCGGCTCGGGCGGCGTCCGGGCGGCGCGGATCGCCGCCGGCTACGGCGCCCGCGTGGCGCTGGCCGAGGAATACCGGGTCGGCGGCACCTGCGTGATCCGCGGCTGCGTGCCGAAGAAGCTCTTCGTCTACGCCTCCGCCTTCCGCGACGCCTTCGAGGACGCCGCCGGCTACGGCTGGGACGTGGGCGCCCCCCCGCGCTTCGACTGGGCCCGCTTCCGCG
This sequence comes from Amaricoccus sp., assembly GCF_017993425.1. GTDB lineage: Bacteria > Pseudomonadota > Alphaproteobacteria > Rhodobacterales > Rhodobacteraceae > Amaricoccus. The sequence continues at coordinate 31,103 of NZ_JAGOMQ010000002.1, forward strand.
CGGCGCGCGACGCCGAGATCGACCGGCTGGAGGCCGCCTACCGCGACGGGCTGCGCGCCGCCGGCGTGACGGTCCACGACGCGCGGGCGGTCCTCGTCGACCCGCACCGCGTGCGGCTCTCGACCGGCGAGGAGCTGACGGCGAAGCACATCCTCGTCGCTGCCGGCGGCGCGCCGCGGCCGCCCGGGTTCCCCGGCGCCGAGCTCGCGGTCAGCTCCAACGAGATGTTCCGCCTGCCGTCGCAGCCGCGGCGTATGGTCGTGCTCGGCGGCGGCTACATCGCCTGCGAGTTCGCCGGGATCATGAACGGGCTCGGGACGGAGGTGGTCCAGCTCTACCGCGGGCCGCAGATCCTGCGCGGCTTCGACGACGACCTGCGCGCCCATGTCGGCGACGCCATGCGCCGCCGCGGCGTGGACCTGCGCACCGGGACGGACGTCGCCGCCATCGAGCGCACCGGCGACGGCCTGCGGGTGACCACCGACGCCGGCGAGGCGATCGACGTCGACCTCGTCCTCGCCGCCACCGGCCGCGCCGCCGCGACAGCGGGCCTCGGGCTCGAGGCGCTCGGCGTGCGGCTCGGCAAGGACGGCGCGATCGCGGTCGACGAGTGGTCGCAGACCGCGGTGCCCTCGATCTACGCCGTCGGCGACGTCACCGGCCGCGCGGCGCTGACCCCGGTGGCGATCCGCGACGGCCACGCCTTCGCCGACACCGTCTTCGGCGCCCGCCCGACGCCCGCCTGGAGCAAGCTCATCGCCACGGCGATCTTCACCCAGCCGGAGATCGGCACGATCGGCCCCGGCGAGGCCGAGGCGCGCAAGCGTGGCCCGGTCCGGGTGTTCCGCGAGAGCTTCCGCCCGATGCTGAACATCCTCGCCGGCCGCGACGAGCGCACCCTGATGAAGCTCGTCGTCGACGCCCGCGACGACCGCGTGCTCGGCTGCCACATCGTCGGCCACGCGGCCGGCGAGATGGTCCAGCTCGCCGCCGTCGCGATCGGCATGGGGGCGACCAAGGCCGATTTCGACCGGACGATGGCGGTGCATCCCACCGCCGCGGAGGAGCTCGTGACCATGCGGCGCGGCGTCTCCGATCTTGACACCGCCGAGGCAGGGGTCACTTGAGGCCTGCCTGCCCGCGACGACCGAGGAGTTGAGGACCCGATGCCATACAGCAACAACGGCGGCCCCTGGGGCGGCGGAGGCGGCAAGGGCCGCGGGCGCGGCCCCTGGGGCGGCAAGGGGTCCGGCGGCGACGGCTCCGGCGGCGGCGGCGGAGGCGGCGGCCCGGGCGGCCAGCCGCCGATCCCCGACATCGACGAGATCGTCCGCAAGGGCCAGGAGCAGCTCAAGATCCTGATGGGCGGCGGCCGCGGCGGCGCGCGCGGGCCGGGCGGGCAGGGCGGCGGCATCGGCCGCCGCGGCGTCTACCTCGCCGTCGTCGGCGCGGCGCTCGTCTGGGCGTTCATGTCCTTCTACACCGTCCGCCCCGAGGAGCAGTCCGTCGAGCTCACCTTCGGCGAGTGCCGCGGCGACTGCATCGGCCAGCCCGGCCTCAACTTCGCGCCCTGGCCGGTGGTCACCCGCGAGATCGTGCAGACGACCGGCGAGCGTACCGAGGAGATCGGCTCCGGCCAGCTCCGCGGCACCTCGGCCGGCCTGATGCTGACCGGCGACGAGAACATCGTCGACATCACCTTCCAGACCGTCTGGAACGTCCGCGACCCGGCCGCCTTCCTCTTCAACCTCGCCGACCCGGAGGCCACCATCCAGGCCGTCTCGGAATCGGCGATGCGCGAGGTGGTGTCGCGCTCCGACCTGTCGCCGATCCTCAGCCGCGACCGCGGGGCGATCAGCCAGGAGGTGCAGGAGCTGATCCAGAAGACCCTCGACGACTACGGCTCCGGCGTGAACGTCGTCCGGGTGAACTTCCTCAAGGCCGACCCGCCCGAGCAGGTGATCGACGCCTTCCGCGAGGTCCAGGCAGCCCGCCAGGAGCGCTCGACGCTGCAGAACCGCGCCGACGCCTACGCCAACGAGACGCTCGCCGCCGCCCGCGGCCGCTCCGCGCAGATCCTCCAGGAATCCGAGAGCTACCGCGCCCAGCAGGTCAACTCGGCCCAGGGCGAGGCCAGCCGCTTCTCGGCGGTGCTCGCCGAATACCTCAAGGCGCCCGAGGTGACGCGCGAGCGGCTCTACATCGAGACGATGGAGGGGGTGTTCGGCGACGTCGACACGTTCCTCGTCGACACGCCGAACGCCGCCGGCGGCGGGGTCGTGCCCTACCTGCCGCTCAACGAGCTCCGGCGCGCCCCGGCCGCCCCGTCGCCGGCCCGGCCGGCGACGGCCGGCTCGACCGCCGCTACCGGGGGGGTCTCCGAATGAGCCGCCGCATGCCGCTGCTGATCGGGGCGCTGATCGCCCTCGTCTTCATCGCCTTCAACACCTTCTTCATCGTCGACGAGCGCGAGAAGGCCATGGTGCTCCAGTTCGGGCAGGTGCGCTCGATCAAGGAGGACCCCGGCCTCGGCTTCAAGATCCCCTTCGTGCAGAACGTCGTCTTCTACGACGGCCGCATCCAGGGCATCGACACGCCCTCGCTCGAGGTGACGCCGCTCGACGACCGCCGGCTGATCGTCGACGCCTTCGCGCGCTGGCGCATCGCCGACGTCGGGCAGTTCCGCCGCGCCGTCGGCGCCGGCGGCATGCAGGTCGCCTCGCAGCGGCTCGAATCGATCCTCAACGCCAACACGCGCGAGGTGCTCGGCTCGGTGCGCTCCGAGGCGGTGCTCTCCGCCGACCGCGTCGGGCTGATGAACCGCATCCGCGACCAGGCGATCGCCGAGGCGCGCGCCCTCGGCGTCGACGTGATCGACGTGCGGCTGAAGCGCGCCGACCTGCCGGAGCAGAACCTCGAGGCGACCTTCCAGCGCATGCAGGCCGAGCGCCAGCGCGAGGCGGCCGACGAGCGCGCCCGCGGCAACGAGGCGGCGCAGCGGGTGCGCGCGCAGGCCGACCGCACCGCGGTGGAGATCGTCTCCGAGGCCGAGCGCGACGCCAACGTCATCCGCGGCGAGGCCGACGCCGAGCGGAACGCCATCCTCGCCGAGGCCTTCGGGGCGGACCAGGAGTTCTTCGCCTTCATCCGCTCGATGCAGGCCTACCGGAACGCGCTCCGCGGCGGCAACACCACGCTGATGGTCGAGCCGGACAGCGCCTTCTTCGACTACCTGAAGTCGCCCCACGCCGCCGGCGCGCCCGTCCCGCCGCCCGCGCCGGAGGCCGGCGGCGAGAGCTCGGCTGCGCCCTCCGCCGCCTCCCGCACGGCGGCCGACTGATCCCGCACGGGGCTCCCGCCCTCCGGGGCGCGGGGCCCTCCGTGCGACGGCGGCCCGGGCCAGACCGATCGGCAGCGCCATGACCCAGATCCAGTTCCCGGACTTCATGGCCGTCATCTTCGGCCTGATCGCCTACCTCCTCGGCGAGGCGATCAACGACCGCGTCGGCCTGCTGCGCCGCTTCAACATCCCCGATCCGGTCACCGGGGGCCTGCTGCTCGCCCTCGCCTTCTTCGCGCTCCAGAAGGCCGGCCTCGCCGAGGTGCGCTTCGAGACGCAGGCGCGCGACGTGCTGCTGCTGATCTTCTTCACGTCGATCGGGCTCAACGCCCGCGTCGCCGACCTCCGCCACGGCGGCCGGCCGCTCCTGATCCTGATCGGCCTCACCTCGGTCCTGCTCATCCTGCAGAACCTCGTCGGCGGCCTCGCCGCCGTGCTCGCGGGCCTGCCCATGGGCTTCGGCGTCGCGCTCGGCTCCACCTCGCTCCTCGGCGGGCATGGCACGATGATCGCCTGGTCGGGCGAGCTCGACGCCATGGGCCTGACCGGCGCGCCCGAGGCCGGCATCGCCATGGCGACGCTCGGCCTCGTCGCCGGCGCGGTGATCGGCGGCCCGCTCGCCAAGGCGCTGATCGAGCCGCGCGGCCTGCATTCCGACGAGCCGGGCGAGATCAATCCCGTCGGCCTGCCCGACGCCACGCCGGGCGCGCTCCTCGTCTCGCGGAGCGAGCTGATGCGGGCGCTCCTCGTGACGATGATCTGCATCGCGGGCGGCTTCCTCGTCCACCGCGCCTTCGTCGGCGCGACCGGGATCACCGTGCCGCTCTTCGTGCCGTGCCTGCTCGTCGGCATGGCCATGGGCAACGGCCTCGCGCTCTTCCCGCGCCTGCCGCCGGTGGCGCACACCCCGGCGCTGTCGCTGCTCTCCGAGTTCGCCCTCGGCGTCTTCCTCGCCATCTCGCTGATGGCGCTGCAGCTCTGGGCGCTCGCCGGCATGGCCGGCACGCTCCTCGCCGTCCTCGCGGTGCAGACCGCGCTGGCCGTCGGCGTCTCCGCCTTCCTCGCCTTCCGGTTCCTCGGCCGCGACTACCAGGCCGCGGTGCTCTCGGCGGGCTATGCGAGCTTCGTCGTCGGCGCGACCCCGACCGCGATCGCCACGATGACCGCGGTCACCAAGAAATACGGCCCCTGCGCCGCCGCCTTCCTCGTGCTGCCGCTGGTCTCGGCGCTCTTCGTCGACATCGCCAACGCCCTCGTCACCCAGGCCTTCCTCGCCCTCTGGGCGCCCTGACGCTGTCAATCCGGCGCGCGTCGTGGCACGCTCGCCGGATGCAGCCGCTTCGCTACTCGATCAACGTCACGCTGGACGGGTGCTGCGACCACCGCGCCATGATCGCCGACGAGTCGCTGCATCGCCACGCCGCCGCGGGCATCGCCGCCGCCGACGCGCTGGTCCTCGGCCGGGTGACCTACCAGATGATGGAGGACGCCTGGCGCCCGCTGGTGCAGAAGGGCGAGCGGGCCGAGTGGATGGCGGACTGGATGGAGCCCTTCGCCCGCACCATCGACGCCGTGCCCAAATACGTCGTCTCCGACAGCCTCGACCACGTCGACTGGAACGCCGAGCTGGTGCGCGGCGCCCGGCTGGAGGAGACCATCCGCCAGCTCCGCCGCCAGCCCGGCCGCGGCCTCGCCCTCGGCGGCCTGACGCTGCCGCTGGCGCTGGCCGGGCTCGGCCTGATCGATGAGTACGAGCTGATCCTGCATCCGCGCATCGTCGGGCGCGGGCCGACGCTCTTCGCCGGCCTGACCCGGCCCCTCGACCTCGAGCCCGTCGGCCGGACGGAGCTCGCCTCCGGCGCCGTGGCGACGCGCTATGTCCCGCGGGCGCCTGCCCCCGCGTGAGGCGGCCGGGCTGAGATCGGGCACGCTTCACGACCGTGGAACGAAAGCCCGGCCGGAAGCAGGTCGCGACGGGTGACGCCAGACGGATTTGACCCGTGGCAAATCCGTCCGCGCTCGCCGGGGCGCTCACGGACGGAGTGCGCTCCCGCAGAAATCTGCGCCCCCCACGGCTTCCGCGCGCAACCGCGCTCCAGCCGTCCGGCACGGCGAAAGCCGGGCTTTCGCCTGTCGCGCCGGGCCTCGCGGGCCAGCCCGCGTCGGTCGATCGGGGCCCCGTGGAGCCAGCAGGGCAGGCAGGCGTCGCGTAGTGCGGAGATCGGGTCAACGCTGGGGAAAAATATCATGTATGTCCCACTGTGGGGCACTTGCCCCTCCCGCGCCCCTGGCCCGCGCTTTCCCCTTGACCTCGCGCGGCGCATCCGGTTTGCCCGTCCGGCCCGTCTCCAGCCCCGAGCCCCTCCCATGCCCGACCTGCTGCTCGAGCTTCTCTCCGAGGAAATCCCCGCCCGGATGCAGGGCCGGGCCGCCGCGGACCTCAGGAAGCTCGTCACCGACGGGCTGGTCGAGCGCGGCCTCACCTATGCCGGCGCCGCCGCCTTCGTCACCCCGCGCCGGCTGGCGCTGGCGATCGAGGGCCTCGCCGAGCGGTCGCCGGACATGCGCGAGGAGCGCAAGGGCCCCCGCGTCGACGCGCCCCCCGCGGCGATCGAGGGCTTCCTGCGCTCCACCGGCCTCACCCGCGACCAGCTCGAGATCCGCGACGACAGGAAGTCGCAGGTCTATTTCGCCGTCACGACCCGCCCCGGCCGCCCGGCCCGCGAGATCGTCGCCGAGACGGTCGAGGCGGCGGTCCGCGGCTTCCCCTGGCCGAAGTCGATGCGCTGGGGCGAGGGCTCGCTCCGCTGGGTCCGCCCGCTGCACTCGATCCTCTGCGTGCTGACCGACCCGTCGGGGCGCGAGACGGTGGACCTCGCCATCGACGGCGTCCCCGCCGGCGACGTCACCCGCGGCCACCGCTTCATGGCCCCGGCCGACCTCGTCGTCGGCTCGTTCGAGGACTACGCCGGCAAGCTCCGCCGCGCCTTCGTGCTGATCGACCCGGCCGAGCGCGCCGGGCGCATCGCCCACGACGCCGCCCAGCAGGCCTTCGCCCGCGGGCTGGAGGTGGTCGAGGACCCGGGCCTCCTCGCCGAGATCGCCGGCCTCGTCGAATGGCCGGTGACGCTCCTCGGCCAGATCGAGGAGCGCTTCCTCGGCCTCCCCCCCGAGGTGCTGCGCACCTCGATGCGCGAGCACCAGAAGTTCCTCTCGGTGCGCAACCCGAAGACCGGCCGGATCGAGGGCTACGTCGTCGTCGCCAACCGCGAGACCTCGGACGCCGGCGCCGCCGTCCTCGCGGGCAACGCCCGCGTGCTGGCGGCGCGCCTCTCCGACGCGGCGTTCTTCTGGGAGAACGACCTCGCCACGCCGCTCGCCGACATGGCCGCGAAGCTCGACAGCGTGACCTTCCACAACAAGCTCGGCTCCCAGGGCCAGCGCGTCGGCCGCATCGCCGATCTCGCCCGCGAGCTCGCGCCCCTCGTCGGCGCCGACCCGGCCGTCGCCGAGCGGGCGGCGCGGCGGGCCAAGGCCGACCTCGCCTCGGCGATGGTCTACGAGTTCCCCGAGCTTCAGGGCGTGATGGGCCGCTACTACGCCGCCGCGGCTGGCGAGCGCCCCGAGATCGCCGCCGCGGCGCAGGAGCACTACGCCCCGCTCGGCCCGACGGACGCCGTCCCGACCGCGCCGGTCTCGGTCGCCGTGGCGCTCGCCGACAAGATCGACATGCTGGCGAGCTTCTGGGCGATCGGCGAGAAGCCGACCGGCTCGGGCGACCCCTTCGCGCTGCGCCGGGCCGGGCTCGGGGTGATCCGCATCCTGCTCGACGGCGGCGTGCGGCTGCGCCTGCTCGACGCCTTCCTCGCCCCCGTCCGCCGCAGCCGCGCCGCCATGGCGGCGCTCGCCCCGGCGGGGGACGCGGTTCCCGACCTCTCCGACGACCGGATCGAGCGGGAATGCGCGCTGGTGCTGGCGGGCGAGCTGCTCGGCTTCCTCGCCGACCGGCTGAAGGTCCACCTGCGCGGCGAGGGGGTGCGCCACGACGTGATCGACGCCTGCTTCCAGCTCGGCGGCCAGGACGACCTCGTGCTGCTGGTCGCCCGCGTCCGCGCCCTGCAGGACTTCCTCGGGACCGAGGACGGGGCGAACCTGCTGGCGGGCTATCGCCGCGCCGCGAACATCCTCGCGCAGGAGGAGAAGAAGGACGGGGTGGAGTACTCGCTCGACCCCGAGCCGCGCCTCGCCGAGACCGAGGCCGAGACGGCGCTCTTCGCGGCCCTCGACGCGGCGGAGGCGGCGCTCGCCCCGGCGCTCGCGGCCGAGGACTTCGCCGCCGCCATGACCGCGCTCGCTCGCCTGCGCGCCCCGATCGACGCCTTCTTCGAGACGACGACGGTCAACGCCCCGAGCCCGGTCGTCCGCCGCAACCGGCTGTGCCTGCTCAACCGGATCCGGGTGGTCATGGGCCGCGTGGCCGTGTTCTCGGCGCTGGAGGGCTAGCCCCGGCGCGGGAGGCAGCGGCCCCTTCCGAGCCGCAATCCGGGGTGTGTTCACGCGTGAATATTCGCTAAGCCATTGATTTTACGTGAGTCGTTAACGCAACTTTACCGGGCGCCACACCTGGACGACAGTGGAGAGGAAGCCCGGCTGGAGGCAGGCCGCGACGGGGACGACAGACGGATTTGACCCGCGGCAAATCCGTCCGCGATCGCCCCTGCGGGGGGCGAGCGCGATGCCGCGCTCGCCGGGGCGATCACGGACGGATTGCGCGCTACGGGGAAATCTGGACCCCCCACGGCTTCCGCGCGCAACCGCGCTCCAGCCGTCGGCGCGGCGAAAGCAGTGCTTTCGCTTGTCGCGCCGTGGCCTCGCGGGCGGAGCCCGCTTCGGTCGGCACGCGCCCCGTGGAGCCAGCAGGGCAGGCAGGGGTCGTGCGGTGTGACCGGGCGCCGCGCTCCACGGCGGAGGCGGCAAGGGTCGACCAGCGGCGATGGCTCGCCTCGCGACGGCTGCCGCAGATTTGTGCGCAAGCAAGCATGGTCGAGATGCCGCCTGTCCGCATCTGCCCGGGCTCGTCCGATAGCATCGGCCATGAGGGCGTCCGGCTCAGCGGGACCGGGCGCCGAGGGCCGCGGACGGCATGACGCGCGGTCATGACGATTTGGTTTGCGACGCGGCGATTCGCCGCTATGTTGCACTGCAATGAAACCGCTCGACATCGCTCCTGCACCGCTCGACGCCGTCGTCAGCCTGGACGCGGGCGACAAGGTGCGCGACACGATCTACGGCCGACGCGCCCACAAGCTCGCCCGGATGCGCGCCCTCGGCCTGCCGGTGCTGCCGGGCCTCGCGCTGTCGTTCGATTGCGTGCGCGAGCTGGCCGAGGGCGGGCCGATGCCGGCGCTGCCGGTGTCCTTCGACGACGGCCGCCTCTACGTGCTGCGCTCGAGCCCGCTCAGCCGGTCCTGGGGCGGCGCGCCGGCGATCCTCGACGTCGGCCTCGGCGCCGCGACCCTTCCCGCCGTGGCCGCGCGCATCGGCGAGCGCCGCGCGCTGGCGGCGATGTGCGGCTTCGTGCAGGCCTACGCGGTCTCGGTCGCGAAGCTCGATCCCGAGGATTTCGAGGCGCTCGGCGCCGGCCATGACGGAAGGCCCGTCGCCGGGCTCGCCGAGAGCGAGATCGCCAGCCTCCTCGCCGCCAAGAAGCGGCTCTACGAGGAGGAGACCGGCGCCCCGTTCCCCGAGGACCCGCTCGACCAGCTCGAGGGCGCGGCCCGGGCGATGGCGCGGGCCTGGAACGGCGCCTCGGCGCGCATCCTGCGCGAAGCGCGCGGCGCGCCGGCCGACGCCGGCCTCGGGCTGATCGTGCAGGAGCGCGCCCGCCGCGGCGGCGACGGGCTCGAGGGGACCGGGTCGGTGCAGACCGTGGACAGCCGCACCGGCGCCCCCGCGCTCGTCGGGCAGTTCCTCGCCGCCGGAGGCGCCGGCCGCCCCGTCCCGATCGCCGGGGAGCCCGAGGCGCTGGAGGCGCTCGCGCCGCAGGCCGTGGCCGCGCTCCGCTCCGCCGCCGCCTCCGCCTCCGCCGGGATGGGCGAGGCCTACCAGTTCGACTTCGGCCTCGGCGGCGGCCGCGTGGTGATCCACGACGCCGTGCCGGTCCGCCGTGGCGCCCGCGCCTCCGTCCGCATCGCGGTCGACCTCGCCGACGCCGGCGCCATCACCCGCAGCGAGGCGCTGCTGCGGGTCGATCCGCGCAACCTCGTCGAGCACCTGCACCCGCAGATCGACCCCGCCGCCCGGCGCGACGTCTGCGCCACCGGCCTCGGCGCCAGCCCCGGCGCCGCCACCGGCCGGCTGGTGCTGACGCCCGAGGCCGCGCAGGCCGCCGCCGCGCAAGGCGAGGCGACGATCCTCGCCCGCGCCGAGACGACGCCCGAGGACATCCGCGGCATGCACGCGGCCCGCGGCGTGCTGACGGTGCGCGGCGGCATGACCAGCCACGCGGCGGTGATCGCCCGCGGCCTCGGCGTGCCCTGCGTCGTCGGCGCCGCCGACCTGCGCATCGACGAGGCGGCCGGCATGATCACCACCCCCGACGGCCGCGTGCTGCGCGAGGGCGCGCTCATCACCATCGACGGGGCCCGCGGCCAGGTGATCGCCGGCGCGCCGGCGATGATCGCCGCCGAGATCGGCGGCGCGCTCTCCGAGCTGCTCGACTGGGCCGACGCGGCGCGCGACCTCGGGGTGCGCGGCAACGCCGACACCCCGGCCGAGGCCCGCATGGCGCGCGACTTCCGCGCCGACGGGCTGGGGCTCTGTCGCACCGAGCACATGTTCTTCGAGGAGGGCCGGATCACCGCGATGCGCGAGATGATCCTGGCCGAGACCCCGGCCGAGCGTCGCGCCGCGCTCGACCGCCTGCTGCCGATGCAGCGCGACGACTTCCGCGAGCTCTTCCGGATCATGCACGGGCTTCCCGTGACGATCCGCCTGCTCGACCCGCCGCTCCACGAGTTCCTGCCCCATGGCGGCGAGGAGCTCGCCGCCGTCGCCGCGGCGATGGGCCTGCCCGAGGCCACCATCCGCGCCCGCGCCGAGGCGCTGGCAGAGGTGAACCCGATGCTCGGGATGCGCGGGGTCCGGCTCGGCGTCGTGCTGCCCGAGATCTACGAGATGCAGGCGCGCGCCATCTTCGAGGCGGCGATCGAGGTGAACCGCGACGACGCCGCGGACCCGGTGACCCCGGAGGTGATGATCCCGCTCGTCTCGGCCAATCGCGAGGTCGAGCTGGTCAAGGCCCGCATCGACGCGATCGCCGCGGACGTGCAGCGCGAGCAGGGGGCGACGCTCCCCTACAAGCTCGGGGTGATGGTCGAGACGCCGCGCGCCGCGCTGCGCGCCGGCGACCTCGCCGCCTCCTCGGCCTTCCTGTCCTTCGGCACCAATGACCTCACCCAGATGACCTATGGGCTGAGCCGCGACGACGCCGGCCGGTTCATGCGCGACTACGTCAACCGGGGCGTGTTCCACGAGGACCCGTTCCACGTGCTCGACGTCGAGGGCGTGGGCGAGCTGATGCTGATCGCCGCCCGCCGCGGCCGCGAGCGCAACCCGGATCTTACGCTCGGCCTCTGCGGCGAGCACGGCGGCGACCCGTCCTCGGTGCGGTTCTGCAAGGTGGCGGGCTTCGACTACGTGTCCTGCTCGCCCTATCGCGTGCCGATCGCGCGGCTGGCGGCCGCCCAGGCGACCATCCTCGCCCACAGGGAGGCCGACGCCTCGCTATGACGCCGCGCCTGCCGGGGGACCTCGCCGCGCTGCGGGCGGGCGGCAAGCGCGCGCTCGCCGCCGCGCTGTCGGCGCTGGAGACCGACGCCGCCGACCCGGGGCTCGCCGCGCTCCTCGACGCCGCGCTGGCGCAGGGGAGGGGGCTCGCCCTGGGGTTGACCGGCCCGCCGGGGGTGGGGAAGTCGACGCTCGTCAACGCGCTGATCGCCAGCCTCCGCGCCCGCGGCGAGACCGTGGGCGTCATCGCCGTCGACCCGTCCTCCCGGCGCTCGGGTGGCGCGCTCCTCGGCGACCGCACCCGCATCGAGACCGATCCCGAGGACGGCGGCGTCTTCGTCCGCTCGATGGCGGCGCGCCGCCGCCTCGGCGGGCTCTCCGACATCGCCTATCCGGCGATGACGCTGATGCGCGCGGTCTTCGACCTCGTGATCGTCGAGACGGTGGGGGTTGGCCAGTCCGAGACCGAGATCGGCGACGTGGCCGATCTCGTGGTGTTCTGCGCGCAGCCGGGATCGGGCGACGCGCTGCAGTTCATGAAGGCCGGCGTCATGGAGGTGCCGGACGTGGTGCTGGTCACCAAGGGCGACCTCGGCCTGCCGGCGCGGCGCGCCGCGGCCGACCTGCGCGGGGCGCTGTCGCTCGCCGCCGGCGACCGCGCGCCGGCGGACGTCGCCATCGTCTCGGCGCTCGACGGGACCGGGATCGACGCGGCGATCGAGCTCGTCCGGACCCGCGCCGCCGGCCGCGGCGACCCCGCGCGCCGCCGCGCCCAGGGGCTCGCCTGGGCCGAGGGGCGACTCGCCGATTCGTTCGGATCGGTCGGCGCCGCGGCGTTGCGGCCGCGCCTCGTCGGCTCCGGGAGCCCGTTCGCGACCGTCGCGCGGCTGCTGGAATCGGGCCGCGCGGCGGTTCACGACTGTCTTAAAGAAGTCTGAATCCCTTCGGCTTTCGTGCGCCCCCCGGGGACGCGTGGCGTCCCGCGATTGGCAGGTTTCCGCTTACCCATTGCAATCGTTTGGACATTTTCTCCCCCGCCCTGTCTCTTCGCCGCGCAAGCAAGAACGACGCGGCCTGATCGGGACCGCGCGCCAAGGGCGAGAGGGGACATGACCGGACGCGTCGACGCATACTGGCCGCGACTGCCGCGGCGCGCCGCCCTCGCCGCGGCGCTGGCCGCCGGCCTCGCCGCGGCGCTCGGGGCCGGCCACGCCGCGGCCGAGGCGCGCTCCTCGTCCACCGCGGCGGAGGGCGCGTCGGACCAGCTCTCCCGCATCCTGTCGCGCGAGCACGCCGCGCTCGACGCCGTCGGCGCGAGCCGGATCGAGAAGCTGGCCGGGGCGCGCAATGCCGCCGCCTCGGGGGTGACGCTCGCGGCGCGCCAGGCGGCGCCGGACATGCCGACGCCCCCGGCTCCCGCCGCGGCCGCGCCGGCGCGGCTCGACTTCGCGGCGCTCGACCGCATGGCCCCGGCCGCCGGCGGGGCGGACTTCCAGTGCCTCGCCGAGGCGGTCTATTTCGAGTCGCGCGGCGAGCCGCTGGCCGGGCAGATCGCGGTGGCCGAGGTGGTGCTGAACCGGGTCGACTCGCCGCTCTATCCCCAGTCGGTCTGCGGCGTGACGCGGCAGGGCGCGGGCGGCGGCTGCCAGTTCTCCTACGCCTGCGACGGCCGCTCCGACGCGATGACGAGCGCGCTCGCCCGCTCGCGCGCCGAGAAGATCGCCCGGATGATGCTCGACGGCCGGCCGCGCGACATCACCGACGGCGCGACGAACTTCCACGCCACCTACGTCTCGCCGGGCTGGTCGCGCAGCTTCACCCGCACCGCGGCGATCGGCGCGCACGTGTTCTACCGCCAGCCCACCCGGGTCGCGCAGCGCTGAGCCGGGCGGCTCAGCCGCCGAAGACCTGCGCCACGTAGATCTGCCCGCAGCCCGGCTCGTCCACGACGATGGCGAAGGCCCCGCCGGCGCGGCGGAAGCGGGCGTTCATGATGTTGGCGAAGTGCTTCGGCGAGCCGATCCAGCGCGGCACCGAGACGGTCGCCACCTCGGGCGCGAGCCGGCGCGGCAGGTCGGCCGAGACCGCGGCGCAGCCGAGGCCGTAGCGGCTGAGGTTGTCGCGCAGGATGTTCTCGCCGCCGGTGCGCACCCGCGCCCTTGCCGCGCGCAGCCGGGCCGGGAAGTTCGGCGTCCCCGGGATCTCGTGCTCCATGATGCGGGCGTTGGCCATGATGCCGGCCTGATGCCGGGCGGCGGCGGTCAGCTTCGGGTCGCGCGCCAGCGGCTTCAGGCCGTTGGCGGCGCGCTCGGCGTTGATCCCGACGAGGAGCGCCGCGCAGAAGTCGTCGGCCGAGAGCAGCGCGTCGTCGCTGATCGTCGCGGCCCGCGCCGGCAGCGCGCCCGCCGCCCCCGCGCAGGCCGCCGCCCAGATCGCAAGGAGCCCTCCCGTCGCCTGCCGTCGAGAGAGCTCCATGATCGTCACCCCGCGAAGTTCTGAGCCAGATAGACGTCGCCGCAGGCCGGCCCGCCCGGGTCGATCGCGGCCCCGGCGCCCATGCGCCGGAAATTCGGGTCGAGGATGTTGGCGCGGTGGCCCTTCGAGGCCATCCAGCGCGCCACCGCCGCGTCGGCGAGGCTGGCGTAGCTGTGCCGCGGCACCGGCTCGCCGGTGTCGGCGTAGGTGAAGGCGCAGCCCGCGGCCCGGGTCGAGATCGGCCGGCCGATCAGGCGGAAGGCCTTCTCCATCGCGATGTTCTCGCCGGCCCGGCGATAGGCGACGCCGCTGACGTCGAGCCGCTCGACCAGCCTTCCGCCCTTCGGCGTCGCCAGCCGGTGGCTCATCAGCCGCTGCGCCGCCATGTTCGCGGCATGGCCGGCGGCCATGCGCGCGAGCTTGGGGTCGTCCGCCAGCGGCCGCTGCCCGGCGCGCCGGCGCTCGACGTTGACGTAGAATAGAACCGCCTCCTGGAACATCCGCTCGTCGGGACGATCGGGATCGACCGCCCGGTCGAACCGCGCCGGAAGGCCATCCTGTGCGCCCGCGGCCGTCGCGAGGCAACAAAGCAATATATTAACCAACAACTTCCGGGCGATCCGCAACATCTGGTCTGCACCTGTTCTGGCAGCGGGCGCAGGGATACGATGCGCCAGGGCCACTGGCGCTTCAACCATCTTTCTACGACCCGCGCGGGTGGAGGTTTTCTCCCGCCGGAAGAGCGACGGGCGTCGAAGCCTCCCCCACGGGGCTTGCCGGCGGGTTAACGCGGTGCGGGACAGGGGCCCCGGGGGCCCATCCTCAAGGCATGTCGGGGCGCCTTTGCGCCCCGAGGGCCTTTCTCCCCGCCCGCGCAAGCGCGCGCGGGGGCCCTGCGCGCCGTTGCGCGCGTTTCCCCACCCCCCCTTCCCCCCGCCCAAGGGCGGGGGGAACCTGCCCGACAGGACAAGGGGAGGAGGAAGAGGTAGAAGGGTTGTGACCCCGACCTGCGGGCCTCGGGCGGCCGCCGCGACGCCCGGGTCCGGGCGGCTTGCGGCCCCGCGCGGGCGGCGCTATGGGGCGGGGCAGGGGAGCCCGATGAACGAGACCGCGATCGCCTTCGAGCCGCCGCACGTGCGGGCCGCCGCCTCCGCCGAGGGCCAGCCGCCCGACCGCATCTCGCTGCGCGACCACGTCCGCGCCGTCGAGATCGGCGCCTTCCACGCCGAGCGCGGCGTCACCCAGCGCGTGCAGTTCGACGTGGTGCTGGAGGTCGCCTCCGGCCTCGCCGGGCAGGGCGACGACGTCGACCGCGTGCTCTCCTACGACACCATCGTCGACGCGATCAGCGCGGCGCTGGCCGCCGAGCGGCTGAACCTGCTCGAGACGCTGGCCGAGCGCGTCGCGGCGGGCTGCCTCGCCGACCGCCGCGCCGTCCGCGCCTTCGTCCGCGTCCAGAAGCTCGACCGTGCCCCCGGCGCGCTCGGCGTCGAGATCGTGCGGCGCCGCCTGCCCGAGGGCGCCGCCCGCCTGCACGCGCCCGAGGCGCCGGCGAGCCCCGGGGTCGAGCGGGTGGTCCACCTCGGACCCGCGGCGCTCGCCGGGCCGCAAGCGGGCGTCTGGCTGGCCGCCGCCCGCGCCGCGCCCCGCGCCGTCCTGACCGTCTCCCCCGCCACGCCCCAGCCGCCGGCGCGCGACGAGGCCGGGTTCCGCATCGGCCTGCTCGCCCTCGACCAGGCGGCCTGGGCGCTCTCCGGCCGCGCCGCCGGCCTCGCCGTGGCGACGAGCCGCGCCGAGCTGGAATGGGCGGCGCGCGCCGGCAGCCCCGCCGTCTGGGCCCCGGCGCGCATGCTCGCCGACGCCGCGCCGCGACCCGCCCTCGACGCGAGCCGCCCGGCGGACGCCGCCGCCTGGCTCGCCGGCCTCCTCGGCGCGACGGAGCTCGTCCTCTGCGGCGCCGAGGTCCCGGCGCAGGTCCCCGACGGCCTCGCCCTGCGCCGCCCCGACGCGCCCGCCGGGATCGGAGGCTGACGCCCATGGCCGCCATTCCCCCCGTCTGCGATTTCGGCCTCCCCGCGCCGGACTTCGTCCTGCCCGACACCGAGGGCCGCCTCCGGACCCGCGACGAGGTCCGCGGTCCGAACGGCCTCCTCGTCGTCTTCATCTGCAACCACTGCCCCTACGTGAAGGCGATCGCCGACAAGCTCGCCGCCGAGGGCCGCGCCCTCGCCGCCCTCGGCGTCGGCGTCGTCGCCATCAACTCGAACGACTCGACCGACCGCCCCGAGGACGCGCCCGGGCGCATGGGCCCCTTCGCGCGGGCGCACGGCTTCCCCTTCCCCTATCTCCACGACGCGACCCAAGGCGTCGCCCGCGCCTACGGCGCCGTCTGCACCCCGGACTTCTTCGGCTACGACGCCGCCCTCGGGCTCCAGTACCGCGGCCGCCTCGACGCCAGCGGCCGCGAGGCCCGCGCCGACGCCCCGCGCGAGCTCTACGCCGCGATGGCGCAGATCGCCGCCACGGGACGCGGGCCGGCGGACCAGACGGCCTCGATCGGCTGCTCGATAAAATGGAAGGCATGATGGCGCGACTGGTCTTCGACCTCGACGGAACCCTGGTGCATTCCGCCCCGACCATGACGGCGGCCGCGAACGCGATGCTCGCCGGGATCGGCCGGCAGGCGGCCCCCGAGGCGACGGTGCTCGGCTTCGTCGGGCACGGGATGCGCCGGCTGGTCGAGCGGCTGCTGGAGGCGACCGGCGGCGTGCCGGAGGCGGGCGTCGACGCCCACCTCGCCGCCTATCGCCGCATCTACGAGGCCGACCCGGTCACCGGCACCGCGCCCTATCCCGGCGCCGAGGCGGCGCTCGCCAGCCTCGCGGCGGCGGGCCACGGCATCGCCGTCTGCACCCAGAAGCCCGACGCGCCGGCCCAGGCCATCCTCGACGGCACCGGGCTCGCCCGCCACGTCGCGGCGCTGACCGGCGGCGACAGCCTGCCGGGCGTGCTGAAGCCCGACCCGCGGCTCTTCCGCCATGCCGCGGACCGGCTGCCGCCGGGCCCGGAGATCATGATCGGCGACAGCGCCACCGACGCCGAGACGGCGCGGGCGGCGGGCGCGAGGTTCCTGCTCCACACCGAGGGCTACAACGCGCGCCGGCCCGAGACCTTCGGCGCCGACGGGGTGTTCCGCGACTACGCCGAGCTGCCCGGCCTCGTCGGCGCGGTGCTCGCCCGGGCGTGACCCGGCTCCGCCCGATCCCGCAATCCGACCCGGTCCGCCCGCCGGGCGCGCTGCCGCTCGCCGGCGGGCCGCTCTGGTTCGACCGGGTCGCCGTCCACGCCCGCGGCGCCGCGCCCCGGCTGATCCCCGCCGCCGAGGCGCCGGCCGAGGCGCTCGCCGCGCTGACCGCGCCGCGCGCCGCGGTCTGCGGGCTCGCGCTCGACCGGCCGCGGATCATGGGCGTGCTCAACGTCACCCCGGACAGCTTCTCCGACGGCGGCCGGCACTTCCGCCGCGAGGACGCGGTGCGGCAGGCGGCGGCGCTGGTCGCGGCGGGGGCGGATATCCTCGACGTCGGCGGCGAGAGCACGCGGCCGGGGGCGGACCCGGTGCCGGCGGCGGAGGAGATCGCCCGGGTCGTGCCGGTGATCGAGGCGGTGCGCGCCGCCGGGATCGCCGCGCCGATCTCGATCGACACCCGCAAGGCCGAGGTGGCGCGCGCCGCCTTCGCCGCCGGGGCGGGCCTCCTCAACGACGTCTCCGCCCTCGGCCACGATCCCGAAAGCCTGCCCGCGGCCGCGGCGGGCGGCTGGCCGGTCGTGCTGATGCACGCGCAGGGCGATCCGAAGACCATGCAGGACGCGCCCGCCTATGACGACGTGCTCCTCGACGTCGCCGACTTCCTCGCCGACCGCGTCGCCCTCGCCGAGGCGGCGGGCATCCCGCGCGGGCGGCTCCTCGTCGATCCCGGCATCGGCTTCGGCAAGACCGTCGCCCACAACCTCGCGCTGATCCGCGGCCTCGCGCTCCTGCACGGGCTCGGCTGCGCCATCCTGTTCGGGGCGTCGCGCAAGCGCTTCATCGGGACGATCGGCGGCGCGCCCGAGCCCGGCGACCGGGCGCCGGGCTCGATCGCCGTCGCGCTCGAGGCTTTGCGGCAGGGCGCGCAGGTGATACGTGTGCATGACGCAGCAGAGACGCGACAGGCGCTCGCCCTGTGGGCGGCCTTCAACGCTCCGGAACCGGGCAGAGGCGACATCGCATGAGCAGGAAGCTATTCGGAACGGACGGCGTGCGGGGCCGCGCCAACGACGACCCGATGACCGCGGAGGCCGCGCTCCGGCTCGGGCAGGCGGCGGGGCGCTTCTTCACCACCGGCGGCCACGCCCACCGGGTGGTGATCGGCAAGGACACCCGGCGCTCCGGCTACATGCTGGAGACGGCGATGATCGCCGGCTTCACCTCGGTGGGCATGGACGTCTTCCTCGTCGGGCCGATCCCGACGCCGGCGGTCGGCTTCCTCACCCGCTCGATGCGGGCGGATCTCGGCGTGATGATCTCCGCCTCGCACAACCCCTACCAGGACAACGGCATCAAGTTCTTCGGCCCGGACGGGTTCAAGCTCTCCGACGCCGCCGAGGAGGAGATCGAGGCGCTGCTCGAGCAGCCGCCGGCGCTCGCCGCGCCGGAGCGGATCGGGCGGGCGACGCGGATCGAGGACGGCCGCGGCCGCTACATGGAGTTCGCCAAGACCACCTTCCCGCGCGGCCTGCGGCTCGACGGGCTCAAGGTGGTGATCGACTGCGCCAACGGCGCCGCCTACCGGACCGCGCCCGAGGTGCTGTGGGAGCTCGGCGCCGAGGTGGTGAAGGTCGGCGTCGCCCCGAACGGCTTCAACATCAACGACGGCTGCGGCTCCACCGACACGACCGCCGCCGCCGCCGCGGTGGTCTCGCAGGGGGCGGACGTCGGCATCTGCCTCGACGGCGACGCCGACCGGGTGCTCATCCTCGACGAGACCGGGGCGGTCGCCGACGGCGACCAGTTCATGGCGCTGATCGCCGACCGCTGGGCCGCCGAGGGAAGGCTGGCCCGGGGGACGCTGGTGGCGAGCGTCATGTCGAACCTCGGGCTGGAGCGGCACCTGACGGGGCAGGGGCTGCGCCTCCTCCGCGCGCCGGTCGGCGACCGCTACGTGGTCGAGGCGATGCGCGACGGCGGCTACAACCTCGGCGGCGAGCAGTCGGGACATATCGTGATGACCGACTACGTCACCACCGGGGACGGGCTGATCGCGGCGTTGCAGTTCCTGTCGGCGATGGTCGAGAGCGGCAAGCGCGCCTCGGAGATCGCCCGGGTCTTCGAGCCCTATCCGCAGGTCCTGCGCAACGTCCGCTACCGCAAGGGCGCCGCCCCCCTCGACCAGGCCCGCGTCCGCGAGGCCATCGCCGAAGGCGAGGCCCGCATCGCCGGCCGCGGCCGGCTGGTGATCCGCAAGTCGGGAACCGAGCCGCTGGTGCGGATCATGGGCGAATGCGAGGATCCGGCGCTCCTCGACGACGTCCTCGGCCACATCGAGGCCGAGGTGGCGGCCTTCGCCTGAGGTCCCGCCCGAGCGGCGAGGTCCATCCTCCGAGGGCGCCCCGCCACGCGACATGGCGCATGTCTCCCGTCCCGACGGGGAGCGGCCGGGGCGGGGACGGCGGAACCTCGAAGTGAGTCGCACGGCGCCGCGAAATGCGGCGCTGGTGACGATGCAATGTCTTGCCGGGCGATTTCCGTCCGATCGACATCAGAAGGACCGTCAGCGGAACCGATTAACCGCGACGACCTGCCCCCCGGCGTCTCCGCCCCTCCCCAGCGGCGAGGTCCGTCCCGCGACCACGCCCGCCGGGTGACATGCGCATGTCGCCCGGCTCGACGCGGAGCGGCAGCGGCCGGGACGGCGGAACCTCGAAGTGAGTCGCACGGCGCCGCGAAATGCGGCGCTGATAACGGTGCAATGATTTTCACCGTTCATATTCAAAATATTTCGAAATATATTTGCGCGCAAATCCATATTTGAAAAATCGAGTGCGCTTGCTTTTCGCGGCGATCTTTCCCCACACAGCACGACATTTCCCGGACTGGCAGCCACAGGCCCGGGCCCTACCGCGGCCCCATGCGGATCGCCCCGTCGAGGCGGATCACCGAGCCGTTCAGCATCGGGTTCTCCACGATCGTCGCCACCAGCGCCGCGTATTCCGTCGGGTCGCCGAGGCGGGCGGGGAAGGGGACCTGCCTGCCGAGGCTCGCCTTGGTCTCCTCCGGCAGGCCCTCCAGCATCGGCGTCATGAAGAGGCCGGGCGCGATCGACACCACCCGCACCCCGAAGGCGGCGAGGTCGCGCGCCATCGGCAGCGCCATCGCCGCGACGGCCCCCTTCGAGGCGGCGTAGCCGATCTGCCCGACCTGCCCCTCCCAGGCCGCGACCGAGGAGGTCGTCACGATCACCCCGCGCTCGCCGTCCGCCGTCACCGGCTCGAGCGCCGCCATCGCCGCCGCCGCCTGCGTCGCCGCGTTGAAGGTGCCGAGGAGGTTGACCGCGATCACCTTGCCGAACACCGCCGGGTCGTGCGCCTTCCCGTCGCGGCCCACCGTCCGCGCCCCGGGCACGATCCCCGCGCAGGCGACGAGGATCCGCGCCGGCCCGTGCGCCGCCGCCGCCGTCGCCAGCGCCGCCGCGACCGAGGCGGCGTCCGCCACGTCGGCCGGCGCCGCGACGCCGCCGATCTCCGCGGCGACCCGCGCCGCCGCCGCGGCGTCGAGGTCGAGGACGCCGACCCTCGCCCCGCGCCCCGCCAGCATCCGCGCCGTCGCCGCCCCGAGCCCCGACCCGCCGCCGGTCACCACCGCCGCGACGCCCGCCCCCAGCCGCATCAGACCGCCCCCGCCCCGACGATGACCCGACCGGCCATGGCGCGTCCTCCCGACAGACCCGAGCCCTCTTGCTCCCGGCGCATTCCCCCCCCCTCCAGCCTATTGCGCGGCCGCCGGACCGGCGCCGCGCTCGCGGTAGGGCGTGGTCTGGTAGAGCGCCCGGTAGCACTTCGAGAAATGCGACGGCGAGGCGAAGCCGCAGGCCAGCGCCACGTTGATGACGCTCATGTCCGTCTGCAACAGCAGGTTCCGCGCCCGCTGCAGGCGCAGCTCCATGTAGTACCGCTTCGGGCTGCGGTTGAGGTAGCGCCGGAACAGCCGCTCCAGCTGCCGCGCCGAGAGCCCCACGTCCTCCGCGAGCTGCGCCGGCGAGATCGGCTCCTCGATGTTGCCCTCCATCCGCGCGAGGATCGTCGCGAGCTTCGGATGGCGCACCCCGATCCGCGTCGGGATCGACAGCCGCTGCTCGTCGCGGTCCGAGCGCAGCCCGGTATGGATCATCTGGTCCGCGACCAGCATGGCGATCTCCGGCCCGTGCCGCCGCGCGATCAGGTGCAGCATCAGGTCGGCCGAGGCGGTGCCGCCCGCCGCGGTGAAGCGGTTGCCGTCGACCACGTAGACCGTATGCGTCAGCGCGATCTCCGGGAACTCCTCCTCGAACCCGTCGCGGTTCTCCCAGTGGATCGTGCAGCGCCGCCCGTCGAGCAAGCCCGCCCGCGCCAGCGCATGCGCGCCCGTGCAGACCGAGCCCATCGCGATCCCCCGGCGGCTCTCGCGGCGGAGCCAGGTCAGCACCGGCCGCGTCACCGCCGCCTTGATCCCGAGCCCGCCGCAGACGATCACCGTCGCGTCCCGCCCCGCGTCGACCAGCCCGGCGTCCGCCACCACCTGAACCCCGTTCGACGAGGCGACCGGCGCCCCCGTCTCGCTCACCACCCGCCACTCGTAGAGCGTCCGGCCGCTGATCCGGTTCG
Source organism: Amaricoccus sp. (assembly GCF_017993425.1). Classification (GTDB taxonomy): domain Bacteria; phylum Pseudomonadota; class Alphaproteobacteria; order Rhodobacterales; family Rhodobacteraceae; genus Amaricoccus. Next base: position 52,605 of record NZ_JAGOMQ010000002.1, read on the forward strand.
CCAGCCGCAAGGGCTCGATCGCGCAGGCGAAGGCGATCAGGGTGAACTGGTCGAGCAGCAGGAAGACGAACTTCTCGGGCTGGGCATCCGCGGGAGCGGGCATCTGGCTGGGCGCGCCTTTCGCGCAAGGGGATCGTGCGATCTAAGGCGCCCCGGCGCGGCCACGGCAAGGGGGGTTTTCCTTTACCCTCTTGCCGCTGGCGTCCGCGGCCCGGGCGCCCTATATGCGGCCGACTTCGTAGGTTTGACCGGGGGAGGCGTCGTGATGGGCGCGGAGTGGACCAAGACCGACTGGCGCGCGAAGCCGCGGGTGCAGATGCCCGACTATCCGGACGCCGCCGCGGTGAAGGCCGTCGAGGCGCGGCTCGCCGCCTATCCGCCGCTGGTCTTCGCCGGCGAGGCGCGCAAGCTCAGGCGGTCGCTGGCCGAGGCGGCGGAGGGCCGCGCCTTCGTGCTGCAGGGCGGCGACTGCGCCGAGAGCTTCTCCGAGTTCACCGCCGACAACATCCGCGACACCTTCAAGGTTATGCTGCAGATGGCGGTCGTGCTGACCTTCGGCGCCAAGGTGCCGGTGGTGAAGATCGGCCGCATGGCCGGCCAGTTCGCCAAGCCGCGCTCCGCCCCGACCGAGGTGGTGGACGGCGTCGAGCTGCCGTCCTACCGCGGCGACATCATCAATGACTTCGCCTTCACCGCCGCGGCGCGGATCCCCGACCCGACGCGGATGCTGCAGGCCTACACGCAGGCGGCGGCCTCGCTGAACCTGCTGCGCGCCTTCAGCCAGGGCGGTTACGCCGACATCGGGCGGGTGCATTCGTGGACGCTGGATTCCACGGCCGGCCAGGCGGGCTACGAGCAGTACCACAAGCTCGCCAACCGCATCTCCGACGCGCTGGAGTTCATGCAGGCCGCGGGCGTGAACGGCGAGACCGCCGACACGCTGCACCGGGTGGATTTCTACACCAGCCACGAGGCCCTGCTCCTCGAGTACGAGGAGGCGCTCTGCCGCATCGACTCGACGACCGGGGTGCCGGTGGCGGGCTCGGGGCACCTGCTCTGGATCGGCGACCGCACGCGGCAGCCGGACGGGGCGCATGTGGAGTTCCTGCGCGGGGTGCAGAACCCGATCGGGCTGAAATGCGGGCCCACGCTGACCGAGAGCGACCTGCTGCGGCTGGTGGAGCGGCTGAACCCGAAGAACGAGGCCGGGCGGCTGACGCTGATCACCCGCTTCGGCGCCGGGTCGGTCGGCGAGCACCTGCCGCGGCTGGTGCGCGCCATCGAGCGCGAGGGGGCGAAGGTGCTGTGGGTCTGCGACCCGATGCACGGCAACACCGTCAAGTCGGCCTCGGGCTACAAGACCCGGCCGTTCGAGCGGGTGCTGCGCGAGGTGCGGGAGTTCTTCGCGGTCCATGCCGCCGAGGGGACGATCCCCGGCGGCGTGCATTTCGAGATGACCGGGCAGGACGTGACCGAGTGCACCGGCGGCGTGCGGGCGGTGACGGACGAGAACCTCGCCGACCGCTACCACACCGCCTGCGACCCGCGGCTCAACGCGACGCAGTCGCTGGAGCTCGCCTTCCTGGTCGCCGAGGCGCTCGACCAGCGCCGGCAGGCGCGGCGCGCCGCGGTCTGAGGGCCGCTTGCGCGTCCTGGTGCTGACCGCGGCGGCGGGCGTCGCCGAGGCGGAGGCGGAGCGCGTCGCCGCCGCGATGGCGGCGGCGGGGCTCGCGCCCGGCGCGCCGCGGCGGCTGGCTGCGACGGCCGTGGAGATCGGGTTTGAGGGCGCAGGGGATCCGCGGGGGCTAGCCCCGGCCGCGGTCGACGCCAACATCGTGCCGGCGGAGGGGCGGCGGAAGCGGCTGCTGATCGCCGACATGGATTCGACGATCATCGGGGTCGAGTGCATCGACGAGCTGGCCGACTTCGCCGGGGTGAAGCCCGCCGTGGCGGCGATCACCGAGGCGGCGATGCGCGGCGAGCTCGACTTCGAGGGCGCGTTGCGCGCGCGGGTGGGGCTGCTGGCCGGGCTGCCCGAGACGGTGCTGGCGGCGTGCTACGCCGAGCGGGTGCGGCTCAATCCAGGTGCGCGCGTGCTGGTCCGCACGATGGCCGCGCTCGGGGCCGACACCGCGCTCATCTCCGGCGGTTTCGACTTCTTCACGGCGCGGGTGGCGGCGGAGGCCGGGTTCGCGGCCAACCAGGCGAACCGGTTGGGGGTCGCGGACGGGCTCCTGTCCGGGACGGTGGCCGAGCCGATCCTCGGGCGCGCCGCCAAGCGGGCGGCGCTGGCGGCGATCGCCGCGCAGGGCGGCTACGCCGAGGCGGACGCGGTGGCGGTGGGCGACGGGGCGAACGACCTCGACATGATCGCGGCGGCCGGGCTCGGGGTCGCCTACCGGGCCAAGCCGGCGCTGGCCGAGGTCGCCGACGCCCGGCTCGACCGCTCGGACCTGACGGCGATCCTCGCGTTGCAGGGCATCCCGGAAAGCGATTGGGTGGCGTAGTGTCCACGCGTGGACACTGCTTAGGCATCTGATATCAAAAGATAATCGTAAGTCTCGTTCAAGCCGGCGCAGCGCGCGCCGGTCGGGATCTCCGGGGCGCGCGCGCGCGTCCCGCCAGACCGAAGCGGGCCCTGCCCGCGAGGCCACGGCGCGACAAGCGAAAGCACTGCTTTCGCCGCGCCGACGGCTGGAGCGCGTTGGCGCGGAAGCCGTCAGGGGTCCAGATTTCCCCGTAGCGTGCAATCCGTCCGTGGTCGCCCCGGCGAGCGCGGAATCGCGCTCGCCCTTGGGGGGGCGAGCGCGGACGGATTTGACGCGGGTCAAATCCGTCTGACGTCGCCGTCGCGACCTGCCTCCGGCCGGGCTTCCTCTCCCGGCGCTCAGCCCGGCAGCCGCTGCTCGTAGTCGCGGCGCAGGACGGTCCAGGCGTCCCAGAACGGGTCGGGCTCGATCCCGGCGAGGCGGGCGGCCATGACGTCGAGATGGGCGTGCCAGCCCGAGCTGACATTGAGGAGCGCCGACCGGCTCGGCAGGCGGCGGTGGACAAGCGTCAGCAGCGTCCGGCCGCCGCTGCGCGGCTCCAGATCGAACGAGACCTCGCCGGTCTGGCCGAAGCGGTAGGCGAGCCGGCGCGGCGGGTCGCGCTCGATCAGCTCGCAGTCCATGCTGTGCTCCGGCCCGAAATCGTCGGGGCGGGCGCCCGGCGGGTCGGTCAACTCGTCGTTGCGCCAGGTCAGCGCGAAGCGGGCGCCAGGCGTCTCGGGCATGACGCCCGCGGCGAGCCAGCGCCGGCGCAGGTCGCTGTCGGTCAGCCAGGACCAGACCTTCTCCGCCGGCGCCGGCAGCAGCCGCTGGATGGTCAGCGTGTCGGGCGCGGTCAGCGCGCCATAGACCTCGATCGGGGCGAGCTCAGTCATCGGACTTTTCTCCTTCGGGCTGCGGTGGTGGGGGCGGGGCGTCGGCCGCCGCCTGCGCCTCCTCGCGGAGGAGGCGGTCGAGGACGTCGAGGCGGTCGGTCCAGAAGCGCTCGTAGAAGACGAGCCAGTCATGGGCGGCGGCGAGCCCCTCGGGCGCGAGGCGGCAGACATGGGTGCGCCACTGCACCTCGCGCCGGATCAGGCCGGCGGTCTCCAGCGCCTTGACGTGCTTGGAGGCGGCGGCGAGCGACATCGCCGCCGGCTCCGCAAGCTGGCCGACGCTGCGCGCGCCGTCGGCGAGGTCGCGCAGCATCCGCCGCCGGGTCGGGTCGGCGAGGGCGTGGAAGACGGCGTCGAGGGGGTGCGATGATTCAACCATGTGGCTGAATGTGCCGGGGCGACAGCTGTCAGTCAACCGATTCGTTTATTGATGGCCGCAAAAACGGCCCCGTCCGGGGCCGCGGAGGCCCGGACGCAAAGGGTACAATGGTATGAATTCTAAATTATATCAAACACATGATCGATTCGCACGCGTGCGAATTCGCCGGCTCCGGTTGCTCGACGGGGGCCGGACTCAGTTCGTCGGGCCGCTGCCGTGGTGCTCGGCGAGCTCCTCGACATGGCCGAGGCCGCCGCCGGGGCGGTGGCGGACCGTGCGGTTCCAGGCGTAGGTCAGCGCCCAGAGCACGATCCCGATGCCGAGGAGCCAGCCGGCGATCCGGTACTGCGGCATCTGCGCCGCGCTTCGCGCCCAGGGCCCGGCGAGGTAGGCGCAGGTGATCGCCCCGATCCACGGCAGCGGCCCCGGGGTGCGGAAATGCGCGTGCCCGACCGGCGGCCGCCGGCGCAGGACGATCAGCGAGATGTTGACGACGGTGAAGACCCCGAGCAGCAAGAGCGCCGTGGTGCCCCCGAGCAGGCTGATCGCCTGCGCCTTGCCGTTCGTCACCACCACGTAGATCAGCCCGAACGCTATCGCCGTGGTGAACAGGATCGCCACCCACGGCGTCCGCCGCGTCGGGTGGACGAGGCCGAGAGCGTGCGGCAGCACCCCCTGGTTGGCGAGCCCGTAGAGCAGCCGCGAGGCCATCAGCATGTTGATGAGCGCCGAGTTCGCCACCGCGAACATGCCGATGAAGGGGAAGATCTTGTCAAAAGGCAGCCCCGGCGCGCCGGCGCGCACCACCTGCGTCAGCGCCGAGCCCTTCTCCGGGTCGGTCAGGTCGCCGACCGGGACGAGGGCGACGGCGCAGATCGAGACAAGCAGGTAGATCGTGCCGGTGATCCCGAGCCCGGCGATCATCACCCGCGGGAAGTCCCGGACCGGGTTGGTGCATTCCTCGGCCATGTTGACCGAGTCCTCGAACCCGACCATCGCGAAGAAGGCGAGCGAGGTCGCCGCCGTCAGCGCCATGAACGCGGATTTCTCCTCCGAAGAGTGAAAGACCATCACCTCGGAGAAATCCGCCCGCCCCTGCGACATCGCCCAGAAGCCGATCAGGATGATCATCAGGAGGCCGGAGAGCTCGACGAGGGTGAGCACGACGTTCGCCTTCACGCTCTCGCCGACGCCGCGCAGGTTCACCAGCGCGACCAGCGTCATGAAGGCGAGGGCGAGGACGAGGATGCCCCCCGACCCGGCGGCGAAGCCGAGCCCGAACCCGTCCGAGACGAAGCCCGCGAAGGCGTTCGAGGCGGTCGAGGCCGAGGTGATCCCCGAGCACATCACGGTGAAGGCGATGAGGAAGGTGAGGAAGTGCAGCCCGAACGCCCGGTGCGCGTAGAGCGCGGCCCCGGCGGCCTGCGGGTAGCGGGTGACCAGCTCGAGATAGGAGAAGGCGGTGATCGTCGCCACGAGGAAGGCGACGAGGAAGGGCGCCCAGGCGGCCCCGCCGACCTCGCCCGCGACGGACCCGGTCAGCGCGTAGACGCCCGTCCCGAGGATGTCGCCGACGATGAAGAGCAGCAGGAGCTTCGGCCCCATCACCCGGTGGAGCTCGGGCTGGCCCGGCGTTGCGGCGGCCTGCGTCATGGCGGCTCCTCCTGCGGTTGACCCCGTCGGTTGACGCTGCGTCCGCGCCGCGCCCCGGTCAAGCACGAAGGCGGCGCGGCGTCGCCGGCCTCGTCGGGGGAAGTTGCGCGCAGATCGCTTGACAGGGGCGGCCGGGGCGTTCAGGGTGCGGGCGTCCAAAGCGCTTTGAGCCGGTCGATCCGGCGGACGCGGCGACGGGGAGGGATGGCGATGACCGCAAGGCTGGCGGGCCTGCGCGCGTTTGCCGGCCCCCGCTCGCGCGCAGGGCGTGCGGACACGACGTTTCCCGAGGACGGCCCGACGGCCAACGCATAGCAGGAGGCAGCAGCATGGCGCCGACCTCGACCCCGACCGTTCTGGCCCGCGACCCCGACTGGTGGCGGGGGGCGGTGATCTACCAGATCTATCCGCGGAGCTTTCAGGACTCGAACGGCGACGGGGTGGGCGATCTCGCCGGGATCATCGAGCGGCTGCCGCATGTGGCGGCGCTCGGCGCGGACGCGATCTGGATCTCGCCGTTCTTCACCTCGCCGATGCTCGACTTCGGCTACGACGTCTCGGACTACCGCGACGTCGATCCGCTGTTCGGCACGCTCGGCGATTTCGAGGCGCTGGTCGAGCGGGCGCATGCGCTCGGCCTGCGGGTGATGATCGACCTGGTGCTGAGCCACACCTCGGACCAGCATCCGTGGTTCAAGGAGAGCCGCTCGAGCCGCGACAACCCCAGGGCGGACTGGTACGTCTGGGCGGACGCGAAACCGGACGGGACGGCGCCGACCAACTGGCTGTCGATCTTCGGCGGGCCCGCCTGGGAGTGGGACACCGAGCGGCAGCAGTACTACATGCACAACTTCCTGGCGAGCCAGCCGGACCTGAACTTCCACAATTCCGAGGTGCAGGACGAGCTGCTCGCTGTGGCGCGGTTCTGGCTGGAGCGCGGCGTCGACGGGTTCCGGCTGGATACGATCAACTTCTATTTTCACGACAAGGAGTTGCGGAGCAATCCTGTCCTGCCGAAAGAGCTGCGCACCTACGAGACGGCGCCGGAGGTGAACCCCTACAACTGGCAGGAGCATCTCTACGACAAGAGCCGGCCGGAGATGGTCGGCTTCCTGCGGCGGTTCCGCGCGGTGATGGACGATTTTCCCGACATCACCTCGGTGGGCGAGGTGGGCGACGCGCAGCGGGGGCTGGAGATCGTCGGCGAGTACACCTCGGGCGGCGACAAGCTGCACATGTGCTACGCCTTCGAATTCCTCGCGCAGACCATCCCGACGGGCACGCGCATCGCCGAGGTGCTGGGGCGGTTCTACGCCGCGGCGCCGGAGGGCTGGGCGTGCTGGGCGTTCTCGAACCACGACTGCGAGCGGCACGCGAGCCGCTGGGGGCTCTCCGACGCGCAGGCGAAGCTCTATCTCGGGGTGCTGCTGTCGCTCCGGGGCTCGGTCTGCCTCTACCAGGGCGAGGAGCTGGCGCTGCCGGAGGCCTACGTGCCGTTCGAGGAGCTGCAGGACCCCTACGGCATCCGGTTCTGGCCGAAGTTCCGGGGCCGCGACGGGTGCCGGACGCCGATCCCCTGGGCGCGGGACAACGGCTGGGGCGGGTTCTCCGAGGCGAAGCCGTGGCTGCCGATCCCGCCGGAGCATCTGGAGCGCGCGGTGAGCGGGCAGGAGGGCGATCCGGACTCGGTGTTGAGCTTCTACCGGCGGCTGATCGCCTGGCGGAAGACCCGGCCGGAGCTGCGGGGCGGCGGACTCAGGGTCGGGGTGGCGACGGAGACGCTGCTGTCGCTGGAGCGCGATCTGGACGGGCGGCGGCTCCTGTGTCTCTTCAACCTCGGGCCGGAGGCGGCGCGGGTCGCGTTGCCGGAGGGGGGCTGGCGGGCGGCGGAGGGGTCGGGCTTCTCCGGGCGGGTCGAGGGCGGCGAGGCGGCGCTGCCCCCCTTCCAGGCGCTTTTCGCCGAGCCGGCCTGAGCGGCCTCGCCGCGCTTGCGCGCCGGCGGGGGATCGGATAAATCAGGCGCCGTGAAGAATTGGCGCCAGCCGGGGGGATGCGCCCATGTTTCTGGTCTGCGGCGACTCGCTGTTCGACTTCTTCCTCGAGAGCGAGGATGGTCCGGCTGCGGCCGGATTCGCGGCGCGCGCCGGGGGCTCGCCGCTCAACGTCGCGGTGGGGCTGTCGCGGCTCGGCTGCGCGGCGGGGTTTCTGAGCGGGCTCTCCAGCGACTTCCTCGGGCGGCGGCTGTCGCAGGTGCTGGCGGCCGAGGGGGTGTCGACGCGCTATGCGGTGCCGACCGACCGGCCGACCACGATCAGCCTCGTCGGCCTCGACGAGGCGGGGGTGCCGGAATACCAGTTCTACGGCAACGGCGCGGCCGACACCGGGCTCGCGCCGGCCGACCTGCCGAAGCTCGGGCCGGAGGTGACGGGCCTGCATTTCGGCTCCTACTCGATCGCGGTGTCGCCGGTCGGCGACGCCACGGCGGCGCTGGCGGCGGCGGAGGCGGGGCGGTTCATCTCGCTCGACCCGAACGTGCGGCCGACGATCGAGCCGGACATGGCGGTCTGGCGCGCCCGCATCGACGTGCTGCTGCCGGCGGTGGACATGCTCAAGACCTCGGCGGAGGATCTGGAGATGCTGCATCCCGGCCGCTCGGCCGAGGACTTCGCGGCCGAGCTGATCGGGCGGGGGGTCAAGCTCGTGGTCGTCACCGATGGCGGCGAGACGGCGCAGGGCTTCACCGCGCGGGGCGACAGCGCCGAGGCGCGGCCGCCGAAGGTCAAGGTCGTCGACACCGTCGGCGCGGGGGACACTTTTCAGGCAGCGCTGATCGCGCAGCTGTCGGCGCACCCGGAAGGGCCGCTCGCCGGGCTTGCGGCCCTTGACCGCGCGGCGCTGGCGCGCACTCTCGACTACGCCGCGCGGGCCGCGGCGATCACCTGCTCGCGGCGGGGCGCCGACCTGCCGCGCGCCGCGGAGCTGGCAGCGTAAGGGGCGCCCATGGTTTCCACCGTCATCCCGGTCCAGCCGTTCGATCTCGTCATCTTCGGCGCGACCGGCGACCTCGCGAAGCGCAAGATCCTGCCCTCGCTCTATCGCCGGCTCGCCGTCCACCAGATGCCGGAGGGGGCGCGGGTGATCGGGGCGGCGCGCTCGAAGATGACCCGGGCCGAGTTCCGCAAGCAGACGCTGGCGGCGTTGCAGGAGTTCGTCGCGCCCGACCTGCTGAAGCCCGACCTCGTCGAGCAGTTCATCGCCTCCGTCGACTACGTGCCGGTCGACGCCGGCGGCGAGGACGGCTGGGCGCAGCTGGCGAAGAAGCTCGGCGAGAAGCCCGACCATATCCGCGCCTTCTACCTCTCGGTCGCGCCCGCGCTCTTCGCCGTCATCGCCGACAAGCTCGCCGCGGCCGGGGTGGCGACCCCGTCGAGCCGGATCGTGGTCGAGAAGCCGCTCGGCAAGGACCTCGCCTCGGCGCGGGCGCTGAACGCGCAGCTCTCCAAGCACTTCACCGAGGCGCAGATCTACCGGATCGACCATTACCTCGGGAAGGAGACGGTCCAGAACCTGATGGCGATCCGCTTCGCCAACGCCCTCTTCGAGCCCTTGTGGAACGCCCGCTACGTCGACCACGTGCAGATCACCGTGGCGGAGAATCTCGGCGTCGCCGGGCGCGGCGAGTACTACGACAAGTCGGGCGCCATGCGCGACATGGTGCAGAACCACCTGATGCAGCTCCTGTGCCTGACCGCGATGGAGCCGCCGGCGCATTTCGAGCCCAACATGGTGCGCGACGAGAAGCTGAAGGTGATCCGCAGCCTCGAGCCGCTGAAGCTCTCCGACATCGTCCGTGGCCAGTACCGCGCCAACGGGTCGGGCTCGAGCTACCTCGACGACGTCAAGAACCCGCAGAGCCGGACCGAGAGCTTCATCGCCATCCGCGCCCATATCCAGAACTGGCGCTGGGCCGGGACGCCGTTCTACCTGCGCACCGGCAAGAAGCTCTCGGCGCGGCTCTCCGAGATCTGCGTCGTCTTCCGCGACCCGCCGCACTCGATCTTCCCCAAGGTCGACGACCTGCGCGGCAACGCGCTGATCATCCGGCTCCAGCCCAACGAGGGCATCACCATGCGGGTGACGATCAAGGACCCCGGCCCGGGCGGGATGCGGCTGACCGAGGTGCCGCTCGACATGACCTTCGCCAAGGCGCTCGGCGGCGAGGCGGAGATGCCGGAGGCCTACGAGCGGCTGATCATGGACGTGATCCGCGGCGACCAGACCCTCTTCATGCGCGGCGACGAGGTCGAGGCGGCCTGGTCCTGGGTCGACCCGATCATCGACGCCTGGACCGACGCCGGCTCGAAGCCGCAGCAATACGACCCGGGCAGCGCCGGCCCGATCGACGCCTACAAGCTGACCAGCTCCGACGGCCACCTGTGGCGGGAGATCGCGACGTGATCGAGGTCGCCCGCCAGGACTATCCCGACCGCGACACGCTGATGCGCAACCTCGCCGAGCTCGTCGCCGACCAGCTGCGCGCGGCCCATGCGACGAAGCACCGGCCGGAGCATGCGGGCCGGCGGCGGGTGACGCTGGCCGTGCCCGGCGGCACGACGCCGGGGCCGTTCCTCGACGCGCTCTCGAACTTCGAGCTCGCCTGGGAGGACGTCGACGTCATCGCCACCGACGAGCGCATGGTCCCGGAATACAGCGACCGGGCGAACTCGAAGCTGATCCGCGAGCGGCTGCTGCGCAACGCCGCGATCGACGCGCATTTCGTCCACTACCACGCCGCGGGGACCTTCCTCGAGCCGGTGCTCGACACCATCCGCGAGCGGGTGGCGGAGCGGCTGCCGATCGACGTCGCGGTGCTCGGCATGGGCGCCGACATGCACACCGCCTCGCTCTTCCCCGGCGCGCCCGGGCTCGCCGAGGCGCTGGCCGACGACGCGCCGACGCTCGTCCGGGTGGAGCCGGCGGCGCAGCCGGAGGCCCGGCTGACGCTCTCGGCGCCGGCGCTGCGCGGCGCCGAGGTCATCCACATCCTGATCACCGGCGAGGACAAGCTCGCCGCGCTCGCCACGGCGCTCGCCGACGGGCCCGTCGCCGAGGCGCCGATCCGCGTCGCGCTGACCGCGCCCTGCCCGGTGACCGTCCACTACGCCGCCTGAGCCGCCAGCCCGCAAGGGGGAGCCACGAATGAGCCTCAACGTCACCGTCGCCCGGGTCACGGAGCGCATCGTCGAGCGTTCGAAGCCGGTCCGCGGCGCCTATCTCGACCGCATGGCGCGCGCCCGCGAGGAGGGGCCGCGCCGCGCGCACCTCGCCTGCGGCAACCAGGCCCACGCCTACGCGGCGATGCCCGAGGACGACAAGTCGGCGCTCGCCGTCGGCGCCGCCGGCAACATCGGCATCATCACCGCCTACAACGACATGCTCTCGGCGCATCAGCCCTACGAGCGCTATCCCGAGCTGATCCGCGCCGCCGCCCGCGCCGCCGGCGGCACCGCGCAGGTGGCGGGCGGGGTGCCGGCGATGTGCGACGGCGTGACGCAGGGGCAGGCGGGGATGGAGCTGTCGCTGTTCTCTCGCGACGTGATCGCGCTCGCCGCCGGCGTGGCGCTCAGCCACAACACCTTCGACACGACGGTCTATCTCGGGGTCTGCGACAAGATCGTCCCCGGCCTCGTCATCGCCGCAGCGACCTTCGGCCACCTGCCGGCGGTGTTCCTGCCGGCGGGGCCGATGACCTCCGGGATCCCCAACGACCAGAAGGCGAAGGTCCGCCAGCTCTTCGCCGCCGGCGAGGTGGGCCGGGACAAGCTGATGGAGGCCGAGATGGCCTCGTATCACGGGCCGGGCACCTGCACCTTCTACGGCACGGCGAACACCAACCAGATGCTGATGGAGTTCATGGGGCTGCACCTTCCCGGATCGAGCTTCGTCAATCCGAACACGCCCTTGCGCGACGCTCTTACGGTCGAGGGCGCGAAGCGGGCGCTGGCCATCTCGGCGCTCGGCAACCAGTATACGCCGGCCTGCGACGTGCTCGACGAGCGGGCCTTCGTCAACGGCATCGTCGGGCTGAACGCGACGGGCGGCTCGACCAACCTGCTCATCCACCTGATCGCCATGGCCCGCGCCGCCGGCGTGGTGCTCGACTGGGAGGACTTCGCCGAGCTCTCCGACGTCACGCCGCTGATGGCGCGGGTCTATCCGAACGGGCTTGCGGACGTGAACCATTTCCACGCCGCGGGGGGCTTGCAGTTCCTGATCGGCGAACTGCTCGACGCCGGGCTCCTCCACGACGACACCCGCACCGTGGCGGGCGACGGGCTCGGCCGCTACGTGCAGGAGCCGAAGCTGATCGACGGGGCGCTGGTCTGGCAGGACGGCGCGGCGGAGAGCCTCAACGACAAGATCGTCCGGCCCGCGGGCGATCCGTTCCAGCCGACGGGCGGGGTGCGGCGGCTCAAGGGCAACCTCGGGGCCGGGGTGATGAAGGTCTCCGCCGTCGCGCCGGAGCGCCACGTGATCGAGGCGCCGGCGCGCGTCTTCCACGACCAGGAGGAGGTCAAGCGCGCCTTCCGCGCCGGCGAGCTGACCGGCGACACGGTGGTCGTGGTGCGCTTCCAGGGGCCGAAGGCCAACGGGATGCCGGAGTTGCACTCGCTCACGCCCATCCTCGCGGTGATGCAGGACAAGGGGCTGAAGGTGGCGCTGGTCACCGACGGGCGCATGTCGGGCGCCTCCGGCAAGGTGCCCTCGGCGATCCACGTCTCGCCCGAGGCGCTCGACGGCGGCCCGCTCGCCCGCATCGCCGACGGCGATGTGGTGCGGGTCGACGCGGTGGCGGGGACGCTCGACGTGCTGACCCCCGGCGCGCTCAACCGGCCGCTGGCGCAGCCCGACCTCTCCGCCAACGAGTTCGGCACGGGGCGCGAGATCTTCGCCAACTTCCGCCGCGCCGTGGGCGCGGCCGAGGCGGGCGCGAGCGCGCTGGTCTGAGCGCCGGCGATGATTCCCCCGCGGCCAGATGTCGCCAGCAGGCACACTACACGACAGGAGCCGGTCGCCGCCCGAGGCTGCGGCGCTCGCCCCGACCGAAGCGGGCTCTGCCCGCGAGGCTGCGGCGCGACAAGCGAAAGCACGGCTTTCGCCGCGCCGACGGCCGGAGCGCATTGGCGCGGAGGCCGGCGGGGGTCCAGATTTCCCCGTCGCGCGCAATCCGTCCGTGATTGCCCCGGCGAGCGCGGCGACGCGCTCGCCCACCGCAGGGGCGATCGCGGACGGATTCGCCACGGGTCAAATCCGTCTGGCGTCACCGTCCCGCACCCTCCCGACCGATATTTCTCTCCACTGTCGTGTAGTGTGGCCAGCAGGCACACTGCACGACACCTGTCTGCCCTGCTGGATCCACGGGGCGCGCGCCGACCGACCGACCGACCGAAGCGGGCTTGCCCGCGAGGCCACGGCGCGACAGGCGAAAGCACTGCTTTCGCCGCGCCGACGGCTGGAGCGCGGTTGCGCGCGGAAGCCGTGAGGGGTGAAGATTTCCCCGTCGCGCGCCATCCGTCCGTGAGCGCCCCGGCGAGCGCGGAATCGCGCTCGCCCCCCGCAGGGGCGATCGCGGACGGATTTGCCACGGGTCAAATCCGTCTGGCGTCGGCGTCGCGGCCAGCCTCGGGCCGGGCTTCCTCTCCACTGTCGTGCAGTGTGGCCAGCAGATTGATGATCCGGGAATGATGAATATTATCAGATACATGACCACGCTATCACGCGTGTTAGCCCGTAGCTTGCGCCTCGGTTCGCGGTCGTCCCGTTTCGGGGGAACGCGCCCGCAGGGGGTCGGATGGCCGACATCCTGCTGATCCACTCGGTCCGCGGCCTGCGCGACCTGGAGCGCGACGCCGCCGGGCGGCTGCGCGCCGAGGGCCACGTCGTGGCGACCCCGGACCTCTTCGACGGCCGCACCGCCGACACCGCCGAGGCGGGGATGGCGATCGCCGAGGCGCTGGGCCCTGAGCGCGTCGCCGCCGCGGCCGCCGCCGCGACGCTGCCCGGCGACGCCGTTCTGGCGGGGTTATCCGGGGCCTTCGTCGCCTGCGGCCTCCTCGCCGACCGCCCCGCCGCGGCCGGGCTCGTGCTGCTGCACGGGCCGGGGCCGATCCCGGCGGGGGTGCGGCCCGGCCTGCCGGCGCAATGGCACATGGCCGAGCCGGACCCGTTCGACGACGAGGACTTCCTCGCCGCCTGGCAGGACGACGTCCGCGCCGCCGGCGTCGCCCTCGACGCCTTCCGCTATCCGGGCGCGGGCCACCTCTTCACCGACCCGAGCCTGCCCGACCACGACGCCACTGCTGCGGCGGCGCTGTGGCGGCGGGCGACCGACTTCCTCGCCGCGCTCTGAGACCGCGGCCAACGAGAAGGGACAGATCCATGCCCATCACCCCGCGCGACGCCTCCGCCAACGGCCGCGAGATCTGCGGCCTCGCCCCGGTCATCCCGGTGATCGTGGTCGAGGACGCCGCCCATGCCCGGCCGCTCGCCGAGGCGCTGGTCGCCGGCGGCCTGCCGGTGCTGGAGGTGACGCTGCGCACCCCGGCGGCGCTCGACGCGATCCGCGCCATGGCCGACGTGCCGGGCGGCGTCGTCGGTGCCGGCACGCTGCTCCGGCCCGAGGACGTGCGCGCCGCCAAGGAGGCCGGCGCGCTCTTCGGCGTCTCGCCCGGGGTGACCGACGAGCTCCTCGACGCCTGCGAGGCCGAGGAGCTGCCCCTCCTCGGCGGGGTGGCCACCGTGACCGAGGCGATGCGGATGCTCGCCCGCGGCTACGACGTGGCGAAGTTCTTCCCGGCCGAGGCGAATGGCGGCGCGGCGGCGCTGAAATCCTTCGCCGGGCCGTTGCCGCAGGTCGCCTTCTGCCCGACGGGGGGCGTCACGCCGCAGAACGCGCCGGACTACCTGAAGCTGCCCAACGTGCTCTGCGTCGGCGGATCCTGGGTGGCGAGCCCGGCGATGATGCGCGAGGGTCGCTGGGACGAGATCGAGAGGCTTGCCCGCGAGGCGAGCCAGCTGAAGCGGGGGAAGTGATGGGCGCCGACACGATCTGGAATGCGCTGGCCGAGGCCGGCGCGGCGGCCAGGGGCCGCCGCATCATCTCGCTCTTCGAGGCCGACCCGGACCGCTTCGCCCGGTTCTCGCTCCGCGCCGTCGACATGCTCTACGACTTCTCCAAGACCTCGATCGACGCCGAGGCGCTGGCGCTGCTGGTCCGCCTCGCCGAGGCGACGGACGTGGCGGGCAAGCGCGACGCGATGCTCGCGGGCGCGGCGATCAACGCCACCGAGGGCCGGGCGGTCCTGCACACGGCGCTGCGCAACCGGGCGAACACGCCGGTTCTCGTCGACGGCGCCGACGTGATGCCCGAGGTCAACGCCGTCCTCGCCCGCATGGCGTCCTTCGCCGCCGGCGTGCGCGACGGCTCGATCGCCGGGGCGGGCGGGCGCTTCACCGACGTGGTCAACATCGGCATCGGCGGCTCCGACCTCGGGCCGGCCATGGCGACGCAGGCGCTCGCGCCCTACGCCGACGGGCCGCGGCTGCACTACGTCTCCAACGTCGACGGCGCGCATGTCCACGACACGCTGGCCCGGCTCGATCCGCGGACGACGCTGGTCATCGTCGCCTCGAAGACCTTCACCACCATCGAGACGATGACCAACGCCCGCACCGCGCAGCACTGGCTGCGCGCCGCGCTGGGGCAGGGGGCGGACGCGCATTTCGCCGCCGTCTCGACGGCGCTCGACAAGACGGCGGCCTTCGGCGTCGATCCGGAGCGGGTGTTCGGCTTCTGGGACTGGGTCGGCGGGCGCTACTCGGTCTGGTCCGCGGTCGGCCTGCCGCTGATGCTCGCGATCGGCCCCGAGCGCTTCGCCGACTTCCTCGGCGGCGCCCATGCGATGGACCGGCACTTCGCCGAGGCGCCGCTGGCGCGGAACATGCCGGTGCTCCTCGGCCTCGTCGGGGTCTGGCACCGCAACGTGATGGGCTATCCAAGCCGCGCCATCCTGCCCTACGACCAGCGGCTGGGGCGGCTGCCCGCCTATCTCCAGCAGCTCGACATGGAATCGAACGGCAAGGGCGTGACGCTCGACGGCGCGCCCGTCGCCCGCGCCTCCGGCCCGGTGGTCTGGGGCGAGCCGGGCACCAACGGCCAGCACGCCTTCTACCAGCTCATCCACCAGGGGACCGACGTCGTCCCGTGCGAGTTCCTCGTCGCCGCCAACGGCCACGAGCCGGAGCTGGGGCATCACCACGAGCTCCTGCTCGCCAACTGCCTCGCCCAGTCCGAGGCGCTGATGCTCGGCCGCGACCTCGCCGCGGCGGAGCGGACGGTCAAGGACCCGGCGCTGGCGCCGCACAAGGTGTTCCAGGGCGACCGGCCCTCGACGACGCTGGTCTATCCGCGGCTCGACCCGGCGACGCTCGGCCGGATCATCGCGCTCTACGAGCACCGGGTCTTCGTCGAGGGGGCGATCTGGGGGATCAACAGCTTCGACCAGTGGGGCGTCGAGCTCGGCAAGGAGCTCGCCACCGCGCTCCTGCCCCTCGTGCAGGCCGGCAAGGGCTTCGAGGCCAAGGACGGCTCGACGGCCGGTCTCCTCGCCGAGATCAGCGCGCTCCGGGCGGGATGACCGGCCGGGCGACCCTGCGCTGAGCGGGCCGGAGCGGGGCCGGTCGGAGGCGTGCGTGCGGGAGCTGGTCGGACCGGAGACGGGCGGGCCTGAGACAGGCGGGCCGGAGACGGGCGGGGGGCTCGTCGTCGTCCATGTCGACGACGCGCTCCTCGTGCTCGACAAGCCCTCCGGGCTGCATACCGTCCCGGCGAAGCCGCCGGGGACGCAGGACTGCCTCGAGGCGCGGGCGAAGGCGGCGTTTCCGGGGGCGCGGCTCGTCCACCGGCTCGACCGCGACACCTCCGGGATCGTGGTGATGGCCCGGACGGCGCTCGCGCAGCGGCATCTCGGCTGGCAGTTCGAGCGGCGGCAGCTGGAGAAGACCTACGTCGCGCGGGTGGCCGGCGAGGTCGCGGCGGAGGCGGGCCGGATCGAGCTGCCGCTGATCGCCGACTGGCCGAACCGGCCGCGGCAGATGGTGTGCCACCTCCGCGGCAAGCCGGCCGTCACCGAGTGGCGGCGGCTGGCGCGGGAGGCGGGGGCGACGCGGCTGGAGCTGCGGCCGCTCACCGGCCGCAGCCACCAGCTCCGGGTCCACCTGCTGGCCATCGGGCGCCCGATCCTCGGCGACCCGCTCTACGGCGATCCGGCCTCCGCCGACCGCCTCCAGCTCCACGCCGCCTGCCTCCGCCTGCGCCACCCCGACGGCGGCGCCTGGATCGCGTTCTCCGCCGCGGTTCCGTTCTGAGGCGGCCGGAGCCCGTGGAGCGCCCGCGGTTCGCGCGGGAGCGACGGGGTGTTCACGCGTGAATATTCGCTAAGCTATTGATTTATCGTATTCGTTAACAGGATCTTGGGGCGCCTCGCTCGGCGAGGCGGGGCGCGCGTGGGGGTGGAGGCGGACCGGCACGCGGGGGTCAGGCCGGGGCGTCGGCGGGGTGGAGGGCGGCCTCGAACTCCCGCCACTCCCCCTTGCTCATGCCGCTGGTCTCCTGCGTCACCGTCTCGCCGGCGAGCATGCGGCGGAGGCAGGCCATCCCCTTGCCGGAGAGCTGCACGGCGTTGAGGCGGTAGTCCTCGAAGGCGGACCAGGCGGCGGGGACCCAGTCCTTCACCACCTCGCAGAGGGCCTCGGCGTAGGCGCGGATCTCGTACTGGGCGTGAGCGTCGGCGCGCAGGCGCAGGAAATGGAAGAGATTGTGGAGGTCGGTCTTCCAGTACCACTGGGTGTAGACGTTCATCGGCAGGTTCATGCGGGCGAGCTCGCGGGCGAGGCCGGACTGGCCCTCCGTGGAGAGCATCGCCTCGTAGTGGTCGTAGGCGCGGCCGGAATCCTCGCGCAGGATGGCGAGGACGCGGGCGGCCTCGTCGCCTTCCAGCAACTCGCCGCGGCCCTGGTTGTTGAGGCGGGACTGGGCGGCGAGGTGCTCGGGGGCGGGGATGTAGAACTCGCGGTCGAGGATCGAGTAGCGGGCGGAATACTCGTTCACGTTGGCGGTGCGGTGGCGGATCCACTGGCGGGCGACGAAGACGGGGAGCTTCACATGGAGCTTGATCTCGCACATCTCGAAGGGGGTCGAGTGCCAGTGCCGCATCAGGTAGCGGATGAGGCCGGAATCGTCGCGCGCCGTTTTCGTGCCGGCGCCGTAGGAGACGCGGGCGGCCTGCACGATGGCGGCGTCGTCGCCCATGTAGTCGACGACGCGGATCAGCCCGTGGTCGAGCACCGGGATCGCCCGGTGCAGCCAAGCCTCCATCCCCGGGGCGACGGCGCGCGCGGTGACCTGCGTGTCGGCGCGGGCGGCGGCGATTTCGGCCTGTTGTTCCGGCGTCAGCGGCATATCTTCGTCCCCAAGGGCGGCGCGGTGCGAGTCGCGCCCACCAGATATGGCATTAGAGCGCAAGGGAGGCGCTATATGAAGACAAAATATCTCCATACGATGGTGCGGGTGAAGGACCTGGAGGCCTCGATGCGGTTCTACGAGCTGCTCGGGCTCCGGGAGACGCGGCGGACGGAGAGCGAGCAGGGGCGGTTCACGCTGGTGTTCATGGCGGCCCCGGGGGACGAGGATTGCCCGGTGGAGCTGACGCATAACTGGGACGGCGACGAGGGGTTGCCGTCGGACAGCCGGCATTTCGGGCATCTCGCCTACGGGGTGGAGAACATCTACGACAAGTGCGCCGAGCTGGAGGCGGCGGGGGTGACGATCAACCGGCCGCCGCGGGACGGGCGGATGGCGTTCGTGCGGAGCCCGGACAACGTCTCGATCGAGCTTCTGCAGATGGGGCCGGCGCTCGAGCCGGCGGAGCCGTGGGCGAGCCGGGCGAACGTCGGGCGCTGGTAGCCGCGGCGCTCGCGCTGGGGCTCGCGGCCGCGCCGGCGGCGTGGTTGGTCGCCGCCGTGCCGGCGGCCGCGCAGGACTGCCGGATCGCGCTGGCGCTGGCGCTCGACGTGTCGTCCTCGGTCGACGCGGGCGAGTATCGGCTGCAGGCGGACGGGCTCGCCGCGGCGCTGCGCGACCCGGAGGTGGCGGCGGCGTTCCTCGCGGTGCCGGGCGAGGTCGTGGAGCTGACGGTCTTCGAGTGGAGCGGCCGGCGGCAGCAAGCGACGGCGCTCGACTGGACGGAGGTCGCGAGCGAGGACGACCTCTTCGACGTGGCCGCGCGGCTGGAGGCCTGGCCGCGGGCGTTCGCGCAGCATGCCACCGCGATCGGGGAGGCGATGCTTTACGGGGCGGAGGCGCTGGCGGGGCGGCCGGAATGCCCGGAGCGGATCATCGACGTGTCGGGCGACGGCGAGACCAACGACGGGATCTCGCCGCTGGTCGCGCGGCAGAGCCCGCTCCTCGAGGGGGTGACGGTCAACGGGCTGGTGATCGGGGTGACGCGGCGGATCCTGCTGCGGCACTACGAGGCCTTCGTCATCCACGGGCCGGGGGCGTTCGTGGAGATGGCGGACGACCATGGCGACTTCTCGCGGGCGATGCGGCGGAAGCTGATCCGCGAGCTCCAGCCGCGGGCGGTGAGCATGGCGGAGTAGACGGCCTCCGGCCCGCGTGGGACCGCCGCGGGGCGCCGAAAGACCCGAAAGAGCTCCGAAATTGCGCTGCGACCCGTGCGGGAGGCTAGGTCCGTCCGACCCCTTGCGCTACGCTGGCGGCAGGCCGGACGCGGTGCGGGACCGGGCGGCCCGGGGGACGTCGTCATGCGGATTGCGCTTCTTGCCTGCGGCCTCGCCGCCTGCCTCGTCACCGGCCCGGGGCCGGCGGCGGCGGCGAGTTTCACGAGTTTCTGGGCGTTCGGCGACAGCCTGACGGACGACGGCAACCTCCTCGCCGCGACCGGCGGGGCGGTTCCGGCGCCGCCCTACTGGGAGGGGCGGGTGTCGAACGGCGAGGTCTGGGCGGAGCACGTGGCGCGGCGCTTCGAGCGCAACGGGCTCGCGACGGAGAACTTCGCCTTCGCCTATGCGGCCGCGGGCGATCCGCCGCCGTTCAGCCCGGTGGGGACGCCGCCGGTGCAGAACCTTTCCGACCAGCTTGCGCGGTTCGACGCGGTGGCTTCGGGGCGGCTCGGCAAGCGGCCGGTGGCGAGCCTGTGGTTCGGGGCGAACGATCTCTTCTTCGGCGGCATCCCGACCGGGACCGCGGCGGCCGTGGGCGCGGCGGCGGCGGATCATGTCGCGGACGGGGCGCTGGCGCTGAAGGATCGCGGCGTGCGCGACGTGATGATCTGGAACCTGCCGGCGATCGACCAGACCCCGGCCTTCCGCATCATCAATCCCGACGGCGCGCAGCAGGCGAAGGAGGGGACGGACGCGTTCAACGCGCGGCTGGACGCGCGGATCGCGGGCTTGCGCGACGAAGGCGTGCGGGTGACGAAGATCGACGCCCATGCGCTCTTCGTGGCGCTGCTCGACGATCCGGCGGCGTTCGGCGTGATCGACGCGACGACGCCCTGCTACGTGCCGGGGACGGCGATCTATTGCGGGGCGGACAACGCGCCGTTGCTCGCGTTCTTCGATCCGGTGCATCCGAGCTCGACGATCCATGCCGCGCTCGCCCGGGAGGCGCTGGCGCGGGTGCAGCCGGTGCCGCTGCCGGCGGCGGCGGGGCTGATGTTGGCGGGGATCGCGGCGCTCGGCTTCGCGGGGCGGCGTCAGGGCTCGAGGACGGCGTAGATCTTCGTCACGCGGCCGAGGGATTCCCAGGTTCCCTCGAAGCCGGCGGCGATGACGAAGGCCTCGCCGGGGCCGAACTCGACCTCGCCGTCGGGGTCGGCGAGGCGGACGCGGCCTTCGAGGAGGACGCAGAGCTCGGTCTCGGCATAGGCGACGCGGCGGACGCCCGGCTCGGAGCTCCAGTGGCCGACGTGGAGGCGGCCGGCGGCGTCGGAGAAGGCGTTCCAGACGGTGGAGGCGCCGGAGCCGGCGACGAGGCGGCCGGGCGCGGCGTCGGCGGACTCGCCGGGGCCCTCTCGGGTGACGCGGACGACGTGGGAGGGCAGGGGCATCGGCGTTCTCCTCCGGCCGGGCTCGGGAGAGGGGAGCCCGGCCGCGGCGCCTGCGTCAAGTGCGGCGGGAGGGGCTTTTCAGGTGGGGTCGGATGGCCTATATCTGGGGCGTCCGGGCGACCGGACTATGGTGATAAACGCGCGCGTAATAAGCGGATCGGACCCGGGGGCGGTACCCGGCGGCTCCACCAAATCCCTCGTTGGGGGCGAATGGGGCCGAAACAGGATCGACGGACGTGTAAAGGCGATAGCTTTCACCCGGCAGGACGCCACCGTTACCGGCTCAAAGCAAATAGTTGCCAACGACAACTATGCTCCGGTTCGCCTCGCCGCGTAATGCGGTTCGGTTAGCCGAAATCTGAAGTCCAGGGCCTTAGCCGGTTCTGGCGGGGCTCGCAGGCGCCTGGCAACAGAAGCCTGCACCCAATCCCCTGATGCTTTGCTGCTCATCGCTGCCCGCCTGTCGCCCGACCTGTGGGCGCCGGGGCGGCCCGGCGCGCGCCGCCCCTTCCCTGTCGGAAAGAATCGGGTAAGGTCCGGCCCCGAGGATCAGGAGCCGGGGGCATGGCGAAGGGGATCAATTACGGCCAGCTGATGCACAAGGCGTTGCGGGAGCTGATCGCAGACGTGCTGACCCAGGTCGCCCGGGACGGGCTGCCGGGCGCCCATCATTTCTTCATCACCTTCGACACGACGCATCCCGGCGTCGACATGTCGCCGTCGCTGCGCGAGCGGTACCCGGGGCAGATGATGATCGTCATGCAGGGGTGGTTCGAGAACCTCGCGGTGATGAAGGACCGCTTCACGGTCACGCTCAACTTCGGCAACGTGCCGGAGCCGATCGTCATTCCGTTCGAGGCGATCAAGACCTTCGTCGATCCCTCGGTGGAGTTCGGCCTGCGCTTCGACGCCCACGAGGAGGCGGCGGCGGCCGAGGAGGAGCAGCAGCGCGCCCCGGAGCCGCCGACGCCGCTGAAGCCGCAGCCCGAGGGCGCGGTGGTGAGCCTGGACAAGTTCCGCAAGAGCTGAGCGGCCGGGCGCCGCGCCCGGCCTACTGTCTCGGCCGGGCGCCGCTGGGCAAAGCGACGTCTCCAGAGGTCATCGGCGCGCCGGCCCAGGGCGGGCGCGAAGCGCCTGCCGGGGCAGGGCAGGCGCGGCCGTTGCTGGCGCATCGGCAGGGATTGGGCGCCCGGCGCGCACAACCTCCGGCCGGGGGGCCGGGTCAGGCCTCGAACTCGGACCGCACGATGCCGTGGCGTTTCAGCTTGTCGTAGAAGGTCTTGCGCGGCAGGCCGAGGGCCTCGACGGTGGCGGCGACGTCGCCGCCGTGGCGCTTCAGGGCGGCGCGGATCTGGGCGGCCTCGAAGCGGTCGACGCGCTCGGCGAGCGTGCCGGTCTCGTCCGGCCCGGGCGGCGCGGCGCTGGCGATCTCGGCGAGGCCGAGGACGGCGCGCTCGGCGTAGTGGACGAGCTCGCGGACGTTGCCGGGCCAGGAATGGCGCTCCAGCCGGTCGCGGATGGCCGGCGTGATCTCGGGCGCCGGGCGGCCGAGGCGGTCGGCGGCGCGGCGGGCGAAATGCGCGAAGAGGAGCGGCACGTCCTCGCGGCGCTCGCGCAAGGGTGGGATGCGCAGGGTGACGACGTTCAGCCGCCAGTAGAGGTCCTCGCGGAAGCCGCGGCGCGCGGCCGGGTCGCCGAGGTCGACCTTGGTGGCGGCGACCACCCGCAGGTCAAGCTTGCGGCGCTCGTTGGAGCCGAGCGGCTCGACCTCGCGGGTCTCCAGCACCCGCAGCAGCCGGAGCTGGATCGCCTGCGGCGCCGCCTCGATCTCGTCGAGGAAGAGCGTGCCGCCGCTGGCGTGCTCGATGCGGCCGACGCGCTTCTTCGCCGCGCCGGTGAAGGCGCCGGGCTCGTGGCCGAAGAGCTCGGATTCGAGCAGGGTCTCGGGGAGGGCGCCGCAGTTCAGCGCGACGAAGTTCCGGGCGCGGCGGCGGCTCCAGTGGTGGAGGAGCGAGGCGACCACCTCCTTGCCCGAGCCGGTCTCGCCGAGGATCAGCACGTCGACGTCGGCGTCGGCGACCTGGCGGATCGCCTCGCGCAGGCGGCGGATGGCTTGCGTGTCGCCGAGGAGCGGCAGGTCGTCGGGCGAGGCGGCGGCGGCCTCGCGCAGGCGGCGGTTCTCCAGCACCAGCCGGCGCTTCTCGGCGGCGTGGGCGACGGCGCCCTTGAGGCGCTCGGCGTCGAAGGGCTTGGGGATGAAGTCGTAGACCCCGTCCTTGACGGCGGCGACGGCGAGGTCGACGTCGGCGTGGCCGGTGACGAGGATCACCGGCAGGTCGGGGTCGATCGCCCGCACCCGGTCGAAGAGCTGGAGGCCGCTCATCCGGGGCATCCGGATGTCGCTGACCACCGGGCCGGCGAGGTCGGGGTCGATGGCCGGCAGCGCCGCCTCGGCGGCGGCGAAGCTCGTCACCGCGAAGCCCGCGAGCTTCAGCATCTGCGCGGTGGCGCGGCGGAGGTCGTCGTCGTCCTCGACGAGGATCACCGGGGACGGCGTGGGCGGCGGGTCGGCGGTCATGGCGCCCTCGGCAGCTCCAGGGTGAAGGCCGCGCCGCGGCCCGGGGCGGCAGGCTCGAGTCGCAGCTCGCCGCCGAACTCGCGGGCGAGGTCGGCGGAGATGACGAGGCCGAGGCCGAGGCCGGTCTCCTTGGTGGTGGTGAACGGCAGGAAGAGCTGGGCGCGGACGTCCTCCGGCACGCCGGGGCCGCTGTCCTCGACGGTGATGGTCACGCGCTCCGGGCCGGGGGCGAGGCGGATGCGGATCGCCGGATCCGGCTGGCCGCGGACGGCGTCGAGGGCGTTCTGCAGGAGGTTGACGAGGATCTGCTCGAGGCGGATGCGGCCGGCGACGACCTCGACGCCGTCGGCGCGGGGGCCGCGGTCGATCGCCGCGCCCGCGTCGCGGATGCGGCCGGCGAGGAGGGCGAGAGCGCCGTCGATCGCCGCCTCGGCGGGGACCGGGCCGATCTCGCCGACGGCGCGGCGGGAGAAGCCGCGGAGCGTCGAGGTGATGGCGCCGATGCGGTCGGTGACGCGGGCGATGGCGCCGAGGTTCTCGCGGGCCTCCGCGGCGTCGCCGGCGTCGAGGAGCTGGGCGCCGGTCTCGGCGTAGGCGCGGATCGCGGCGACCGGCTGGTTGATCTCGTGGGCGACGCCGGCGGCGACCTGGCCGAGGATCGACAGGCGGTTGGCCTGGGCGAGCTCGTCGCGGAGGCGGCGGGCGCGGGTCTCGGCCGCCTCGCGCTCGGCCATCTCGGCGGCGAGGGCGGCGTTGGAGAGGCCGAGCGCCTCGGTGCGCTCGGCGACGCGGCGCTCGAGCTCGGCGTTCATGGCGCGGAGCGCGGCCTGGCGGGCGGCGGCCCAGCGGCGGCGGCGGGCGAGCCAGTAGCCGGCGGCGGCGAGGAGGAGCCCGGCGAGGAGCACGGTGACGTGGGCGGCGCGCGCCGCGGCGGCGAGCGTGGCGCCGGCCGGAGCGTAGAGCGAGATCGTCCAGCCCGGGGCGGCGGCGCCGAGGGGGGCGGCGGCGCCGGCGTAAAGGCCGGGGAGGCCGCCGCGCTCGATGCGGGCGAGGCCGGCGCCGGCGGGCGCGACGGGGACGGGCGGGAACGGCGTCGCGGGGTCGAGCTGCAGGGCCGCGCGGGCGGCGGCAGGGTCGGCGAGGGGCGCGAGCGCGCCGAAGCGCCAGCCCGGCTCGGAGGTGGCGAGGACGACGCCGGCGGGGTCGGTGACGAAGACGACGTAGCCGCTGTCGCGCCAGCGCGCCTCGAGCGTGTCGAGCTCGACCTTGACGACGATGACGCCGAGCGGGCCACGGGCGGCGTCGACGCGGCGCGACAGGTAGAGGCCGGGGCGGCGGCTGACCGAGCCGAGGGCGTATTGCTGGGCCGTGCCGGCCGCCATCGCGTCGCGGAAGTAGCTGCGGAAGGCGTAGTCGCTGCCGACGAAGCTGTCGGGGAGGCCGGCGTTGCTGGCGGCGATGGCGAGGCCGTCGGCGTCGACGAGGTAGATGACCGAGGAGCCGGCCTCGGCGGCGATGTCGGCGAGCTTGGCGTCGAGGCGGGCCTCGGCGGCGGCGTCGGGGGCGGCGAGGAGGGCGATCACCTCGGGGTCGCGGGCGAGGATCACCGGGATGAGGCGCTGGGTGTCGATGACGCCGGTCAGCGCCGCCGCGGCGAGAGGGAGGGCGCCGCCGGCGCGGTCGGCGAGATCGGCGGCGGCGCGCTGGCGGGCGAGCCGGCCCGCCCCGGCGACGGCGAGGGCGAGCGCGAGGGTGAGGAGGAGCACGGCCATCGCCCGGAGCGCGCGCGGGCGCCGTCCCCGCGTCTCCTCGCGCCTGTCGCTCAGCGTGGCCATGCAAGCGACCCTCCCGGGGGCAAGACTAGGGCGCGGGCTCGGCTGGCTGCAAGCCGGATGCGCCGGCGGCGCTCCGGCATGGTCGGCAGGGGCGGGGCGGCGGCAGGGCGGCGGCGCGAGACCAGGGCCGGGCCCGCATGGCTGCGAGACGGGTGCGCCAGCGTGCCGGTCAGCGGCGACCGGCGGGCGCGGCGGGCAGCAGGGCGGCGGTCGCGATGGTGGCGGCGCCGGCGAGGGCGGCGAGGGCGAGAAAGCCGGGGCGGTGGGTGATGTGCTCGGCGCCGACCCAGCCGGCGACCGGATAGGCGACGATCAGCGCGGCGTTGGCGAGCGCGAACATCGCGGCGTAGGCGCTGGCGTGGCGCCGCGCCGGCGTCTCGCGGCGCAGCATCATCGGCGCGGGCGTCAGCGCCAGCGCGCCGCCGATGCCGATCGCCGCCCAGACGGCGAGGAGGCCGGCCAAGGCGCCGAGGGCGGCGCCGGCGAGGAGGGCGAGGCTCACCAGCGCGCAGCCGGCGAGCATGGTGCGCCTCTCGCCGATCCGGGGCAGGAGGTGCGGGACCGCGAGCGCGCCCAGGACGGAGCCGAGGCCGAACACCGCGAAGGCGGCGGTCGAGGCGCGGGCGTCGAGGCCGAGGTCGCCCTGGACGAGCACCACGGTATTGACCGTGACCATCGCCACGCCGGCGGCGGCGGCGAGGTGGAGCGGCACCAGCCCGCGCAGCGCCGGCTGCGCCAGCATCCGTATCCCGAGCGTCATGCGCCGGAGCGCGAAGCCCGCGGGGGCGGGCGGCAGGCTCGGCAGGCGGGCCGAGGCGATGCAGGCGGCGGAGACGAGGAAGGCCGCCACCACGGCGACGAAGAGCCCGCGGCCGCTCATGAACAGGAGGAGGCCGGCGGCGATGGCGGGGCTGGCGCCGTTCTCGAGCTCGATCGCGACCCGCGACTTGGCGAGCGCGCGGGCGTAGTCGTCGGGATCGGTCAGCAGGTGCGGGACCAGCGCCTGGTAGGTCGGGGTGAACACGGCGGCCGCGATGGTGAAGACGAGGATGGCGGCGTAGACCTGCCACGGCTCCGTCGCCAGCGGCAGCGACAGCAGCGCGGCGGCGCGCACGAGGTCGAGCGCGATGAGGAGCGGCTTCTTGGCCACCCGCCCGGTCAGCGCCGCCGCGACCGGCGGGACCAGGACGTAGAGCGCGCCCTTGAGCATCAGCGCGGTCGCGAGGATGCGGCTGCCCTCCTCGCCGGCGATGTCGAAGGAGAGGAGCGCGAGCCCGACGATCGCCACCCCGGTCCCGAGCAGGGCGAGGACGTAGGCGGAGAACAGCCGGGCGTAGTCGCGCGCCCCGGGGGCGGCGGTCATGCCGGCGCTTCGCCTTCCGCCGCCGCCCCTTCCGCCGCCCCGCCCTCGGGGGCGTCGCGGTAGAGGGTGGTGTAGAGCACCGGCATGAAGACGAGCGTCAGCAGGGTGGCGACGAGGAGGCCTCCCATGATAGCGAAGGCCATCGGACCCCAGAAGAGCGTCGGCGCGATCGGCAGGAGGCCGAGCACCGTCGAGAAGGCGGTGAGCGTCAGCGGGCGCATCCGGTTCTTGGCCGCCGAGATCGCCGCGGCGCGCACGCCGAGCCCGGCGGCGCGCTCGTCCTCGATCTGGGTGATGAGGATGACGGCGTTCTTCGCGATCATGCCGATCAGCGCGAGGATGCCGAGGATGGCCACGAAGCCGAGCGGCCGGCCGAAGAGCAGGAGCGCGCCGACGACGCCGATCAGCCCGAGCGGCAGCAGCACCACGGTGATGAAGGCGGCGCGGAAGCTCTGGAGCTGGATCATCAGCAGCGTGACCATGATGAAGATCATCAGCGGCACCACGGCGAAGACCGCGGCCTGGCTCTCGGCGGAGGTCTCGACCGTGCCGCCGACCTCGATGCGGAAGCCCTGCGGGAGCTGGGCGACCAGCGCGTCGACGTCGTCGGCGATGGCGGCCACGGCGGCCTCCGGCAGGAGGCCGGGGGCGACGTCGGCGAGCACCGTCAGCGTCGGGGCGCGGTCGCGCCGCCAGACCAGCGGCTGCTCCTGGTCGTAGCCGAAGGTGGCGAACTGCTGGAGCGCCACGGTGCGCCCGCCGGGGATCGGCACCTGGAGGTTGGCGAGCCGGTCGATGGCGATACGGTCGTCGACGTCGGAGCGGGCGACCACGTTGATGGAGTAGATGCCGTCGCGGACCTGCGTCACCGTCGCGCCGGAGACGGCCGTCTGCAACGCGTCGGAGAGCTGGCGGCTCGACAGGCCGAGGCGGCGGGCCTGGTCCTGGTCGACGTCGATCTCGAGCGCGCGGGCGGGCTCGATCCAGTCGAAATGCACGCGGCGGGCGCCGGGATACGACGCGACCACCTCGGCCAGCTTCAGCGCCTCGTCGCGGAGCACCTCCACGTCGGGCCCGGAGATGCGGTACTGCACGGGCCAGCCGATCGGCGGCCCCATCTCCAGCGGGCTGACGCGCACCACCGCCTGGGGGAAGGTCTCGACGAGCCAGGCGTCGAGCGTCTGCTGGAGCCGGATGCGCTCGTCGAGGCCCTTGGCCATGACCACGAGCTGGCTGTGGTGGTCGGAGGGCGGCAGGATGGCGAGCGGCAGGTAGAAGCGGATGACGTTGCGGCCGACATAGGACGAGAAGTGGTCGACGTCCTCGTTGGCGTTCAGCCAGTCCTCTATCTGCTCCACGGCGTCGAGGCTCGCGTAGATCGAGCTCGACCGGGGGAGCTGGAAATCGACCACCAGCTCGAAGCGGTCCGAGGGCGGGAAGAACTGCCGGTTGACCTTGCCGAGGCCGACGACGGCGAGGGCGAAGAGGGCGAGCGTCACCGCGATGGTGATCCAGCGACCGCGGATCGCCAGATCGAGGAAGCGGCCATAGGCGCCGAGCAGCCGGCCCTCTCGCGGCTCCGTGCCGGCGGGCGGCGGCTTGAGGATCAGGCCGCCGACGATCGGCGTGAACAGCACGGCGACGAACCAGGACGAGATCAGCGCGATCGCGACGACCTGGAAGAGCGAGATCGTGTACTCGCCGGCCATGCTCTCGGCGAAGCCGATCGGCACGAAGCCGGCGATGGTGATGAGCGTGCCGGTCAGCATCGGCGCGGCGAGGCGGGAATAGGCCCAGGTCGCGCCTTGCGCCACGGTGTCGCCGACGGCGAGCCGGCGCAGGATGGCGTCGGTCGTGGTCATGGCGTCGTCGACCAGCAGGGCGAGCGCGATGATGAGCGCGCCGAGCGAGACGCGGTGCAGGTCGATCCCGAGCGTCTGCATGACGAGGAACACGGTGGCGAGCGTCACCGGGATCGCCACGGCGACGACGGCGCCGGGGCGCACGCCGAGGCTGAGGAACGAGACGCCGAGGATGATGGCGATCGCCTGGTAGAGCGAGGTGGTGAAGTCGCCGATGGCGCGGTCGACCACGACCGGCTGGTCGGAGACGAGGTGCGGCTCGATGCCGACCGGCATGTCGGCGGTGATCGCGGCCATGGCCGTGTCGATCTCCTCGCCGAGCTCGAGGATGTCGCCGCCGTCGCGCATGGAGATGCCGAGGCCGATCGCCGGCTGGCCGTCGACGCGGAACATCGGCGCCGGCGGATCGACCTCCCCGCGGCGGACCCGGGCGACGTCGCCGAGGCGGAAGCTGCGGCCGCCGGCGACGAGGGGGGTGTCGAGGATGTCGGTCTCGTCCTCGAAGGCGCCGGTGACGCGGAGCGTCAGGTTCTCGAGGCCGCTGTTGATGACGCCGGCGGGTCGGACCGCGTTCTGCGCGGCGATGGCGGCGAAGATCTGGCTGTAGTCGAGGCCGAGCGCGGCGACCTGGTCGGGCAGGAACTCGACGAAGATCTGCTCGTCCTGCACGCCGAGGAACTCGACCTTGGCGATGTCGGGGGCGCGGCGGATGAGCTCGGTGCGGACGCGGTCGACCTCGTCGCGCAGCTCGCGGTCGGAGAAGCCGTCGGCGGTGAAGCCGTAGACGATGCCGAAGACGTCGCCGAAGTCGTCGTTGAAGAACGGGCCGAGGACGCCGGGGGGCAGGGTGTGGCGGATGTCGGCGACGCCGTTGCGGACCTCCTGCCAGACGTCGGCGACCTCGTCGGGCGGGAAGGGGCCTTCGAGCTCGACATAGATCGTGGTGATGCCGGGGCGGGTGATCGAGCGGATCGCGTCGAGGCCCGTCGTCTCCTCGAGCCGGCGCTCCAGCCGGTCGGTCAGCTGGTCGAGCGTCTCCTCCATGGTGGCCCCGGGCCAGACGGCGGAGACCAGCATGGTCTTGATGGTGAAGGTCGGATCCTCGTCGCGGCCGAGGTTCGCGAAGGCGAAGCCGCCGGCGATGACGGCGATGACCATCAGGTAGATGGTCAGCGCGCGGGAGCGGATCGCCCAGGCGGAGAGGTTCGGACCGGTCACCTGCCCGCCCTCACGCGCCGGAGCCGAGCAGCCGGACCTGCTGGCCGGGGCGCAACGCCTGCACCCCGGCGGTGACGACGATCTCGCCGACGGCGAGCCCGTCGGAGACGGCGACGCTCGCGGGGTCGAAGCGGGCGACGCCGATCGGGCGCAGCGCCACGGTCTTGGCGTCGGGGTCGACGACCCAGACCGCGGGCGCGCCGTCGGCAGAGGTGAGCGCGCTGGCGGGCAGGACGATGCCGCCCTCGCCGCCGAAGTGGACGCGGGCGTTGACGGGCGTGCCGAGGCGCATCTCGGCCGGCGGGTCGATCAGGCCGACGCGGACGCGGAAGGTGCCGGTCACCGGGTCGGCGCGGGGCGCGATCTCGCGGACGCGGCCCGAGGCGGTCACGTCGGGGCGCAGCGTCATGGCGACGGTGACCTCGGGGTCGGGGGGGCTCGCCTCCATCGCGGCGGCGGCGACGTCGAAGACGCCGTCGAGGCCGCCGTCGCGGCTCATCTGCACGATCATCCGGCCGGCGGCGACGACCTCGCCCGGCTCGGCCCCGACCTCGGTGACCACGCCGGGCGCGTCGGCGAGGAGCGCGGTGTCGGCGAGGCGGCGGCGCGCGATGCCGAGCTGCGCCGCGGCGGCGTCGACGCCGGCCTGGGCGGTGGTGAGGACCTGCTCGGCGCGCTCGAAGGCGGCGCGGGCCGCGATCTGGCGTTCGTAGAGCTGGCGCTGGCGGTCGTAGTTGATCCGCGCCTCGGAGAGCTGGCCGTCCGCGGCGGCGAGGCTCGCCTCGGCGGCGCGCAGGCCGTTCTCCTCGTCGGTCTGGTCGAGGCGGGCGACGACCTGGTCGGCGGCGACCTGGTCGCCGACGTCGACCAGCCGCTCGACGACGCGGCCGCCGATGCGGAAGCCGAGGTTGACCGTGGTGCGGCTCTCGACGACGCCGGCGAAGGCCATCTCGCGGCCGCCGGCGCTCTCCTCCACGACGATGGCGCGGACCGGGCGGATCTCGGCGGGCGCCGGAGCGTCCTCGCCGTCGCAGCCGACGAGCGCACCCAACGCCGCCGCCGCCAGAACGGCGCGCCATCCTTCGATTCTCATTCCTCGCTCCCGCCAGCAAGAACCTTGGGACGAGGGCGTAGCCCGCCAGCTTCGCGGGCGCAATAAGGAACGGCGCCTCAATTGCCGCCGCGTGATCCGACGAAGAGACCGGCGTCGCGGGCGGCCTGGGTCAGCGCCTTGGACTTGTTGACGGTTTCCTGGAGCTCGGCCTCGGGATCGCTGTCGTAGACGACGCCGCCGCCGGCCTGGACGTAGAGCGCGCCGTCCTTGACCACGCCGGTGCGGAGCGCGATGCAGACGTCCATGTCGCCGCCCGCGGCGAAGTAGCCGACGCCGCCGCCGTAGACGCCGCGCTTCTCCGTCTCGAGCTCGTCGATGATCTCCATGGCGCGCACCTTGGGCGCCCCGGAGACGGTGCCCGCGGGCAGGCCGGCGAGGAGGGCGGAGAGCGCGTCCTGGCCGGGATCGAGCGCGCCCTCGACGTTCGAGACGATGTGCATGACGTGGCTGTAGCGCTCGATGACGAACTGCTCGTTGGGGTCGATCGTGCCGATGCGCGCCACCCGCCCGACGTCGTTGCGCCCGAGGTCGAGGAGCATCAGGTGCTCGGCGCGCTCCTTGGGGTCGGCGAGCAGCTCGCGCTCGAGCGCGAGGTCCTCGGCCGGGGTCGCGCCGCGCGGGCGGGTGCCGGCGATCGGGCGGATGGTGACGCGCCCCTCCTTGACCCGCACGAGGATCTCGGGGCTGGCGCCGACGATCTGGAAGCCGCCGAAGTCGAAGTAGAACATGTAAGGCGAGGGATTCGTTCGCCGCAGCGCCCGATAGAGCGCGAAGGGCGGCAGGTCGAAGTCCATCCGCCAGCGCTGCGAGGGCACCACCTGGAAGATGTCGCCGGCGCGGATGTATTCCTTCGCCTTCTCCACCGTCGCGCGATAGGCGTCGGGGGTGACGTTCGAGACCGGCGCGCCCACCGGAGCGACGTCGCCGAGGTCGCGCCCGGCGCGCGGCGGGGCGCGGTCGAGGTCGCGCACCGCGTCCATGACCCGCTCCGCAGCCTGTGCATAGGCCGCGCGCGCCCCGAGCCCGGAGCCCGCCCAGGCCGGGCTGATCACCGTGACCTCGCCCTTCACCCCGTCGACGACGACCACCACCGTCGGGCGCAGCATGACCGCGTCGGGCAGGCCGAGCGGGTCGGGGTTCGGCTCCGGCAGGCGCTCGACGAGGCGCACCATGTCGTAGCCGAGATAGCCGAAGAGTCCCGCCGCCATCGCCGGCAGCTCGGGCGGCAGCTCGATCCGGCTCTCGGCGATCAGCCGGCGCAGGCTCGCCAGCGGGTCGTCGGGCTCGATCGCCCAAGCGTCGGGATCGAACCGCGCCGAGCGGTTCACGCGCGCCTGCCGGCCGCGGCACTCCCAGACGAGGTCGGGCTTCAGGCCCATGATCGAGTAGCGGCCGCGCACCTCGCCGCCGGTGACGCTCTCGAGCAGGAAGCTGTCCTTGCGCGCCTCGCTCAGCTTCAGCATCAGGCTGACCGGCGTGTCGAGGTCGGCGACGAGCCGGGTCCAGACGACCTGGTTGCGGCCCGCGTCGTAGCCGGCGGCGAAGTCCTCGTAGGCAGGCGAGAGCGTCATCCCGGCCTCAGGGGAACTGCGCCAGCACGCGGTCGACCTGCGCCTGGTTGATGCGGACGCCGGCCTGGGCCTGCAGGGCCTGGGTGAAGAGCGCCAGCGTGTCCTCGCCGGCCTGCGCGCCGAGCTGGCCGCCGACGCTCTGCACCAGCCCCGCGCCCTCGGCGCCCTTGGCGTCGAACGGGATCGCCTCGACCACCTCGACCACCGCGACCCGGCCCTCCGCATCGAGGATCGCCGCCTTGCCGGGGGCCGTTGCGAACACCGTCTCGACGAGCCCCGCCGGCGCGCCCTCGACCGGCGCGGTGCGCGCCACCGGCCCGGCCGAGCGCACCAGCCGCCCCAGCCGGGTGGCGAGGTCGCCGATCGGCAGCCCGCCGTCGAGCTCCGCCTTCAGCCCCTCGGCCATCTCCGCGAGCCGCCGCGCGTCCTCCGCGGCCGTCCAGTCCGCGACGACGCGGTCGCGGATCTCGGCAAGCGGGATCGGCGCCGGCGGCTCGATCGCGTCGACGCGCAGGGTGACGAGGCCGCCGGAGGCCAGCGTGACGAGGTCGGTCTCCTCGCCGACGTCCGCCGCCTCCGCGGCCTCGCGGAAGGCCTTGTCGTCGGCGAGCCCGCCGGTCGTGTCCGCGGCGAGGTCGATCTGGCCCATCTCGAAGTCCGAGCCGGAGGCGATCTCCTCGATGGTGGCGCCGCCGGCGATCTGGTCCTCGACCGCGCGGCCGTCGTCGACCACGCGCTTCTTCGCCTCGGCGAGCGCCCGCTCGGAGGCGAGCTCCGCCCGGGCGGCCTCGAACGGCGTGGTCATCGGGGCGAGGATGGCGTTGACGCGGAAGATCGACGGCCCGAGCGGCGTCGCGGCCGGTCCGACCACGCCGGGCCCGGCGGCGTCGAAGACCGCGGCGGCCGCCTCCGGCGAGAGGTCGGCGCGGCGCACCTCGCCCTGGTCCATCTCCGCCGGCGACAGGCCGCGCTCGGCGCCCAGCGCGTCGAAGGTGGCCGTCCCCGCCTGAATCCGGGCCAGCGCCGCGGCGGCGTCCTCGGGGGTGGCGAAGCCGATGCGGTCGACGCTGCGCCGCTCCGGCGTCGAGAAGCGGTCGCCGGCGGCGTCGTAGGCCGCGCGCAGGTCCGCCTCGGGGATCTCGATCGTCGCGGCGAGCGCCGCGGGATCGAGGAGCGCATAGGTGATCTTGCGCGTCTCGGGGCGGGTGTAGCGGGCGATGTTCGCCTCGTGATAGGCCTTGAGCGCGTCCTCGGCGGGCGGCGGGGTCGGCGTCGCCAGCAGCATCGGGTCGAGCTCGATCCAGTCGAAGCGCCGCCGCTCGCCGGCGTAGCCTAGGAGCGTCGCCGCCGCGGTGGCGGGCATCCCGGCCGCGCCCTGCACCGCGCCGGCGATCAGCTCGCGGGTCGCCTCGTGGCGGAGCATCGTCTCGAAGGCCTCCGGGGTCAGGCCGATGCGCTGCAGCGCGAAGGCGTAGGCCTGGCGGTCGAAGGCGCCGTTGACGCCGCGGAACGCCGGGGTGGCGAGCACCATCTCCTGCACGGTCGCGTCGCCGGTGGAGATCTCGCGGCGCGCCGCCTCGTCGTCGAGGGCCGCGTCGGTGACGAGCCGCCCGAGCACCATCCGGTCGACGCCGAACTGCCGCGCCTCGGCCATGGGGAGCTGCCGGCCGAGCTGGCGGCCGAGGGCGTCGATCTCCTGGTCGACCGCGCGGGCGAAGTCGTCGGCGCCGATCTGCTGGTCGCCCACCTCGGCGACGGAGTAGCCACCGGAGCCGGTCGCGGTGATGCCGAAGCCGCCGAAGCCGATCACCACGATGATCAGCAGCGCCCAGACGACATAGTTGGATTTGCTGGCGCGAAAGGTCTTCAGCATCGGGGCGCGCGTCCTCGTCCGGGCGGATGCGGCGTCTTAGTCGCTGCCCCGCGGCGAGGCAAGCGGGAGGGGTATGCGCGGAACGCGAGCGATCGCGCCGCGAGACCGGCGTATACTTCCTGCGATTCGAGGTTCGTTTTTCCAGCCGCCCCTTTCCGCCGTTGATGACGCCGAGTCTCGAGAGGGGCAATTTCAGGAGGGCAGGATCGTGGCGACGAGGGCGAGAGGGGGGAGGTCGGGCAATCTCCCCGATCCGGCGAGTTGGAACGAGCGCGGGTTGGTCTGGATCGGGCTTCTCGCACTGGCCTTGTGTCTGCTGCTGGCCGTGCAGCCCGACACCGCGAACCCCCGGATCGACTCGTCGGCCTGCGACACGCTCGTGATGCAGAACGAGAAGCCGGCCGGAAGCGGGTTCCGCATCGTCAGGTTCGGGCCCGGGCGCGTGGAGCTCGACGGCGGCGTCTGCGTGGTGGTGGCGGGGATCGTCGACGAAGAGGCGGCCCCAAGAATCGAAGGTGAAGGTGAAGGTGAGGGCGAGGGCGAGGAGGGTGAGGTCGACACGTCGCCGGTCGAGCTCGTATTCTACCTCAACAACGCGCAGTGGGAGACGCGCGTGATGGCGCAGCGCAAACCCGAGCCGCAGTGGCTCTTCCTTCCGCTCGACGTGCCGGCCAGCGCCGCGGACGATGCCACGGGCTTCTGGCCCAAGCTCCTCGGCAGCCTCGTTTGGCGATCGTCGGGCGTGCGTCACGTCCAGCTCGGCGTCTCGCGCAAGGACGTCGCCGCGGACACTCCCGAGTTCACCACGGCGAAGCTTTCGCCCTGGAGCCGCGTTGAGATCGTGGAGGACGGAGCCAGGGTCGTCGAGTGGAAGGCTCCCGAGCCTGTGACGAAGGGCGATCCGAGCGGCGGCTTTGAGCTCCGCGTCTTCTCCCGAGGCGCGGTCGCCGCCGGGTTCGTGGCGCTGGCGCTGTTCTCGGCGGCGACGGTGGCCGCGGCGGCGCGCACGCCGCTCCTGCGCGACAACGCCTTGCGTCTCCGCGACATCTATCCGGAGCGCCTGCGCGCGGCGCAGGCGGCGAAGCGAAAGAAGAAGGCCGAGCTCAAGAAGGCCGTCGCGCCGGACGCAAAGGCCGCCGCGCAGAAGGCGCTCCGCGAGGCGAGCGAGGAGGAGCGCCGCGTCGAGGCCGTGCTCGATTCGATCAGCCCGGAACTCCGCGCCGCCGAAGCCGCACGGGCCAGGGCGAAGGCTGCGGGCGATCCCGCGCTGGCGGCGGCCGACGAGGCCGTGAAGGCGGCGCGCAAGCGGTTCGGCGGCCGCGCCGTGGGGAGCTACAGCCTCGCCCGGACGCAGATGGCGTTCTGGCTTTTCCTCATCACCGCGGGCTATGTCTTCATCGCGCTGAGCATCGGGCAGTATCTCGGCATCGTGAACGACAAGATCGTGGCCCTGCTCGGGATCAGCGCGGGCACCGGGCTCGGCGCCGTGATGCTTGGCCGCGAAGCCTACGGGGAGACGCTCACCGAGGGCTATCTCAGGGACGTCCTCTGCATCGAAGGCTCCCCGCAGCTTACGCGGATCCAGGCCTTCGGGTGGACGCTGGTCCTCGGCGCCATCTTCGTGTGGCTGGCGCTCGGCGAGTACCGCTTCGCGGAGTTCGATACGATGCTTCTCGTGCTGATGGGACTCTCGACCGGCCTTTACGTCACTTTCAAGCCGGGCGAGATCGCGCGCGAGGAGAGCGGGACGCCAGTGCCGTGAGATCGCGCGCGGAACGCCCGCGGAGCCCGCCTTGTGCGTGGCGGCCGCGCGCCGAACGACGCGGCCTGTCCATCGAAGGTCAGCCCGCGGGTTCGGCTGCGGTGAACGCGGCGAGGCGGCGGCCGGTCTCGGCGAGGCCCTCGGGGCCGGAATTGGCGAAGGCGACGCGCAGGCCGCGCTCGGCGGAGCCGTCGCCGCCCTCCTCGCGGCGGGGGGCGAACATCGTGCCGGGCAGGAGGAGGAGCGAGGCCTCGTGGACGAGGCGCCGCGCCACCACGTCGGAGGGCGTCTCGAACGGGTGGCTCACCCAGGCGAAGTAGGCGCCTGCGCCGAGGATGCTCCAGCCCGGGAGGGCGGAGAAGGCGGCGCGGGCGGCGGCGCGGCGGCGCAGGATCTCGGCGCGCTCGCCGGCCACCCAGTCGCCGAGGTTGCGCAGGCCCCAGAGCGCCGCGCGCTGGCCGAGCTGCGGGGCGCAGATCACCATGCTGTCGAGGAACTTCTCCGCCTCGGCGAGCCGCTCGGGCGAGGCGATGATCGCGCCGGTCCGGTGCCCGGTCAGCCGGAAGGCCTTGGAGAAGGAATAGAGATGGACGAGCCAGTCGCGCCAGTCAGGGTCGGCGAAGAGCGCGTGCGGCCGGCCCTCGCGGCCGTCGAAGTCGCGGTAGGTCTCGTCGAGGACCAGCGCCGCGCCGGCGCTCCGGGCGAGCTCCGCGAAGGCGGCGACGGCGCCGGCGGGGTATTCCGCGCCGGTGGGGTTGTTC
Organism: Amaricoccus sp.; assembly: GCF_017993425.1. Taxonomy (GTDB): domain Bacteria; phylum Pseudomonadota; class Alphaproteobacteria; order Rhodobacterales; family Rhodobacteraceae; genus Amaricoccus. The sequence goes on from NZ_JAGOMQ010000002.1 coordinate 89,189, forward strand.
GGCGACACGAGCACGATCGCCCGGACCCGCGGGGTCAGCCGCGCCCGGGCGGCGTCGAGGTCGGGGGTCATGTCGGGCAGGCAGGGGATCGGAATCGTCTCGATGCCGGTCGAGTCAAGCCACATCTTGTGGTTGAAATACCACGGCGTCGGCAGCATCACCGCGTCGCCCGGCGCGGCGAGCGTGGCGATGGCGGCGCAGAAGGCCATGTTGCAGCCGGCGGTTATCGCCACGTCGGCGCCGCGGATGTCGCCGCCATAGGCGGCGCTCCACTGCGCGGCGATCTCCTCGCGGAGGTCGGGGTTGCCGAGGACGGGGCCGTAGAGGTGGCAGTCGGGGTCCTTCAGCATCTCCGCCATCGCGGCGCGGAGCGGCGCGGGCGGCGGGTCGACCGGCGCGGCCTGGCTGAGGTTGATCAGCGGCCGGTCGGGCGGAAAGACGGCGTCGGCGATCCAGCGGCGCGCCTCCATGACCGGCGGCGGCGGGGTGGCGGCGATGAGCGGGCTGAGCGGCGTCATGGCGCGACCCTACGCGGCGCCGCGCCCGGGCTTCAAGGGTCTCGCGGCCATGGCGCTGGTCTTCCGCGCGCCTGGCCGTGGTCGAGGCGCGGTTCCGCCCGTCGGCGGCCCGCCGCGCGGGCTTGACCGCCGCGGGCGGCCCCCTTAGCTCGCCGGCATGGCCGAGCCCCCCCTCCTGACCCTGTCCGGCGTGAGCCTCACCTTCGGCGGCGAGCCGCTCTTCGAGGGCGTCGACCTGGCGGTGCGGCCCGGCGAGCGGATCGCGCTCGTCGGCCGCAACGGCTCGGGCAAGTCGACGCTGATGAAGCTGATGGCCGGGCGGGTCGCGGCGGATTCCGGCGAGCGCTTCGTGCAGCCGGGCGCGGCGATCGGCTACATGGCGCAGGAGCCGGACTTCGCGGGCTTCGCCACGCTCGGCGCCTTCGTCGAGGCGGGCGTCCCCGAGGCCGAGGCCTGGCGGGCCGAGATGGCGATGGCCGGGGTGAAGCTCGACGCCGGTCTCGACCCGGCCACCGCCTCCGGCGGCGAGCGGCGGCGGGCGGCGCTGGCGCGCATCCTCGCCGAGGCGCCCGACCTGATGCTGCTCGACGAGCCGACCAACCACCTCGACGTCGAGGCGATCGCCTGGCTGGAGGGCTGGCTGCGCGACAGCCGCGCCGCCGTCGTCGTGGTCAGCCACGACCGCGCCTTCCTGCGGGCGCTGACCGACGCGACGCTGTGGATCGACCGCGGCGAGACCCGCCGGCTCGACCGGGGCTTCGCGGCCTTCGAGGACTGGCGCGACAAGGTCTTCGAGGAGGAGGACCTCGCCCGCCACAAGCTCGACCGGCTGATCAAGGCCGAGGGCCGCTGGGCCGTCGAGGGCATCTCCGCCCGGCGCAAGCGCAACCAGGGCCGGGTCCGCCGCCTCGCGGTGATGCGCGGCGAGCGCCGGGCGCAGATCGCCCGGGCCGGAACCGCCCGGATGGAGTTCGGCGAGGGGCGGACCTCCGGGCGGCTGGTCGTGGAGGCGGAGAGGATCGCCAAGGCCTTCGCCGGGCGGACGATCCTGCGCGACTTCTCGCTCCGGGTGCAGCGCGGCGAGCGGATCGCCGTCGTCGGGCCGAACGGGGTCGGCAAGTCGACGCTGCTCGGGATGCTGACCGGGCAGATCCCGCCCGACGAGGGCGCCGTCCGGCTCGGGGCCAACCTCGACCTCGCGGTCTTCGACCAGGCGCGCGCCGCGCTCGACGCCGACGCCTCGCTCTGGGACACGCTGACCGGCGACGCCGAGATCGGCGTCTCGGGGCGCAACGACCAGGTGATGGTGCGGGGGGCGCCGCGGCACGTCGTCGGCTACCTCAAGGACTTCCTGTTCTCCGAGGCGCAGGCCCGCGGGCCGGTCTCGGCGCTCTCGGGCGGCGAGAAGGCCCGGCTGCTGCTCGCCCGCCTGATGGCGCGGCCCTCGAACCTCCTCGTCCTCGACGAGCCGACCAACGACCTCGACGTCGAGACGCTCGACCTCCTCGAGGAGCTGGTCGACGACTATCCGGGCACGGTGCTCCTCGTCAGCCACGACCGCGACTTCGTCGACCGGGTGGCGACGACCACGATCGCCATGGAGGGCGACGGGACGGCGACGGTCTATGCCGGGGGCTGGTCGGACTACCGCAGCCAGCGCCGGCCCGATGCCGCCGCCGCCGCCCCGCCGCCGGCCCGGGCGAGGCCCGCGCCCGAGCGCCGGCCCGCGCCGGAACGGGGGCCGCGGCTCAGCTTCGCGCAGGCCCACCGGCTGGAGCGGCTGCCGCAGGAGATGGAGCGGCTCGCCGCCGAGATCGCGCGGCTGGAGGCGCTGCTGGCCGACCCCGACCTCTACGCCCGCGATCCGGCCCGCTTCCGCAAGGCGAGCGCGGCGCTCGCCGAGCGGCAGGCGGCGCTGGCCGCCGCGGAGACGGAATGGCTGGAGCTCGAGGAGCTGCGCGAGGCCGCGGGCGGCTGAAGCCGCCCGGCCCTCGCGGGGTCGTGGGCTGATCTGCTATCGGGCGGGGGGGTCCGGCTGGAGGGCGGCGGGCGCGCAACCTCGACACGGGGGGCGCTCCGGGCGGCGCCGCCGCGTTCGAGCTTTGGCTCCTGATCGAGGACGGCGGGGGGGCTTGCTGCCGCCTGCCGCGCGGCGGACTTCGTGCTCCGAGGAGGGCCTTGCGCGTGAACGGCGGCGCTGTTCACGCGTGAAAATTCGCTAAGCCATTGATTTCTCGTTGGGCGGGCCTGTGAACAGGCGGAGTGGCACACTGCACGACAGTGGAGAGGAAGCCCGGCCCGAGGCTGGCCGCGACGTCGACGCCAGACGGATTTGACCCGTGGCAAATCCGTCCGCGATCGCCCCTGCGGGGGGCGAGCGCGATTGCCGCGCTCGCCGGGGCGATCACGGACGGATGGCGCGCTCCCGGAGAAATCTGCGCCCCTCACGGCTTCCGCGCGCAACCGCGCTCCAGCCGTCGGCGCGGCGAAAGCCGGGCTTTCGCCTGTCGCGCCGGGCCTCGCGGGCAAGCCCGCTTCGGTCGGTCGGCGCTCGCGCGCGCCCCGTGGATCCAGCAGGGCAGACAGGTGTCGTGCAGTGTGGCGGCGTGGTGGAGACTTGCCACGACACCACACGAGGGCGCCCGGCCCTGGTGTGGTGTCGTGTGGCTGTGGACGCGAGCCCCGGGACCGCGGGCGGGGAAGGCGCCTGGCGGGCGCTCAGTGCGGAGTGGAAAGCTTCATCAGGACGAGGCCGCCGACGATCATCGTCGCGGCGAGCAGGCGGAGCGGGTTGGCGGGCTCGCCGAGGACGACGATCCCGACGGCGAAGGCCCCGACCGCGCCGATGCCCGTCCAGATCGTATAGGCGGTCCCGAGCGGGAGCACGCGCATCGACCAGGCGAGGAGCGCGAAGCTGATCGCCATGGCGACGAAGGTCACCACGGAAGGCCCGAGCCGGGTGAACCCGGCGGACTGCTTCATGCTGAAGGCCCAGACCACCTCGAAGAGTCCGGCGATGACGAGAAGGAACCAGGCCAATGATGCGCTCCTGACGGCAAGGACCGCCGGGCCGTCCCGGACATGAACCCGATCGGGGGAGGACGTGGCCTCGCCCCGGCAGGATAGGCGGGACGTGGCGGGGTTTCAACCGCGCCGGCGGAACGCGGGGGCGGCGGCCGGGCTAGCGAATTCACACTTCTCCTCCAGCCGCCATGGACCGAACGACAGGAAGCCGATAGCCGGCCGACCGAAGCGGGCTCCGCCCGCGAGGCCACGGCGCGACAAGCGAAAGCATTGCTTTCGCCGCGCCGACGGCTGGAGCGCGTTGGCGCGGAAGCCGTGGGGGGTGAAGATTTCCCCGTCGCGCGCAATCCGTCCGTGGTCGCCCCGGCGAGCGCGGAATCGCGCTCGCCCCCCGAGGGGCGATCGCGGACGGATTTGCCACGGGTCAAATCCGTCTGGCGTCAGTGTCGCGGCCCATTCCTCCCGATCCGTGGCTTCAGCCGGGATGTGTGAATGCCGTAGGCTGCCGGGGGGTGTGCTCACAAGCGCGGCGGGGCGACCTTCGGCTTCGGGCCGGGAGGCGGCAGGGCACGTCGCCCCTCTTCCCCCTCCGTGCCGCGCTTGTCCGGCGGTGGTCCGGGGAGACTGCGCCGGCAGGGGCCGGGCGCAGCGCTCGTGTCGCGGGGCCGGCGGGCTTGCGCCGCAGCCGGAGGCGGCGGGGAGAATGCCGCACGGTGCGGCACGGGTTAAGCGATTGGTTTAAATCAGAAATAGGAAAGATGATAATTTTGTTGCGCGGCTGGCCCGGCCGTCGCCGCGCGCGGGAGGCCCGGCTGGTCGGGCGTCCGGGGCGACGCCGTCGCCGGTCGTTCGTCCGGCGTCGCTCCGGTCGGGAGGGTCAGCCGGGCGGGACGTTGTTGTTGCGGCGGAAGAAGTTGTGGGGATCGTAGCGGCGCTTCGCCGCGACGAGGCGCGGCCAGTTCGCGCCGAAGGTCGCCTGCAGGCGGCCCTCCGGCTCCTCCGGTCCCATGAAGTTCGGGTAGGCGCCGCCGGCGCCGTAGGGATGCACCGCCTCCCAGTAGCCGCGCGCCCAGTCGCGCAGCGCCGGCGCCTTCGCGGGATCGGGGTCGATGCCGGCGATCACCATTGACCAGGTGGCGTCGCGGCGGGCCCAGGCGGTGGCGTCGCTCGCCTTGCGCCGCACCGCGCCGTCGATCGGATAGAGGTGCATCGCCGAGAGCTCGCTCGGCGCCCTGGCGTTCCAGGCGAGGTGCGCGTCGATCGCGGCGTCGGGCAGGTCGCGGACGAAGTCGCCGCGCCAGTGCCATTGCAGCCCGGCCGGCAGCAGGCCGTCGAACATCGACTGCGCCGCCGGATAGGGCATCGTTCCGCGCCAGTCGAGGAGCGGCTCCGGCAGGCCGTCGATGAGCGGCGCGACCGCGCGGCGCCCGGGCTCCTCGTCTCCGTCGAAGCAGGTCATCAGCAGGCACATGCGCTCGCCCCAGTGCGCGCGCGGGAAGGGATCGGCCGAGACCACGGTCTTGAGGCCGAGGAAGACGCAGAGCGCCTCCGGCGCGCCGGGGAGCCAGTCGCGGTAGCGGCGCATGATCCGGGCCGCCGCGTCGATCGGGTAGGCGACGGGGCCGGCGAAGACCGAGGCGACCGGGTGGGCCCGGAAGACGAAGCTCGTGACCACGCCGAAGTTGCCGCCGCCGCCGCGCAGCGCCCAGAAGAGCTCGGGGTGGCGGTCGGCGCTTGTGGTCACGAACGAGCCGTCGGCCAGCGCCACGTCCGCCTCGAGGAGGTTGTCGATGGTGAGGCCGTGCCGGCGCGACAGGTAGCCGTGCCCGCCGCCGAGGGTGAGGCCGGCGATGCCGGTGGACGAGACGATGCCCGAGGGAACGGCGAGGCCGAAGGCGTGGGTGGCGTGGTCGATGTCGCCGGTGGTGCAGCCCGCCTCCGCCCGGACGGTGCGCGTCGCCGGGTCGACGCGGACCCCGCGCATCGCCGACAGGTCGATGACCACGCCGTCGTCGACGCCGCCGAGCCCGGCGCCGTTGTGGCCGCCGCCGCGGACGGCGACGGGCAGGCCGGATCCGCGCCCGAGGTTCACCGCGGCGATCACGTCGGCGACGTCGGCGCAGCGGGCGATCAGCCGCGGCCTGAGGTCGATCGCGGCGTTGTAGAGCGCGCGCGCCGCGTCGTAGTCGGGGTCGCCGGCGGCGAGCACGTCGCCGCGCAGGGCCGCCCCGAAGGACGCCGCAAGGTCTTCGTCAAGCATGGAACCGTCTCCGGACAATCAATGAGGAACAGTGCCGGCAGGATACCGCGCCCGGCCGCGGCGCCCGATGATCCGCCGGCGTGAAGACTTGACCGGGCGTCCGGCTTTGCTGCCCGTGCGTCCGGCGTTCTTGCCCGGGCGTCCGGAGCGGCGGATAGTCGCGGGATGGACGTTCTTTCGGACCTGCTGAGGGCCGTCCGCCTGACCGGAGCGGTCTATTTCGACATCCGGGCCCGCGCGCCCTGGGTCGCCGAGAGCCCTGCGGCCGAGCGGGTCGGCGGGCGGATGATGCCGGAGTTCGAGCGGGTGATCTTCTTCCACATCGTGCTGGAGGGCCATTGCTGGGCGGGTCTGCCGGACGATCCGTCCGGCGCCGTCCGCGTCGGTCCCGGCGACGCGGTCGTCGTCCCCGGCGGCGACCGGCACGTGATGTCGAGCGCGCCGGGGATGCGCGCCGAGCCGGCGATGGACATCTACCGGCCGACGGGCGGCGAGGCCCTGCCGTATGTCTTCAACGACTTCGGCGGCAGCGGCGCGCCGACCCGCTACGCCTGCGGCTTCCTCGGCTACGATCGCCCGTTCAACCCGGTGCTCGACACCCTGCCGCGGCTCCTGCACGTGAACGCCGGACGCCCCGGGGCGGAGCTGCTCGTCGATCTCGCCCGCGTGGCGCTGCGCGAGAGCGGGAACCCGCAGCCGGGGGCGGAGGTGCTGCTCGGCAAGCTCGGGGAGCTGGTGTTCCTGCAGGCGATCCGCCAGCACGTCGCCGACCTGCCGGCCGGAGCGACCGGGTGGTTCGCCGGATTGCGCGACCGGCAGGTCGGCCGGGCGCTGGCGCTGATGCATGGCGATCCGGCCGCCCGCTGGTCGATCGCGACGCTGGCGGACGCCGTGGGGCTGTCGCGCTCGACCTTCGCCGAGCGGTTCGCGGGGCTCGTCGGCGTCTCGCCGATGCACTACCTCGCGGACTGGCGGTTGCAGCTCGCCGCGCATGCGATCGAGGTCCGCGGCCTCAGCATCGCGCAGGCCGCGGCGGCGGTCGGGTACGAGTCCGAGGCGGCCTTCAGTCGCGCGTTTCGGAAGCGCGTGGGCCTGCCGCCGGGCGCCTGGCGCCGGCAGCGGCAGGCAGGGCGGGGGGGCTCGTCGTGAGGGTCGCGGGAAAGACTTCGGCGCCCTTGGCCCCGGCAGGGTCGTCGAGCCGCTTGCCGGCGTCGCCGAGGGCCGCGGCGGACGGCGGCGGGCGGTCAAGGCGCCGCCGCGGGGGCGAGCGGACCGCGGGCCGCTCGCTCCGCGCTCGATGACCTTCTGGACCGCCGCGCCTGCGCGACGTCGGGGCGCCGGCGGCGGCGCGGCGGCTCAGCTGGCGGCGACGGCGGCTTCGAGGGCGGCGATGTCGATCTTGCCCATCGTCATCATCGCCGCGAAGGCGCGTTGCGCCGTGGCCTTGTCGGGGGTCGTCGTCAGCTCGAGGAGGCGTCTCGGGGTGATCTGCCAGGAGAAGCCCCAGCGGTCCCGGCACCAGCCGCAGGCGCTCTCGGCTCCGCCGTTGCCGACGACGGCGTTCCAGTAGCGGTCGGTCTCCGCCTGGTCCTCGGTGACGACCATGAAGCTCACCGCCTCGTTCGCCTTGAAGTTCGGGCCGCCGTTCAGGCCGACGAAGCGGCGGCCAAGGACGGTGAACTCCACGGTCAGCTCGGCGCCCGCGTCGCCGCCGGGGAAGTCGGCGGGGGCGGCGCTGGCGCGGCCGACGGCGCTGTCCGGGAAGGTCGCGGCGTAGAACTCCGCCGCCTTGCGCGCCTCGCCGTGGTCGTACCACAGGCAGGTGACGAGCTCGGTCATCTCGTGCTCCTTCAGTTGCGGGCCTTGTCGCCCTCGAAGTTCAGCATCCAGGGCGTGCCGTATCGGTCGGTGAACATCGCGAAGCGCTCGGCCCAGAAGGTCTCGGCCGGGGCCATCTCGTCCGCCCCGACCGTCGCGGGGGCGAGCGCGGCGTGGATGCGGTCGAACTCGGCGCGCGATTTCGGCGCGAGGGAGATGCGGAAGCCCTGGGGCCGGGAGTAGTGCTGCCCGGGGGCGTCGGAGGCCATGATGGTGGCGGAGCCGAGGCGGAGGCTCATGTTCATCACCAGGTCGTCGCCGCCCGGCATCCGGCTCGCGGCGTCGGGCGCGTCGGCGTTGCGGAAGACGCCGAGGATCTCGCCGCCGAGCACCTCGGCGTAGCGGGTCATCGCCTCGAGGCAGTCGCCCCGGAAGAAGAGGTAGATGGTCGGTTCCATTGCGGGTCTCCCTGAAGGGGTCGGGTCGCTCGGTGCGCCGCAGGTTCCGCGAGCATCGCGGGATCCCTGTGGGCCGTGGGCGGAGATGTGGCGGCGCTGGTCGGCGACCGCCTTGCGGAAGGCGGGGCGCCCGAGGCAGCGCCCGCGGCAGGCGGCGAGGGTCGGCGTGTCCGCGAGCAGGTCGGCATGGCCGGCGCCCACTGGAAGGCGGTCACGACGATCATGGTCGTCTCCCCCCGGTCGGTTCCCGCGGCGCCGGCGAGGCGGCCGCGGCGTGGGCGTCGAAGAAGGCGCGCTGGGCGGCGAAGGCGCGGGCGAAGGCCGGGCGGGCCTCGCCCCGGGCGACGTAGGCGGGGAGGTTCGGGAATTCCTCCAGGAGGCCGGAGCCGGAGAGCCGGCGCAGGACGTCGACCATCATCAGGTCGCCGGCGCTGAACGGCCCGTCGAGCCAGTCGGCGTCGCCGAGCCGGCGGGCGAGGTCGGCGAGCCGGCCGTGGATGCGGTCCTCGGCCGCCCGCAGGCGGGGCGCGGCCCAGGGCTCGCCGGCCTCCAGATACTCGGCGGCCTCGCGGTCGAGGATCGGCGGCTCGACCGTGCTGAGGGCGGCGAACATCCAGCCGATCGCGCGCGCCCGGGCTGTCGGGTCGACGGGCAGCAGGCCGGCGCGCGAGGTGGCGATGTGGAGGACGATCGCGCCGGACTCGAAGAGGGCGAGGGCGCCGTCCTCGAAGGTGGGGATCTGCCCGAACGGGTGGAGCGCCCGGTGCGCGGGCGCCTTCATCGCGGCGAAGGAGACCGGCCGGACCCGATAGGGCTGGCCGACCTCCTCGAACGCCCAGCGGACGCGCATGTCGCGGGCCATCCCCTGGCCGCCGTCCGGCGAATGCTCGAAGGCGGTGATGGTGGGCACGGTCACGGCGTCGATCCTTCCTGACGCCCGAACAGCAGCCGCACGTAGCGCGCGAGATGGTCGACGCTGTCGCGCGCGACCTGCGCGTCGCCGGTCGCCTTGGCGAGGATGAAGGCGCCCTGCAGCACGGCCTGGGTGTGGACGGCGAGGCTCGCCGCGGTCCAGTCCGCCGCGAGCCCGTGCGCCGCCATCGCCGCGGCGATGTCCGGCTCGATCGTCGCGGCATGGGCGAAGATGCTGGCGGCGCAGGCGTCGCGGATCGCCGGGTGCGAGGCGTAGACCTCCTGCGCCATGGTGCCGACGAGGCAGGTGAAGGCGGCGAGCTCGCCGTCGATGATCGTCCGGCGGAACGCGATGTAGCCGAGCACCCGGTCGAGCGGGTCGGCGTGGTCGTGGTAGGGCGCGGCGGCGAAGAAGGCGGAGGTGGTCTCGGCCCAGTAGGCGGCGGCCGCGACCCCGAGCGCCTCCTTGCTGGCGAAATGGTGGAAGAACGCCCCCTTGGTCACCCCGGCCGCCTTGCAGAGATCGTCGACGGTCGTCGCCGCGAAGCCCTGCGCCCGGATGACGTCGCGCGCGGCCTTCAGGAGCCTGTCCCGGGCTTCGCCGCGTCGGGGGGTCTGGTCGGCTGGCTGGCTCATGCGTAAAGTCATACCGACCGGTTGGTATCTTTGTCAAGCGACCGGCCGGCGGCGAGGATCACGACCCTTCCTCCCAGGCCGCCGCCGGCGCGTATGGACCGTCTGGCCGACGCGGGCGTCCGGGAAGGCGGTGGCGTCCGCGGTGGGGCGGCGGCTCGGGCGCGCCTTGCGGGCGGATCCTGGCTAGGGCAGCTGGTCCGAGGGCAGGAAGGGGAAGAACGTGCCGTCGGAGGTGACGCCGAGCCACGAGGCGCCGGCGTGGGGGCGGTGCTCGGCGATCTCGACGAGGCGGTAGAAGCTCTTGCGGTCGATGAGCGCCTCCAGGCCGCGGCGGACGTGGACGTAAGGCGCGGGCTCGCCGGTCGCGGGGTCGAGGGCGACGCGGATCGGGTTATCGGGGCCGGCGGTGGTCTCGTCGTCGGTCGGGGTGGTGAAGGTGATGCGCTGGCCGGCGCCGGCGCCGGCCACGGTGAAGTCGACCGCGACGAAGGGGGCGTCGTCGACGCGGATGCCGACCTTCTCGACCGGGGTGACGAGGAAGTAGGCGTCGCCCTCGCGCTTGAGGATCGAGGAGAAGAGCTTGACCAGCGGCTTCCGGCCGATCGGCGTGCCGAGGTAGAACCAGGTCCCGTCGCGGGCGATGCGCATGTCGATGTCGCCGCAGAAGGGCGGGTTCCAGAGATGCACCGGCGGCGGGCCGCGGCGCGTCGCGGTGCGCGCCGCCGTGGCCAGCGTGTCGGCGGAAGGGGCGGGGTCGGCCATGGCGTCCTCCTTGCCCGGGAGGCTAGCGCCCCGCGGCCGCCTCGGCAACGCGGGCGGGCGGGGTGAGGGCCTTGCGGCCGAGCTCGAGGAAGGCGGCGCAGTCGGGGGGGAGGCAGCGGGCCTTGGCGGCCTCGTAGAGGGCGAGCTCGTCCTCGGTGAGGACGCCGCGCCAGCGGCCGTTCGTGCCCTTGTGGAAGAAGGTGGCGAGGCCGTCGCGCCAGGTCGCCAGCGCGCGGTCCTCGGCCATCGGGCCGGCGGTGCGGTCGGCGCGGAGGGCGGTGAAGCTCGTCGCGGCGGCGATCGCCGCGCGGCGGTCGGGGGCGAGGGGGAGGTCGAGGAAGGCGGCGAGGCGGGCGATCTCGCCGTCGAGGTCGTCGAGGAGGTCCTGGAAGTGGACGAGGTGGAGGTTCGGCAGATGCCGGAAGCGCCACCAGCTGGCGGCGTGGTAGAGGTTGCCGGAATGCGGCCAGCCGTCGCTCTCCCACGGGAACCAGCCCTCGGAGATCCAGCGCGGCCAGAGCGCGTGGAGATCGGCGGGGCAGCGCGGCATGGGCGTGACGCCCGCGGGCTGCGGGCGCGCGTGCCAGGCGTCGGTGAAGCCGGAATAGTGGTTCCAGAACGACATGAAGACGTCGCGGGGGTCGCGCATCGCCACGACGTAGCGGACCTCGGGGAACCAGGGCAGGGCGTCGAGCGGCAGGTGGGACTTGAGGAAGCGGCGGTGGGTCTGCGCCTCCAGCGCGGCGTGGAGCGCGGCGGGGTCGTCGCAGCGGCGGTCCACCCAGGGCGAGACCTCGCCGACGGGAGGCCGCGGCGGCTCGGGAAAGACGAGCTGGCGCAGGATGTTCTGCATCCAGGTGGTCCCGGACTTGTAGGAGGTGGCGATGACCACGTCGCCGGGGCGGGGGCGGAAGGCGTCCCAGTTGCGGCTGTCGAAGATGTAGCTGACGTAGTCGCGGGTCCGCCGGGGAAGGGGGCCGGGGCTCATGCCCGGAGCCCGGCGGCCGGGCGGCGGGCCGGGAGGGCGGCGCGCAGGTCGAGGACGAGGACGACGAGGAAGAGCGCCATGCCCGCGAGGACGGCGAGCGAGCCGGCGATGATCAGCGGCGCGGCGTCGGCGCCGGTGGCGAGGTAGGCGGCGAGGCCGCCGGTCATCACCGGCATGCCGAGGGCGCCGGCGCCGACCTGGACCCAGGCGAGCGCGTCGCAGCGCCGCGTGACGCCGCGGTGGTAGAGGCCGTAGAGCGCGAGGGTGGCCCAGCCGAGCAGGTTGATGTGGGCGTGGACCGGGGCGAGGGTGAAGTCCTCGTTCATCCCCATCCAGATGCCGAGGCCCATGCCCGAGAGGGCCGAAAGGGCGGCGGCGATGAAACAGAAATACGCGATGCGCATGGCGCTGAACTCTCTTCGTTGCGAACCGTCGAGGCCGGGAGGGCCGCCAATTGGAAATGCCGGGAGGCGTGAATGCGCCCCTTGGTCTCGAAATGAGCGGCCTCCATACATCGGGACGGGTGAGTCGGCCAAGGGAATTCTGGCCGGCGCCCCGGTCGCGGGCAGGCCCGCCGGCGCGCGCAGGGGGCTCGCGTGGCGGGGCCGGGGTCCCGGCGGCGCGTGGACCGGCAGGGTGTCCGGCTGGCGCAAGGGGCGCGCGCAGAGGGGCCGGGGTCCAGGCGGCGATCGGGGGCGGCGGGCATTGCTGCGGCGCCACATGGAGGGCGCAATTGCTGCGGCGCCGGGATTGTGACGCGCTTGGGCATTGCTGCATTCCTGCATCCGGGCGATGCTCGCCGGGTTGGCGGCGGCCGGTCCCGGGCGGGCGGCGGCCCCGCGCGTAGGAGGTGGAGCGCATGACGGACGCCGACGGGCTGGTGGCGGAGATCGAGGCGACCGGCGCGCGGCTGGCGCGCACGCGCGAGATGATCGCGCGGCGCATCGTCGGGCAGGAGAACGTCGTCGAGCAGACGCTGATCGCCATCCTGTGCGGCGGGCACGGCCTCCTCGTCGGCGCGCCGGGGCTCGCCAAGACGCGGCTCGTGGAGACGCTCGGCACGGTGCTCGGGCTCAGCGCCAACCGGGTGCAGTTCACCCCCGACCTGATGCCGGCCGACATCCTCGGGGCCGAGGTGCTGGAGACCGGCGCCGACGGCAGCCGGGCGTTCAAGTTCATCGACGGGCCGATCTTCTGCCAGCTCCTGATGGCCGACGAGATCAACCGGGCGAGCCCGCGCACCCAGTCGGCGCTCCTCCAGGCGATGCAGGAGAAGGAGGTCTCGGTCGCCGGCCAGCGGCGGCTGCTGCCGCGGCCGTTCCATGTGCTGGCGACGCAGAACCCGATCGAGCAGGAGGGCACCTATCCGCTGCCCGAGGCGCAGCTCGACCGGTTCCTGCTGCAGATCGACGTCGATTACCCGAGCCGCGACGAGGAGCGCGAGATCGTGCTCTCGACCACCGGCGTCGACGAGGCCACCGCCGAGCCGGTGCTCGACACCGCGAGCCTGATGGCGGCGCAGCGGCTGATCCGGCGGTTGCCGGTCGGCGAGGCGGTGCTCGACCGCATCCTCGACCTGGTGCGGGCGGCGCGGCCCGGGACGGACGACGCGCATCCCGCGGTGCGCGACGCGGTGAGCTGGGGGCCGGGTCCCCGCGCCGCGCAGGCGCTGGCGCTCGCCATCCGCGCCCGCGCGCTGGTGCGGGGCCGGCTGGTGCCGGACCTCGACGACGTGGCGGCGCTCGCCCATCCGGTGCTGATCCATCGCATGGCGCTCGGCTTCGCGGCGCGGGCCGAGGGGCAGACGCTGGGCGACCTGATCTCGCGCCTCGTCGGCGACGTCATGGGCCTGGAGGCCGCCGCGTGATCGCTCCCGCGCCCCTGCGCGGACGTCACAAGCCGCAGGGGCCGGTCGGGCTGAGGCGCGACGCGGAGAAGGTCGCGGGCGCGCTGCCGCCGCTCCTCGCCGAGGCGGAGCATCTGGCCGCCTCGGTCGCCATGGGCTTCCATGGCCGGAGGCGGGCCGGGCACGGCGAGAATTTCTGGCAGTACCGGCAGGCGATGCCGGGGGACGCGCGCTCGGCGGTCGACTGGCGGCGGTCGGGCAAGTCGGACCAGCAGTTCATCCGCGAGATGGAGTGGGAGGCGGCGCAGACCGTCTCGTTCTGGGTCGACGACGCGCTGGCCATGGACTACCGCGATTCCGACGACGCCAAGGCGCGCTCGAAGTTCGAGCGGGCGGCGCTCTTGTCGCTGGCGCTCTCCGTCCTGCTCATCAAGGGCGGCGAGCGGGTGGCGCTGATGGGCACCGACGCGGCGCAGCCGCAGCCGGGGCGGGCGCAGCTGAACCGCATGGCGCTGACGCTCGGGGGCGCGTTTCGCGACGACCGCCCGGATTATGGCGCGCCGCCGGCGGACCGGCTGGCGCGCGGCGGGCGGGCGGTGTTCCTGTCGGATTTCCTCGGCGATCTGGACGGGTTGGCCGGGCCGATGGCCCATGCCGCGGACCAGGGCGTGCGCGGCGTCTTCGTGCAGGTGCTCGACCAGAGCGAGGAGGCGTTCCCCTTCGACGGGCGGCTGATCTTCGAGAGCATGGGCGGCGGCTCGCGGTTCGAGACGCAGCGGGCGCGGGCGTTGCAGGAGGCGTATCGCGAGCGGCTGGCGGCCCGGCGGGCGGAGCTGCGGGCGCTGGCGGCGCGGTTCGGCTGGCGGTTCTATCCGCACCGCACCAGCGAGAGCCCGCGGGCGGCGCTGCTCTGGCTCTACATGGCGATCGGCGACGGGTGAGGCGGGGGCGATGACGATCGGCCCGATCGCGTTCCTCGCGCCCTGGCTGCTGGCGGCGCTCGTCGCCTTGCCGGTGCTGTGGTGGCTGCTCCGCGCCGTGCCGCCGGCGCCGGCGCTGCGGCGGTTTCCCGGGGTGCGGCTGCTGCTCGGGCTGCGCGACCCGGAGCGGGTGCCGGAGCGGACGCCGTGGTGGCTGCTGCTCCTGCGCATGGCGGCGCTCGCCGCCGCCTTCGTCGCCTTCGCCGAGCCGGTGCTGAACCCGGAGCGCGGCGGGGCGGGGGGGCCGCTTCTCGTCGTCGTCGACGGCGGCTGGGGCGATGCACCGGACTGGACGGCGCGGGCGAGCCGGATCGCGGCGGCGCTCGACGACGCCGGGCGGGACGGCCGGCCGGCGGCGGTGGTGTCGCTGGCCATGCGCCCGCCGGCGGAGGCGGCGCTGCCGCTCCGGCCGGCGCAGGATTGGATCGGGCGGCTCGCCGGGCTCGCGCCGCGGGCCTGGGGGCCGGACCGGGCGGCCTGGGCCGAGTGGATCGCCGGGCTGGAGGGTGAGGGTTTCGAGACGCTGTGGCTGACCGACGGGGTCAGTGACGGCGGCGAGGCGGCTTTGGCCGCGGCGCTGCTCGACCGCGGGCCGGTGACGGTGGTGGAGCCGCGGGCGGACGTGGTGGCGCTGACCCCGCCGCGGCTCGACGGCGGCGCGCTGATCGTGACGGCGGTGCGGCCGGCGGCCGGCGCGGAGCGGCCCGTCGGCGCGGCGGCGATCGGGCCGGATCCGAACGGGATCGAGCGGGCGCTGGGGGCGGCGACGGGGGTGCTCGCGGCGGACGCGACCAGTGTCGATCTCGCCTTCGACCTGCCGGTCGAGCTGCGCAACCGCGTCGAGCGGCTGGCGCTGACCGAGGGGCGCTCGGCCGGGGGCGTGGCGCTCGCCGACGACAGCGTGCGGCGGCGCAAGGTGGGGCTGATGGCCGGGCGCGCGGGCGGCGAGGCGCAGGAGCTGATCGACCCGATGCATTACCTGAGGAACGCGCTCTCGCCCTTCGCCGAGCTGATCGAGGCGCCGCTCTCGGACATGCTGGCCGCGGCGCCGGACGTGCTGGTGCTCGCCGACGTCGGCGCGCTCGGCGAGGACGAGCGGGCGGCGCTGACGGAATGGGTGGAGGCGGGCGGGCTGCTGATCCGCTTCGCCGGGCCGCGGCTCGCCGCCTCGGGCGCCGGCCAGCTCGAGTCCGATCCGCTGCTGCCGGTGCGGCTGCGCGCCGGCGGGCGGAGCGTGGGCGGGGCGATGTCCTGGGGCGCGCCGCGGGCGTTGCAGCCCTTCCCGGAGAAGAGCCCCTTCGTCGGGCTGGAGGTGCCGGAGGACGTCGACATCACCGCGCAGGTGATGGCGCAGCCCGACCCGGACCTGCCGGAGCGGGTGCTGGCGAGCCTCGAGGACGGGACGCCGCTCGTCACCGGCGCGCCGCTCGGCAAGGGGCGGGTGGTGCTCTTCCACGTCACCGCCAACGCCGACTGGTCGAACCTGCCGCTCTCGGGCCTCTTCGTGCGGATGCTGGAGCGGCTGACCCAGAGCGCGGGCGGCCTTGCGGGCGGGTCGGCGGCGCTCGACGGCGCGGTGTGGACGCCGGTCGCGGTGCTGAACGGCTTCGGCGACGTCGAGACGCCGACGCTGATCGCGGGCGTCGACGGCGCGCGGCTGGCGGCGGAGCCGCCGTCGGAGGACATGCCGCCGGGCGTCTACGCCAACGGCGACCGCCGGGCGGCGCTCAACGTGCTGCGCGCCGGGGCGACGCTGGCGCCGCTCGCGCCGCTGCCGGCGGAGGTGGTGGTCGAGGCGCTGGAGCGGCCGCGCGAGACGCCGCTCGCGCCGTGGCTGCTGGCGCTGGCGCTCGGGCTGCTCGCGGTCGACGTGCTGGCGACGCTGGCGCTGTCCGGGCGGTTCGGGCGGGCGGCGCGGGCCGCGGCCGTGCTGGCGGGGCTGGCGCTGCTCCTGCCCGTGGCGGGGCTCGCGCAGACCTCCGACGCCGAGGCGATGCGGGCGGCCAACGAGACGGTGCTCGCCTATGTGGAGACCGGCAACGCCCGGGTGGACGCGGTCAGCCGGGCGGGGCTGGTCGGGCTCGGCGAGGCGCTGTTCTCGCGCACCGCGGTCGAGCCGGGCGAGCCGGTGGCGGTGAACCTCGAGACCGACGAGCTGGCGCTGTTCCCGTTCCTCTACTGGCCGATCGTCGAGGGGCAGGCGACCCCCTCGGCGGAGGCCTACGCCAAGCTCAACGACTTCATGCGGCTCGGCGGCATGATCCTCTTCGACACGCAGGACGCGCAGCTCGGCGGCGAGCTCGGGACCTCGACGCCGAACGGTCGCGTGCTCCAGCGCATCGCGCTGCGGCTCGACGTGCCGCCGCTGGAGCCGGCGCCGGCCGACCACGTGCTGACGCGGACGTTCTACCTGTTGCAGGATTTCCCCGGCCGCTACATGGGCGCGCCGGTCTGGGTCGAGGCGGCGACCAACGCCGAGGAGGTCGAGGGCCTGCCGTTCCGCAACCTCAACGACGGGGTGTCGCCGGTGGTGATCGGCGGCAACGACTGGGCCTCGGCCTGGGCGGTGGGCGAGGACGGCCAGCCGATGTTCCCGGTCGGCCGCGGCATCTCGGGCGAGCGCCAGCGCGAGATGGCGCTGAGGTTCGGGGTGAACCTGATCATGTATGTGATGACCGGCAACTACAAATCCGACCAGGTCCACGTGCCGGCGCTGCTCGACCGGCTGGGGCAGTAGCGTGGGGCAGACGATCGCCTTCGACCCGCATCTGCCCTGGGCGGCGCTGGCCGTGCTGGCGGCGGCGTCGCTCGTCGTGGTCGGGCTGGCGCTGTGGCGGGGCCTCGGCGGCTGGTGGCTGCGGGCGCTCGCGGCGGCGACGCTGCTGGTCGCGCTGGCGAACCCGTCGCTGCGCGACGAGGACCGGGCGCCGGTGTCGAGCATCGCGGTCGTCGTCGTCGACGACAGCGCCTCGAACCGCATCGACGGACGGCCGGAGCAGACGGCGGAGGCGCTTGCGGGGGTCGAGGCGGCGCTGGAGCGGCTCGGCGAGGGCGGGCGGCTGGAGACGAGGGTGGTGCATGTCGCCGACCACGGCGACGAGGGCTCCCTGATCGCCGGCGCGCTGGCCGAGGCGGCGGCGGGCCTGCCGCCCGACCGCATCGCCGGGGCGATCCTGATCACCGACGGGCAGGCGCATGATCCCGAGGCGCTGACCGCCTTTCCGGGGCCGGTGCATGAGCTGCTGACCGGGTCGGCGGAGGACTGGGACCGCCGGGTCGTGGTCGAGACGGCGCCCGCCTTCGCCATCGTCGGCGAGCCGGTGGAGCTGCGCCTGCGGGTCGAGGACCTCGGCGCGGCGCCGCCCGCTTCGGGCGAGGCGCCGCTGCTGATCTCGCTCGACGGCGGCGCGCCGCTGCGCTTCGACGTGCCGGTGGGCGAGAGCGTGACGCTGCCGGTGACGCTGAACCGCGGCGGGGCGAACGTGCTGGAGATCGCGACGCCGGCGGTGGCGGGCGAGCTGACCGACCGCAACAACGCGGCGATCGTGTCGATCAACGGGGTGCGCGACCGGCTGCGGGTGCTGCTCGTCTCCGGCGAGCCGTATCCGGGCGAGCGCACCTGGCGGAACCTGCTGAAGTCGGACAGCGGGGTCGATCTCGTGCATTTCACCATCCTGCGGCCGCCGGACAAGCAGGACTTCGTGCCGGTGTTCGAGCTCTCGCTGATCGCCTTCCCGACGCAGGAGCTGTTCATGGAGAAGGTCGACGAGTTCGACCTGATCATCTTCGACCGCTACCGCCGGCGCGGCATCCTGCCGAACAACTACTTCGAGAACATCGTCCGCTATGTCCGCGACGGCGGCGCGCTGCTGGTCTCCTCGGGCGAGGAGATCGCCGGGGCGGACAGCCTCGCACGCTCGCCGCTGAACGCGGTGCTGCCGGTGACGCCGACCGGGCATGTCTTCGAGGAGGGCTTCAAGCCGCTCGTCAGCGAGGTGGGCGCCCGCCACCCGGTGACCGCGGGGCTCGAGGCCCATGCGCCGCACCCGCCGGAGGCGGACGGCACGCCGGGCTGGGGCCGCTGGTTCCGCATGGCCGAGGTCGAGGCGAAGACCGGGACCGCGGTGATGGAGGGGCCGGAGGGGCGGCCGCTGCTGGTGCTCGCCCGCGAGGGCGAGGGGCGGGTCGCGGCGCTCTCCTCCGACCAGGCCTGGCTCTGGAGCCGCGGCTTCGAGGGCGGCGGCCCGCAGGCGGAGCTGCTGCGCCGGCTGGCGCACTGGCTGATGAAGGAGCCGGAGCTCGAGGAGGAGACGCTGTCCGGCGTCCGCCGCGACGAGGACCTGCTGATCAGCCGCCGCACGCTGGCCGGGGAGATCGGCGAGACCGAGGTGACGAGCCCCTCCGGCGAGACGGCGCGGGTGGCGATGACCGAGGTGGCGCCCGGGCGCTGGGAGGGCCGGCTGCCGGCGGAGGAGAACGGCGTATGGCGGCTGGTGAACGGCGACATCTCCGCGGTGGCGGTGGTCGGGCCACGGGCGCCGCGCGAGTTCGCCGATCCGGTCTCGACCCCGGCGCCGCTGGCGGCGCTCGTCGCGGCGACGGGCGGCGGCGCGAAGCGGCTGGAGGACGGGCTGCCGGGCGTCCGGCTGGTGCGCGAGGGCAGGGTGGCCGAGGGCCGCGGCTGGATCGGCCTCGCCGACCGCGAGGCCTACCAGCTGCGCGATATAAGGCAGGTGAGCCTCGCCCCCGGCTGGCTGATGCTGCTCCTCGCCGGCGGCTTCGCCTTCGCCGCCTGGCGGGTCGAGGGACGCTGAGCGGCGGCCTTCGTCAGCCGAGGCGGTGGCGGAAGAGCCAGCCGGCGAGGGGCAGGGTGACCGCGGCCGTCGCCAGCAGCGGCACGAAGTTCGGGGCGACGTCGGCGAAGCTCGCGCCCTCGAGGTAGACGCGCCGCACCGTGTCGATGCCGAAGCGCAGCGGATTGGCGTAGGTGGCGACCTGCAATGCCCACGGCATGTTGCGCACCGGGGTCAGCAGGCCGGAGAGCAGCATCAGCGGCATGATCAGCATGAAGGTGTAGAGCATCGCCTGTTGCATGGTGAGCGCCACGGCCGAGATGGAGAGGCCGATGCCCACCGCGGCCGCGGTGAAGACGAGGAGGCCGAGGTAGAGGAGCGGCACCGAGCCGTTCATCGGGATGCGGAACCAGAAGAGGATGATCAGGAAGATGATCGTCGACTGGACGAGCCCGACGAGGATGGCCGGGAGCGCCTTGCCGATCAGGATCTGGGTGGGGCGCAACGGCGTGACGAGGAGCTGGTCGAAGGTGCCCTGCTCGCGCTCGCGGGCGACCGAGAGGGCGGCGATCATCAGCGTTTGCAGCATCGAGAGCGAGGCGATCATCGCGGGCATCAGGTTCCAGCGCGACTCGTAGTTCGGGTTGAACCACGCCCGCCGCACGATCGTCACCGGCGACGCGGACCCGAGCCCGGCGTTGTAGGCGGTGACGATGGCGCCGACCTGCGCCGAGGCGGCGCCGGCGGTGGCGGAGTTGCGGCCGTCGAGGATCACCTGCATCGGCGCGGCCGACCCGGCGGCGAGGCGGGCCTCGAAGTCGGGCGGGAAGACCACGACGAGGAGCGCCGCGCCGCTGTCGATCTGCGGGGCGATCTGGCCGGCGCCGTCGAGCGTCGCGATCCGCTCGAAGACGCCGGTGCCGTCGATCCGCGCGAGGATGTCGCGCGACGCCGCCCCGCCGCTCTGGTCGAGGACGGCGTAGGGGGCGTGGGTGAGGTCGAAGGTGGCGCCGTAGCCGAAGAGCAGCGCCTGGATCAGCGCCGGCGCGAAAAGGAGGGTGCGGTTCGCCGGGTCCTTGAGGAGCGCGAGCAACTCCTTGCGGATCAGCGCCAGCGTCTGCGAGACGAAGAGGAGCGCCGCCTGCATCAGTCGAGCCGCTTGGCGAGCGTCCGCCGGGCGACGAGGATCAGCGCGATCGCGTAGGCGGCGAGCGCGGCGTTGGCGCGCAGGATCTGCGGCCAGTAGTCGCCGGCCATGAACAGGGTCTTGATCAGGCCCATGAAGTAGGTGGCGGGCAGGACGTGGCTCACCACCTGCACCGCTACCGGCACGTTGCGCAGGTCGAAGACGAAGCCCGACAGCATCATCGCCGGCATGAAGCTGGCGAGGAGCGCCATCTGGCTCGCGGCGAACTGGTTGCGGGTGACGCCGGAGATGACGAGGCCGAGCGCCAGCGAGACGAGCAGGTAGAGCATCGACGAGGCGACGATGATCGGCAGCGAGCCGCGGATCGGCACGTCGAAGACGAAGCGCGCGGCGAGGAGGCAGAGCGCGATGTCGACGGCGCCGACGACGAGGTAGGGGGCGAGCTTCGCCAGCACGATCTCCATCGGGCGGGCGGGGGTGACGAAGAGCGATTCAAGCGTGCCGCGCTCCCATTCGCGGGCGATGAGGAGCGAGGTCAGGAAGGCGCCGATCAGCGTGGCGACCAGCACGATCAGGCCGGGGACGAGGAACCAGGTCGAGTCGTTCGCCTCGTTGAACCACATGCGCTGGACGATCTCGACGCTGGCGGAGGCGGTGGGCGGGTCGCCCTGGCGGTCGGCCTGATGCTGGAGGGCGGTCATCACCGCGCTCTGCGCGTAGCCCTCGATCGCCTGGGCGGTGTTCGAGTCGACGCCGTTCAGGATCAGCTGCAGCTCGCCGTGCCCGGCGGCGATGGTGCGGATGAAGTCGGCTGGGACGCGCAGGATGGCGTCGGCCTTGCCGGCGCGGACGAGGCCCTCGGCCTCGACCATGGAGCGGGTCCAGACCGGGGTGATGTATTCCGACCCGACGAGGCCGGCGACCGCGTTGACGGCGGCGGCCGAGCTCTCCTCCATCACCACCGCCACCCGCGCGTCGGTGACGTCGAAGGAGAGGCCGTATCCGAAGAGCAGGATCATCACCACGGGCAGCAGGATGCCGACGACGAGGTTCGAGCGGTCGCGCAGCATCTGCCGCGTCTCCTTGCGGGTCAGCGCGACGAGGCGGCGGAGGGCGGGTGCCCGGGGCGCGGAGCCGGTCACGCCGCCTGCCGCTCGCGCCGCGCGCGGGCGTCCTCGACGATGGCGATGAAGGCGCTGTCCATGTCCGCGGCGCCGTCCTCCCCCGCGAGGGCGCGGACCTCGCGCGGCGTGCCGATCGCCAGCATCTCGCCCGCGTCCTGGATGGCGATGCGGTCGCAGTATTCCGCTTCCTCCATGAAGTGGGTGGTGACGACGATGGTGACGCCGCCCTGCGCCAGCGCGGTGATCGTGCGCCAGAAGCTCCGGCGGGCGAGCGGGTCGATGCCGCTGGTCGGCTCGTCGAGGAAGAGGATCTCGGGGCGGTGCAGGAGGCCGGTCGCCATGGCCAGCCGCTGCTTGTAGCCGGCGGGCAGGAGGCCGCTCCGCGCCGCGGGGTCGAGGTCGAACTGCGCGACCACTCCGGCGATGCGGTCGCGGAGCGCCCGGCCGCGCAGGCCATAGGCGCCGCCGAAGAATTGCAGGTTCTCGCGCACCGAGAGGTTGGCGTAGAGCGCGAACTTCTGGGCGACGTAGCCGATCCGCGCCCGCGCCGCGGCCCGCGCGGTGCGGAGGTTGCGCCCGGCGACCTCGAGCGTGCCGCTGGTCGCGGGCAGCAGGCCGCAGAGCATTCGGAAGGTCGTGGTCTTGCCGGCGCCGTTCGGGCCGAGCAGCCCGAAGATCTCGCCGCGGGCGACCTCGAAGGAGGTGCTGGCGACGGCGGTGAAGTCGCCGAAGGTGCGGACGAGGTCGCGGACGACGATGACGGGGCGGCCGTCGTCCGCCCCGCCGGCGGGGGGCGCGGCGGGCGGGGCCGCGGCGGGCGCCTCGTCCGCCTGCGCGCGCAGGAGCATCATGAAGGCGTCCTCGAGCTCCGCGGGCCGCGGCTCGACGGGGGCGCCGCCGAGGAGCGAGGCGAGGCGGGCCGGGTCGGCGTCCGGCTGGCGGATGAAGCGGACGGCGCCGCCCCGGGGGACCGCGTCGACGACGAGGGCCGGCGCGTCGATCAGCCGGGCCTGCAGCTCGCGCGCCGGCTGGTCCGCGGGCGGCGTCGCGGTGAAGGTGAGGCCGTCAGCCCGCGCCCGCAGCGCCGCGGGCGGGCCGTCGGCGAGGAGGCGGCCGCGGTGCAGGACGAAGACCTGCGCGCAGCGCTCGGCCTCGTCCATGTAGGCGGTGCTGACGAGGACGCTCAGCCCCTCGCCCTCGACGAGCTGCCGGACGATCTCCCAGAGGTCGCGCCGCGACAGCGGATCGACGCCGACGCTCGGCTCGTCGAGGAGGAGGAGGTCGGGCGAGCGCACCAGCGTGCAGGCGAGGCCGAGCTTCTGCTTCATGCCGCCCGAGAGCTTGCCCGCCGGCCGCGCGGTGAAGCGGGCGAGGTCGGTCATCGCCAGCATCCGGGCGAAGCGCTCGCGGCGCTCGGCCATCGGCACCCCGTGCAGGTCGGCGTAGAGGTCGAGGTTCTCCTGCACGGTCAGGTCGTCGTAGAGGCCGAAGCGCTGCGGCATGTAGCCGATCCGGTCCTGCACCGTCTGCGGATCGCGGGCGACGTCGACGCCGAGGACCGAGAGGCTGCCTTCGTCGGGCCGCAGCAGGCCCGCGAGCATCCGCATCAGCGTGGTCTTGCCGGCGCCGTCGGGGCCGACCAGCGCGGTCAGCTCGCCCTTGCGGACGGAGAGCGAGAGCCCGTCGATCGCGGTGACCTCGCCGAGGTCGCGGTCGTGGAAGACCTTGCGCAGGCCCTCGGCCGCGACCGTCCGCTCGCTCACGAGGCCGCCTCGACCGGGATGCGCACCGTCACCGGCTGGCCGAGCCGCAGCGTGTCGGCGGCGTCCTCGACGAGGACGCGCACCTCGTAGACGAGGCTGGTGCGCAGCTCCTCGGTCTGCACCTGCTTCGGGGTGAACTCCGCCACCGACGAGATGTAGCCGATCCTGCCCGGGACCGGCTCCGGGCGGCTGTCGGTCAGCACCTCGGCCGTCATGCCGGGCCGGATCCGCCCGAGGTCCGGCTCCGACACGAAGACGCGGACCCATTTCGGCTTGGTCAGGGCGAGCGCGAAGACCGGCGAGGCGGGCGTCACCATGTCGCCGGGCTCGCGCAGGCGCGAGCGGATCACCGCGTCGCCGGGCGCGCGCAGCTCGCCCTGGCCGATCTGGTAGCGCAGGAGCTCGAGCTCGGCCTCCGCCGCATGGAGCTGCGCCCCGGCCGCGGCGATCGCCTCGGCGCGGGGGCCTTCGAGCATGAGGTCGAGGGCGGCGGCCGCGTGGTCGACCTGCGCGCGCGCCGATTGCGAGGCCGCGTCGGCGCGGTCCATGTCGACCTGGCTGACCGCGCTGCTCGCCGAGG
Organism: Amaricoccus sp.; assembly: GCF_017993425.1. Classification (GTDB taxonomy): domain Bacteria; phylum Pseudomonadota; class Alphaproteobacteria; order Rhodobacterales; family Rhodobacteraceae; genus Amaricoccus. Next base: position 112,798 of record NZ_JAGOMQ010000002.1, read on the forward strand.
TGACGAGGCGCGCGGTGCGGTCGCGGTTGAGGTCGGCGAGCGCCGCGTCGGCCCGGGCGCCGGCGAGGGTGGCGCGGGCCTGGGCGATCTCCTCCGGCCGCGAGCCGGCGCGCAGCTCGAGCAGCGACTGGCGCTGCGCCTCGACGGCCGCCTCCTGCGCCTTGGCCTGGAGCCGCAGCGCCTCGGTGTCGAGCCGGCCGATCACCTCGCCGCCCCGCACCGCGTCGCCCTCCTCGACCTCGAGCGCGCTGATCCGGCCGCTGCCGTCGAAGGCGAGGGCGACCTGGCGGATGTCGACGTTGCCGTAGAGGGTGATCGCGCCGGCCTCGGCGGGCCGGCGGTGCGACCACCACTGCCAGCCGGCGGCCAGGGCCAGCGCGGCGACGAGGACGAGGGGCAGGGCCTTCTTCAATGCGAGACCTCGGCGAGAGGGACGACTCGGTCGGTCCGGGGAGGCTCGATGCTACCCCGGAACCGGCGCCGGTCTCTACGCCTCGCCGCTCGGGAGCTGGCCGCCGAAGGCGAGGGTGGCGGTGATCGCGAGGGCCGCGGGACATTGGCGACAGCCGCACGCCGGGCCGGCGCCGTTGCCCGCCACCTGCCGACCGTCCTCGCCGTCGAGGTCCGCGAGTCGCCGGGAAGGTAGTCCGCAGCCCCTGTCGCGGTGATCGACCGGAGGCGGGCGCCCGCGAGGGAGCGTCACAGCGCCTGCGCCAGCGCCTCGATCAGCCGGTCGACGTCCGCGTCGTCGTTGTAGAGGTGCGGGGTGACCCGCAGGCTGTCGCCGCGCAGCGAGACGTGGACCTGCGCCCCGGCGAGGCGGTCGGGCAGGTCGGGCGGCGGGCCCTCGGGGAAGCGAAGGCCGAGGAAGTGCCCGGCGCGCAGGCCCGGGTCCGAGGCGAGGAGGCCGAGGCCGGCGGCGCGGTCGGCGATCGCCGCGGTGCGCGCCGCGAGCGTCGCCTGGATCGCCGACACGTCCCAGGCGAGGATGCGCTCCAGCCCGACGCGGAGCGGCGGCAGCAGGGCGAAGTTCGGGGCCTCGCCCATGTCGAAGCGCCGCGCGCCCGGGCGGTGGTCGTCGCGGTAGTCGACGAGGCGCGCGAAGTTCTCCGAGCCGGCGCGGCCGAGCCAGGTCTCCTCCAGCGCGCGGCCCTCGCGGCGATGCGGCGCGACCCACAGGAACCCGGTGGCGTAGGGGCCGAGCAGCCACTTGTAGGCCGCCGCGGCGACGAAGTCGGGCCGGACCGCGGCGGCGTCGAAGGGGAGCGCGCCGGCGGACTGGGTGAGGTCGAGGACCAGCGCCGCGCCGACGGCGCGCGCCGCCGCGCCGACCCGCACGAGGTCGACCAGCGCCCCGTCCGTCCAGCGGCACTGCGCGCAGGCGACGATCGCGGTGCGCGCGTCGATGGCGGCGAGGAGCGCCGCGGTCAGGTCGCCGTCCGGGCCGGGGCGGGCGGTGACGATCTCCGCCCCCGCGGCCGCGGCGGCGCGCCGCCAGGGATGGACATTGGACGGGAACTGCTCGGCCGCCAGCACGATGCTGCGGCCCGGGGCGAGCGGCAGGTTGAGCGCCGCGGTGGCGATGGCGTAGCTCGCCGAGGGCACGAGCGCGACGCCCTCGGCGTCCGCGCCGATCACCCGGGCGAAGAGCGGGCGCAGCGCCTCGGTCTCGGCGTGGAAGTCGGCCGGGCGGATCGTCCAGGGCCGGGCCTTGCGGGCGAGCGCGGCGCGGCCGGCCTCGACCGCCTCGGCGAGCATCGGCCCGATATAGGCGCAGTTGAGGTAGGCGACCTCGCGCGGCAGGTCGAAGAGCGCGCGCTGGCTCGGGATCATCGCGCGGCGAGCCGCGGCGCCGGGCCGAGCGGGATCGGCCCGAGCCGCACCGAGCCGCCGGCGAAGTCGAGCGCCGCGTCGATCGAGTTGCGATCGCCGCCGAGGCGGGCGATCAGCCCGAGCCCGCCCTGGAGCGCGCTCGCGACGCCCGGGGAGAGCGCGCCGGAGCGCTCGGCGATGTCGACCATCTCGCGCCAGTTGCGCGCCCGGAGGTCGATGCGCCCCTCGGCCAGGCCGTCCGCATCGGCGACGAGCGCGCCATGGGCGCGCAGGTCGAGCCGGCCCCAGGCGAAGACCGCGTCGTCGATGACCAGCCGCTCGATCGACGGCCGCGCGCCCTCGACCGCCTCGCGGTCGAGCGGGCGGTCGAAGACCGCGGTCGCCTCGAAGCTCACCGCGTCGATGCGCTCGGCCAGCACGCCCGAGGCGATGCTCCGCGCGATCGCCGCGGGCGGCGTGACGCCGTGCGCGTCGAGCGCGACGTCGTAGGCGTTGGGCGGCGCGTCCGGCGCCTCGGCCTCGCGCAGCGCCAGGATGCCGTCGGCGAGCCCGACCCGCCAGCCCTGCGCCCCGGCGAGCACGACGTCCTTCAGCTCGATCGTGGCGCGGCGCAGGCCGAGCCGGGGGTTCGGCTGGAAGATCACCGAGCCGCGCAGGGTCTGCGAGGTGACCTGCGTCGCGCCGAACGGCGTGGAGACGGTCTGCTCCGGCGGCCAGAAGGCGATCAGGTGGTTCGGCTGGTAGGCGAGCGCGGTGAACTGGAACTCCGGCGCCTTCCAGCTCCAGCCGCCCTCGGGATTGGCGAGCTCGAGGTCGCGGATCGTGGTGTCGACGCGGTAGGGGAAGCCGCCGACGTCGATCGCGGCGGCCTCGGCCACCCAGCCGTCGGCGCGGCGGGCGGCGAGCCAGGCCTCCAGCGCGCGGTCCTTGGCGGTGGCGATGAAGAACCACCACGCGGTCCAGCCGAGGATGGCCGCGACGATGACCCCGAGCATTGCGTAGAGCTTGCGCATGGCCTACCTCCTCGCCGACCGCCGGGCCGAGCGCAAGCCCGGAAGAGGAGCCGCCGCTTGCCCGACGCCGCCCCCTCCGACCCGACCGCCTCCGAGGGCGTCTGGGTCTTCGCCTACGGCTCGCTGCTGTGGCGGCCGGGCTTCGACTTCGCCGAGCGCCGGCCCGCGACGCTTCAGGGCTGGCGGCGGGCGTTCTGCATGACCTCGATCCACTACCGCGGCACGCCGGAGGCCCCCGGCCTCGTCCTCGCGCTCGACGCCGAAGCGGGCGGCCGCTGCGCGGGGCTCGCCTACCGGGTCGAGGCGGCGCGGGCCGAGGCGGTGGTCGCCTATCTCCGCGAGCGCGAGCTGGTCTCCTACGCCTACGACGAGATGCGCCTGCCGGTGCGTCTCGACGACGGCCGCGAGGTCGAGGCGCTCGCCTACGTGACCAACCGCGCGCATCCGCAATACCGCGGCGGCCTCGGCCTCGACGAGCAGGCGGCGGTGATCGCCCGCGCCGTCGGGCCGATGGGGCCGAACGTCGAGTACCTGATGAACACGATCGCGAGCCTCGCCGCGCTCGGCATCGACGACCCCGACCTCTCGCGCCTCGCCGAGCTGGTCCGCCTGCCGCGCGACTGACCCCCGGGGCCGGGAGACGGCGCCGCCCGCGCCACCGCGCAGCGCGCCGCGGGCGCGACGGTGGAGCCGGCGGGACGTCGACGCGGCGCCCGGGTCCGCCCGGCGGCGGCGGCCGCAAGGCCGGCGGCGGCGGGGGGAGGCGGACCGTCGGTCAGTGATCCACCCCCGCGCTGTCGAGGGTGGCGCGGAGCGTATCGGAGACGTGGGCCGCCTGCGCCACGTAGGAGGGGTCGGCGCGGAAGGCGTCGTCGCGCGGCCAGGGGGCGGTCACCGCCAGGTCGGCGACGACGCGGCCGGGGCGGGCGGCCATGACGAGGACGCGGTTGGCGAGATAGACCGACTCGAACACCGAATGGGTGACGAAGACCACCGTCAGACCATGCTCGGCCCAGAGCCGCAGCACGTCGTTGTTGAGCTTCATCCGCGTCATCTCGTCGAGCGCCGCGAAGGGCTCGTCCATCAGCAGGATGCGCGGCCGGGTGACCAGCGCCCGGGCGATGGAGACCCGCATCTTCATGCCGCCCGAGAGCTCGCGCGGATAAGCCGCTGCAAACCGCGACAGACCCACCTCGGAAAGCGCGTCCGTCACCCGCTGCGCCACCTCGGCCCGCGAGCGGCCGGCGAGGCGGAGCGGCAGCCAGACGTTGTCGAAGACGCTCGCCCAGGGCATCAGCGTCGGCTCCTGGAAGACGAAGCCGAGGTCCTGCTCCGAGCCGCCGCTCCCCGGCTCGATGGCGATCGTGCCCGCGGTGACCGGCAAGAGCCCCGCGATCATCCGGAGCGCCGTCGACTTGCCGCAGCCCGAGGGCCCGAGCAGCGCCACGAAGTCGCCCTCGCCGATGGTCACGCTCATGTCGGCGACGGCGAGCGTGCCGCCGCCGAACTGCTTCCGCACCCGGTCCATGCGGATGAGCGGACGGCCCAAGGCTCAGAGCTCCGTCGGGTTGTGCAGGAGCGACACCGGGAAGCGGTGCACGTCGGCGAAGAGCTCGGCGAGCGCGGTCGCGACATGCTCGATCACCGCCCGCCCCGTCTCCGCCGTCGCCGCCGCCGCGTCGCCGACCGCGCCGGCCGGGTTCAGGTCCTGCGACTGCCAGCCGATGCGCGCGCCCGGGCCGATGCCGAGCCGGGCGAAGTTGCGCTCCAGCCGGTCGGAGAGCGACTCGAAGTTGCGGGCGCGCTCCATCTCGACCTTCTCGGGGTGCAGCGCCAGCATCATCGCCGTCTCCATCTCGCCGGCATGGATGCCGTGCCGGCGCTCGTGGTCGGAGATCACGCCCTCGGGCAGCCCCAGCCCGAACCAGTTCGCCCCCACCGCGATCATGTCGTGGCGGATGCGCAGCTCGCGCGCGACGATGTCGACGACCGACATCTGCCCGCCATGGGAGTTGAGGATGACCAGCCGCTTCACCCCCGCCGCCGCCACCGCCCCGCCGATCTCGCACCAGGCGCGGATCAGCGTCCCGGCGTCGATGGTCAGCGTTCCGGGATAGCGCGCGTGCTCGTCGGACTTGCCGATCGCCTGCGTCGGCAGGAACACCACCGGCAGGTCGTCGGCGAGCTTCGGCAGCGTCGCCGCGATCAGCCCCTCGAGGATGTCGCGATCGACCGAGAGCGGCAGGTGCGGCCCGTGCTGCTCGATCGCCGCGACCGGCAGGACGGCGACCATGTTGGTCCGCCCCATCCGCGCGAAGTCGTAGGAGGTGTAGTCCGCCCAGAACCGCTTCATGCCCCGTCCCCCACCGCGCGGAGCGGCCGCCCCGGCGACAGCGCCTCGATCATCGCGAGGATCGAGCCGCGATCCACCCCGTAGTGCCGGTAGAGGTCCGTCACCGTCCCGGTCTGCCCGAAATGCTCGACCCCGAGCCCCGCGGTGCGGTGTCCCGCCACGGCGCCGAGCCAGCTCAGCGTCGCCGGATGCCCGTCGATTGCGGTGATCAGCGTGCAATGCCGGGGCAGGCGGCCGAGCAGCCGCTCGACATGGCTCGTCGCGTCGCGCCCGCGCGACCGGGCGCGCTGCGCCGCCTGCCAGCCGGCGTTCAGCCGGTCCGCCGAGGTGACGGCGAGGACGCCGACGTCGCGCCTGCCCTCGGCGGCCATCCCCGCCGCCGCGATCGCCTCGGCAGCGAGCACGCCCTGATAGGCGAGAACCACCTCGCAGTTCGGCCCCGGCTCGCGCAGCCAGTAGGCCCCGTCGATCACCCCCTGCCGGATCGCCGCCGGGTCGCGCCGCGGCTGCTCCAGCTGCCGGGTGGAGAGGCGCAGGTAGACCGACCCGCCGCTCTCGTCGCGCAGCCACGTGCGCTCGTCGGTCAGGTCGGCGTGGCCCGCGGCGTCGCGCTGCAGGTAGTCGAAGGCCCAGTCCATGACGATGGAAAGCTCGTCGGCGAAGGCCGGCTCGAAGGCGGCGATCCCGTCCTGGCTCATCCCGATCAGCGGCGTGCCGATCGACTGGTGCGCGCCGCCCTCGCCGGCGAGCGAGACGCCCGAGGGCGTGGCGACCAGCAGGAACCGCGCGTCCTGGTAGCAGGCGTAGTTCAGCGCATCGAGGCCGCGGGCGATGAACGGGTCGTAGAGCGTGCCGACCGGGATCAGCCGCGCCCCGAACAGCGACTGCGACAGCCCGGCGGCCCCGAGCAGCAGGAACAGGTTCATCTCGGCGATGCCGAGCTCGATGTGCTGGCCCTGCGGCGAGAACCGCCACTTCTGCGCCGAGGGGATGCGCTCGTCGCGGAAGGTGTCGGGAATGTCCGCCCGCGCGAACAGCCCGCGCCGGTTCACCCACGGCCCGAGGTTCGTCGAGACGGTCACGTCGGGCGAGGTGGTCACCACATGGTCGGCGAGCGGCCCGCCCGCCTTGGCGAGCGCGTCCATCACCCGCCCGAAGGCCGCCTGCGTCGAGGTCGTCGCCTCCGAGGGCGGCGCAAGCGCCGGCGCCGGCAGCCGCTCCGCCCGCCGCCGCCGCTTCCCGCCCTGCGCGAAGGGCACGGCGTCGAGGAAGGCCTGCAACCGCTCCGGCGCGAGGTCGAGCCCCTCGAACCGGTCCCATTCGTGCCCCGGCCGCACCCGCAGCCGCGCCTGCAGCTCCGCCATCTGCGCCGGCGTCATCAGCCCGGCATGGTTGTCCTTGTGGCCGGCGAGCGGCGTGCCGTAGCCCTTGACCGTATAGGCGAGGATCGCCTTCGGCCGGTCGTCGGCCGCGGCGCGGTCGTAGGCCTCGGCGATCGTCTCCGGGCAATGCCCGCCGAGGTTCTCCATCAGCCGCGCCAGCTCCGCGTCGGAGCGGCGGTCGAGGAGCGCCGTCAGCGCGCCCTGGTCGCCGATCTCGTCCATCAGCCGCGCCCGCCACGCCGCGCCGCCCTGGTAGGTCAGCGCCGAATAGAGCGGGTTCGGGCAGGCGTCGATCCACGCGCGCAGCCGCGCGCCGCCCGGCTCCTCGAAGGCGGCGCGCTGCAGGGCGCCGTATTTCAGCGTCAGCACGTCCCAGCCGAAGGCCTCGAAGATGCCGCGGATCCGCCCCGACAACCCCTCGCGCACCACCCCGTCGAGGCTCTGGCGGTTGTAGTCGATGATCCACCAGCAATTGCGCAGGCCGTGCTTCCAGCCCTCCTGAAGGCATTCGTAGATGTTGCCCTCGTCGAGCTCGGCGTCGCCGACGAAGGCGATCATCCGCCCCTCCGGCCCCTCGGCCCAGCCGCGGGCGCGCACGTAGTCCTGGATCAGGCTCGCGAAGGCGGTGATCGCCACCCCGAGGCCCACCGAGCCGGTCGAGAAATCGACGTCGTCGCTGTCCTTGGTGCGCGACGGATAGGACTGCGCGCCGCCCCAGCCGCGGAACGCCTCGAGCTTCTCCCGGGTCTGCGCGCCGAGCAGGTACTGGATCGCGTGGAACACCGGCCCGGCATGGGGCTTGACCGCGACGCGGTCCTCGGGCCGCAGCGCCCGGAAGTAGAGCCCGCACATCAGCTCGACCATCGAGGCCGAGCTCGCCTGATGGCCGCCCACCTTCAGCCCGTCGGGGTTGGGCCGCAGGTGGTTGGCGTTGTGGATCATCCAGCAGGCGAGCCACAGCGCCTTGGCGCTCAGGGCCTCCAGCTCCGGGGCGATGCGCCGGCGGTCGGTCATGGGCGGTCTCCCGGATCGGGCGCCCGCGGCGCCGCGCCGAGACAAGCACAGCGGGGCGCGGGGTTCAAACGCTTTGTCCGCCGTCCTGCGCGCCCCCCGCGTCACGCTGGACAGGCGCCGGGGCCGGCGTATGCTCGGGCGCGCGAAAACCATGACGCGCGAGGGGAGATACGCGATGGAAGGGATCGTGGCGATCATCGTCCAGGCCGTGGCCGGCATGGTCGGCGGCGGCATCGCCGGGCAGATGGTCAAGACCGTGGGCATGGCGGTGCTGCCGAAGCTCCTGTCCGGGGCGATCGGCGGCGTGGCCGGCGGCTCGATCCTCGGGGCGCTCTTCGGCTCGGGGACCGTCGACCCGGCGGCGGCGGGCTCGCTCGACATGGGCCAGCTCATCGTCCAGATCGTCGGCGCCGTCGTCGGCGGCGGGGCGCTGACCGGGATCGCCGGCAAGATCCTCGGCAAGGGCTGAGCCTTCCGCCGGTCGACAGCGGCGGCCACGCGGCCTAGAGAACCCGGACGCAAGGGCGGGAGGGCGGCGTGGCCGATTTCAGCGAGCGGGAGCTGCGCGACGCGCTCGGGCGGTTCGCGACCGGCGTGACCGTCGTCACCACGATGGCCGCCTCCGGCCCGCTCGGCATCACCGCCAACAGCTTCGCCTCGCTGTCGCTCGACCCGCCGCTGGTGCTGTGGTCGCCGGCGCGGCGGTCGAGCCGCTTCCGCGCCTTCGAGGCGGCCACGCATTTCGCCGTCCACGTCCTCGCCGAGGACCAGCGCGACCTCGCCGTCGCCTTCGCCTCCCGGCCCTGGGCCGAGGGCGCCCCCTGGACGCCCGGCCTCGGCGACGCGCCGCTCCTCGACGGCTGCGCGGCGCGCTTCGAGTGCTTCCACGCCGCCCGCTTCGACGGCGGCGACCACCTGATCTGCGTCGGCGAGGTCCGCCGCCTCGCCGCCGCCGACCGTCCGCCGCTGCTCTTCCACCGGGGGCAGTATCGCGGCTTCGCGGGGCAGGGCGCAAAGCTCTGAAACCGGCGCCCGGGGTCGCGTCAGCCGACGCCCGAAGCGCCCCTATCCGCCCTGGCCCAGCAGCTCCGCGACGAAGCGCGGAGCCTCCGTCGTGGCCGGCCCGTACCGCCGCTCGTCGAAGGCGCCGGCGTTGTCCGAAGGGGCGAGGTTGATCTCCACCGTGCGGATCCCGAGCTCCCGCGCCATCGCGACATAGCCCGCCGCCGGATAGACGGCGCCCGACGTGCCGACCGCGACGAACAGGTCCGCCTCCGCCAGCCGCGCCTCGATCACGTCGAGCCCATAGGGCATCTCCCCGAACCAGACCACGTCCGGCCGCATCCCGCCCACCCGCCAGCACCCCTCGCAGATCGTCTCGACCGAGAGGTCGCCCCGGCATTCCTCCCGCCGGCCGCACCAGCCGCAGCGGGCGACCAGCAGCTCGCCATGCATGTGATGCACCTGCGGGCTCCCCGCCCGCTCGTGCAGGTCGTCGATGTTCTGCGTGCAGAGGAACAGCTCCACCCCGCCGGCGAGCCGCGCCAGCGCCGCATGGGCCGCGTTCGGCGCCGCCTCGATCAGGTTCCGCCTTCGCAGGTTGTAGAACTCATGCACCGTCTCCGGGTCGGCCGCGAACGCCTCCGGCGTCGCCAGCTTCATCGGGTCGAACCGCGCCCAGATCCCGCCCGCGTCGCGAAACGTGCCGAGCCCGCTCTCCGCCGACACCCCGGCGCCGGTCAGCACGAAGACCCGCATCAGGCGGGCTCGAAGGCGCCGGGCCGCGCCGCCTCGAGCCCCGCCCGCTGCTCAGGGGTCAGCGCCGACAGCGCCACCATGTAGGTGTGGATCGAGAACACCATCGCCCGCGTCCGCGGCAGACGCAGCATGGTCTGCCGCTCGACGCGCACGAACCGCCCCGTCCCGGGCGCGGGCGTGTGGCGCTCGAACTCCGCCCGCGGGTTGTGGAGGTCGCCCTCGCTGTAGACGATCAGGTTCGCCCGCATCACCGGCGCCTCCGGCCGGATCAGGTCGAACATCCGCTGCACCCGCCGCGCGACCCCCGCGTCGTAGCTCTCGATCGGCAGGTGGATGCGCCCGAGCGTGCCCCCGAGCTTCTGCGCCAGCGTCCAGTTCGACGGAAAGCACAGGATCGCCCCGACCAGCCGGTGCTCCTCCTCGCCCGCCGCCTTGTCGAGCAGGCACAGGTCCTCCTGCACCAGCCGCCCGGCGACGAGGAGCGGCGGCCCGTCGAGCCCGACCCGCACGCCGTCCGGCCGGGTCACCGCGTCCCCCTCCCGGACATACCCCGCCACGCCGTCGAGATGCGCGAGCACGAGCCCCAGCAGCTCCTCCGCCGCCGCCTCCGCCCCGGGCAGCAGCCCATGGACGGCGTCGGCGCGCTCCGCGACCAGCGCGTCCCGGGCGGCCATCTGCGCGGCATAGGCGTCGTCGCGCTGGAGCCACTCGGCGAGCGGGATCGGGCCGGTCCCGGGCAGGCGCAGCATGTGCTCGCTCATCCACGGTGCGAGCGGCAGGCTCTCCTGCAGGACGGTCGGCATGTCGAACCCCTTTGCCGGGAAGGCCCTTCAAGATATAGAGGCAGGGAGCAGTCCCGCGCCGCAGACTGGCCAAGGCGCGCGAGAAAGAAAAGGCCTCGCATGGTCCACGCCCCCGATCTCTTCGGCGACGACGCCGCATCCCGCGCCTACGACGCCTCGGCGATCGAGGTGCTGGAAGGGCTGGAGCCGGTCCGCAAGCGGCCCGGGATGTATATCGGCGGCACCGACGAGCGGGCGCTCCACCACCTCGTCGCCGAGGTGCTCGACAACTCGATGGACGAGGCCGTGGCCGGCCACGCCAACCGCATCGAGGTCGAGCTCCACGCCGACTTCTCGGTCACCGTCCGCGACAACGGCCGCGGCATCCCGGTCGACCCGCACCCGCGCTTCCCGGACAAGTCCGCGCTCGAGGTGATCCTCTGCACCCTCCACGCGGGCGGCAAGTTCTCCGACAAGGCCTACCAGACCTCCGGCGGCCTGCACGGCGTCGGCGTCTCGGTGGTGAACGCGCTCTCCGACCACCTCCGCGTCGAGGTCGCCCGCGGCAAGCAGCTCTGGGCGCAGGAGTTCAGCCGCGGCCATCCGACCGGCCCGCTGGCGAGCCTCGGGCCCACCCCGAACCGCCGCGGCACCACGACGACCTTCCACCCCGACCCGCAGATCTTCGGCGCGAACGCCCACCTGAAGCCGGCGCGGATGCTCAGGATGGTGCGCTCCAAGGCCTACCTCTACTCCGGCGTCGAGATCCGCTGGCGCTGCGATCCGTCCTGCATCCCCGCGGGCGAGGACACCCCCGAGCAGGCGGTCTTCCACTTCCCCGGCGGCCTCTCCGACTACCTCGGCGAGCGGCTGGAAGGGGCGCAGACCTATGCGGAGAAGCCCTTCGCCGGCAAGGTCGACTTCGGCGAGCGCTTCGGCGACGGCACGGTCGGCTCGGTCGAATGGGCGATCAACTGGACGCCCCAGCACGACCCCTTCGTCTCCTCCTACTGCAACACCATCCCGACGCCGGAGGGCGGCACCCACGAGCAGGGCTTCTGGGCGGCGATCCTCAAGGGCCTGCGCAGCTACGGCGACCTCGTCTCCAACCGCAAGGCGGCGCAGGTCACCCGCGACGACGTCGCCGCGGCCGCCTGCGCGATGATCTCGGTCTTCGTCCGCGAGCCCGAGTTCGTCGGCCAGACCAAGGACCGCCTCGCGACGCAGGAAGCGGCGCGGCTGGTCGAGGGCGCGGTGCGCGACCGCTTCGACAACTGGCTCGCCGCCGACACCCGCACCGCCGGCGCCGTCCTCGACTACCTCGTGCTGACCGCCGAGGAGCGGCTGAAGCGCCGCGCCGAGAAGGAGACGGCGCGCAAGACCCCGGTCAAGAAGCTCCGCCTGCCCGGCAAGCTCGCCGACTGCTCCGGCGCGACGCGCGACGGATCCGAGCTCTTCCTCGTCGAGGGCGACAGCGCCGGCGGCTCCGCCAAGCAGGCGCGCGACCGCAAGTTCCAGGCGGTCCTCCCCCTCCGCGGCAAGATCCTCAACGTTCTCGGCGCCGCCGCCTCGAAGGCCTCCGCCAACCAGGAGCTCTCCGACCTCGCGCTCGCCATGGGCGTGCAGTCCGGGACGCGGTTCAACCTCGAAGATCTGCGCTACGAGAAGATCGTCATCATGACCGACGCCGACGTCGACGGCGCCCATATCGCGGCGCTCCTGATGACGTTCTTCTTCACCCAGATGCGCCCCCTCATCGACGCGGGCCGGCTCTTCCTCGCCGCCCCGCCGCTCTTCCGGCTGACGCAGGGCGCCCGCTCGGTCTACGCCCGCGACGAGGCCGCGCGCGACCGCCTGCTGGCGAAGGGCCTCGGCGGCCGCGGCAGGATCGAGGTCTCGCGCTTCAAGGGCCTCGGCGAGATGATGCCCGCCCAGCTCAAGGAGACGACGATGAGCCCCGCCTCGCGGACGCTCATCCGCGTCACCGTCGGCGAGGAGGCCGCGGCCACCGGCGACCTCGTCGAGCGCCTGATGGGCAAGAAGCCCGAGCTGCGCTTCCAGTACATCCAGGAGAACGCCCGCTTCGTCGAGGAGCTCGACGTCTGACCGCCGCCTTCAGGCCGCCGGCAGCAGCAGCGTCGCCTCCAGCCCCGGCCCCGCGTCCGCGAGGTCGAGGCTGCCGCCGGCGCCCTCGGCGATCTCGGCGGCGATGGCGAGGCCGAGGCCCTGGCCGGGGAAGCGGGAGTCGAGCCGCTCGCCCCGCGCGCGCATCCGCGCCAGCGCCTCGGGCGGCGCCCCCGGCCCGTCGTCGCGCACGCCCACGGCCGCCAGCGCGCCCCGGCGGGCCGCGATCAGGGTGACCCGGCTCGCGGCGTGGCGGGCGGCGTTCTCGGCGAGCGCGCCGAGCGCCTCGATCAGGTCGGCCTGGTCGATGCGCGCCCGCAGCGCCGGCTCGACGCGGACGTCCCAGGCCACCCGCCGCCCCTCCGGCGTGCGCTTCAGCACCGCGAGCACCCCGGCGATCGCGGCGGCCGGGTCGGCGGAGGCGGCGCGCGCGGCCCCGGCGACGCGGGCGCGCGCCAGCTCGCGCTCGACATGGCGGTCGATGGCGCGGGCGACGTCCTCGATCCCCTGCGCCGCCGACGGGCTTCCCGCGGCGCGCAGCCTCGCCGCCTCGCCGATCAGCGCCTGGAGCGGCGTCTTCAGCCCGTGCGCGAGATCCCCGGCCCGCGCCCGCGCCCGCGCGACGTCCGCCTCGCGCGCCGCGATCAGCGCGTCGATCTCGGCGGCGAGCGGGCGCACCTCCGCCGGGAAATCCTCGCCGAGCCGCGCCGCGCCGCCCGAGCGCAGGGCGGCCACCCGCTCGCCGATATGGGCCAGCGGGCGCAGGCCGACGCTCACCTGCGCCCAGCCCGCCGCGAGGAGCGCCGCGGCGAGGAGGCCGAGATAGGGTGCGAGGTCGCGCAGGAAGGCGCGGCGCGCCCGGGTGAGGTCGCCGCGGTCCATCGCCACCGTCGCCTCGGCGGTGCGATCGCCGAGGCGGAGCGCCCGCGAGGCGACCAGCATCGGCTCGCCCCGCGGCCCGGCCAGGTGCAGCTCGCGCAGGTTCGGGTCGGCCGCCGTCCGCGGCGGCAGCGCCAGCGTCGCGTCCCAGAGCGAGCGCGAGCGCAGCGTCCGGCCCCCGGTCTCCACCTGCCAGTAGGACCCCGAGAGCGGCTGGACGTAGCGCGGGTCCGACAGCGGACGCGCCACGGTCAGCCCCTCCGGCCCCTGGCCGAGCCCGGCGGCGAGATGGTCGAGCTCGGCCGACAGGTCGACGACGGCGATCCGCTCGACATGGCGGTCGAAGAGCAGCGCCAGCCCGAGCGCGGCGACGGCGAGCGTCGCCGTCAGCGCCGCCGCGCCGGCGATCAGGAAGCGCAGCCGCAGCGAGCCGCGGCTCACCCCGCCGCCCCCTCCTCGAGGAAGTAGCCGAAGCCCCGGCGCGTGCCGATCACCCCGGGCCCGACCTTGCGGCGCACCCGCGCGACCAGCGCCTCGAGCGCGTTCGCCTCCCGCGCGTCGTCGTCGCCGTAGAGATGCTCGAGAAGCTCGGTCGGCGGCACCACCTTGCCCGGCTGCAGGGCGAGGAAGGCGACCAGCCGGTACTCCAGCGCCGAGAGCACGAGGGGCCGGCCGTTCAGCGCGACGCTCATCCGCGTCGTGTCGATGACGAGGCCGCCCACCTCCTGCACCGCGCCGCCGCGCCCGGCCGAGCGGCGCACCAGCGCGCGGGCGCGCGCGACCAGCTCCTCCATGCGGAAGGGCTTCGGCAGGTAGTCGTCCGCCCCGGCGTCGATGCCGTCGACCCGCTCGGACCAGGCGCCGCGGGCCGAGAGGATCAGCACCGGCGTCTCGCGCCCGTTCGCCCGCCAGCGCTTCAGCGCCGCGAGCCCGTCCATCCGCGGCAGGCCGAGGTCGAGCACGATCAGGTCGTAGTCCTCGGTGTCGCCGAGGAACCACGCCGTCTCGCCGTCGGACGCGGTCTCGACGCGGAATCCCGCCGCGGTCAGCGCAGCGACCAGGTCGCGCGAGATGCGCGGATCGTCCTCGACGGCGAGCGCCCGCATGGGCTCAATCGACCTCCTCCTCGACGTCGATCACTTCGCCCGTCACGGCGTCCACGTCCACCTCGAAAAGGCGGCCGTCGGCGGTGAGGATCTCCATCTCGTAGACCCAGCGGCCGTCGTCGGTCTCGATCTCGGTCTCGATGGCGCGGCCGCCGAACTGCGCCTCGACCTGCGGCAGGATGTCGCTCAGCCGACGGATCTCGCCGCGCTGCACCGCGCCGAGCGCCTGCTCGAAGTCCGGGTCGAGCGTCGCGGTGTCCGGCGTCGCGGGGGCGGGCGCGCCCTGTCCGTCCGCGCTCAGGGGGGCGAGGAGGGCGGCGGCGCAGAGCGCGGCGAGGGGGAGGGCAGGGCGTCGCATGGCGGACACCATGCCTGAGGGAACCTGACGGGACGCTGACGCGGGCCATCAGGCGGCCGTCAGGCGACTCGCTGCATATCGGCGTCGTCGGGACCGCAGCAAGAGGTCGGGACCCGCGAGCAGCCTCCGGGGCGCAAGAGCCGCCGGGACAGACACGAAGAAGGAGAACACCATGGCGACGATCACCGGCAACGACCGCGGCAACGAGCTGACCGGCACCACCCTGGCCGACATCATCCGCGGCCTCGGCGGCAACGACGAGATCGAGGGTCGCAGCGGAAACGATCGCCTCTACGGCGGCACGGGCAACGACGAGCTCGACGGCGGCGCCGGCAACGACATCCTCCACGGCGAGGACGGCGACGACGAGCTCGACGGCGGCTCGGGCAACGACAGCCTCTACGGCGGCACCGGCCGCGACGAGCTCGACGGCGGCTCGGGGAACGACCGGCTCTACGGCGGGTCGGGCAACGACCGGCTCGACGGCGGCGCGGGCGACGACCGGCTGACCGGCGGCACGGGCTCCGACGTCTTCGAGTTCGAGCGCGGCGACGGCAACGACACGATCACCGACTTCCAGGACGGCTACGACCGCATCGACTTCGACGACTTCAACTTCCGCACCGCCAGCCAGGCGCTCGCCTATGCCGAGCAGGAAGGCGACAACGTGGTCTTCGACTTCGGCGCCGGCGGCAGCCTGACCCTCGTCGACATCGACCTCTCCCAGCTCGGCGCGAGCGACTTCATCTTCTGAAGTCGCGCTGCGGCGGCCGGGCCGGAGCGGCCCGGTCGCCTCGCCCGAGGCCGCCGCCGCCATCCCCGCCGATGCCCCGTGAGATATCCCCGGGGCCGGGTGCAACCGCCGGCGCGGGAGCCCGGGCGGGACGGAAGTCCGACGCGGTCACCCGAGCCGGCGCGCCGCGCCCCGTCGACCGCCCCGCGTCAACGCGCCGTTAAAAAGCGGCAAGCCGGATTCCAGCCGCGCACACTGCACGACAGTGGAGAGGAAGCCCGGCCCGAGGCTGGCCGCGACACTGACGCCCGACGGATTTGACCCGTGGCAAATCCGTCCGCGATCGCCCCTGCGGGGGGCGAGCGCGTTGCGGCGCTCGCCGGGGCGCTCACGGACGGATGGCGCGCTCCCGGAGAAATCGGCGCCCCTCACGGCTTCCGCGCCAACGCGCTCCAGCCGTCGGCGCGGCGAAAGCCGTGCTTTCGCCTGTCGCGCCGGGCCTCGCGGGCAAGCCCGCTTCGGTCGCTCGGCGCTCGCGCGCGCCCCGTGGATCCAGCAGGGCAGACAAGTGTCGTGCAGTGTGCCAGCTGCGTTCCAGCCCGGGTTTTTCCCAAGCCTCGCCGGGGGTTGCCGGGCCGCGCCGGCGTCCAGCCGTCAGTGCCCGAGGATCTGGCTCAGGAACAGCTTCGTCCGCTCCGACTGCGGGTTGGAGAAGAACGCCAGCGGCTCGTTCTGCTCGACGATCTGCCCTTGGTCCATGAAGATCACCCGGTTCGCCACCGCCTGCGCGAAGCCCATCTCGTGGGTGACGCAGAGCATCGTCATCCCCTCCTTGGCGAGCTCGATCATGGTGTCGAGCACCTCCTTGATCATCTCCGGGTCGAGCGCCGAGGTGGGCTCGTCGAACAGCATGATCTTCGGCTTCATGCAGAGCGACCGCGCTATCGCCACGCGCTGCTGCTGACCACCCGACAACTGGCCCGGATACTTGCTGGCCTGCTCGGGGATCTTCACCTTGCGCAGGTAATGCATCGCGGTTTCCTCGGCCTCCTTCTTCGGGGTCTTGCGGACCCAGATCGGGGCGAGGGTGCAGTTCTCGAGGATGGTCAGGTGCGGGAACAGGTTGAAGTGCTGGAACACCATCCCGACCTCGGAACGGATCTTGTCGATGTTCTTGAGATCGGTGGTCAGCTCGATCCCGTCGACGATGATCTTGCCCTTCTGGTGCTCCTCCAGCCGGTTGATGCAGCGGATCAGCGTCGACTTGCCCGACCCCGAGGGCCCGCAGATCACGATCCGCTCGCCCCGGTTCACCGTCAGGTTGATGTCGCGCAGCACGTGGAACTGGCCGTACCACTTGTTCATGCCGACGATCTCGATCGCGACCTCCTCGGAGACCTTCAGCTTTCGCGGATCGACCGGCTCGAGCTCGGCGGCGTCGACGGGGTGGGGCTCGGACATTCTGAGGCCTCCTAGCGATGATCGGTGCGGAGCCTGCGCTCCAGATGCTTGGAATAGAGCGACATGCCGTAGCAGCAAACGAAGAACACCAGCGCCACGAAGCCGTAGAGCTCCCAGACGATGCCGTTCCAGCTCGAGTCGGCGCGGATCGACGTGGTGAGCCCGATCGGGTCGAGAAGCCCGATGATGGCGACGAGCGTGGTGTCCTTGAAGAGCGAGATGAAGTTCGAGACGATGTTCGGGATCGACACCTTCAGCGCCTGCGGCATGACGATCAGCCGCATCGCCTGCCAGTAGTCGAGCCCGAGCGCGTCCGCCGCCTCGTACTGGCCGCGCGGCAGCGCCGCGAGGCCGCCGCGCACGATCTCGGCCATGTAGGCGGCGGCGAACAGCGTCACCATGATGATGACGCGCAGGATGATGTCGAAGTTCGTCCCCGGCGGCAGGAACACGTTGAGCAGGAACGTCGCGACGAGCAGCAGCGTGATCAGCGGCACGCCGCGGATGAACTCGATGAAGCCGACGCAGATCGTCTTGACGAAGAACATGTGCGACCGCCGCCCCAGCGCCAGCAGGATGCCGAGCGGCAGCGAGAAGGCGATGCCGGTCACGCCGATGGTGATCGACAGCATGAACCCGCCGAACTGCTTCGAGGCGACCGGCGTCAGCGGCAGGACGGGCAACGCCCGCGCGACCGGCCCGGCGAGATAGAGCCACCACACGATCGTCACGAGCACCGCCACGATGACGGCGAGCAGCCGCGACGACAGCGGCGCGACGAGCCGCATCGCCAGCGCGCCGACGCCGAACCCGGCGTAAACGGCGAGCGGCACGCTGATCGGCCCGCCCCACAGCAGCCAGTAGGCCACGCCGGGATAGGCGATGGAGAACCACAGCAGCCCCCGCGGCACCCGCGGAAACAGGATCGGGGCCAGCGCGACGAAGAGGAGCGCGAAGGCGAGCGTCGGCCGCCAGTAGAGCGCGGGCGGGTAGAACCCGAACAGGAACTGGTGCCAGCGCTGCCGGATCACCGCGAAGCAGGCCCCGGATGCGTCCGGCCCCCAGGTCGCCTTGATGGTCTCGCGGCATTCGGCAAGCGAGCCCGCGTTCCAGACCGAATGCGCGAACCAGGGCCAGGCATGGGCGACGAGCCACAGCACGGCGCCGCCGGCGAGGAGGGTCAGGATCGCGTTCAGCCAGGACGAGAACAGGTTCGCGCGCGCCCAGCCGACCGGCCCGCGGGTCGCGCCGGGCGCCGTCTGCGGGGGCAGCATCTCGCCGCGGACGAAGGTCACGTCGGTCATCTCACCGCTCCTTCAGCGAGACGCGGGCGTTGTACCAGTTCATCGCCGACGACACCGTCAGGCTGACGAGCAGGTAGAACCCCATCAGCAGCAGCATGCATTCGAGCTCGCGGCCGGTCTGGTTCATGGTGATGCCGCCGAGCGTCGCGCGCACGTCCATGTAGCCGACCGCGATGGCGAGCGAGGAGTTCTTGGTCAGGTTCAGGTATTGCGAGATCAGCGGCGGGATGATCACCCGCAGCGCCTGGGGCAGCACCACGAGGCTCATGATCCGGTTCGGCCGGAGCCCCAGCGCCGCCGCCGCCTCGGACTGCCCGCGCGAAACCGCCTGGATGCCGGCGCGAACGTTCTCGGCGATGAAGGCGCCGGTATAGAGCGAGAGCGCCAGCGTCAGCGCCACCAGCGCCTTGTCGACGAAGCCGCCGCCCTGGAAGTTGAACCGCTGCAGCACCGGATAATCGAGCGAGATCGGGCCGCCCATCGCCATGTCGACGAGAAGCGTCGGCAGGATCAGCAGCCCGAGCTTGATCCACGGCGTCGGCAGCGCCTGCCCGGTCGCCTCCTGCCGCGCCGCGGCCCAGCGCCCGAAGACCACGATGGCGACGAGCGACAGCACGAAGGCCCCGACCACCACCTGCCAGCCGGGCCCGAAGACGGGCCAGGGGATGAAGAGGCCGCGGTTCGTCACCGCCACCGAGTCGTTGAACAGCATCTGCGCCGCGGCGTTCTCGCCCCGGAACGCGGCCGGGGCCGGCGTCAGGTCGGTGATGACCGCCATCAGCGCGAGGATCCAGAGCAGCACCGGCACGTTGCGGAAGATGTCGACATAGGCCCCGGCGAGCCGCGACACGATCCAGTTGTTCGAGAGCCGCAGCACGCCGATCAGCACCCCGATCGCCGTGGCGAGGATGCAGCCGAGGACCGCCACGAGGATGGTGTTCAGGATCCCCACCACCGCCGCGCGGCCATGGGTGCTGTCGTTGGTGTAGGGGATCAGCGCCTGGTTGATGTCGTAGCCGGCGCGCGACGAGAGGAAGCCGAAGTCGAACGTCTTGCCGAGGGCGGAGAGGTTCTGGATCGTGTTGTTCACGAGCCAGGCGATGACGAGCATGAAGGCCATCACCGCGACGACCTGGATGGTCATCGACCTGTAGCGCGTGTCCGAAAGCAGCATTCCGAGGCGGAACGGCCGCTCGCCGTAGTCGATGCTGGCCATCACGGTCCTCCTGAGGTGTCGGCGCCGCGGCGGGAGCGGCCCGGACGCCCGCGAGCGGGGCGTCCGGGCGCGCCGGGGATCAACGGAACGGCGGGGAGAACTGCAGGCCGCCCTCGGTCCACTGGGCGTTGAGGCCGCGGGCGAGGTTCGAGGGCGTGCCCTCGCCGATGTGGCGGGCGAAGATCTCGCCGTAGTTGCCGCCGACGCTGATCGCGCGCACGGCCCAGTCCTTGTCGAGGCCGAGCATGGCGCCGAGGTCGCCCTCCGTGCCGAGCAGGCGCTTCACCTCCGGGTTCGGCGAGGCCTTCATCTCCTCGAGGTTGGCGGAGGTGACGCCGTATTCCTCGGCGGCGACCAGCGCGTTCAGCGTCCAGCGGGCGATGTCGGCCCACTGGTCGTCGCCGTGGCGCACGATCGGGCCGAGCGGCTCCTTGGAGATCACCTCCGGCAGGATGATGTGCGCCGAGGGATCCTCGTAGGTGGCGCGGCTCGCCGCGAGGCCGGAGATGTCGGTGGTGTAGGCGTCGCAGGCGCCGGCGAGGTACTGCTGGTTGCCCTCCGCGTTGGTCTGGATCGGCACCGGCTGGTAGCTGATGTTGTTCGCCTTGAAGAAGTCGGCGAGGTTCAGCTCGGTCGTCGTGCCGGTCTGGATGCAGATCGTCGCGCCGTCGAGCTCCAGCGCCGAGGTGACGCCGAGCTCCGCCGGCACCATGAAGCCCTGGCCGTCGTAGTAGTTGACGCCGACGAAGGTCAGCTTCAGGTCGGCGTCGCGCGACAGCGTCCAGGTGGAGTTGCGCGCCAGCACGTCGACCTCGCCCGAGGAGAGCGCGGTGAAGCGCGTCTCGGTGGTGGTCGGGGTGAACTCGATCTTCTCGCCGTCGCCGAGCACGGCCGCCGCGAGCGCGCGGCAATAGGCGATGTCGAAGCCGTCCCAGCGACCGCTGGAGTCCGGCGCCGCGAAGCCGGCGAGGCCCGCGTTGGTGCCGCATTTGAGCACGCCGCGCGCCTTCACGTCGTCGAGCGTCCCCGCCGAGGCGGCGGCCGCGAACGCTGCGAGCGCGGCGCCGGCCAGTAATGCTGTTCTGGTCATGAACGTCCTCTTCCCTGTTGGCGCACCTCGCCGTCGTTTGGACCTAGGGCCCGGAGGCGTAGTTTCGAGCGCTCCGTCATGCTTGCCGCCAAACCGGCGTGCGTCAAGGCGCTCTGCCCGGTTTCGGTCAACGGAGCGCGGAATGACGCCGTGGATGCAGAACGATCAGCGGCTTGCGAGCATTTCCAGCAGTTTGGCGGCGTTCAGGAAGTCCTGCCGGCGCCGCGCGGCCGCCTGGACCGCCTCGGCGTCCTCGCCCCATTGCTCGGCCTGCCAGGCCTCGTCGACCCGCGACAGCGCCCAGGCCTCGTCGGGGTCGAGCGCGCCGCGGCGCACCGCGAGCGCCAGCACGAGCGAGCCCGAGAGCGTGGTCAGCTCGTGGAGCGCCGTCAGCGCGAAGGCGTCCTCGCCGATCAGCGCGGCCGCGAGCGCGTCGAGGCTCGCCTGCGGCTGGAGCCGGTGCATCACGCCCTCGCCGGTCAGGAGCCGCGCGGCGAGCGCCTCGGCGGCCCAGGCGAGCACCGGGTCCCAGGCCGCCTCCTGCCGCCGCCGCAGCGCCTCGGGCGCCGCCGCGCGGTAGCAGAGCAGGTCGCTCTCGCCGTAGGCGGCGATCTGCTCGACAACCGCCGCGCGCGCCGCATCGATCCGGTCGACCGCGACGTTGACCGCGCGGGTGAAGGGCATCGCTTCGGGTCGGATGGCGCCCTCGACGGCGCGCCACTCCTCCGCCACCGCCTCGGCGAGCGCGCGGGCAGGCGCGGCGAGCGGCTTGCCGGCCGGCGTCATCAGCGGCTTGCCGTCGAGGCTCACGCCGAAGCCGTCCGCGGCCGGCTCGACCGTCGCTTCGGTCCAGAACCTGCGGTCCCCCGGCTTCACGGCCGCGCCCGCAGCCGGTCGAGCGCCGCGTCGAGCGCGCCGAAGTCCTCGATCACCACATCCGCGCCCGCCGCCTCCAGCCGGGCGCGCGGGTGGTAGCCCCAGGCGACGCCGATCGTCGCGAGGCCGGCGGCGCGGCCCATCTCGATGTCGAACGCCGTGTCGCCGACCATCGCCGCCGCCTCCGGCGCGCATCCCGTCTCGGCGAGGGCCGCGCGCAGCATCGAGGGATGCGGCTTCGAGGGGTGGCCGTCCGCGGTCTGCGCGGTGGCGAAGAGCCCGGCGAGGCCATGGGCGTGCAGCACGTGGTCGAGTCCCCGCCGCGCCTTGCCCGTCGCCACCCCGAGCAGCGTCGCCGGATCGGCGGACAGCCGCTCGAGCGCCGCCCGCGCGCCGGGATAGAGCGGCGCGGCCGACTCCCCCCCGCCGGCGGCGCGGGCGGCGAGGAAGCTGCTGCGATACCCCTCGACCAGCGCGCCGCGAGCGGCGGCGTCGAGCTCGGGGGCAAGCGCCGCCATCGCCTCGGGCAGCGACAGGCCGACGATGGCGAGCACGTCCGCGTCCCCCGGCCGCGCCCGCCCGATGGCGGCGAAGGCCGCGTCCATCGAGGCGAGGATGACGTGCTGGCTGTCGACCAGCGTCCCGTCGACGTCGAAGACGACGAGCTGCCGGGTCACGGGCGTTCCTCGAACGGATCCGCCGGCGCGTCGCCGGGCCGCCAGCCGAAGAGCGCGAAGGTCCGCGCCATGTGCTCGGGCAGCTCGGCCACCAGCGCCAGCCGCTTGCCGGTGGCCGGGTGGACGAGGGCGAGCGAGCGGGAATGCAGGTGCAGCTTGCGGCTGACCGAGCCGCCGAGCTGCGCCCCCCAGCCCTCGCCGGCGTTCTCCTGTCCCGATCCGCCGTACTTGCCGTCGCCGGCGATCGGATGGCCGATCGCCGCCATGTGGGCGCGGAGCTGGTGCGTCCGCCCGGTCAGCGGCGCGAGCGCCACCCAGGCGGCGCGCCGCCCGGCCGCGTCGATCGTGGTGTAGTCGGTCGTCGCGCGCTTCGCCCCCTCGGTCGTCGCCACCGCGTCGGGATGGACGATGCGCATCTTCTCGCCCTCGCCGCCGGCGCCGTGCCCGCCGGCCTTGACGAGGCCGTAGCGGATCGTCGCCGCCGGCGGCTTCGGAGCCCCGGCGGTGACCGCCCAGTAGATCTTGCGTGCGTCCCGCGCCTGGAAGGCCTTCGCGAGCCCCGCCGCCGCCCGCGCGCTCCGCGCCAGCAGCAGCACGCCGGAGGTGTCGCGGTCGAGCCGATGCACCAGCCGGGGCTTCTCGTCCGCGCCGAAGCGCAGGGCCTCGGCGAGCCCGTCGACATGCCGGGTCGTGCCGGTGCCGCCCTGCGTCGCCAGCCCGGCGGGCTTGTTGAGCGCGATCACGTCGTCGTCGCGATAGATCACCGCGGCGCGGATCATCGCCGCGTCCTCGTCCGAGACCGCCGCCCGCGCGCCCGGCGGGACAGGGGCCTCGCCCTCCGGGATCGGCGGCAGCCGCAGCGTCTGCCCGGGCGCCAGCCGCGCCGAGGCCTGCGTCCGCCCGCCGTCGAGCCGGATCTCGCCCTTGCGGCACATCCGCTCGATCAACCCCTGGCCGAGATGCGGGTGCAGCCGCCGCAGCCAGCGGTCGAGGCGCTGGCCGTCCGCGTCCTCGCCGAGCACGATCTGCCGGACGCCGCTCATGCGGCCCGGCGCGGCGGCGCGATCGGTCGAGGCAGGGACAAGGCGGGCTCCCGGATTTCGCCCCCAAAGGCCTCCCGCGCCGCGCTTTGTCAAGCGCGCGCCTCCCCTTCCGCCTCCCCTTCCGCCCGCCCGCCGCGCCCGCTAGGGTGGCCCGCCATGGCCGAGCCCGACGACGACCCGCTCCTCCTCGACCCCGACGGCGGCCTGCCGCGGCTGGTCGCCATCATGGCGCGCCTGCGCGACCCCGAGCGCGGCTGCCCCTGGGACCTCGAGCAGGACTTCGCCACGATCGCCCCCTACACGATCGAGGAGGCCTACGAGGTCGCCGACGCCATCGAGCGCGGCGCCATGGGCGAGCTGCGCGACGAGCTGGGCGATCTGCTCCTCCAGGTGGTCTACCACGCCCAGATGGCCCGCGAGGCCGGCCATTTCGGCTTCGACGACGTCGCGCGCGGCGTCTCCGACAAGATGATCCGTCGCCACCCCCACGTCTTCGGCGCCGAGAGCCGCGACAAGAGCGCCGCCGAGCAGACCCGCGACTGGGAGGCGATCAAGGCGGCCGAGCGCGCCGCCCGGCCGGTGCGGCCGAGCGCGCTCGACGGGGTGGCGATGGGGCTGCCGGCGCTCCTGCGCGCGGTGAAGCTGCAGAACCGCGCGGCGCGCGTCGGCTTCGACTGGCCGGACGCCGGCGCGGTGCTCGACAAGATCGCCGAGGAGACGGCGGAGCTGGTCGAGGCCCGCGACGCCGGCGACGCGGGCAAGGTCGCGGAGGAATTCGGCGACCTCCTGTTCGTGATGGCGAACCTCGCCCGCCACCTCGGCGTCGATCCCGAGGCGGCGTTGCGCGCCGCCAACGCCAAGTTCACCCGGCGCTTCCACGCCATCGAGGCGGCGCTGGCCTGCGACGGCCGCGGCCCCGAGCAGTCCGACCTCGCCGAGATGGACGCCCTCTGGAACGCCGCCAAGGCGGCCGAGCGGACGGGCTGAGGGCGCGGGCCTCCGGGGCGGCGCGCGACCGGACCGAAAGGGCGTCAACCTTCCTTTCCAATTGGTTGATGCTATGAGATTGTAATTATAATACAGTGACTTGATCCGGCTATCACGCGTGTTAGGTCCGGCTATCACGCGTGATAGGGCCGGTCGGGCCGGGGGCCGCAGGCCTTGCCGGCGTCCGACGCGAGGCTCCAGGCGGCCGGGGCGTGGCCGCGGGGCGCGCGCTTGCCGCATCCGGGCGCATGGGCTAAGGGGCGCCCGAAGCGGAGAGCCCCCATGCCGAAGGACAAGGATCCGAAGCCCCGACGCCCGCGCGCCGAGACGCCGCGGGGCTTCCGCGACTGGTTCGGGGCCGAGGTGCGCGCCCGCGCGGCGATGCTCGACCGCATCACCGGGGTCTACCACCGCTACGGCTTCGACCCGCTGGAGACGAGCGCGGTGGAGACCGTCGAGGCGCTGGGCAAGTTCCTGCCCGACGTCGACCGGCCGCAGGGCGGCGTCTTCGCCTGGGACGACCCGGACGAGGGCTGGCTGGCGCTGCGCTACGACCTGACGGCGCCGCTCGCCCGCGTGTTCGCGCAGCACCGCAACAGTCTGCCCACCCCCTATCGCCGCTACCAGGTTGGCCCGGTCTGGCGGAACGAGAAGCCCGGCCCGGGACGCTTCCGCCAGTTCACCCAGTGCGACGCCGACACCGTCGGCGCGGGAACCGTCGCGGCCGACGCCGAGATGGCGGCGATGCTCGCCGACGCGCTCGAGGCGGCCGGCATCGCCCGGGGCGACTACGTGGTGCGCATCAACGACCGCAAGGTGCTGAACGGCGCCCTGCAGGCCGCCGGCCTCTTCGACCCGGCCGACCCCGAGGCGGGGGCGGAGCGGCGGGGCATCGTCATGCGCGCGGTCGACAAGCTCGACCGGCTGGGAACCGACGGGGTGCGCGCGCTCCTCGGCGCGGGGCGGCGCGACGAGAGCGGCGACTTCACCCCCGGCGCGGGCCTCTCCGACGAGCAGGCGGCCTGCATCCTCGGGCTCAGCGAGGCGCGCCGCGACAGCGCGGCGGCGACCTGCGCCCGCCTCGCCGAGATCGTCGCCGGCTCGCCCGTGGGCGTCGAGGGCGTGCAGGAGCTCGCCGCCATCGCCGAGCTCCTCGAGGCGCAGGGCTACGGGCCCGACCGCGTCGTGATCGACCCCGCCGTGGTGCGCGGCCTCGGCTACTACACCGGGCCGGTCTGCGAGGCGGAGCTGACCTTCGAGATCCTCGACGACAAGGGCAGGCCGCGGCAGTTCGGCTCGGTCGCCGGCGGCGGCCGCTACGACGACCTCGTCCGGCGCTTCACCGGGCAGGCGGTGCCGGCGACCGGCGTCTCGGTGGGCGTCGACCGGCTGCTGGCGGCGCTGGCCGCCAGGGGCCGCGCCGGCGCCGCGGAGCCGGGGCCGGTGGTGGTGACGGTGATGGACCGCGACGCCATGGCCGAGTACCAGGCGATGGCGGCCGAGCTGCGCGCCGCGGGCGTCCGCGCCGAGGTGTTCCTCGGCGGCGGCAACGTCGGCCGGCAGCTCAAGTACGCCGATCAGCGGCGCTCGCCGGTGGCGGTGATCGCCGGCGAGGACGAGCGGGCGCGCGGCGTCGTGCAGCTCAAGGACCTCGCGCTCGGGGCGCGGCTCGCGGCCGAGATCGAGGACCACGGGGCCTGGAAGGCGCAGCCGGCGCAGGTCGAGGCGCCGCGCGCGGGCCTCGTCGCCGCGGTGCGGGAGATGCTCGCCCGGACGGGCGGCTAGGGGATGGTTTCCGACCGCCCGCATCTGCCCGGGGCGCGCCTCGGGCCCGGCCTCGCCCGGCTGGAGGAGGCGGCGGCGCGCGTGGTGGCGGCGCTCGGCCGCGAGGCGGACTATGTCGAGCTGGCCGCGCTGCAACCGGCGGACGTGCTCCTCGACCTCTACGGCGAGGACATCCGCGCCCGCGCCTTCGTCACCGCCGACGACGGGGCGGAGATGATGCTGCGCCCGGACTTCACCGTGCCGATCGTGCGGCTCCACATGGAGACCGGGCGGGCGCGGGGGGCCTACGCCTATTGCGGGCCGGTCTGGCGGCGGCAGGACGGCGGCTCGGACCAGGGGCGCGAGTATCTCCAGGCCGGGGTCGAGCTCTTCGGCGGCGCCGACGCCGCCGCGGCGGACGCCGAGGCGCTGCGGCGGATCCTCGACGCGCTCGGCGACGCGCCGGTCGAGCTCGTGGTCGGCGACCTCGGCCTGCCGCTCGCGGTGATCGACGCGCTCGACACGCCGGCGGCGCGCAAGGCGGCGCTGCGGCGGCACCTGTGGCGGCCGGCGCGCTTCCACGTGATGCTGGAGCGCTACGGGGCGCGGCACGCCGAGGTGACCGCGGGACGGGCCGGGCTCCTCGCCGCCATCGCGGCGGGCGGGGCGGAGGCGCTGGTCGCCGGGGCAGGGGCGCCGGTCGGGGCGCGCGGCGAGGACGAGGTGCTGGACCGCCTGGCGCGGCTGCGGGTCGAGGCGGGGACGCCGCCGCTCGATCCGCGCGCGGTGGCGGGGCTCGAGGCGGTGCTGGCCGTGGCCGGCCCCGCCCCGGCGGCGCTGGCGCGGCTGCGCGAGATAGCGGTCGACCTGCCCGGGCTCACGCCGGCGGCGGAGCGGCTCGACGCGCGGCTCGAGGCGATCGCGGCGCGGGGGGTGGAGCCGGCCACGCTGCGCTTCGAGGGCAGCTTCGGGCGGACGACGCTCGAATACTACGACGGCTTCGTCTTCGGCGCGGTGGCGCGCGGGCGCGCCGACCTGCCGCCGATCGCCAGCGGCGGCCGCTACGACACGCTGACGCGCATCCTCGGCGGCGGCCGGGGCGTGCCCGCGGTCGGCGGCATCGTCCGGCCGGAGGCGCTGCTGGCGCTCTCGGAGGCGGAGGCGTGACCCGGCTCCGGCTCGGCATCCCGTCGAAGGGGCGGCTCCAGGAGGAGACCATCGCCTGGTTCGGCGCGCGCGGCGTGACGATCGCGCGCACCGGCGCGGGGAGGGAATATGCCGGCCGGGTCGAGGGCGCGCCGGAGCTGGCGCTCGTCCTGCTCGCCGCGGCGGAGATCCCGGGCGAGCTGGCCGCCGGGCGGCTCGACCTCGGGGTGACCGGGCAGGATCTGGTGCGCGAGGAGATCCCCGGCTGGGCCGAGCGGATGGAGGAGCTGGCCGGGATGGGCTTCGGCTTCGCCGACCTCGTCGTCGCGGTGCCGGCCTTCTGGATCGACGTCCGGGACATGTCCGACCTCGACGCGGCGGCGGCGGCGTTCCGGGCCCGGCACGGGCGGCGGCTGCGGGTGGCGACGAAGTACCGGCGGCTGGCGCGGGAGTTCTTCCGCCGCCACGGCGTCGCCGACTACGCCCTCGTCGACAGCGCCGGCGCGACCGAGGGCAGCGTCAAGAACCTGACCGCGGAGGCGATCGTCGACATCACCAGCACGGGCGAGACGCTGCGGGACAACCACCTGCGCGTCCTCGACGACGGCCTGATCCTGCGCAGCCAGGCGACGCTCTTCGCGAGCCGGGCGGGCCGGGACACGCCGGAGCGCCGCGCCCTCCGGATTGCGCTCGCGGCCCGGCTGGGCCTCGCCGCGCCGGCCGGGGCCTGAGCGGCCGGGGTGGGCGCCGCGGCCCGCCCGCCGATATCACGCGCTAACACGCGTGTTAGCAAGGTCAAGCTACTGTAATTTAAGGATAATTCCAAAACCGTCAACCCTTTCGTCACGAAGGTTGACGATGGCTTGCAGGGGTCGGACGTGGCTGCCGGGTGAGTCCGGCGGCCGGGCGGAGAGGGTCTATGCGCTGCCCTCCTCCGCGGCGACGAGGGCGTCGAGCTCGGGCAGGAGGACGACGCTCTCCTGCTCGTTGGGGTCGGTGCGCGCGATGACGGCGACGGCGGGGCCGGGGCCGGGATTCCACGGCAGGTGCGGCATCCCGGCCGGAATGTAGACCATGTCGCCGGCGCGCGCCGTCATCCGTCGCTCCAGCCGCGGGCCGTAGCGCATCTCGGTCACGCCCTCGATCATGTAGATCGCCGTCTCATGGCTCTCGTGAAGATGGGCGTTGGCCCGGCCGCCCGGCGGGATGGTCAGGAGGTGCATGCAGACGCCGCGGGATCCGGCGGTCTCGGCGGAGACGCCGGCGACGTAGTCGAAGCCCTGCTTGCCGTGGTAGCTGCCGCCGGGGCGGATCAGGGTGCAGTCCTCGGGCGCGTCGGACATGGGGGTGCTCCTCTCCCGAATCGTCTCCCCGGATCATAGCGCCCGGAGCGCGATTCCTGAGGGCGCCGCCGCGGCGCGGCGCCCGACCGCGCCGCTCGTCCGGGCCGCGGCGAGGCCGGGCGCGCCGGGCGGCGCATCCCGCCTCCGCGGGGCTTTCAATCGCGCGCCCGATGTCCTACTTCGGGTCGCAGGATGCTGTCCCTCAAGACGAAATACGCGATCAAGGCCCTGATCGTCCTCGGCGAGGAGCGCGCCCGCGGCGGCGGCTCGCTGCGGATCGAGGAGGTCGCCGACCGCGGCGGCACCCCCAAGCGCTTCCTCGAGCACATCCTGATCGATCTCCGCAACGGCGGCTACATCGGCAGCCGCCGCGGCCGCGACGGCGGCTACTTCCTGATCAAGGAGCCGCGCCAGATCGCGATCGGCGAGGTCCTCCGCCTCGTCGACGGCCCCATCGCGCCGCTCCCGTGCCTCTCCCGCCTCGCCTACCGCCGCTGCGAGGACTGCGCCGACGAGGCGACCTGCCGGCTCCGCAAGGTCTTCGGCGAGCTCTTCGCCGGCTACCTCCTCATGCTGGAATCGCTGACGCTGGCCGACCTGCTGACCGACGATTCGATCATCGCGGCCGGCGAGGCGACGCCGGTAGAGATCTAACCATCTGAAAAGGCTGCGTTAACACTCCGGGGATTTTCTACTTGTGAAACACGATAGAGTCTGTCGTGATAATGGGGAAATCACTGGAGGCTTCCATGGACAGCTATCTGCCCCGAGAGGCGCGCGCCGAGGCGAACCCGGCCGCCGCCCTCGACGCCGAGACCGCCCCCGAGACCGTGACCCTCGTCTTCGACATGTTCGGCGGCGTGCATCTCGCTCCCCAGCCCGTGCGCCGTTCCGACGCGCCGCCCGCGCCGCGGCGGCGCTGGCCCTTCGGCGCGGCCAGCGCCACGGCGCTCGCCGCGGCCCTGCTGGCGACCGGCCTCGCGCCCCACCCGGCGGCGGCGCAGGCGGCGCTCACGCTCCTCAACGTCTCCTACGACCCGACCCGCGAGCTCTACCGCGACATCAACGCCGCGTTCGCCGAGGAGTGGGCGGCGGCCGGCAACCCGGCGATCGAGGTCGAGGCCTCGCATGGCGGCTCCGGCAGCCAGGCCCGCGCGGTGATCGACGGGCTCGACGCGCAGGTGGTGACGCTGGCGCTCGCCTCCGACATCGACGCGATCGCGACGAAGTCGGGCAAGATCCCGGCCGACTGGCAGTCGAAGCTGCCGCACAACTCGTCGCCCTACACATCGACGATCGTCTTCCTCGTCCGCGAGGGCAACCCGAAGCACATCGAGGACTGGGACGACCTGATCGCCGACGGCGTGCAGGTCATCACCCCGAACCCGAAGACCTCGGGCGGCGCGCGCTGGAACTACCTCGCGGCCTGGGCCTGGGCCGAGCAGAACGGCCAGGACCCGCGCGGCTTCGTCGGCAAGCTCTTCAGCCACGTGCCGGTCCTCGACACCGGCGCCCGCGGCTCGACGACCACCTTCGCGCAGCGCGGCATCGGCGACGTCCTGCTCGCCTGGGAGAACGAGGCGCATCTCGCGCTGAAGGAGCTCGGCGACGACAAGTTCGACATCGTCGTGCCGACGGTCTCCATGCTCGCCGAGCCGCCGGTGGCGATCGTCGAGAGCAACATCCACAGCGAGGAGCAGGCGAAGGCGGCCAAGGCCTATCTCGACTTCCTCTACTCGCCCGAGGGCCAGGCCATCGCCTTCAAGAACTTCTACCGCGCCTGGGACACCTCGGAGGCCAATCCCGAGGACGTGGCGCGCTTCCCGAAGCTGGAGCTGGTCTCGATCGACCACTTCGGCGGCTGGGGCAAGGCGCAGCCGGAGCACTTCGCCGACGGCGGCGTGTTCGACCAGATCTACGTCGGGCAGTAAGCGCGATGCGAGGGGTCGCCTTTCGCGCTTCGTCGCCCTTGCCGGGCTTCGGGATAAGCTTCGGCATCACCGCGGCGATGCTGTCCTGCGTCGTCCTCCTGCCGATCGGCGCGCTCCTGTTCAGGGGCGCGCTCGTCGGGCCGGTCGGGCTCTGGGAGACGATCAACCGTCCCCGGGTCTGGTCGGCGCTGGAGCTGTCGTTCATGACGTCGCTCTACGCGGCGCTCTTCAACCTCGTCTTCGGCCTCGCCGTGGCCTGGACGCTGACGCGCTACCGCTTCTGGGGGCGCAAGCTGATCGACGCCACCGTCGACCTGCCCTTCGCGCTGCCGACGGCGGTCGCCGGCATCGCGCTCACCACCCTCTACGCGCCGAACGGGGTCTTCGGCGCGGCGCTGGCGCCGCTCGGCATCCAGGTCGCCTATACGCGGCTCGGCATCTTCGTGGCGCTGGTCTTCGTCGGGCTGCCCTTCGTGGTCCGCACGGTTCAGCCGGTGATCGAGGAGCTCGAGCGCGAGGTCGAGGAGGCCTCGGCGACGCTGGGGGCGTCGCGGGCGCGCACCTTCGTGCGGGTGGTCCTGCCGACGCTGGCGCCGGCGCTGCTCACCGGGGGCGCGCTCGCCTTCGCGCGCTCGGTCGGGGAGTACGGGTCGGTGATCTTCATCGCCGGCAACCTGCCGAACGTGACCGAGATCGCGCCGCTCCTCATCGTCATCCGGCTCGAGGAGTTCGACTACGACGGGGCGGTCGCCATCGCCATCGCCATGCTGGCGATCTCCTTCGCGATGCTGCTCGCCATCAACCTCATCCAGGTCTGGAGTCGCAGGAGGTTCGCCGATGCGTAGCCTCGCCGCCTCCGACACGGCGCCCGTGGTCCCCGCCGCTCGCGCCGTCAACCGCCGGTCCCGGGTCGCCAGCGACCCCGCGAAGCCCGGGGCCGGCATCCCCCTCGCAGCCACGGCGGCCCTCGCCGCCGTGACTCCAGCAGCGACGGCGGCCCTCGCCGCCGTGACGCTCGCCGCCGCCGGGATCGTCCCCGCGGCGCTCGCGGCAGGATGCCTCGCCTCGCTCTGCCTGCTCCACGCCGCGGCCGCCGGGCCGCAGCCCGCCCCGGCGCCCGTGCGCGCCGTCGCCCGGAGGCTCCGCCATGACTGACGCAACCTATCCCGCGCCCCGCGCGGCCGCCTGGCGGGGCGCCTCGCCGACGGAGGAGCCCGCCTGGGTCCGCCGCGGCCTGATCGCCATCGTCGTCGGCCTGCTCGCCATCGCGCTCTTCGCCCCGCTCGTCACGGTCTTCGCCGAGGCGTTCAAGGACGGGATCGTCGCCGCGGTCTCCGCCCTCGGCGAGCGCGACGCGCTGTCGGCGATCCGGCTGACGCTGATCACCGCGGCGATCGCCGTGCCGCTCAACGCCGCCTTCGGCCTCGCCGCCGCCTGGGCGATCGCCAAGTTCGACTTCCGCGGCAAGGCGTTCCTGATCACGCTGATCGACCTGCCGTTCTCGGTCTCGCCGGTCGTCGCCGGCCTCAGCCTCGTGCTGCTCTTCGGCGCCAACTCGGCGCTCGGCGGCTGGCTGGTCGCCCACGGGGTGCAGGTCGTCTTCGCCGTGCCGGCGATCGTGCTCGCCACGATGTTCGTCACCTTCCCCTTCGTCGCCCGCGAGCTCATCCCGGTGATGCAGGAGCAGGGCCGCTCCGAGGAGGAGGCGGCGCTGACGCTCGGGGCCTCGGGCTGGCGGACCTTCCTGACGGTGACGCTGCCGAACGTCCGCTGGGCGCTGCTCTACGGGGTGCTGCTCTGCAACGCCCGCGCCATGGGCGAGTTCGGCGCCGTTGCGGTCGTGTCCGGCCGCATCCGCGGCCAGACCGCGACCATGCCGCTGATGATCGAGATGCTCTACAACGAGTACCTCTCGGTCGCCGCCTTCACCATGGCGGCGCTCCTCGCGGCGCTGGCGCTCGTCACGCTCGTCCTCAAGTCCGGCCTCGAGTGGCGCTACGCCGACCAGCTCGCGGCCAGCCGTCGCCATTGACCAGTATCCGGGGGTAGCACCATGCATATCGAGATCGAAGACCTCGCCAAGGAGTTCGGGACAACCACCGCGCTCCATCCGGTGAGCCTCGCCATCCCCTCGGGCGCGCTCGTCGCGCTGCTCGGGCCGTCGGGATCGGGAAAGACCACGCTCCTGCGCATCCTCGGCGGCCTCGAGCGGCCCGACCAGGGGCGGGTGCTGTTCGACGGCCAGGACGCCACCAACCTCTCGGTCCAGGAGCGCCGCGCCGGCTTCGTGTTCCAGCACTACGCGCTCTTCAAGCACATGACGGTGTTCGAGAACATCGCCTACGGGCTCCGCGCCCGGCCGCGCCGCGAGCGCCCCACCGGCGCCGAGATCGACCGGCGGGTGAACAAGCTCCTCGGCCTGATCCAGCTCCCCGACATCGCTCGGCGCTACCCGGCGCAGCTCTCCGGCGGCCAGCGCCAGCGCGTGGCGCTCGCCCGCGCGCTCGCCATCGAGCCGCGGATGCTGCTCCTCGACGAGCCCTTCGGGGCGCTCGACGCCCGCGTCCGCAAGGAGCTGCGCACGGGCCTGCGCGAGATCCACGACCAGACCGGGCTCACCACGGTCTTCGTCACCCACGACCAGGACGAGGCGATGGAGCTCGCCGACCTCGTCGTGGTGATGTCGATGGGCCGCATCGAGCAGACCGGCGCGCCCGACGCGATCCGCGCCCGGCCCGCCACCCGCTTCGTGCGCGAGTTCCTGGCGGCCTGACCCCGGCCGCAGGCGCCCGCGACGAAACCGCGCCGCCCGGTCCCCGCCCGGGCGGCGCTCCGCGTTTCCGGCCGCGCCGCCCGCCGGCGACCTTCCTCGACGCGCCCGGCCTCGCGGACTAGACTCCCGCGCCGAGGGGGAGGGAGGCCGCGATGACGGAGCCCTACGCCACCCACGAGGTGCTGAACCAGCCGCCGCCGCTCGAGGACTACGACGCCTTCGCGGCCGATCCGGCGCTCCCCGTCATCCTCGCCGCCTTCGGCGGCGACTGGGCCGCCGGGCGCCTCTCCCGCGCCGGGGCGACCGTCGCCTCGGCCGAGATCCGCCGCCTCGCCCGGCAGGCCGACCGCAACCCGCCGGAGCTCGTCACCCACGACCGCTTCGGCCATCGCGTCGACCGGATCGAGTTCCATCCCGCCTGGGCCGAGCTGATGCGCCGCGCCATGGCCGATGGCGTCCATTCCCTCGCCTGGACCGCGGCGCGCCCCGGCGCGCAGGTCGCCCGCGCCGGGCTCGCCTATCTCTGGGCGCAGGGCGAGGCCGGGATCATGTGCCCTCTGACCATGACCCACGCCGCCATCCCGGTGATCCGCCGCGACCCGGCGCTGCGCGAGGCCTGGGAGGCGCTGCTGCTGTCGCCGGACTACGACGGGCGCCAGATGCCGGCCGCCGGCAAGCACGGCGCGACCTGCGCCATGGCGATGACCGAGAAGCAGGGCGGCTCGGACCTCCGGCAGGTCGCCACGATCGCCGAGCCCGCCGGCGGCGGCCTCTGGGCGCTGACCGGGCACAAGTGGTTCTTCTCGGCCCCGCAGTCGGACCTGTTCCTCGCGCTCGCCCGCACCGCGAAGGGCGTCACCTGCTTCGCGCTGCCCGGCTGGCTGCCGGGCGGCGCGCGCAACCGGCTGCTGCTGCAGCGGCTCAAGGACAAGTGCGGCAACCGCTCGAACGCCTCCTCCGAGGTCGAGTTCCGGGGCGCCCTCGGCACGATGCTGGGCGAGGAGGGCCGCGGCATCGCCGCGATCCTCGAGATGGGCCACCTCACCCGCATCGACTGCGCGCTCGCCTCGGCCGGGCACATGCGCCTCGCCGTCGCCGAGGCCGCCTGGCACGCCGCGCACCGCTCGGCCTTCCAGCGCCGGCTGATCGACCAGCCGCTGATGCAGGCGGTGATCGCCGACCTCGCGCTCGAGGCGGAGGCCGCCGCCTGGCTCGCCTTCCGCGCCGCCGCCAGCCTCGACGCGCCGGCCGGCGCCGGGGGCGAGGCGGAGCGCCGCCTCGGCCGCCTGATCACCCCGATCGCCAAGTACTGGATCTGCAAGCGCGTGCCCGCCGTCGTGGCCGAGGCGCTGGAATGCCACGGCGGCAACGGCTTCGTGGAGGACCACCTGATGGCGCGCCTCTACCGCGAGGCCCCGCTGAACGGCGTCTGGGAGGGTTCGGGCAACGTCATCTGCCTCGACATGCTGCGCGCCGCCGCCCGCGACCCCGAGAGCGTCGGCCTGCTCCTCGACGAGCTCCGCGCCGCCCGCGGCCGCCTTCCCGCCTACGACCGGGCGCTCGCCGCAGCCGAGCCCGCGCTGGCGGAAGCCGGCGAAGGAGAGGCCCGTCGGGTCGCGGAGCGCCTCGCCGTGGTCCTCTCCGCGGCGCTGCTGCTGCGCCATGGCGATCCAGCCGTGGCGGAAGCCTTTGTGGCCTCTCGACTCGCGCCGGATCGGGGCGTCGCCTTCGGCGCGCTGCCTGCGGGGGTCGACGCGGCCGCGCTCGCCCGACGTGCGGAGCCGTCGGAGGAAACATCGGCAAGATTATGATATAGTGCGATATTCTAGGATGATGCTCAGGCTCGGGTCCGTCTCGCACGCCGCGATGATGCCGTTGTAGCGCGCAACCAGCCCGGCCAGCGTCGCCCGCCGTCCGGCGGCGCTGAAGCCGCCGTCCGCCATCAGCGCCGCGACGAGGAACTGCTCGGCCCCGAGCACGTCGATCCGCTCCGCCACGCGGGCGTTCTCGGCCAGCGCCACGGCGACGGCGACCCGGCGGTCGAGCGTGACGAGCACGGCGCGGAGCCCCGCCTCGACGTTGTCGCGGCAGCGCGCGATCACCGCCTCGCCGGGCGCGGTCGTCACATGCACCGCCACGTCGCCGACGAGGAAGTCGCCCGCGCGCCCGAGCGCGGCGTCGGCGGTGGAGAAGGCGTGATGCGTCACCGCGCCGGCGCCCACCGAGCGCTCCAGCGCCGCGCCGACGAGGTGCTGGAGCATCGCGCCGGCATGCTGCATCCCCGGGGTCTCGCGCTGGCGCTCGGCCGCCTGCCGCAGCAGGTCGGCCAGCGCCGGGCGCAGGCCGCGGGCCGGGTCGAGCCGCAGGCGGAACGGCTTGGCCGCGAGGAAGGCGCGCACCTCGCCGACCCAGAACGCCTCCGCCGCCGCGAGGTCCACCGGCCCGGCCGCGGCCAGCGCGTTCAGGCAGGCGACGTAGCTCCGCATGTTCTCGATGCT
Source organism: Amaricoccus sp. (assembly GCF_017993425.1). Lineage (GTDB taxonomy): Bacteria > Pseudomonadota > Alphaproteobacteria > Rhodobacterales > Rhodobacteraceae > Amaricoccus. Next base: position 148,242 of record NZ_JAGOMQ010000002.1, read on the forward strand.
GCCGCGGCTGGTGCGCCCGGCCTCGCGCGCCAGCACGCGCGTCTCGCCGTGGTCGGCGAGGATCGCCTGCACGGCCGCGAAGCCGAGCCCCAGCACCTGCCCGCCGCGCCCGGTCAGCAGCCGGTCGGGATCGAGCGGCAGGCCGTGCTCGACGGCGTGGCGGGTGACGACCAGCGCCACGGAGAGCGGCCCCTTGCCGCGGAAGGCGCGGTGCGCCTCGCGGAAGCGGGCGAGCGCGTCCCGCAGCGCCTGCGTCACGCGGCGGCGCGCGCCCGGTCGGGGGCGGCGGCGAGCAGCGGCTCCAGCAGGTGCGCCGCGAGGAAGCGCACCACCGGTACGGCGACGCCGTCGCCGGCGAGGTGGTAGGCCTCGTTGTAGTTCGCGGGCAGGCGGTAGCTGTCCGGCAGCCCCATCAGCCGCGCCGCCTCGCGCGGGGAGAGGAGCCGCGAGCGGACGCGTCCGTCCTCGACGAGCAGCAGCGTCTGGCGGCTCGACCCGCCGGCCGGCGTGCGCAGGCAGCCGGCGACGTCGTCGAACCGCACCTCGGCCCGCACCACGCCGGCGCGGGTGCGCTTGTAGACCGTGCCGACATGCCGGCCGCCGGCAGCCTGCGCCGCCGCGACCTTGGCGCGGTTGACCGGGCTCATCGAGGCGAGGAGCCGCTCCGTCTCCGCCCCGGCGCGCCAGGCGACGCCGGAGGGCGTGTCCTCGATGACGCCCGCGAGGCTTTGCCCGTGGGGCGCCGGCGCCGGCAGGCGCCACCAGACCCAGCCCTTGAGCCCGGCGCGCGCCTCGACCAGCGCCGGCGGATGCCAGCGCGGCAGCGGCCGGCGCGCCGCCAGCCCCTCGGGCAGCGGGCCGTCGTCCTCCACCGCGACGAAGAACAGCCGTGGCCGCGACTGCGGCAGGAAGTCGACCGCGTTCGCCACCACCGCGCCGAAGCGGTAGCCGGCCTCGGCCAGCGCCCGGCCGATCGCGGCGAAGTCGCGGCCGCCATGCGAGGTGAGCGCGCCGACGACGTTCTCCAGCACCACGAGGCGCGGGGCCCGGCCCTGGGCGCGCAGGTCGGTCACCAGCTTCCAGAACGGCCAGAACGTCCCCGACCGCGCGCCGCGCAGCCCGGCGCCCGCCCCGGCGAGCGACAGGTCCTGGCAGGGGAACGAGGCCCAGACGAGGTCGGGAACCCCGGGCAGGTCGGCCGCTGCCAGCGTGGCGACGTCGGCGACGCGCAGGTGCTCCGCCCCCCAGTTCGCGGCGTAGGCGGCGGCCTTCTTGGCGTCGAGGTCGTTGGCGAGGAGGCAGCGCCAGCCCGCGCCGAGCCCGGCGCGCGCCATGCCGCCGCCCGCGAAGAACTCGTAGTAGCCGCCGCCCGCCATCGCCGTCCGCCCTCCCGCCGATTCGGCGCTCGTTCCGCCTATGTTCTCACTCTTCCGCGTCCTGCTCAAGCGCCAGCTCGGGCTGCGGCCGGCCCGGGGCAGGGCGGTTGTCGAGGAGGCCCGCGGCGCGCAGCTCGGCCACGCCGGGCAGGTCGCCGGCGGATTCGAGGCCGAAATGGTCGAGGAAGGCCGGCGTGACCACGAAGGTCATCGGCCGGCCGGGCGTGTCGCGGCGGCGGCCGAACTTGACCCAGCCGAGCTCCATCAGGAGGTCGATGGTGCCGCCCGAGACGGCGACGCCGCGGATCTCCTCGATCTCGGCCCGGGTCGCCGGCTGGTGGTAGGCGATGATCGCCAGCGTCTCGACGGCGGCGCGCGAGAGCTTGCGCGTCTCCACCGCCTCGCGGGCCATCAGGAAGCCGAGATCGCCCGCGGTGCGGAAGGCGAAGGCGTCGCCGAGGCGGCGCAGCTCCACCCCGCGGCCTTCGTAGCGGCGGCGCAGCCCGGCGATCGCCTCGGGCACGTCGCATCCCTCCGGCAGGCGCTCGGCGATCTCGCGCGAGCTGAGCGGCGCGGCGGCGGCGAAGAGCACCGCCTCGACCATGCGCTCCTGCTCCGGCATCGGCGGGATCGCGAAGTCGATCGCGAAGCGCGACGTGGTCTCGTTCATTCCTCGCCTCCCCTGGCGCGAAGGTAGATCGGCGCGAAGACGCCTTCCTGGCGGATGCTGAGCCGGCCGGAGCGCACCAGCTCTAGCGCGGCGGCGAAGCTCGCGGCGGTGGCGGAGCGGCGCTTGACGGGATCGGCCGCCCAGTCGCCGGGCAGGAAGGCCGAGAGCTCGGTCCATTCCATCGCCGCCGGGATCAGCCCGCGCAGCCGCTCCAGCGCCAGCTCCATGGTGTAGACAGGCCCCCGCTCCAGGTGCAGCGGCTGGAAGGCGTCCCTGGTCTTGATCCGCGCATAGGCGCGCAGCAGGTCGACGAGGCTCGCCTCGTGGATGACGCGGGTCTCCCTGGTCACCGCCTCCGGCGCGCCGCGGGCGAAGACGTCGCGGCCGAGGAGGTCGCGCGCCATCAGCCGCGCCGCCGCCCCGCGCATCGCCTCGAGCCGCTCCAGCTGGAAGGCGAGATGGGCGGCGAGGTCCTCGCCGGAGGGGCCCTCCTCGGTCGGGTCGGGCGGCAGCAGCAGCCGCGACTTCAGGTAGGCGAGCCAGGCGGCCATCACGAGGTAGTCGGCGGCCAGCTCGATGCGCAGCGCCCGCGCGGTCTCGACGAAGGCGAGATACTGCTCGGCGAGGCGCAGGATCGAGATCTGGCGGAGATCGACCTTCTGCGCGCGGGAGAGCGTCAGCAGCAGGTCGAGCGGTCCCTCGAACCCGCCGACGTCGACCACCAGCGCCTCGGCGGCGCGGCGCTCGCCGGCAGGGTCGAAGAAATCGTCAGGCACCGGCGGGCGCTCCCGTCAGCGCGGCGAAGGCCGCGTCGAGGGCGGCGGCCTCCTCCGTCATGGCGCGACCCCGCAGCGCCAGCGCCGCCGCGGCCCGGGCGGCGGCCCTGCCGGCGAGGCGGGGCGCGCCGGCGACGACCTCGGCCGCCTCCGCCGGGTTGCCGTTGCAGTGCAGGAGCATGTCGGCCCCGGCGGCGACGGCGCGCTCGGCTCGGGCGCGGAACGGGCCGTCGAGGGCGCGCATCGAGAGGTCGTCGGTGATCAGCAGGCCGTCGAAGCCGATCTCCTCGCGGATCGCCCGGATGACCGCCGGCGACAGCGTGGCCGGGGCGTCCGGGTCGATCGCCTCGAAGACGACATGCGCCGACATCGCCATCGGCAGATCGGCGAGCGCCCGGAACGGCGCGAAATCGGCGGCGAGCGCCGCACGGCCGGCGGCGACGCGGGGCAGGGCGAGATGGCTGTCGAGCCCGGCGCGGCCGTGGCCGGGCATGTGCTTCATCACCGGCAGCACGCCCCCGGCGAGCAAACCCTCGGCGACCGCCCGGCCGATGATGGCGACCGCGGCGGGATCCGGCCCATAGGCGCGGTTGCGGATGATCGCGTGCGTCTCGGGATGCACCAGATCGAGCACCGGCGCGGCGTCGACGTCGATCCCGACGGCGGCGAGCTCGTGCGCGATCAGGCGGTAGCGCAGGCGCATCGCCTCCGCCGCGCGGGCGGCGTCCGGCTGGCGGGCGCATTCGTCGAGCGCCGGCAGCCATTCCCGCCACGGCGCGCGCAGGCGGGCGACGCGGCCGCCCTCCTGGTCGATCAGGATCGGCGCGTCGCGGCCCACGGCCTCGCGCAGCGCGCCGGTCAGGCGGCGCAATTGCCCCGCGTCGACGACGTTGCGGGCGAAGAGGATGAAGCCCCAGGGGTCGGCCTCGGCGAGGAACCGGCGCTCCCCGGCGCCGAGGTCCGGGCCGAGGCAGCCGAGGATGACCGCCCGGGGCGCCATGCTATTGCAGCGTGACCGGGATGCAGTCGACGCCGCGGGCGCGCAGCGCCTCGCACATCTGCCGGGTCTGGTCGGCGCTGTCGAAGCCCGCGACCCGCAGGCGGTAGAACACGCGCGCGTTCGCGGTGGTGCGCTCGACATAGAGGCTCTTCGAGCCGAGCAGGTCGGCGTGCCGCCGCGACAGGATGTTCCAGGCCTGCCGCGCGATGCCCTCGCTGTCGAAGGCGCCGAGCTGGACGAGCCGCGTGCCGGACTTGACGCTCGCCACCTCCCGCGCCGCAGGCGCGGCGGCCGCCTTCGCCGCGGCCGGCGTGGCGGTCGCCGCCGGCGCGGCTGCGGTGATCCGCACGAGACCGGAGGGCCGGCGCATCGGGCCGGGCCCGGTCGCGGCGGCGGTCGCCGCGGGATCGGGCGTCGCCGCCGGATCGGCAGGGACGGCCGCCGGGTCGGCCCCCGACTGGGCCGCCACGGCCTCGGCGACGGCGGCCATCACGGCATTCTCCGGCGTGGCGGCGGGCGAAGCCGGCGCAGCGGCCACGCCGGACGGGCCGTCGTCCGGGAGCGGCATCCGCAGGTCCTCGCCCGCGGGCAGCGCGTCCTCCCCCGTCACCGCCGGCGCGGCGACGACCAGCTCGCCCTGCGGCGCGTCCTCGTCGGCGAGCGGGTTCGGCGTCACGGCGATCGTCGTGTCGGCGCCCGGGTCCTTCGCGGGCCGGCCGGCGAGGACGCCGTTGACCTCCAACCCCTGATGCGCGGCGCGCAGGCCGCCCGGCTCCTCGGGCTGGATGCGGGTCGGGCCCTCCATGGCGCGGATGATCGGCACCTCGCCCGCGTCGCGGGTGCCGAGCCGGTAGGCCCAGAGCCCGAGCCCCCCGATCAGCGCCAGGAACAGGACCGCGCCGGCCACCCGCCGCGCCCCGTCGGAGACCAGCCGGCCGGAACCGGCGGCAAGGGAATCATATTCGTCGGCGTAAAGCTCGCTCATGGGGGCCTTGCCTGTTTTCACACACCATAGCTTGTGTGTGCCTCTGCTCCAACCCCTAAATGTCTAACGGACGCTTAACGCATCTCGCCCATCGGGGTGTGCGAAGGATAGCAAGGCCAGCACGGATGACAACCGCCGTGATGGCGCCGTGATGGGCAGGGCGCGGCGGCGCCCGTCAGCGCATCTCGTCCATCGGGGCGACTCCGAGGATGCCGAGGCCGGCGGCGATCACCGTGGCCGTTGCGCGCACCAAGGCGAGGCGGGCGCGGGTGGTCTCCGGGGCCTCGGCCTGCACGAAGCGCAGCTCCGGCTCGATCTTGCCCTGGTGCTGCAAGGCGTGAAAGACGCCGGCCAGGTCATAGAGATAGAAGGCGATCCGGTGCGGCTCGTGGTTCTGCGCGGCGAGCGCCACGAAGCGCGGCCATTCGGCGAGCTTCTTCGCCAGCGCGAGCTCGCCCGTCGCGCCGAGGGGCGCGAGGTCGACGGCGGCCAGCGCGGCGTCGTCGAGGGCGAAGCCCGCCTCCCCGGCGCGGCGCGCCACCGAGAAGGCGCGGGCGTGGGCGTACTGGACGTAGAAGACCGGGTTGTCCTTCGACTGCTCCAGGACACGCTCGAAGTCGAAGTCCAGCGCCGCGTCGTTCTTGCGGGTCAGCATGACGAAGCGGGCGACGTCGCGGCCGACCTCGTCCACCACGTCGCGCAAGGTGACGAAGGTGCCGGCCCGCTTGGACATCTTCACCGGCTCGCCGCCCTTGGTGAGCTTGACGAGCTGAATGAGCTTGACGTCGAGGGGCACCCGGTTGTCGGAGAGCGCGGCGACGATGGCCTTCAGGCGCTTGACGTAGCCGCCGTGGTCGGCGCCGAGGACGTCGATCAGCTCGTCGTAGCCGCGCTCGACCTTGTCGAAGTGATAGGCGATGTCGGGGGCGAAGTAGGTCCAGCTGCCGTCGGACTTCTTCACCGGGCGGTCGACGTCGTCGCCGAAGGCGGTGGCGCGGAAAAGGGTCTGCTGGCGCGGCTCCCAGTCCTCGGGGGTCTTGCCCTTGGGGGGCTCGAGCACGCCCTCGTAGAGGAGGCCCTTGCCCTCGAGCGCGGCGAGGGCGGCCTCGATGCGGCCGGTGCCGTAGAGGGACTTCTCGGAGAAGAAATGGTCCATCCCGACGCCGAGGGCGGCGAGGTCCTCGCGGATCATCGCCATCATCGCGGAGGTGGCGAAGTCGCGGACCTCGGCGAGCCAGACCGCCTCGCCCTTGTCGAGGAGGCTGTCGCCGTAGCGGGCCTTCAGCGCCTCGCCGACCGGGATCAGGTAGTCGCCGGGATAGAGCCCCCCGGCGATCTCGGGCTCGAGCCCGCAGGCCTCGCGGTAGCGCTCGAAGGCGGAGCGGGCGAGGACGTCGACCTGGGCGCCGCCGTCGTTGATGTAGTACTCGCGGGTGACGTCGAAGCCGACGAAGCCGAGGAGGCTGGCGAGCGCGTCGCCGAAGACGGCGCCGCGGGCGTGGCCGACATGCATCGGGCCGGTGGGGTTCGCCGAGACGAACTCGACGTTGACCTTGCGGCCGGCGCCGAGCTCGGAGCGGCCGAAGCCGGCGCCTTGGGTGAGGATGGCCGGCAGGACCGAGAACCAGACGGCGGGCGCGAGGCGGAGGTTGAGGAAGCCCGGGCCGGCCACGTCGACGCCGACGACGCCGGGGGCGCCGGCGAGCTCGGCCGCCAGCGCGACGGCGATGTCGCGGGGCGGCAGGCCGGCGGGGCGGGCGAGCGCCATGGCGGCGTTCGAGGCCATGTCGCCGTGGGCGGCGTCGCGGGGCGGCTCGACCGCGACGGCGGCGAGATCGAGCCCGGCGGGCAGCCTGCCCTGCGCGGCGAGCCGCGCGACGGCGGCGGCGACCTCGGCCCTGACCTCGGCGAAAACGTCCATGCTCTGGCCTCCCCCTGACCGGCCGCGGGTTAGCACGCCCCGAGGGGCGGCGGCAATCGCTGGCGCCGGACGGGGCGCCGGCCTAAGTAGCAGGCCATGACCCGCGCCCCCCTCGTCGCCCTCCTCGTCGCGGCCGCCGCCTCCCCGGGCCTCGCGGAGAGCGTCGTCGCGCCCGACGCCTTCGAGGCGATGTCGGTGGGGCGGACCCTGCACTTCACCCTCGACGGCCAACCCTTCGGGTCGGAGCAGTTCTTCCCCGGGCGCCGCACCCTCTGGCGCTATGCCGAGGAGGGCTGCCAGCGCGGGGTGTGGCGGGCCGAGGGCGCGGCGATCTGCTTCGCCTACGAGGGCATGGAGGGCGCGATCTGCTGGCGCTTCCTCGACACCGGGGCGGGCCACGCCGCAGCGCTGGTCGAGGGCGGCGCGGAGACCGGCTTCCGGCTGAAGCTCGACCACATCGACGCCGCGCCCCTCGACTGCCCGGGGCCCGAGGTCGGCAGCTGAGACCGGGACGCGGCGCGGTGTTCACGCGTGAATATTCGCTAAGCCATTGATTTGTATAGGACGGGTCCGTGGCGCGGAAACGGGCGGCGCGCTGCGCCAGGGCCGTGCGCCTGATGGCCAATCGCCTGCGCTGACGTTGGACGGGTCCGGGCAGATGCACAGTCATCAGCGCCGCATTTCGCGGCGCCGTTCGATTCACTTGAAGCTTGCACTCTCCCGGCTCCGACCGCTCCGCGTCGAGCAGGGGCGCCGTCGCGAGGCGAGGCCGCGCCGCGGATCGACCCTTGCCGCCACCGTCGTGCCGCAGGAAGGGGGCCTACTTGCCGTCGATGACCCGGAACTTGCGCAGGCCGGCCTTGCCCTTGGCGGGGGCGTTGGGGTTGCCCTCGATCGTGCGCAGGCGGGGGCCGGCGGGGGCGGTCTCGAAGGCGGCGCGCTCCTCGGCGAAGCCGGGCATCGCCTCGCGCGGCTCGGCCGTGGCGCTCGGCTCGATCGGGGTCATCGTCACGTCCTCGATCCGGAAGGCGAGGGGCGCGGAGAACAGGTCCGGCTGGCCGGAGGCGCAGCCGAGCACCCGGTTGATGTCGCCGAAGTCGCTGCGCAGCGGCATCAGCAGCATGGTGGCGCGGTAGCGCCCGTTCGCCGCGGTGAGCTTCAGCTCGACCACGGCGGGCTCGGCCATCACCACGTTCAGCAGCCGCTCGAAGCGGACGCGGTCCGCCTCGTCCATGAAGTAGCCGGGCTGCATCCCCCGGACCTCCATGCCCATCATCTCGCAGATCTTCATCCCGGCGAGGCGGATGCGCATGTTGTCGGGCGAGATGCGCTCGACGATGAACATGTTCTCCAGCGCGGATTCGAACTGGCGCGGGTCGATCTCGGCGCGATAGGGCGCGATGCGCCCCGCCCGGAGCCGCTCCCAGTACGATTTGAGGGAGGAGAGCATGAGATCGTTCATGTGGAATCTTGACCAGCTACCCGACCGCGGCTTACCTCGGCGCGCACGTGCGGACGTCCCTTGGTAAACGAAGTCTTCATACGCTACACCAGCGTCGCCGCAAAGTCGCGCGTCCTGCGCCTGTGTCATTAATTTACCGCAAAACGGGTGTGAAGGCGAGAGCGGACTCGCCTTCCGCGGGAGGGGACGGACGATGCCGCTGAGCTCGATGACTGGCTTCGCCGACCTGGCCGGAGAGGCCGAGGGGGTCGCCTGGACCTGGGAGGCGCGCAGCGTCAACGGCCGCGGGCTCGACCTGCGGCTGCGCCTGCCCGAGGGGCTGGAGGCGGTCGAGGCCCCCCTGCGCGCCGCGCTGACGGCCGGGCTCGCCCGCGGCTCGGTCAGCGTCGCGCTGCGGCTCGGCCAGGCCGGGCGGGCGGGGGCGCTGCCGCGCGTGAGCCGCGAGGCGCTCGCCGCCGCGATCGAGGCGGCGCTCGCCGCCGCCGAGGCGGCCTCGGCGCGCGGGCTCGACCTCGCGCCGATGACGGCGGCCGACCTGCTCGGGCTCCGCGGCGTCATCGACCTCGAGACGCACCTCCCCGGCGAGAACCCGGCGGTGGTCGCGGCGCTCGTCGCCGACGCGGCGGCGCTGGTCGCCGCCCTGCGGGCCGCGCGCGACGCGGAGGGCGCGGCGATCGCCGGCATCCTCGCCGGGCAGCTCGACCGGATCGAGACGCTGGTCGCCGCCGCCCGCGTGGCGGCGGAGGCGCGGGCGCCGCGCCAGGCCGAGACGCTGCGCGCCCGCGTCGAGGCGGCGCTCGCCGCCGGGCCGGTGGTCGACGAGGGCCGGCTGGCGCAGGAGCTGGCGCTGATGACGGTGAAGCTCGACGTCTCGGAGGAGCTCGACCGGCTCGGCGCCCATGTCGCGGCCGCCCGGGCGCTGGTCGAGGCGGACGGGCCGGTGGGGCGCAAGCTCGACTTCCTGACCCAGGAGTTCAACCGCGAGGCCAACACGCTGTGCTCCAAGGCGCAGTCGACCGAGCTGACCGCGATCGGGCTCGAGCTCAAGGTCGTCGTCGACCAGCTCCGCGAGCAGGTGCAGAATGTCGAGTGATCCCCTGGCGCGCCGCGGCCTCCTGATCATCCTCTCCTCGCCCTCGGGCGCGGGCAAGTCGACGCTGTCGCGGCGGCTGCTCGAATCCGACCCGGAGGTGCGCTTCTCGATCTCGGCGACGACGCGGCCGCCGCGCCCCGGCGAGGCGGAGGGGCGCGACTACTACTTCCGCTCGCGTCGCGAGTTCGAGGCGATGGCGGAATCGGGCGAGATGCTGGAATGGGCCGAGGTGTTCGGCAACCTCTACGGCACGCCGCGCGCCCCGGTCGAGGCGGCGACGGCGGCGGGGCAGGACGTGCTCTTCGACGTCGACTGGCAGGGCGGCCAGCAGATCCGCAACTCGACGCTGCGCGAGGCGGTGGTGTCGATCTTCATCCTGCCGCCGTCGATCGCCGAGCTGGAGGCGCGGCTGCGCGCCCGCGGGCAGGACCATCCCGAGGTGGTCGAGCGGCGCATGGAGAAATCGCGCGACGAGATCAGCCACTGGGCGGAATACGATTACGTGCTGGTCAACGAGAACCTGCGGCAATGCGAGAGCGAGCTGCGCGCCATCATCCGCGCCGAGCGGCTGCGCCGCGACCGCCAGCCGGGGCTGATGGGTTTCGTCACCCGGCTGAACCGGGAATTCGAGGAGCGGACGGCATGAGTCTCCCCATGAGCCTTTACGAGCTGGACGGCGTGGTCCCGGAGCTGCCGGCCGACGGCGAGGTGTGGATCGCCCCCGGCGCGCGGGTGATCGGGCGGGTGCGGCTCGGCTCCGGCGCCTCGGTCTGGTTCAACGCGGTGCTGCGCGGCGACGGCGAGCCGATCGAGGTGGGCGAGGGGACGAACGTGCAGGACGGCGCGGTCCTGCACACCGACCGCGGCTGTCCCTGCCTCGTGGGCCCGCATTGCACGATCGGGCACACGGCGATCGTGCATGGCTGCGTGATCGGCGAGGCGAGCCTGATCGGCATGGGCGCGACGGTGCTGAGCGGGGCGCGGATCGGGCCGTCGACACTGGTGGGGGCGGGGGCGCTCGTCACCGAGGGGCGCGAGATCCCCGGCGGCGTGCTGGCGGTCGGCCGGCCGGCGAAGCCGGTGCGCGACCTGACCGGGGCGGAGATCGCGGGGCTCAGGGCCTCGGCGGCCGGCTACCGCGCCAACGCGGCGCGGTTCCGGGCGGGGCTCAGGCCGGCAGGGGGTCCGGGGCCGTCATCCTGAGCGTGGCGCCGGTCCCGGCGAGGGCGACCGGCGTCCGGCGGAACGCGGCGCGGTCTCGGGCGCGGTCGTCTGTCAGGCGGGCAGGGGCTCCGGGGCGGTCATCCTGAGCGTCGCGCCGGTCTCGGCGAAGGCGATCTCGGCGGCGCGGCCGGCGGCGTCGAGCTCCTGGCGGAGCAGGGCGAACTGGATGCCGTCGGGGCGCAGCGCCTCCGGCGCGGCGCCGCGGACGACGAGGTCCCAGAGCTCGGCCGGCGGCGCGGTGCGGCGGGCCTCGACGGCGAGCGCCATGGTCTCGCCCTCGACCACGACGCGGGCGGTCCCGCCCATCGGCAGGCTCTTCTCGAGGCAGAGCAGCGCGAGGAAGGCGAGCTTGACGGCGCCGCGCGGCAGGTCGGCCGGGCCGGGGCCCCAGGCGACGGCGAAGCGGCCGGAGAACATCGCCTCGGTGACCGAGCGGATCTCGTCGAGCGACAGGCGGCCCTGGGCGTCGGCGGGGCCGAAGGCGAGGCGGTAGAAGCGCAGCTTCGCCAGCGCCGAGCCGAGCGAGCCGGCGACGAGGTCGAGCTCGGCCGAGCCGGCGGTCTGCGAGAGCTGCATCAGCTCCAGGCCGTTGCCGATGGCGCCCATCGGGCTTATCAGGTCGTGGCAGAGCCGGGCCGAGACCAGCGCGCTGAGATCGGGCGCGCTCACGGCCGGGGCTCCGGGAGGCGGACGGTGAACGAGTTCCTCGAGCCGGGCAACCTGGTGCGCCATCCCGACCGCGAGGACTGGGGGCTGGGGCAGGTGCAGTCGGTGATCGGCAAGCGCATCACCGTGAACTTCGAGCATGCCGGCAAGGTGGTCATCGACGGTTCCCGCATCACGCTCCTCCTGGAGCCGGACCGGCCCGGGGCCGGGGGTTGAGAGGACGCCAGCTTACCTTAAGATCGCGTTAAGGGCGAGTCCCCGGGGCGCGTTGGCGGGCTTGGGTTGTGCGGCGGTCGAGCGGCGGGATTTGCCTGCGCGGGCGGGCTTCGCTAAAGGGGCTGCGATGCAGACCGACGCGGCCTCCTACCGGGTGAAGCTCGCCGAGACCGAGGCGGAGCGGCAGGCCGCGCAGCGGCTGCGCTACCGCGTCTTCGTCGAGGAGATGGGCGCGGCGGCGAGCCCGGCGCAGCGCGCGGTCCGGCGGGAGTGGGACGCGTTCGACCCGTATTTCGAGCAGCTGATCCTGATCTGGGACGGGCCGCCCGACGCGCCGGTCGCCGATCCGCTCGACCGGGTGGTCGGCGTCTACCGGCTGATGACCCGCACCGCGGCGCGGGCGGGGCGCGGGTTCTACGGCGCCATGGAATACGACCTCGGCCTGATCGAGGCGAGCCCGCGCGAGAGCGTCGAGCTCGGCCGCACCTGCGTCGCGCCGGAGCATCGCGGCGGCGCGGCGATGCACCTGATGTGGAACGCGCTGGCCGAGTACGTGCTCGCCCGCGACATCGGCATCCTCTTCGGCGCGGCGAGCTTCGCCGGCACGGATCCCGCCCCCTACGCCGAGGCGCTGAGCTTCCTCCACCACCGCCACCTCGCGCCCCCCGACCTGCGGGTGCGGGCGCAGCGGCCGCGGCGGATCGAGATGGACCTCATGCCGGCGGAGGCGATCGACCCGGCCCGCGCGCTCAGGGCGATCCCGCCGCTGCTCAAGGCCTATCTGCGGCTCGGCGGCGTGGTCGGAGACGGGGCCTGGCGCGACGACGCCTTCAACACCATCGACGTCTGCCTCGTCATGGACACCGACCGGATGAAGGCGCAGCGCCGCGCCTTCTACGAGCGCAACCGGAGCCTCGGGTGAGGGCGCGCCGATGACCTGGGCCGAGGCCGAGCCGCCGGCGCTGCCGCCGCCGGGGGCGGCGGAGCGGCTGCGGCTGGCGTGGCGCGCGCCGCTCGCCGTGCTCTGGCTGGCGCTCTGCTTCGCGGTCTTCCTCGCCTGCCGCGGCGCCGACCTCGCGGCGCGGCGCGTCGCCCGGCGGCGGCCGCCCGCGCTCGCGCCGTGGCTGGTGCTGGTCTGGGCGCGCGGCGCGCTGCGGCTCCTCGGGCTGCGGCCGGTGCTGCGCGGCGCGGCGATGGCGCATCCGGGCGCGCTGGTGGCGAACCATTCGAGCTGGCTCGACATCGTGACGCTCCAGGCGGCGACGCGGGTGTTCTTCGTCTCCAAGGCCGAGGTCGCCGGCTGGCCGGTGATCGGCGCCATCGGCCGGGCGATCGGCACGATGTTCATCGAGCGCCGCGCCACCGAGGCGAAGCGGCAGACCGCGGCGCTGCACGCGCGCCTCGCCCGCGGCGACCGGCTGGCGATCTTCCCCGAGGGCACCTCCAGCGACGGCCGGCAGGTCCTGCCGTTCAAGACCGCGCTCTTCGCGGTGTTCCTCGCGCCCGACCTGCACGACGCGCTCTGGGTGCAGCCGGTCACCCTGCGCTACGCCCCGCGCCCGGGCCTGCCGCCGACGCTCTACGGCTGGTGGGGCGACATGGACTTCGGCAGCCATCTGAAGATGTTGCTGATGCGCTCGACCGGCGGCGTCGTCGAGGTCGCCTTCCACCCCCCGCTCCCCGCCGCCGCCTTCCCCGACCGCAAGCCCCTCGCCGCCGCCGCCGAGGCGTCGGTCCGCTCGGGCGCCGCGTCCTGAGCTTGCGTGCGGCTCCGCCGCCGGCGCACAAGAATCCCCAGCGCACGGAGGCCGCGATGACGCCGAGAGCCATTCTGGAGACCGCGATCTACGCGACCGACCTCGACGCGGCGGCGGGGTTCTACGGGGGCGTGCTCGGGCTCGAGACGGCGGCGCGGGCGGGGAGCCGGCATGTGTTCTTCCGCCTCGACGCCGCCATGCTCCTCGTCTTCAACCCCGCCGCGACGGCGCTGCCGCCGAGCCCGGGCGGGCTGCCGGTGCCGCCGCATGGCGCGCACGGGCCCGGGCACGTCGCCTTCGCCGCCTCCGGGGCCGAGCTCGACCGCTGGCGGGCTCGGCTGGAGGAGGCGGGCGTGGCGATCGAGGCCGACTTCCGCTGGCCGGGGGGCGACGGCGCGCCCGGGGCGCGGTCGATCTACGTCCGCGATCCCGCCGGCAACTCGGTCGAGCTCGCCGAGCCGCGGCTCTGGGGCTTCCCGGCCTGACCGCGCCCCGCGAGACGGGGCTACCCAAGCCGCCCGCGACCGGCCAAAAGGAGCGCAAGCCCGCCATGGAGCCCCGCCGATGCCCCGCCTCGTCTACGTGCTGAACGGACCGAACCTCAACCTCCTCGGCAAGCGCCAGCCGCACATCTACGGCCACGAGACGCTCGCCGACGTCGAGCGCGACTGCACGGCGCTGGCGGCCGAGCTCGGGCTCGAGATCCGCTTCCTGCAATCGAACTGGGAGGGGCAGATCGTCGACTGGATCCACGAGGCGCGCGAGGCGGCGGCGGGGATCGTGATCAACCCGGGCGCGCTGACCCATACCTCGGTGGCGGTGCTCGACGCGCTCAACGCCTTCGACGGGACGGTGATCGAGGTGCATATCTCCAACGTCCACAAGCGCGAGAGCTTCCGCCACCACTCCTACGTGTCGCTGCGCGCCGACGGCGTCATCGCCGGTTGCGGCGCCCAGGGCTATGGCTTCGGCCTGCGCCGCGTGGCGGCGGTGGCGGCGGCGGGCAAGGCCTGAGCCCTGCGCGAGGGCAGGGTCTGCGCGGACTCCGGCGCCCGAGCGGCAAGGTCTGCCCCGCGACGGCGCCCGCCGGGAGACATGCGCATGTCTCCCGGCTCGACGCGGCGCGGGGACGGCGGAACCTCGAAGTGAGTCTAACGGCCCCGCGAAATGCGGCGCTGCTAACGATGCAATGATTTCCACCGTTCAAAAGTATTTCGAAATACACTTGCGAGTAAGTTCAAAATTCTCGCGAAGAATTTATGTTATCTTGTCTCGTTCATGCCGGCGGGATGAAATCGGTCAATTTCCCGCCGGATCGAGATCAAGACGTCCGGGCCCGTCGATCCTTGCCGATCAACAGAAGGGACCAGGCGCGCCTGTCACGCCACCCGCAGCGCGGGCAGGCGGCGCCAGGCGGGGCGGTGGGGGCGGAGGGCGCGGCGGCGGACCTCGATCTCCAGCGTCCGCGGGTCGACCGCGCCGTAGACCGCGGTCAGCCGGGCGAAGGCGTCATGCACCGTCGCCGCGGCGGGATCGAGGGCGAACTCGAGCCCGGCCTCCCGTCCGTCCGGCAGCGTGGCGCGATACGTCACCTGCGCGAAGCGATGCATCCCCATGTCGTCCATCGCTCGTCCCTCCCTTCTGGGCGCTCCGTCTGCCGCCGCTCTAGCAGTCCGAGTGTGACGGCTCCGTTACACGCCCCCCGAGCGTTCGCTCGAATGCGAACCATGGCGCCGCCGCGGCGAATCCCGCAGGCCCGCGGCGCGCCGTGGTTAAGACGCGCGGCAGCCGCCGCCGGTTCCGCCCGCCCCGCACCTCAGTTCGCCAGCGCCGCGACGCCGTCGACCGCCGCCGGAACGGCAGCTTCGCCACCCGCCACGGCGGCCGGCTCCGCCTGCGCGAAGATCGTGTCGAGCTCCGGGGTCGGGAACGTCGCGATGCGCGTCGTCGGCGATGTGCAGGCGGTTGTCGGTCAGGTCCTTGATCGCCGCCCGCTGCGTGCAGACCGAGATCAGGTCCCCCGCCTTGCTCTGCGTCGCCCTGACGAAATGTTGTCGGAGCACAAGCTGGATGGAAGGGTCAGGAGAGCGGAGCGGGCGGGGCAGGGGAGGGCGCAAGCTTCAAGTGAGTCGAACGGCGCCACGTGGCCGTCAACCGACGCGACCCGCCGCGACCGCCGTCGCCCCTCACCCCGGCGCCGTCACCGGGAGCACGTCCACCGCCTGCTCCGTGGTCTGCGCGCCGGAGATGCGCAGCACGCCCACCACCGGGGCCACGTCGCCGTAGTCGCGGCCGCGGGCGATCTCGATGTGGTCGGCGCCGACCGCGACGGCGTTGGTCGGGTCGTACTCGACCCAGCCGGTCTCCCAGCCGCACCAGGCCCGCACCCAGGCGTGCGTCGCGTCCGCGCCCTCCAGCCGCGGCTGGCCCTCGGGCGGGATGGTGCGCAGGAAGCCCGAGACGTAGCCCGCCGGCACGCCGATGCCGCGGAGCGCCCCGATCATGATATGAGCGAAATCCTGGCACACGCCGCGGCGCCGGGCGAAGGCCTCGGCCGGCGGGGTGTCGACCGTGGTCGCGTCCGGGTCGTAGGCCATCTCGGCGTGAAGCGCGTCGCCGAGCGTGCGCACCACCGCGAAGGCGGTCATCTCCGGCGCGATCAGCCCCCGGGCGAACGAGGCGGCGTCGGGCAGCCGGCCGACCCGCGGGCTGGGGCCGAGGAAGTGGTGCGGCGCCTCCGGCCCGAGCCCGCGCCACTCCGCCGCCTCGCGCGCCAGCCGCGCCAGGTCGGGCGAGATGTCGAGCGCCGGGGGCCGGGCGATCCGCTCCACCCGCGAGCCCACGCGGAAGGCGATCTCGTCGTGGGCCTCGCGGAAGACGATCTCCACCGCCTCGTTGCCGAAGAAGTCGGTGAAGGACTGCCGCTCCGCCGGCTCCGGCGCCACGTCGAGCCAGCCGTTCACCCGCCGCTGCGCCCCGGGCAGGTCGGCCGGCAGCATCCTGAGCAGGTGTCGCCCGGCGATCGCCGGGCTGTCGTAGGAATAGGTGATGGTCAGGCCGATGTCGTAGAGCATGGGGTCAGCGCCTGGAGGCGTCGGAGAAGCCGGGGCGCCGCATCCGGAGCGGGCCTCGCCCGGCGATGGCCGGGCTGAGGCAGGAACAGGTGCGGGTCAGGCCGATGTGGAGCATGGGGTCAGCGCATGTAGGCGTCGGAGAGCAGCTCCGACACCGCCTCGATCTCGTCGGCGACGCCGCGGAGCCGGGCGCCGTCGAGCTCCTCCGGCGTCATCACCGCGAGCCCGCAATGGGTGCGCAGCACCGCCCGCGACAGCGCCGACATCTGGCCGTTCACCTCGGCCCCGGGCAGCGTCGCCACGTGCTCCTTCAACTCGCTGAGCTGATACAGCACCGAGCGCGGGTTCATCGCGTCGAGCGCCAGCAGATCGACCACGGTCTCGCGGTTCGTCGCCACCGTGTAGCGGCGGCGATGCGTCATCACGCTGTCGCCCACCTCGACCGCGAGGTCGAGCGCCCCCTCCGGCGCGTCGGGGTCGGCGAGCGCGCGCAGGTTCGCCACCGTGTAGAGCGCCCGCTCCAGCGACCGCCCGATCGTCAGGAACCGCCAGCCGGTGAAGCGGTACATGTTCTCGTGGACGAGGCCGGAGAACCCGGTGATCTTGCGCAGCAGCACCCCCATCGCCCGGGCGGCGTCGTCGCCCGGCGCCACCGTCTCGGCCATCCGCCCGGCGGTCCGGGCGAGATCGTTCAGCGCCATCCAGCCGTCGATCGAGAAGCGGTCGCGCACGTTGCCGGCGCTGAAGATCGCCGAGCGCAGGATGTCCTGCAGCCCGTCGGGCAGGTTCTGCTCCGCGTCGACCCCCATCGCGTCGAGCTCGTCGGCGAGGACGAGCACGAGCGGCGCCGCGCGGTCGCCGGTCTCGGCCAGCCGCACGTGCAGCGCGCGCAGGAGCCGCATCACCCCCTCCGCCCGCTCGACGTAGCGGCCGAGCCAGTAGAGGTTGTCCGCCGCCCGGCTCGGCAGCGCCGAGGGCGTCGCCCGCGCGAAGGGCGCCGTGCCGCGCTCCGGCATCAGGCTCACCGGCTCGACCGGGCGCTCGCTGACGATCCAGACGTCCGCCGCCGAGCCGCCGCGCTGCATGGCGATCGCCGAGGGGTCGGCCGTCCGCCCGATCCGCGCGAAGCCGCCCGGCATCGCGTGCCAGCCGCCGGCGGTGCGGGCGAGGAACACCCGCAGGCTCATCGGCCGCGGGGCCAGCGCGCCGTCGACCCAGGCCGGCGTCGTCGACAGCGTCACCGCCTCCTGACCCACCAGCCGCGGCCCCTCCGCCTCCAGCCAGGCCTCGACGTTGGCCCGGGCCGGGCCGCGGAACTGGCCGCCATGCACGGTCGTCTCGATCGTCTCGAAGGGCAGGTGGGTGGCATGGGCCGAGCCGATCATCATCCGGTCGATCTCGGCGCGCACATGCGCCCGCTCCGCCTCGCCGCCGCACCACCAGGTGGCGATGTTCGGCAGCTTCAGCGGCTCGCCGAGCACCACCGGCGCGATCCGCGGCAGGAAGGCGAGGAGCGCCCGCGTCTCCAGCACCCCCGAGCCGAGCGCGTTGACCAGCGTCACCGCCCCCCGCCGCACCGCGCCGACCAGCCCCGGCGTGCCGATCCGGCTCTCCGCGGCCAGCTCCAGCGGGTCGGCGAAGGCCGCGTCCATGCGACGCCACAGCACGTTGACCGGCCGGAGCCCCGCGACGGTGCGCACCTTCACCCGCCCCTCGTCGATCGTCAGGTCCTCGCCCTCGAGGAGCGCGAGCCCGAGGTAGCGGGCGATGTAGGCGTGCTCGAAATAGGTGTCGTTGAGCGGCCCCGGCGTCAGGATCGCGGTGCGCGCCGCGGGATCGTTGGCGAGCCCCTGCAACGCGTCGCGGAAGGCGCGGAAAAAGCCGGCCAGCCGCTCCACCCGCGCCTCGCCGAAGAGGTCGGAATAGACCCGCGTCGTCGCCACCCGGTTCTCCAGCGCGAAGCCTGCGCCGGAGGGGGCCTGGGTCCGGTCGCCGAGCACCCACCAGGCGCCGTCCGGCCCCCGCCCGATCTCGAAGGCGACGAAGTGCAGGAAATGCCCGCCCCGCGGCGTGATGCCGACGAGCGGCCGCAGCCATTCCCGGCTCCCCGCCACCAGCTCCGCCGGCAGGTGCCCCTCGGCGACGAGGCGGTTCTGCCCGTAGAGATCGGCCGCCACCGCCTCGAGCAGGTCGGCGCGCTGCACCAGCCCCTCGGCGATGCCGCGCCACTCCGCCTCCGCGAGGATCACCGGCACATGCGCGAGCGGCCAGGACCGCTCGGTCGAGCCCGCGGCCCCGTACTGGCGGAAGAACACGCCCGCGTCGCGCAGGTACTGGTCGCCGCGCGCGAAGCGCCGGTCGATGTCGTCGGGCGAGAGCTGGGCGAAGTGCTCGACGAACTGCCGCCAGACCGGCCGCACCCGCCCGCGCCGGTCGAGCATCTCGTCCGCGGTGCCTTCCGGCGGGAAGTAGTCCGCGAGGAGCCGGCGGACCGGATCGACGGCTGGCGAAGCTGCGACGTCGTGGCCCAACCGGAGACAGCCTTGTTGCGTCTGACGCCGCGAGCCTATGCCGAAGCCCGCAGGAAGGACAAGTCGATGCGCCCGAGCCGCGGTCCCAGCCACGCACCCGAGACGAGGGGGCTTTTGTGCGGCTGGACTGCATGCCACTGTACGCCGGGGTGGACCCTGTCAGGGAAGGGAGAGAGCGATGGCGACGTTCTGGGTGACGAATACGGACGACGACGGCGCGGGGTCGCTGCGCGACGCGGTCGAGCAGGCGAACGCGCGAAGGGGCGGGGACGTGATCCGCTTCTCCGCCGACTTCGACGGCGGCGCGGAGGACCTGATCCGCCTGACCAGCGGCCAGATCGAGATCACCGACCGCCTGACGATCAAGGCCCGCGCGGCCGGCGCGGTCATCACCGGCGACGCGCTGGGGGACGACGTCACCGTCGGCGGCATCACCGACGTCGCCGCAAGTCTCGCCGGCGACGACCGCCTCGACGACAACAGCCGCATCTTCGATGCGACTGCGGCTATCACGCTGGACGGCCTGACCCTGTCGGGGGGCCGCACGACCGGAGACCGCGAGAGCGGCGGGGCGGTGCGGGGGATGGCCGATATAACGGTGATCAATTCGAATCTGAGCGGTAATAGCACGGCCGGAACCGACTCCGACGGCGGGGCGGTTTACGTTCGGGGCTATGGTCTGAACCTTGTCGGCAGTATCATCAGCGGCAACAGTGCCCGTGGAGATGGCGGGGGCATAAGTAGCAGCTGGGTCGCTTACGTAGCCAACAGCGCGCTCGACAACAACATGGCGGGCGGCCGTGGCGGTGGTATATATGGGTATTATGTCCACGTGAGCGACAGCGCGGTCCGTGGCAACAGCGCCGTCTCGGCTGGCGGCGGAATCCGCGGGTTCGACACGAGCATTGTAGGGAGCATCGTCAGCGACAATATAGTTCGCGGCGACAAGGTATTTGGTGGAGGGGTTTCGGCCGGCTATCTGGATGTATCGGGGGGAAGCGTCATCAGCGGCAACATCGCCGAGGGTGTTTCCAGCGCCGAAGGCGGGGGATTGCGGGCATTCTATTCCGCAGACGTCACAGGCAGCACCGTAAGCGGAAACAGCGCATCCGCGCCCGATGCCAGGGGCGGCGGGATTTTCAGCGCGTATTATTCTGGCGTCACCCTGAAAAATAGCACAGTCAGCGGAAATATTGCTTCAGGAAATTATGCGGGAGGCGGTGGGGTCTCTGCTGGAGTTGTGGAAGCAATCAACAGCACCATCAGCGGGAACGTATCTCAGGGCGCTGTGTCCATTGCCGGTGGTGTGCAGGGAAATTTTTCCGGGTACTATGCTGAGTTGCAAGGTTACGTAACCCTAAAAAACAGCATCGTCCTCGGAAACGCGACCCTCGGCGGGGGCGGCGACGAGCTGGTGTCCGACACGATCACCCTCGTCGGCGGCAACATCCTCTCCGGCGACCGCTTCGTCGGCGAGACCGACGTCGGCGACGTGACCGCCGCGGAGGTGTTCGCGGGCGTCACCGAGATCGCTTCGGGCGTCTTCGCCGGCCTCCTCGGCGACAACGGCGGGCCGACGCAGACCATCGCCATCCGCAGGGGCGGGCCGGCGGCTGGAGCGGCCGATCCGGCGAGCGCCGAGGCGACGGACCAGCGGGGCAATCTCCGCGACGCCGCGCCCGACCTCGGGGCCTATGAGGCGACCGACGCGCCGCTGACCCTCACCGGCGGGCCGAACGCCGACTTCCTCGTGGGTGAGGGGCTCGCGGACCGGCTGCGCGGCAAGGACGGCGACGACATCCTGCGCGGGCTCGGCGGCGACGACACGCTCATTGGCGACCTCGGGGCCGACAGCCTCCGCGGCGGCGCCGGCAATGACGACCTGCGCGGCGGGGCGGGGGAGGACTGGATCGCCGGGGGCGGCGGCGATGACCTGCTTTCCGGCGGGGCGGGGGCCGACATCTTCGTCTTCGGCGGCGCGCTCGGCGCCGACGAGATCGTCGACTTCGACGCCAACCCCGCCGGCGGGCAGGATCTGATCGACCTGCGCGGCCTCGGGATCACCGCCGCCTCCTTCGCGCTCGAGGTGGCGATCCGCGACCTCGGCCCCTCCGTCGGGATCACCATCCTGCACGAGGGCACGATCACGCTGACCGGGGTCGGGGATTCCTCGACCGTCGACCGGACCGACTTCCTGCTCGCGTGACGGCCCGCGCGTGGGTTGCAATATCATAAATTTACAATAAAATCAAACACATGACCCCCTTCGCACGTGTGCGAAAACCGTGCGAAGGGGCCTGTCTCACAGCCCCGGCGGCCGCCGCAGGTCCAGCGTCATCGGGAACTCGCGGTGCGGGTTCTCCGCCGGCGGCGCGTAGCGGCCCGGGGTGTGGCCGTGCGGCTCGAACCGCGCCAGCCGGCGCGCCTCGGCCTCGTTGCCGTTGACCGGGAAGGTCTCGTAGTTGCGCCCCCCCGGATGCGCGACGTGATAGGTGCAGCCCGCGATCGCCCGGCCCGTCCAGGTGTCGAAGACGTCGAAGACCAGCGGCGCGTGGACCGGGATCACCGGGTGCAGCGCCGCCGCCGGCTGCCAGGCCTTGAAGCGCACCCCCGCCACCGCGACCCCGCCCGCGCCCGCCGGCTGCAGCGGCATCCGCCGGCCGTTCACCGCCACGAGGTAGCGGTCCGGGTCCGAGGTCGTCAGCTTCGCCTGCAACCGCTCGACCGACGAATCCGTATACCGCACGGTGCCGCCGATCGCCCCGGTCTCGCCGAGCACGTGCCACGGCTCCAGCGCCTGCCGCACCTCCAGGTGCACCCCGTCCGTCTCCACCTCGCCGCAGAACGGGAAGCGGAACTCGGCCTGCGCCTCGAACCAGTCCGAGCGCATGTCGAAGCCGTGCTCGCGCAGGTCGCGCAGCACGTCGAGGAAGTCCTCCCAGACGAAATGCGGCAGCATGAAGCGGTCGTGCAGCACCGTGCCCCAGCGGATCAGGCCGCCCGTCGCCGGGCTCTGCCACAGCCGCGCCACCAGCGCCCGGATGAGCAGCTGCTGCGCGAGGCTCATCCGCGCGTCCGGCGGCATCTCGAAGCCGCGGAACTCCACGAGCCCGAGCCGCCCGGTCGGCCCGTCGGGCGAGTAGAGCTTGTCGATGCAGATCTCCGCCCGGTGGGTGTTCCCGGTCACGTCGACCAGCAGGTTGCGCAGCAGCCGGTCGACGAGCCACGGCATCGGCGCGTCGCCCTGCCCGGGCGGCGGCATCTGCGCGAGCGCGATCTCGAGCTCGTAGAGCGCGTCGTGCCGCGCCTCGTCGATCCGCGGCGCCTGGCTCGTCGGCCCGATGAAGAGGCCGGAGAACAGGTAGCTGATCGAGGGATGCCGCTGCCAGTGCAGGATCAGGCTGCGGAGCAGGTCGGGCCGGCGCAGGAACGGGCTGTCGAGCGTCGTCGCGCCGCCCACCACCACGTGGTTGCCGCCGCCGGTGCCCGTGTGCTTGCCGTCGATCATGAACTTGTCGGCCCCGAGCCGGCACTGCCGCGCCTCCTCGTAGACGCCGGTGGTGATCGCCACGCAGTCCTCCCAACTGGTCGCCGGGTGGATGTTCACCTCGATCACCCCCGGATCCGGCGCCACCCGGATCACGTTCAGCCGCGGGTCGTGCGGCGGCCCGTAGCCCTCGATGTGGATCGGCAGCCCCATCCGCGCCGCCGCCGCCTCGGCCGCGGCGACGAGGTCGAGATAGTCCTCGACGCCCTCCACCGGCGGCATGAACACGCAGAGCCGCCCGTCGCGCGGCTCGACCGAGAGCGCCGTGCGCACCGCGCCGCCGGCCTCGCCGAGCTCCTGCTCGACCACCTCCTGCTGCTGCACGGTGTCGGCGGCGAAATGCGCCATCGGCTGCGCCCGGCCCCCGTGGATCGGCTGCGGCGGCTCGGCCGCCGGCGTCCGCGGCGCCCGGTTGCGGAAGTCGGGCAGGGGCCCCCGCGGGACCGTCGGATCGACGACGTTGGTGTAGGGATAGTTCGACGGCGAGACGTGAGGCAGCTTGCCGAGCGGCAGGCGGAAGCCCACCGGGCTGTCGCCGGGCACCAGATAGAGGAACCCGCGCCGGAGCTTCCACTTCTCCGAGCGCCAGCGCCGCCCGGTCGCCTTCGACTGCCAGGCCTGGATCGGCAGGATGTAGCCCGAGGGCGTCGTCAGCCCGCGGTCGAACACCTTGGCGATGCGGTGTCGCTCCTCGGGATCCTTCAGCTTCGAGTTCTGCGGCGTGACGTTGGCCGGCAGGTCCGCCTCCTTGAGGATCCACGCCGCCGGGTCCTCGTAGGCCGCCGTCACCATCTCCGCCCCGACCCCGAGCTCCTCGGCGATGCCCTGCATCAGCCGCTCGGCCTCCTCGGGGCCCGCCTTCGTGTCGGCGCCCTCCTCGGCGATCAGGCCGGCGTCGCGCCAGATCGGCGCGCCGTCGCGCCGCCAGTAGAGCGAGAAGGTCCAGCGCGGCAGGCTCTCGCCGGGATACCACTTGCCCTGCCCGTAATGCAGGAACCCGCCCGGCGCGAAGCGGTCGCGCAGCCGGCGGATCATCTGGTCGGCGAGCGCGCGCTTCTGCGGGCCGACGGCGTCGGTGTTCCACTCGGCGCTCTCGAAGTCGTCGATCGAGACGAAGGTCGGCTCTCCGCCCATGGTCAGCCGCACGTCGCCCGCCGCGAGCGCCCCGTCGACCTTGCGCCCGAGCTCGTTCAGCGCCGCCCAGGCCTCCTCGGAGAACGGCCTGGTGATCCGCGGATGCTCGGCGACCCGCGCCACCTTCATGTCGAAGCCGAAATCCACCTCGGCGAAGCTCGCCAAGCCGCTGATCGGCGCCGCGTTGCGATAGTGCGGGGTCGCCGCCAGCGGAATGTGGCTCTCGCCGGTCAGGAGCCCGGAGGTCGGGTCGAGCCCGATCCAACCGGCCCCGGGCAGGTAGACCTCGGCCCAGGCGTGCAGGTCGGTGAAGTCGTGGTCGGTCCCCGGCGGACCGTCGAGCGCCACCAGATCCGGCTTCAGCTGGATCAGGTAGCCCGAGACGAAGCGCGCCGCGAGGCCGAGGTTCCTCAGGACCTGCACGAGGAGCCAGGACGAGTCGCGGCACGACCCGGTGCCCCGCTCGAAGGTCTCCTCCGGCGTCTGCACCCCCGGCTCCAGCCGGATGACGTAGCCGACCTCCTGGCTGAGCCGCCGGTTCAGGTCGACGACGAAGTTGACCGTGTTCGGCGCCGACCGCGGGATCCCGTCGAGGAACGCCCGCAGCCGCGGTCCGACCGGCTCCGGCCGGCGATAGATCACCAGGTCGTCGGTCAGCTCCTCGGGATACTCGAACGGGAAGGCCTCGGCGCTCTCCTCCACGAAGAAGTCGAAGGGGTTGTAGACCGTCATGTCGGCGACGAGGTCGACCTCGATCTTCAGCTCCCGCACCGGCTCGGGAAACACGAACCGCGCCAGCCAGTTGCCGTAGGGGTCCTGCTGGTGGTTGACGAAATGCGGCTGCGGCCCGACCCGCAGGCTGTGGGAGAGCACGCGGGTCCGCGAATGCGGCGCCGGCCTCAGCCGGATGATCTGCGGGCCGAGCGTCACCGGCCGATCGTAGCGATAATGCGTCAGATGATAGATGCTCGCCTTGATCGACATGCCGCCCCCGCGCCGCTCCGTGACCGGGCGGAGCGTTCCACAAAACGCCGCACTGCACCATGAGTTTGTTGCGGATGCGCAGCGTCACCGCCGCCGCCGGGCGCCGGCACGATCGGGTCAAAGGCCCCGAGACCGCGTCACCGCATGGCGACGGCGGCTGTTACGGGTTGATGATCGGAAAACTCGAAGTCCAGATCCAGGCCGGCGACGCTTTCGATCCGCACGTTCGGCGAGACCAGGAAGCCGTCGATGTTCAGCGTGTAGTTCTCGCCCGCCACATAGGGTTGGTAGGCGGTGCGAACCGTAGGAATCATCGGATCGACGGCCCAGGACCAGCCCTCCGGCGTGAGGTCGGAGGGAAAATCCCGGATCCAGAACTTGAAGCGCTCCTCGGTGGTGTTCGGGAAGTCGTTCCGTGCGAGGCGCAGATTCCAGTCTCCGCCGATGACCACGTAGCGGCCTGCCCTGTACTGCGCTTCCGCGAAGGCAAGGAGGGCCGTCGCCTGCGCCCGGCGCACGTCGTCCTCGGCGCTGTCGAAGGTGGAGAGGTGGATGTTGATGATGACCCATTCGCGTCCATCGCCGATACGCGCGACGAGCATCCGGTAGGACTTGCGGAACACCCCGAGCTGGAACGTGGGCTCCAGCGGCAGCCCGCGCCGCTCGGCCGAGGAAAGCGAGATGCGGGAGAATGTCGCATTGCCGACCCGGACGTTCCAGGGCGGCGGCACGCCTCGCGTATCGACATCTGCGCTGTAGATGTAACTGTATCCGGGCAGCGCGGCGGCGATGGCGCCGATGACGTCCCGGCGGTAGTTAACCCACGACGGATCGGCGCCCTCCTGCAACAGGATGATGTCACTGTCGAATTTCCGCACCTGCTCCAGGATGCCGGCCAGGTTCTTGTCGACGAGGGAGGCAGACAGAGGTCTCTTCTGGCGCCCGAGGTCGAAAACGAAATCACTCTCCCTACCCATCCCGGCATATCCCACGTTCCATGTCGACAGGGTCAGGCGGGACGAAAACGGCAGGGGCGCCGCCCCCGCACGCTGGACGGCCACCGGCTCCACGGCCGGGGGGACATAGAAGCGGTTGGCGGCGGCGCATCCCAGCAGGGCGGACAGGCCAAGCAGGACAAGGACAAGGGACAACCAGCCCATCGGATTCCTTAGGTCAGGCATTCGGGGAAGCGTCATCGTCGTCGGTCTGGTCGGGGTTGTCGTCGTCCCAATCGATCCATCTTTCCCAACGGGCGCGCGCCCAACTTGCCGCCAGCCAGAGCACGGCGGGCACGGAGAGCAGGACGAGGCCGAACAGGACGACGCCGGCGAAATTGACCCACCACATCGAGAGGATGATCAACAGGAAGTAGAAAAGCACCATCGTCCGGGACAGGACCGCGCCTTCGAGCGGCCAGACCTGCATCCGGCGCAGGCGCGCCAGCTGACGGCTCTGCTTGGGAAGCTCTCGCCGCAGGATGTCGCGACCGCGGCGCCCGGACCCGGCGATCGCCCCGGCTGTCGTTCCAAGCGTCAGGAGCGCCAGAAGCAAGAACGCGATGCCGGTTCCGAGGAACTGGATGTTCTGTGTGTTGACGTCCAGCGTCCGGCCCACGGTTTGCAGGTCGCCGACGAGCTGGCCGAAAGCGAAGATGGGGTTCTCCTGGCCGCCCGCTTCGAGGAAGGCGCCGAAGGCCATGCTGTGGAGGTTGTCAAACTCGGCCGAGCGGAGGAATACGTTCTGCAGATGCATTCCGAGCGCCATGCCGGCGGTGAAGAGCGCGGCGAGCAGGAGATGCTTGAAGTAGCCCTCGAATACCTCGATCCCGAGACGGCGGTCCGGCGAGGACAGGTCGGGGATCAGTTCGTAGCCCGCCTTGCGAAGGCGTCGTGGCGAGAGGAACGCAACCAGGGCGCCCGACCAGGCAAATGCGCCCAGAATGAAGCTAGGGGCGACCAGCGCCACCCAGACGTACGCGGCCAATGAAAAGGCGAAGTTCATGCCACGGGTAGTGCCGTGTCCGGGGAAAAGCGATGAGACCGACCAGTCGAATTCATAGACGCCGTGATTGAGCCGTATCGCGCGGATCTCCGCCGCGGGCACGCCGTCGCCGATCAGCCATTGCCCGACCACCGGCCAGAAATCGAAGACGATGACGATCAGGAAGATGAGCAGGAAAGACAGGGGGAACCATATCGTCCACCGGCTGGTCCGCGTTTCCCAGTCCCGACGCAAGGCGGCGGGGTCGGGGGTTCCGCCGGCCACGGGGCGAAGCATGCCCCGTCGGACCAGTTCCTCTGGCAGGTCCTCGATGCACCCCCGGGCCTCGCACAGGTTCCAGACGATCACGGGAACGAAGAGCCACGCCGCGATGCCCCAGTTGGGAGCCAGAATAAATCCCACTTGCTTCTGGATCGCGGCCCTGAGGTCTGCGAGCTTGGTCACGACCGTCACGCCGTACTCGCTGGCTTCCACCTCTCCACGAAAGACGACAAAGCCGAGCCCTGCCGCGTAGGACCAAATCAGCAGCAGAAACCCAATTATTGCGCAAGAAATGGCTATGGGCAGCGCCGCGTCGCCCGCAGAGCGCCACAACTTGTTCACGGCGCCCAAGAACAACCCCAAACCTCCCAAGTCGCTCCCCTTACAACAAGCGTGCCATGGCGCAGCCCGTCAGCCAAGCGCTTTCGCTTCCCTCCGGGCCGGTTGCGCGACCGGACCGTCATCCCGGCGTTGGCGATCGCCCGGTCGCGGACGGTCGCGGTTTTCGAGATTGCTGTCTGGAAACAGTCTGCCGGCCCGGGACCCCGGACGCATTCCGCTCCTTAGGACCTCGCCGAGCAAGCTTGCCGATTCCTCATCAGCAGGCCTCTGTTTTCATTTCCGTATTCTCGATCCACCCATGGTTAGTCCCAAGTTCCTGCCGTAGGAATTCCTACGGCAGCACTCGGACGCTAGTCCTGTCGCCGTCGTACTCCTCGTCCGCGAACGTGCCAGCTGTCCGGCAGCTTTGCGGACCGAAGCTGCCGTCAGACAATTCCGTGTTGCTTCAGAAGCGCCTGCTCGTCGCCCGACACCCAGCCGAAAACTCTCGCTTCGCCGTCCAGAACCTGGACGAGGTAGTGAACATCGAAATCTATCTTCGTGTCGGTTTGATCCTTGCGGTCATAAGTCGCCGTCCAAGCGACATCGGCCACACAATGGCAATCGTCTATCGAAGAGAGGCGGACATGCCGGATCCGCATCTCTTTGGTGCCTATAGCCCGATAGTGCGCGTATCCTTGCGCTATGACCCGCTTGAACTGATCGTCGTTCTTCCCCGACATGACCCCGGCAGGCGAAGCGGCGATGAAGTCCGAGGCGTACAACGATGCGACCTCATCCATGTCCATCTTCCCTTCGAGAGACTGTCTGAAAAAGCTCTCGTACCGCTCGAACAGCTTCTTCACGATTGTTTCCATCAGCGGTTTCCCGGATCGAGGTCGGGCATCCTGGGTAATATGACGTACATCCACGCAATTGCATGCCCCCCGCATGTCCTAACGAAAGGAATGCGTCACGGGACCCCGGGCGAGGCCCGGTTGACCGTCCGCCGTGGCCGACCTAAGGAGCGGCGCCCAGTTTCGGGAGGCCGCCATGTCTACGACGCCGCAGAGCTTCCAGGAGATCATCCTGCGTCTCCAAGCCTACTGGGCCGGGCGGGGCTGCGCCATCCTGCAGCCCTACGACATGGAGGTCGGCGCCGGCACCTTCCACCCGGCCACCACGCTCCGCGCCCTCGGCCCGCGCCCCTGGGCGGCCGCCTACGTGCAGCCGTCGCGGCGGCCGACCGACGGGCGCTACGGCGAGAACCCCAACCGGCTCCAGCACTACTACCAGTACCAGGTCCTCATCAAACCCTCGCCGCCCGACCTGCAGGACCTCTACCTCGGCTCCCTCGCCGCCATCGGCGTCGACCCCGACCTCCACGACATCCGCTTCGTCGAGGACGACTGGGAGAGCCCGACCCTGGGGGCCTGGGGCCTCGGCTGGGAGGTCTGGTGCGACGGGATGGAGGTGAGCCAGTTCACCTACTTCCAGCAGGTCGGCGGCCACGACTGCCGTCCGGTCTCGGGCGAGCTCACCTACGGGCTGGAGCGCCTCGCCATGTACGTGCTCGGCGTCGACCACGTCATGGATATGCCGTTCAACGACCCCGACGCGCCGATCCCGCTCACCTACGGCGACGTCTTCCGCCAGACCGAGCGGGAATACTCCCGCTGGAATTTCGAGCAGGCCGACACCGACACGCTGCTCCGCCACTTCGAGGACGCCGAGGCCGAGTGCCGCCGCATCCTCGACGCGCCGCAGCCGGACAGGGCCGGGCGGGTCATCGTCATGGCCCACCCGGCCTACGACCAGTGCATCAAGGCCAGCCACCTCTTCAACCTGCTCGACGCCCGGGGCGTGATCTCCGTCACCGAGCGGCAGGCCTATATCGGCCGGGTGCGGGCGCTGGCGAAGGCCTGCGCCGACGCGTATCTCGAGACCGCTTCCGCCGTCCCGCCGGGGGCGGAGCCCAAGGCCTACGTGTGACCCGCGGGCGGGTCCTCGTCGTCGCGATCCTTGGCTTCGCGGCGCTCTTCGGGGCGGCGCTCTGGTGGTTCCAGACCTTCGCCTTCTACGAGCGCCAGTCCGGGACCGGCGCGCTCCGCGTCGCCGGCGCCGTCGTGCCCGTCGCCGACTACGAGGGCATCGACGCCACGACCTCGCCGCTGAAGCTCCGCGGCTGCTTCCGCGTCGATCCCGCCGCCTTCGCCGCCGCCGCCCCGGCGCCGGCGCCCACCCCCCTCGTCGCGCCGTTCTGGTTCGGCTGCTTCGACGCGGGCGCGATCACCGCCGACCTCGCCGCCGGCCGCGCCCGCGCCTACGACCTGCGCTATCCCGAGCCCGACGGCTTCGACACCCTGGTCGCGATCTACCCCGACGGTCGCGGCTTCCTCTGGCGGCAGCTCGGCGCCGACTACGCCGGCTGACGCGCGGCTTGGCGCGCGGGGTCGACGGGGCTAGACTGCGCCGCGACGATCCCGCCCCATAACGGGGGCGTGACGGCACAGAGGCGTGACTTGCGCGATGCTTCGGTCGCGATCATGACACGGGGCAGGCGGCGCGGGACCGGCACGGACGGACGCTGCGCCGAGAAAACCATGGAGGTCGCTTGATGATTTCGAACGCTCAGCTCGCAACGTCGGGTCGCGTCGGTCTGGGGCGGGGCGGGCTGGCTGCGCGCACGTCCGCCCTGGCGCTCGCCGCCGCGCTCGCGCTCGGCGCGATGGCCCCGGCCTTCGCCGAGACCCAGCCGCTCGGCGAGACCGCCGCGCCGGTTCCGATGATCCCGAACAGCTTCGCGGAGCTCGCCGCCCGGCTGAGCCCGGCGGTGGTCAACATCACCACCACGACGAACGTCGCCGAGGTCGAGCGGGGCCCCGGGCCCGCGCTGCCGCCCGGCTCGCCCTTCGAGGAGTTCTTCCGCGACTTCATGGACCGGCAGGGCCAGGGCCGCGAGGGCCCGCGCCAGCACCGCTCGAACGCGCTCGGCTCGGGGTTCATCATCTCGGCCGACGGCTACATCGTCACCAACAACCACGTGGTCGAGCAGGCGGACGAGGTCCGCGTCGAGCTCTTCGAGGGCGGCGAGTACGACGCCAAGGTGATCGGCCGCGACCCGCGCACCGACATCGCGCTCCTGAAGATCGACGCCGGCAAGGACCTGCCCTTCGTCGAGTTCGGCAACAGCGACGCCGCCAAGGTCGGCGACTGGGTGCTCGCCATCGGCAACCCGCTCGGCCAGGGCTTCTCGGTCTCGTCGGGCATCGTCTCGGCGCGGAACCGCACGCTGCAGGGCAGCTACGACGACTTCATCCAGACCGACGCCGCCATCAACCGCGGCAACTCGGGCGGGCCGCTCTTCGACATGGACGGCGAGGTGATCGGGGTGAACACCGCGATCCTGAGCCCGAACGGCGGGTCGATCGGCATCGGCTTCGCGATGTCCTCGGCGGTGGTGTCGCGGGTCGTCGACCAGCTCAAGGACTTCGGCGAGACCCGCCGCGGCTGGCTCGGCGTGCGCATCCAGAACGTCGACGACGACATGGCCGACGCGCTCGGCCTGAAGGAGACCCAGGGCGCGCTGGTGACCGACGTCCCCGAGGGCCCGGCCGCGAAGGCGGGGCTGAAGTCGGGCGACGTGATCATCTCCTACGACGGCGAGACGATCGACGACACCCGCGAGCTGGTCCGGCTGGTCGCCGACACCGAGATCGACCGCACGGTGCCGATCGAGGTGATCCGCGGCGGCGAGCGCGAGACCTTGCAGGTCAAGATCGGCCTCCTCGAGGAGCCGACGCTGGCCGCGGCGACCGGGCCCGACAAGGAGCAGCATGAGGTCGCGGAGACCGTCCTCGGGCTGGCGCTCAGCCCCATCGGCCCGGAGCAGCGCGAGACCTTCGGGCTCGGCGACGAGCTGAAGGGCCTCGTGGTGACCTCGGTCGAGGAGGGCTCCGACGCCTTCGACAAGGGGATGCGCGAGGGCGACGTGATCGTCGAGGTCGGGCAGGAGCCGGTGACCACGCCGCGCGAGATGCGCGAGCGGATCAAGGCGGCCGAGGACGCCGGGCGGAACTCCATCCTCCTCCTCGTCCGCCGCGACGACCAGCCGCGCTTCGTCGCGCTGAACCTCTCGAACTGACGCCGCGCCCCCCTGCGGCCTCGCCGGCCCGTCCCCGCGAGGGGGCGGGCCGTTTGCTTGTGCGACGGCCCGCTTCGCACGGCCTGTTCACGCGTGAAAATTATCCAAGCCTTTGATTTGTTTGGATTGGTTATAATATAACTTTTGCGCCCCACGCTGCACGACGCCTGTCTGCCCTGCTGACTCCACGTGGCCCCGAGCGACCGAAGCGGGCTTGCCCGCGAGGCCCGGCGCGACAAGCGAAAGCACGGCTTTCGCCGCGCCGACGGCTGGAGCGCGGTTGCGCGCGGAAGCCGTGAGGGGTCCAGATTTCCCCGTCGCTCGCAATCCGTCCGTGGGCGCCCCGGCGAGCGCGGCGACGCGCTCGCCCCCCGCAGGGGCGAGCGCGGACGGATTTGCCACGGGTCAAATCCGTCTGGCGTCACCGACGTGACCTGCTTCCGGCCGGGCTTCCGTTCCAATGTCGTGCAGTGTGTTTGCAGGTGAATCGAACGGCTCCGCGCTCACTCCGCCAGAAAGGCCTCCACGGCGGCGACGAAGGCCTCGGGGGCCTCGGCGTGGAGCCAGTGGCCGACGCCGGGCAGGGCCTCGATGCGGGCGGCGGGGAAGCGCGCCTCGATCTCCGGGCGGTGCGCGTCGCGGACGTAGTCCGAAGCCCCGCCGACGAGGAAGAGCGTCTGGCCTTCGAAGCGGCCGGGCAGGTCGGGGAAGTCCATGATCCCGGGCATCTGGTCGCCGAGCGCGTCGAGGTTGAGCTTCCAGGCGGCGCCCTCCTGGGTCAGCGCGAGGCTCTGGATCAGGAAGGCGCGCACCCCGGGCTCCGGCACGCTGGCGGCCAGCGCCGCGTCGGCGTCGGAGCGGCGCCGCACGCCCGAGAGGTCGAGGGCCTCCATCGCCCGCACGTAGCCGATCTGGCTGTGCCCGTAGCGCACCGGCGCGATGTCGTCGACGACGAGCCGCCCGACCCGCTCCGGCGCGGTCAGCGCCAGCGCCATCGCCGCCTTGCCGCCCATCGAGTGGCCGAGCACGTCCGCCCGCCCGCCGGCTTCCGCGGCGATCACCGCGGCGAGGTCGCCCGCCATCGCCTCGTAGCTGTGGACCGGATCCCGGAAGCTCTCGCCGTGGTTCCTCATGTCGACCACCAGCGTCTCGCGCCGGGCGGCGAAGCGGCGCGCCACCGCGTTCCAGTTGCGCGCCGAGCCGAAGAGCCCGTGCGCGATGACGAGCGGCGGCGCGCCCGTCGGCTGGCCGTGGCGGATCAGGTTCAGCATGGGGGCCCCCCTCGCGGCAAGGCCGGCAGGCTAGTCCCCCCGTCGCCCCGGTTCAATCGGCGGCGAGCGCCTCCTCGATCGCATCGCGCAGGCCGGCGAGACCGCGCCCGGGGTCGAGGTCGAGGACCGGCCCGCCGAGCCGGGCGATCGCCTGCGCCAGCGTCTCGTCCGCCGCGCGCCCCGTCACGGCGCGCTTGACGAGGGCCTGCGCCTCGGCGCGGGGCATCGTCTCCGCGAGCGCGAAGCTCGCCGCCTCGGCCATCACCGCGCCGCCGTCGAGCCCCAGCACCGCGCGCATCCGCTGCGCGTCCGGCGCCAGCGTGTCGGCGAGGGCCTGCGCGTGGCGGAGCGCCGCCGCCGCGGCGACGAGGCTCTGCGGCAGGACCAGCCATTCGAGGCCCCAGGCGGCGCCGTCGCGCTCCTCGGCGTGGAGCGCCGCGAGGTGCATCGGCGTCGCCAGCGCGGCGGCGAGGCGGGCGAGCGCGACGATGGTCTCGGCCCCGACCGGGTTCGCCTTCTGCGGCATGGTCGAGGAGCCGCCGCCCGCGCCGGCGCGGGCCTCGGCGCTCTCGGTGCGGCCCATCAGGATCAGGTCGCCCGCCATCTTGCCGAGCGCCCCGGTCAGCCCGGCGCACCAGCCGGCGAGCGCGCCCATGCCGCTGCGGTCGACGTGCCAGGCCGGCCCGGCGGCGAGCCCGAGCTCCGCCGCCATCGCCGCGGCGACCGCGCGGCCCTGCGGCGCGATCGCCGCGTTCGAGCCGACGGCGCCGCCGAGCTGCACCCGCGCCACCCGCGGCCGCAGCCCGTCGAGCCCGGCGCGGAGCGCGGGCAGCGGCTGCCGCCAGCGGGCGACGCGCAGGCCGAAGGAGATCGGGGTCGCGACCTGGCTGCGGGTGCGGCCCGCCATCGGCAGGTCGGCCCAGGCGCGGGCGGCCGTGGCGAGGGCGGCGGCGAGCGCGTCGATCCGCGCGGCGAGGAGGTCGAGCGCGGCGGCGAGGCGGAGCGCGAGCGCGGTGTCGACGATGTCCTGGCTGGTCGCCCCCCAGTGCAGCCACTGGCCGGCCCCGGGGGCGAGCGCCTTGCGCAGCTCGGCCACCAGCGCCGGGACGGCGACGCCGGCCGAGGCGGTTCCCGCGGCGAGCGCCGCCGGCGCGACGGCGACGCCCGCGAGGCCCGCGTCGATCGCCGCGGCCGCCTCGGGCGGGATCACCCCGCAGGCGCCCTCGGCGCGGGCGAGCGCCCGCTCGACCCGCGTCATCGCGGCGACCGCGGCCGCGTCGGAGAAGAGCTCCCCGAGCTCGGCGTCGCCGAAGAGCGGGCCGAGGAGGGCGGAATCGAACGGGCTGACGGTCATCGCCGGCCCGCAGGCCCGGCGGGGGCGCGGCCCCCACGGGGGGGCGCCGGAGCGCATAACACGCGTGATAGAGGGGTCAACACATTGAAACAACGTGTATATTCACGGAAGGCCCTTGCCTCAGACATCGAAGAACACCGTCTCGCCCTCGCCCTGCAGGCGGATGTCGAAGCGGTAGACCGGCTTGCCGTCGCGCAGCTCGCGCCTGGCGATCAGCGTCGGGCGGCGCGACTCGTGCTCGATGAGGCCGAGGACCGGGTCGGCGGCGTTCGCCTCGGCCTCGTCGTCGAAGTACATGCGGGTGTTGAGCCCGACGTTGATGCCGCGCGCGACGATCCAGAGGTTGAGATGCGGCGCCATCCGGCGGCCGTTCCGCCCCATCACCGACCCGGGCTTCACCGTCTCGAAGCTGTAGAGCCCGGTGGCGAAGTCCGAGATCACCCGGCCCCAGCCGCGGAAGCCTTCCTCGACCTCGGCGCTGCGGCCGTCGAGCGGGCTCGCGTGGACGCCGGCGGCGTTGGCCTGCCAGACCTCGATCAGCACGTCCTTGAGCGGGCTGCCGGTCCCGTCGATCACCACGCCCTCGACGGCGATGCGCTCGCCCCTGGCGTTCGGGCCGGCGATGTCGTGGCCGAGCTCCCGGTCGAAGATCCTGAACCCGGCCGCCCCGGGGGCGAGGCCGATATGGACGTAGGGCCCGGCGGTCTGCGACGCGGTCTCGCGCAGGTAGCTCAGCGGTTGCGGCATGGCTCAGTTCCCTTCCAGGCGGTTCTCGAACAGCGTCGAGCGGCGGCCGCGCAGGACGATGTCGAACTTGTAGGCGAGGCTGTCGAGCGGGATCGCGGCGTTGAGGTCGAGCGGCGCGATCAACTGGTCGATGGCGTCCTTGTCCGGGATCGCCGCGAGGATCGGGCAGCTGCGGATCAGCGGGTCGCCCTCGAAGTACATCTGGGTGATCAGCCGCTGCGCGAAGCCCGAGCCGAAGACCGAGAAGTGGATATGGGCGGGCCGCCAGTTGTTGACCCAGTTCCGCCAAGGATAGGCCCCGGGCTTGATGGTGCGGAAGAAGTAGCAGCCGTTCTCGTCGGTCAGCGCCCGGCCGCAGCCGCCGAAGTTCGGGTCGATCGGCGCGAGGTAGGTGTCCTTCTTGTGGCGGTAGCGGCCGCCGGCGTTGGCCTGCCAGAACTCGACCAGCGTGTTGGGGACGCCGCGGCCCGTCTCGTCGAGGACGCGGCCATGGACCACGATGCGCTCGCCGATCGGCTCGCCGTCCTTGGCGTAGTTGAGGATCAGGTCGTTGTCCAAGGGCCCGAGGTCCGAGTGCCCGAAGGTCGGGCCGGTCATCTCGGAGAGCGAGCTTTGCAGCGACAGCAGCGCGTAGCGCGGCGAGCGGGCGACGCTCGTCTTGTAGTTCGGGGTGAGCGCGGGCGGGTGCAGCGTCCGGTCGCGCTGGAAGAACTCGCCCGGCTCCAGCCCGCCGGCCGTCACGATGCCCTGCCTCATGGCTCCACTCCCATTTCCCGGTAGGTTTGCTTGATGATCTTCAGCGCGTGGTTGGCCGCCGGGACCCCGGCATAGACCGCCACGTGCAGCATCGCCTCGCGGACGTCGGACGGGCTCGCGCCCGTGTTGGCCGTCGCGCGGACATGCATCGCCACCTCGTCCCACTGGCCGAGGGCGGCGAGGAGCGCGAGCGTGATCATGGACCGCTCGCGCCGCGAGATGTCGGGCCGGGCCCAGACCGAGCCCCAGGCGCCCTCGGCAATGAGGTCCTGGAAGGGGGCGTCGAACCCGGTCGTGGCCGCCTCGGCCCGGTCGACATGGGCGTCGCCGAGGACGGCGCGCCGCACCTTCATCCCCGCCTCGCGCCGCTCAGACATGGCCGGTCTCCCAGAGGAAGCCCGCGATCAGCCCGGCGACCACGTCGGGCCGCTCGACGCCGGGGATGTGGCCGGCGCCGGGGATGACCTCGAGCCGCGCCCCGGGGATCAGCGCCGCGGTGGCGCGCACGAGGTCGGGCGGCGTCGAGCCGTCGAGCTCGCCCACCATGGCGAGCGTCGGCAGCCGGAGCCCGCGCGTGTCCGCGGTCAGGTCGGCGTCGCGGATGGCGCCGCAGGTCGCCACGTAGCCGTCGAGCGGCGAGCGCAGCAGCATGTTGCGCCAGAGCGGGAAGCCCGGGTCGGCGTCGCGGAACCTCGGCGAGAACCAGAGCTGGAGGATGCGGTCGGCGAGGGCGCCGATGCCCTGCCTGGAGACGACGCCGATCCGCTCGTTCCAACTCGCCTCGGTCCCGATCCTCGCCGCCGTGCCGGAGAGGACGAGGACGCGCACGAGATCGGGCCGCCGCGCCGCCAGCGACTGGGCGATCAGCCCGCCGACGGACAGGCCGACCACCGCCGCGCCGGCCACGCCGAGCGCGTCGAGGATCCCGGCGAGGTCGTCGGCGAGGTCCTCGATCCGCCACGGCCCCGGCGCGCCGTCGGAGAGCCCGTGGCCGCGCTTGTCGTAGCGGATGACGCGGAGCCCGGCGGGCAGCAGCGGCAGCACCGCGTCCCAGACCCGCAGGTCGGTGCCGAGCGAGTTGGCGAGGACCAGCGCCGGCGCGCCCGCCTCGCCGGTCGTCTCCACATGGAAGGCGAGCCCGTTGACCTTGATGGCGTGCATTCTCGTGTCCTCCCTGGGCGGTAGTTTCCCAGCTTGCATCGGTTATGTAAAATGATATGTCAGGCGAAACTCATAACCGAAAGGCTATGGATGAACGCCATCGGCTACCGCCATCTGCGCGCCTTCATCGCCGTGGCGCGCCATGACAGCGTCGGTCAGGCGGCGGAGGCGCTGGCGATCTCGCAGCCCGCGGTGTCGAAGACGCTGCGCGAGCTCGAGGACCGGCTCGGGGTGGCGCTCTTCGACCGGATCGGCCGGCGGCTGCGGCTGACCGAGGCGGGCCGGCTGTTCCGGAAGCACGCCGGCCAGTCGCTCATCGAGCTCGAGCGCGGCGTCCATGCGCTGGCCGAGCCGGCGCGGCGCCGCGGCCGCATCGCCGTCGGCGTGCTGCCGACCGTCGCCACGAGGATCATGCCGCGCGCCGCGCTCGCCTTCGCCGCGGCGACGCCGGGCGGCGCGCTGACCGTGGTCACCGGAGCGAACCGGCACCTCCTGTCGCAGCTCCGCGACGGCATGCTGGAGCTGGTCGTCGGCCGGCTCGCCGAGCCGGCCGCGATGACCGGGCTCGTCTTCGAGCAGCTCTACGTCGAGCCGGTGGTCGCGGTCGTGCGCCCCGGCCATCCGCTCGCCGGCGCCGCGAGCCCGCGCTTCGGGGACTTCCCGCTGGTGCTGCCGCCGCCCGACGCGGTGATCCGCCCGGCGGTGGCGCAGTATTTCCTCAGCCTTGGCGAGGAGCCGCCCGAGGCCTTCGTCGAGACGGTGTCGCTCGCGGTCGGCCGCGGCCTCGCGCTCGCCTCCGACGCGGTCTGGTTCATCTCGCGGGGCGTGGTGGCGGAGGAGCTCGACCGCGGCGACCTCGTCGCCCTGGACCTGCGCGGCCCCCCGGTCACCGCCGGCCCGGTCGGCCTGACCCGCCGCGCCGGCGCCGAGCCCTCCGCGGACGTCCAGTCGCTGATGCGCGCGCTCCGCGCCGCCGCGGCGGGGTAGGGGGCGTGCGCCCGCTCAGTGGCCGTGGCGGTTGGGCGGCGGCCTACCGGCCGTCCTCGGCGCGGGCGGCCTCGGCCTTGCGGCGCTCGTTGCGGCGCATCTCCGAGGCGAGCAGGACCAGCGCGTCGTCGAGCTCCTCGGCGAGGCCGGGGAGCGCGTTGGTCTGCGCGTAGACGCGCAGCTCGCTCAGGATGTCGTAGAGCTGGGCGTCGTTCTCGGGCAGGTACATGGGCGTCTGGCGCAGGCTTTCAGGTTCGAGCCGGACACTAGGACCAAACGCCGCGCCGCGATAGGGGAAACTTGCCGCCCCGGGGCGGGGCAGGCGGATACTGGCCGATTGGTTAAGCGTTTCAATCGTCAAGCGGCAATTTCTCATCCGGATGCGCGGATGACGCGCCGCAAGCCGCTCAGCGCCGGGCGGGCAGCCAGGCGGTGGCCTCGACCTCGACCAGCACCTCGGCCGAGGGCATCAGCCCGCTTACCTCGACCACCGTCGAGACCGGCGGCTCGTCGGGGAAGAATTGCCGGCGCACCGCGTTGTAGCGGGGGAAGTGGTCGAGGTCGGTGAAGTACTGCACCAGCTTGAAGACATCGGCCATCGTGCCGCCGGCGTCCTCGATGGTGGCGCGCACCCGGTCGAGCACGAACCAGCTCTGCGCGAGAATCGGCCCGTCCCTGGCGTCGGCCGAGAACTCGCCGGTGGCGCCGATCGTCTCGGGGATCCCCGGCGGCAGGTCGGCGAAGCCGCGCACCACCCGGCCGGCGGCGGCGTCGAGCGGCACGATCCCCGAGAGGAAGACGAAGTCGCCGCGCCGCCGCCAGGCGGCGTAGCGGGCGAGGGGCCTCGCCGGCCCCGTCCTGTCCGTCGTGCTCCGGTCCGTCGTCATGGCGCGACCTCCCTGATCGTCGCGGTCACCCGGCCGACGAAGGCGTCGCGGCGGCCGGCGTCGGCGTTGTCCATCGAATAGAGCTGGCGCCAGATCACCCGGCAGCGCGGGTGGAACAGCGGCCGCATCCCGCGGGTCAGCAGGCTGCGGCAGGGGTCGCGGATCAGCTTCAGCCACCACCACGGGCTGCCGCTGGTCGTCACCGCGACGAAGAGGCGGATGTTGTCGAGCTTGCGCGTCACGATGCCGAGCCGGGACTTCGGGATGTCGAAGGTGACCCCGGGCAGCCAGACCCGCTCCAGCCAGCCCTTGAGCATCGCCGGGGGCCCGTACCACCAGGTCGGGAACACCAGCACCAGCGCCTCGGCCCAGCGCAGGTCGTCGAGATGCCCGGCGACCTTCGCCTCGCAGGCGGCGACGTCGGCGAAGTAGTCGCGCCATTCCTGCGGCCGGATCACCGGGTCGAAGTCCTCGGCGTAGAGGTCGCGCAGCCGCACCTCGTGCCCCGCGCCGGCGAGCGTCTCGGTCACCGCCCCGCAGAGCCGCGCCGCGAGGCTGTCGCCGCAGGGATGGCAGAAGACGACGAGCGCCCTCATGCGCCCGCCGCCTTCCCCGTCGCGCGCAGTCCGTCCGCGAGCGCCCTCATGCGCCCGCCGCCTTCCCCGTCGCGCGCAGTCCGTCCGCGAGCGCCCTGGCGAGCGCGGCGACGCGCTCGCCAGGGGTCGAATCCGTCTGGCTGCGGCGTCGCGGCCCATTCCGCCCGATCCGTGGCTTCAGCCGGGATGAGGGAATGCCGCAGGCCGCCCGGCAGGCGCTTCGCGCCCGCCCGGGCAGGCGCGCCGACG
The DNA here is from genome assembly GCF_017993425.1 of Amaricoccus sp. Taxonomy (GTDB): domain Bacteria; phylum Pseudomonadota; class Alphaproteobacteria; order Rhodobacterales; family Rhodobacteraceae; genus Amaricoccus. The sequence continues at coordinate 187,393 of NZ_JAGOMQ010000002.1, forward strand.
CCCCCCCGAGATGTCGCCCGGCCCGGGCGCAACCGCGGACTCCGGGCCGGGGAGGGGACGCGCGTCCGCGACGACTGCTCGCCCTCACTCGCCGGTCAGCTCCTTGCGGAGCGCGAGGCCGACGCCCTTGTTGACGAACTGGTCGGTGGCGACCTTGCTCGGGTCGACCGAGCCCGCCTCGAGGATGCCCGAGCGCACCGCGAGGTCGTAGAAGGCCGCGACCTGCTCCAGCGAGATCGCCCCGATGCCCTTCTCGCGGGCGAGGCCGGAATCGACGATGCCGAGGATCTTCATCTCCTCGGTCTCCTGCTCCAGCAGCTCCTTCGTGTATTCGGGGTTCGCCGCCATGATCGCCTCGCGGCCGAGCGTCGCGTCGCCGTAGAGGTAGGTGTACCAGCCCTCGATCGAGGCGTCGATGAAGCGCTGGATCACGTCCGGATCCTCGGCGACCATGTCGGTGCGCGCCTCGACCGTCGTCGAGTAGGTGTTCCAGCCGTAATCCGCGAGCAGGAAGCTCTCCGGGTCGGCGCCGTCCTTGCGCGCGTAGAGCGGCTCCGAGGTGCCGTAGCCCTGCTGCACGATCGCCTTGTCGGTCAGGAACTCGGCGAGGTTGTAGGAATAGGGCCGCAGCTGCTCGTCCTTGAAGCCGTGCTCGGCGACCAGCCACTGCCAGAAGCTGATCTGGCCGTCGCGCGAGATCAGGATCTTCGGCGCGTTGGTCAGGTCGGCGAAGTCCTTGTAGACGCCCTTGTGCGCCATCAGGATCTGCGGGTCCTTCTGGAAGAACGCCGCCACGACCACCGTCGGGATCTCGTTGCGCACGTTGTCGAAGGAGAGGAGCAGGTTCCCCGCCATCAGGAAGTCGAGCTGCCCCGCCGGCAGCATCGGCCGGTTGTTCACCTGCGGCCCGCCCTGCACGATCTCGAGGTCGATCCCGTGCTTGGCCATCGTCCCGTCGGCCTGCGCCTGATACCAGCCGCCATGCCCCCCTTGCGCGAACCAGTTGGTGCCGAAGCGCACCTTGGTCAGCTCCTGCGCCATCGCCGGCGCGGCGGCCAGCGCGATCGCCGCCGCGAAGATCAGCGTCCTCATGCCCGTGTCCTCATGCCGTGCCCTCATGGCCGTCCCTCTCCTGTCCCTGTCCCCGTCTCCGTCCCCGCTGTCCCGGGCGCCCCCGCCCAGCCCCGCGTCTTCCCCGGGTTCATCAGCCCGAGCGGGTCGGCCCGGCGCTTGAACGCGATCTGGCCCGCGTCGATCTCCTTCATGCCGCCGTCCTCGATGGTCACGGCGTGCGGGTCGTAGACCGCGCAGCCCTCCGCCTCGAGCTCGGCGATGATCTCGTACATCCGCTCCCGCGTCGTCCAGCGCACCAGCGGCAGCGCGAAGATCTGCACCACCCCGTCGAGCCGCGCCATCTCGTGGTGCATCAGCATCTCGTCGCCGTAGCGCGCCATCTGCCGGGTGACCAGCGCGGGGTCGAACGGCCGCGGATAGGCGACCTGCAGGTAGGTCCAGCCGCGGTCCTTCTTCAGGGCCTGCAGCGTGGTGTGGTTCCAGCCGCACTCGTAGGCCGGCGACAGCCGCGCCGCCTCGACCTCGGCGGCGGTCATCGTCAGGCTGACCCGCCCGCCGTGCTCCGCCGCCAGCCGCTCGAACGCCGCCCGCCCGTCCGGCGCGATCATCGCGAAGACCGCGTCGCGGTCGGCGGGGAAATACTCGGTCATCCGCGTGTAGAACGGCGCGAAGCGCCGCTCGACCGGGGTCATCAGGAAGGCGTCGAGCCGCTCCTGCGCCGCCATGGCGAAGCGGAGCGCCGTCTCGTAGCTGTCGAAGAGCGCGATGGCGTCCATCCACGCCGTCAGCGGGCTCAGCGCCAGCTCGACCTCGGTGATGACGCCGTTGGTGCCGTAGGCGTGCTGGACGTTGTCGACCTCGCGCCCCTGGAGCGTCACCACCCGCGGCTCCGCCTCCACCGTCACCACGCGCGCCGAGAGCACGTTCTCGCCGTCGCGCAGCATCCCGTGGCGCAGCGACCCCACGCCCCCCGAGCCGCCGGCGATGAAGCCGCCGATCGTGGCGAGCCGCCGCGTCGAGGGCCACATGTTCAGCATCTGCCCGGTGGCGGCCGCCGCCGCGTCGAGCGCGCCGATGCGGATGCCCGCCTGCGCCCGCACCCGCCCGGGCGCGATCTCCAGCACCCGGTCGAGCTTCGTCACCTCGAGGATCACGCCGCCCGCCATCGGCACGCACTGGCCGTAGTTGCCGGTCCCGCCGCCGCGCACCGTCAGCGGCACGCCGTGGCGCACGCAGGCGGCGGCGACCCGCATCACCTCGGCCTCGTCCTCCGGCTGCACCACGAGGTCGCCGGTCTTGCCGGCGAGGTCGTGGTCGAGGATCGGCGAGTACCAGTAGTAGTCCCGCGACTTCGCCGCCACGTAGCGCGGGTCGTCGGTCAGCGTCAGCCCGGCGAGATCCGCCATCAGCGCCGCGATGGTCTCCGGGGCGGGGCGGGTCATCGCCGCCCCCCGCGGCCGTGTCCGGTCACCTTCATGCGCGCGTCGCCTCCCATGCCGCGGGCTCCAGCCTCCGCCCGTTCCGCCAGACCTCGCGCCGCGCCCGCGGATGCGAGACGAATTCCGCCGGCGAGGCGGCTTCGATCAGCACGAAATCCGCGGGCTCGCCCTCGGCGATCCGCGGCGGCGCGAGCCCGAGCGCCGCGGCGGGAACCGCGGAGATCGCGTCGATCCAGTCGTCGGGGTCGAGATGGGCCGCGAGCACGCCGATCCGCCAGGCGTCGAGGAGGTCGTAGTCCCCATAGGGGTAGAAGGCGTCGCGCACGTTGTCGAGCGCCAGCGCGACCGGAACCCCGGCCGCCCGCGCCTCCTGCACCGGCGCGAGCCCGATCATCCGCGGCGTCCGGCCGTCGCGCGCGTCCTGGAGGTAGAGGTTGGTCGTCGGCAGCGCGACCAGCGCCACCCCGGCCTCGGCCGCGGCCTCGAGGACCTGCGCCGCCTCGGCCTCCGGCCGCAGCGCCAGCGCGCAGCAATGCCCGCACAGAACGCGGCCGGCCATCCCCAGCCGCCGCGTGAGCGCGACGATGGTGTCGAGCCCGACGAGGCTGCGGTCGAGCCCCTCGTCGACGTGGAAGTCGAGCGCCAGATCCCGCCGCAGCGCCAGCCCGAACGCCGTCTCGAGCTTCGCCGGCAGGTGCTCGTTCGCATAGACGAAGGCCCCGAGCGTCGCGCCGTCGGCCCTCACCCGGTCGGCGATCGCCGCCCCCGCCTCCCCGGCGAGGAGGTCGAGCGGCGCGAGCGCCGCCCGGTCGATGCGGATGCGCCCGCGCCACGCCTCGGCGAGCTCGCCCAGCACCGCCCAGGCCAGCGGCGCCTGCGCCTCCGTCCAGTCGACATGGGTCCGGAGCGCGACGATCCCCTGCGCCTCCGCCTCGGCGAGCCCGCGCGAGGCGCGCGCCCGCACGTCCTCCGCCGTCCAGCGCGCCATGTCCTCGAAATGCAGCGCGATCGCCTCGTGCAGGCTCGCCGGCCGCCGCCCGATCCGCCCGACGGTGTGGGTCTTGTCAAGATGCACATGCGCATCCACCAGCCCCGGCAGCATCGTCCGCTCCGGCCGCCGCGGCGAAGGCGCGATGCGCGCGATCCGCCCCCCCGCGACGGCGACCTCCACCGAGGCGCCGCCGAGCCAGACCGATCCGAAGGTCTCGGGCGTCCCGGACATCCGCCTCAGTGGGTCCGGTCCGGCGTCGCGGACGTCCCGGTCGGCGTGGTGTCCCCTGACCGCGCTCCGTGCCGCGGAGAGACGCAGGCATCCCGCATCTCCCGGAATATCCGATCCGACTCGGCCGGATCGGCCCCGGAATGCATCGAGTCGCCGTCGTCGTCGGGATGCCAGCCGGGGACGTCGACGACGCGCGCCGCCGCGCCGAACCTGACGACCTGCGGCCGCACGTCGCGGCGCAGGGGCTTGCCCGTCTCGGGATGGATCTGCGTTACGGTCATGCGCCGAGCTTCGTCGAACCGGGCGGGGGCGGCAAGGGGGCCCCTTCGCCTCACCCCTCCCGCCGGATCTCGCTCTCGTGCCAGCGGCCGAGCACGCGGCGCGAGGCCCAGGAGGTCAGCGCGAAGATGACGATGCCGAGGAGCGACACCAGCGTCAGCGCGGCGAACATCCGCGGGATCTCGTTGCGGAACGAGCTTTCGATGATCCGGCTGGCGAGGCCGGTGTTGCGCCCCGTCGTGCCGGCGACGAACTCCGCCACCACCGCCCCGATCAGCGCCAGCCCGCCCGCGACCTTGAGCGAGGCCATGAAGTAGGGCAGCGCCGAGGGCGCGAGCAGGAAGCGCAGCCGCTGCCAGGGCGTGGCGCGGTAGAGCGTGAAGAGGTCGCGCAGGTTGTGGTCCGCCGAGCGCAGGCCGATCACCGTCCCCGACAGGATCGGGAAGAACGCCACGATCCACGCGCAGATCAGCAGCGCCGCGAAGGTCGAGTTGACGTAGATGAGGATCAGGGGCGCGATGGCGACGACCGGCGTCACCTGGAGGATCACCGCGAAGGGAAAGAGGCTCATCTCCACCGGCCGCGACAGCGCGAAGAGGGCGCCGAGGGTGACGCCGCCGATCACGGCCAGCGCCAGCGCCATCACCGTCAGCTTGACCGTGAACCAGGCCGAGACCAGCAGGCTCGGCCCGTCGGTCCACAACGTCTGCGCGATCCGCGACGGCGCCGGCACCAGGTAATGCGGGATGTCGTAGGCCCAGACCCACCATTCCCAGAGCGCGATCGCCGCGATCATGGTCCCCGCCGGCATCACCCAGGCGAGGATGCGCTGCCGCCGGGCGCGCTCGATCGCCTCGGTGTTTATGGGCGCGGGGGCGTCGGTCGGGTCGGGGCTGTCGACAGGGGGCATGGGCGCGGATCCATGGGGACGGGCGCCCCCACCTTCCTGCCCGCGGGCGCCTCCGTCAACGGCCTCGCGGCCCGGAGAAGCGCCGGAACACCGTCGTGCGTCATGCGCGCAATAGCACCCTGCACGACACCTGTCTGCCCTGCTGGATCCACGGGGCGCGCGCGCCGACCGACCGACCAACCGACCAACCGAAGCGGGCTTGCCCGCGAGGCCCGGCGCGACAAGCGAAAGCACGGCTTTCGCCGCGCCGACGGCTGGAGCGCGGTTGCGCGCGGAGGCCGTCAGGGGCGCCGATTTCTCCGGGAGCGCGCCATCCGTCCGTGAGCGCCCCGGCGAGCGCGGAATCGCGCTCGCCCCCCGCAGGGGCGATCGCGGACGGATTTGCCACGGGTCAAATCCGTCTGGCGTCGGCGTCGCGGCCAGCCTCGGGCCGGGCTTCCTCTCCACTGTCG
>NZ_JAGOMQ010000024.1 GCF_017993425.1 Amaricoccus sp.
GCTCCAGCCGTCGGCGCGGCGAAAGCCTTGCTTTCGCTTGTCGCGCCGCAGCATCGCGGGCAGAGCCCGCTTCGGTCGGGGGGAGCGACGCGGCCTCGGGCGGCGACCGGCTCCTGTCGTGCAGTGTGCCGAACGGTTGACGGGCTTGGGATTGTCTTTCGATTACAGTCCGTCGATCACAGTCGCGCGGGCGACCGTGGGGTCGGCGCAGCCTGGGCGCGTCCCGACCGCTGGGGCGGCCGCGCGCGCCTCAGACCCCCGGCGCCGCCCGCGGCGTTCGCCCGATCCGGCCGAGGTCGGCCTCGATCGACAACACCAGCCGATCGCGCGGCGAGGACATGTCGCACTCCGACGCCCCCGCCGCGAGCGCCCGCCAGATCTCCAGCTTCGCCCGCACGTCCTCGAGGTTCCGCGCCCGGACCCCGATCGCCTTCTCCGTCACCGCCGCCTCGAGCGCCATCAGCGTCTCGACCTCGGCCGCGGCCTCGCAGGCCTGCGACCAGCTCGGCTCCAGCTCCGTCGCCTTCTCGGCGAGGAGCGCGTCGATCATGCGCAGGTAGGCGCGCAGCAGCGTCAGGTCCTCGGGAAGGGCGGCCGCGCCCTGGCGCATCGCGCGCAGCAGCCTGTCGTCGATCTTGGTTATCGTCTCCATCCCTGCCTGCCCCGCTTTCAGGAGGGTCGGTTAACCGTTTGCATCGGTTTTGCGCAATCCCTTCCGCGGACTAACGCGATCACGTGACAGCGTCATGCGTCGAGCCGAATCAGGCCGAAGCCGAGGCCGCGCAGCGCCGCCGACAGGCGATCGACCACGCCGAGCTTCAGGTAGATGCGCCGCAGGTGGGCGTCGACCGTGTGGCTCGATATCCCGAGGATCTCGCCGATCGAGGCGTTCGACTTGCCGCGCGCCACCCAGGCCAGCACCTCCGCCTCGCGGTCCGACAGGCTCGGCGGCCGGCCGAGCTGCGGCACGATCAGGTCGCAGTAGCGCAGGTGCATCGCCTGCCCGGCCCAGCGCAGCGCGCCGATGTCCTCGGCCGGCAGGCGCCGCACGGGCAGCTCGGCCGCGAAGAGCCCGTTCCGCCCGTTCGGCCCGTAGACCGAGAAGGCGACCCCGTGCGTCACCCCGGCGGCGCGATAGCGCGCGAGATGGCTGCGCTCGCGCTCCGTCAGCTCGGGCTGCCGCTCCAACTCGTCGAGATAGACCGGCTGCACGCAGTTGAGCGCATTGGTCGCCAGCACCGCGACCCCCGCCTGCCGCGCCGCCAGGTATTGCGCGAGCAGCGCCTCGCCGAACCCGTCGTTCTCGACCCGCAGGCAGCCCGCGTCGGTCGCGCCGGGCGGCGGCAGGTGGTGGTAGCCGATCCGGCGCACCCCGCGGCTGCGCGCGAAGGCCACCGTCGCCGCCCAGACATCCTCGATGCGTTCGAGCCGCTCTATCTCGGTCTCGAACGTGATCGGGTCGGTCCGGACGATCCCGGTCAGCGCGGGCGACTCAGCCATGGATCGGATCATAACACCACTGCGAGCATTTCAACTGCCAAGCTCTCGAATTTGGCGAGAAGTGCGAATCCATTGTGCAAACGTGACGGGCCACGGCTTGAACCGGCCCCCCGGCGGCCGTAACTTGCAGGAAAGGAGAGGAGCCCCGTGCCAGCGACGCCAGCGCCAGCGACGACCGCGCCGCGCCTGATCGACCCGTTCGCCCGGGCGATCAGCTACCTGCGCGTCTCCGTCACCGACCGCTGCGACTTCCGCTGCGTCTACTGCATGTCCGAGCACATGGAGTTCCTGCCGAAGGCCGAGCTCCTGAGCCTCGAGGAGCTCGATCGCCTCTGCTCCGCCTTCGTCGGGCTCGGCGTCCAGAAGCTGCGCATCACCGGCGGCGAGCCGCTGGTGCGCAAGAACGTCATGGCCTTCTTCCGCGCCATGTCCCGCCACCTCGCCTCCGGGAAGCTCCGCGAGCTGACCCTGACGACGAACGGCAGCCAGCTCGCCCGCTTCGCGTCCGAGCTCGCCGATTGCGGGGTGCGCCGCGTCAACGTCTCGCTCGACACCCTCGACGAGGCGAAGTTCGCCCGCGTCACCCGCTGGGGCCGCCTGCCGCAGGTCCTCGCCGGCATCGACGCGGCCGAGCGGGCGGGGCTCGCGGTCAAGATCAACGTCGTCGCCCTCAAGGGCGTCAACGACGACGAGCTGCACGACATCGTCGCCTGGTGCGGCGCCCGCGGCTTCGACCTCACCTTCATCGAGGTCATGCCGATGGGCGACCTCGGCAAGGAGGACCGGCTCGACCAGTACTGGCCGCTGCGCGACCTCCGCGCCGAGCTGGCCGCGCGCTGGACGCTCCGCGACACCGCCGAGCGCACCGGCGGCCCGGCCCGCTACGTCCGCGTCGAGGAGACCGGCCAGCGCATCGGCTTCATCACGCCGCTCACCCACAATTTCTGCGAGAGCTGCAACCGCGTCCGCCTCACCTGCACCGGCCAGCTCTTCATGTGCCTCGGCCAGGAGGACGAGGCCGACCTCCGCGCGCCGCTGCGCGCCAACGCCGACGACGCCGCGCTGGAGGCCGCCATCCGCGCCGCCATCGCCCGCAAGCCCCGGGGCCACGACTTCGACTATTCCCGCCGCACCGTCTCCGGCCAGATGACCCGCCACATGAGCCACACCGGCGGGTAGTCAGTCTGCATCGCGCCCGCGGCCTCGATGAGGGCGCGGATTATCAGTCCCTTGCGGCTCGGGAGATTATCCATGCGGCGACATCGCCAGACCTGAGCATCGCAACTACCACCTGCGCGACAAACGCCCTCAAACGGCGTCCCGGTTGATCGACCCTTTGGCTGTGTTGGTCTTCGCCTAGCTCTCGTCGATAGAATCAGTCGGTCGAGGTTGAGCTGTTTTATGTGACAGGCCTCACATCGCCCCATAATTACACAGATTTTATTGCTTGGATCATTGCAATCGTCTTCGTAATTGCTTCCGATACTGGTGCGGCCGTCAACCCAAGCGCCTTGATTGCATCAAGAACTCCAGCAGCTGATACGTTCAGCCATTTTTTCTGCTTGACCGCGTCTGAGGCGGTTGAAGCGAACGCCTCAGTCGCAACTGAAAGCTGTCGCGCCAGCCCATCGTTCGGGGCCATCGCTGCGATCCTGCGCGCCTCCGTGCGAGCACGTTCAAGTCCTCGAAGAATCTCCGATCTATCTCGCTCGACGAGCTCTATCTGTCGAAGTGACATCTCTGAACCATCGCCCACCTCGATCTCAAATTCGGAACGGTGAGCAAGGCTCGCTGACAATAACAACCGGGCCTCTCCGCTTGTTTTTCCGATTTTTAACTTAGCCATTATTTGCTCCTTGGCGTGTGTTTAAGGGAGTTGAATCGATTATGATCTGACTTATTGTTGCGTGAATTCCCAAAGATATATTCATTATATTCTGTAAGCTTGCGCTCGTATCTTGCCAAATCATCTGGTGTCGGATCTAGTTCTAAGATGTTGATGCTCAACTCGGCGTTCCCAGCCACTCCATCAAACGTTACATTGGAAATGCCATCAATGAAGTAAATCACCTTCTGTATCGTATTCACCAATGGCGCGCCGGCTTTGGGAATATTAAAAGAAAAATCTGCCTTGATGAAATTATTCGAATTTAATACTATATCTGATTTACCACGATTAGATCCACTAAAACTTCCAGTGGTCAAGCTTATATTCCCAGATAAAATCCATATATTTGAATTTAAATCTCCACTAAACTCTTTAGTGACAAAATTTGCTCGGAATACTGGACCGGCATGCAGGAGTGCGTTGGGTGCATCGATTTTTTCGTACTTGAGGATGTAGGAGCCTCCCGTAACTGAGAGAACTAGAGGGTTTTCTCCGAGATCACTAGAATAGAATGTCGCTTGCTTATAATGTGGAGGATCTGGACGTATTGGATCTGATAAATGAGACATAAACGCCAATAAAATTATGATTGCAAAAATCATTATAGTGCTTAGGCAGCCGATCTCTTCATTTTCTTTTGGCCCAGAGATCTTGTGTTCGCCGCGCCCAGTCACTCTTTAAATCCAATACTTAAATTAGTACCTTGTAGAGCGTCAAGAGGTAACGCAGATTTTATATTTATACCATCCTACCCTAGACAATTCTAGTCGAGATTTCTCGACCAGCAGCGCAGACTAACGCGTCGCTGGTGTAGGCCAGATCGCGGCATGCAAAGCTCCGGCCCGCCTCGGGTCGCCATGGACTCATGTCTAGATTAACCAGCGGCGTGGCACAGTTCCGCGCGATAAATCACTAATCTATAGACTATATAAAGATTTATTAATTGGGCAAATTCATAGTAAGCGACATTTTTTGCGGATGCCTTTCGGGGTCGTGTGAAGGCCGGGATCCGGCCAGTCACAGCCCCGCCTCCCGCCTTGCACGCCCCGGCCCAGCCGCTAGATCTTGCCCCGCGACGAATCCGGGCGCGGCCGCCGGCCCCGCCCAGCCACAGGGAGGAACGACATGAAGCGCACCGGCTCCGCCGTCTGGACGGGCGGCCTCAAGGACGGCAAGGGCACGGTCTCGACCGAGTCCGGCGTGCTGGCGGACGTCCCCTACAGCTTCGCCAAGCGGTTCGGCGAGGAGAAGGGCACCAACCCTGAGGAGCTGCTCGGCGCCGCCCACGCCGCCTGCTTCTCCATGGCGCTCTCCGCCGTCCTCGGCGAGGCCGGCATGACCGCCGAGGAGCTCTCCACCTCCGCCGCCGTCACCGTCGTCCCCGCCGACGGCGGCTTCGAGATCACCAGGGTCGACCTCACGCTCCGCGCGAGGATCCCCGGCGCGAGCGACGAGGCCTTCCAGAAGGCCGCCGCCGGCGCCAAGGCCGGATGCCCGGTCTCCAAGCTCTTCAAGGCCGAGATCACCCTCGACGCCAAGCTCGTCTGAGCCCAGGCGATGGACGGCCGTCCGGTCGCCGACCTGACGCCGGAGGAGGCGCGCGCCGAGCTCGCGCGCCTCGCCGAGGCCCTCGCCGCCGCCGACCGCGCCTACCACCAGGCCGACGCCCCCACGATCTCCGACGCCGACTACGACGCGCTCAAGCGCCGCAACGCCGAGATCGAGCTCGCCTGGCCCGGGCTGAAGCGCCCCGACAGCCCCTCCGGGCAGGTCGGCGCCGCGCCGTCCGAGACCTTCGCCAAGGTCCGCCACGCTGTCCGGATGCTCAGCCTCGAGAACGCCTTCGCCGAGGCCGAGATCGCCGATTTCGTCGACCGCGTCCGCCGCTTCCTCGGGCTGCCCGACGACGCGCCCCTCGCCTTCACCGCCGAGCCGAAGATCGACGGCCTCTCCCTCTCGCTCCGCTACGAGAAGGGCCGCCTCAAGCAGGCCGCCACCCGCGGCGACGGCGAGACCGGCGAGAACGTCACCGCCAACGCCCGCGTCGTCCCCGACATCCCCGCCGACCTCGCCGCCGGCGCCCCCGACGTGCTGGAGGTCCGCGGCGAGGTCTACATGAGCCACCCCGACTTCGCCGCCCTCAACGCCCGCCAGCTCGCCGCCGGCGCCCGCACCTTCGCCAACCCCCGCAACGCCGCCGCCGGCTCCCTCCGCCAGCTCGACCCGGCCATCACCGCTAGCCGCCCGCTCCGCTTCTTCGCCTACGCCTGGGGCGAGACCTCCGCGCCGCTCGCCGACACCCAGTTCGGCGCGCTCGCCCGCCTTGCGGTGCTCGGCTTCCCCACCAACCCGCTCACCGCCCGCTGCGACGGGCTCGACGCCATGCTCGAAGCCTACCGCGCCATCGAGGCCCAGCGCGCCACGCTCGGCTACGACATCGACGGCGTCGTCTACAAGGTCGACCGCCTCGACCTGCAAGCCCGCCTCGGCTTCCGCTCGACCACGCCCCGCTGGGCGATCGCCCACAAGTTCTCCGCCCAGCGCGCCACCACCCGTCTCGAGGCGATCGACGTGCAGGTCGGCCGCACCGGCGCCCTGTCTCCGGTCGCCCGCCTCCTTCCGGTCACCGTCGGCGGCGTCGTCGTGCAGAACGCCACCCTCCACAACGAGGACTACATCTCGGGGCGCGACTCGCGCGGCGCGCCGATCCGCGACGGCCGCGACATCCGCGTCGGCGACTGGGTGCAGGTCTACCGCGCCGGCGACGTCATCCCCAAGATCGAGGACATCGACCTCAGCCACCCCCGCGGCCCGGAGCCCTACGTCTTCCCCAAGACCTGCCCGGTCTGCGGCTCCGACGTGGTCCGCGAGCCGGGCGAGGCCGCCTCCTACTGCACCGGCGCGCTGATCTGCCCGGCCCAGCAGGTCGAGAAGCTCAAGCACTTCGTCTCCCGCGGCGCCTTCGACATCGAGGGCCTCGGGTCGAAGGCCGTCGAGGCCCTCCACGCCGACGGCTGGATCTCCGAGCCGGCCGACATCTTCACCCTGGCCGCCCGCCACGGCCCCGGCTGCGCCACCCAGATGCGGAACCGCGACGGCTGGGGCGAGAAATCCGCAGAGAACCTGTTCGCCGCGATCGACGAGCGCCGCCACATCCCGCTCGACCGGCTGATCTTCGCCCTCGGCATCCGCCACGTCGGCGAGACCGCCGCCCGCCTCCTCGCCCGCCGCTACGGCTCCTGGTCGCGCTTCGCCGCGGCGATGGCGGCGGCGCACGAGCACGAGGGCCCGGCCTGGGAGGAGCTGAACGACATCGACGGCGTCGGCCCCGTGCTCGCCGCGAGCGTCGTCGACTTCTTCCACGAGCCCGCGAACCGCGCCGCCCTCGACCGCCTCGTCTCCCGGCTCGACATCGGCGACGTCGCCGCCCCCTCGACCGAGGGCTCGCCCCTCGTGGGCAAGACCGTGGTCTTCACCGGCACGCTGGAGCGCATGACCCGCGCCGAGGCCAAGGCCCGCGCCGAAGCCCTCGGCGCCAAGGTCGCCGGCTCCGTCTCCGCCCGCACCGACTACGTCGTCGCCGGCCCGGGCGCGGGGTCGAAGGAGAAGAAGGCGCGGGAGCTGGGGCTGGCGGTTCTGACGGAGGACGAGTGGCTGGAGTTGGTGGGGTGAGCAAGCCGCAAGCGCCACCGGTTTGAAGCTGACAGAAAAACGCGGTTGACGCATGCTTCACTGTGAAAATCTAGAGCGTTTTTAAGCTTGCAGCGGACCCACCAATTAAGCCTATCAACCGGTGCAAACTAGAGATCCAAAGTATAGAAGGTTGCTGTGGCCAGTGATTAGGCAATGATGAGTAGAAGGCGGCCGCCACGGGTTGCAGAATTAGCGCTCGTTCCGCACACAAAAATAAAGGGCGACGTATGGGGGCATGGTGTTGTGGGCCGCCGTTTTACCATCGCCCTTGCCTCCTTGCGCAGAAATGCTCCCTTTGGGCGTATAAGCTCCGTTGTCTGCCACTTGGCTGCCGCCGCCGGCCACCGGGTTTGTCATTTGACCGCCCCAACCGCCCCTGGGAACGCTATTCCCCTTGAAGGTGTGTGTGTGCCTCGGCATTTCTTCCGGGAGAAGGACGTGGGATTCTTCTCCGCCAACTTCGCGCCACGCTCGGGCGGATAACCCGGGACCCTCTCCTACGCCGACTACAAAGCGGCCCGCCCCCTGCTGGAAGGGGCTCCAGCCGGCCGGGCATCCACTCTCGCGATCAAAGGCGACGACTAGGCCGAACAGATCTTTGAAAGCAATCTGGCCAATAACTTGCTGAAAATTCTCGTTTCCTGCAAGTGAATCGGCAATGGAATTGGTTTGTGTAAAGGCTTTCTGAACCTCTTCGGCTGCAGCGATAGTTGTTCTGAGCTTTCCAAGTTCTTGCTCAGCTTCGAGCGCTCTCTGCCCCGCCTCATAGGCGCGGCTACTTAGTGAATTTGAGGCTTCCTCTGCGCGACCACTGAACTCGTGAAGGTTCAGCAGGGTCATTTGAGATTTATCTGCAAGATCAGTTATCTGTGTCTCCAAGCTGTCGATCCTTGCCGTTAGCTCATTGACTTTTGCCTCTGCCCGTCTTTCCGCTGCAGTTACAGTTGTTCTTTCTAGTAAAGTCCACAGCGCGGCACCAAAAACCCCCGTAGCAACAGCGACGGGCAGACCTATCCATCTACACATCTGCTTGATTTGATCAAAATTAAGAAGCTTTGAGCTATCCTTTAGAATCTGAATTTCCTTCTCAATTTGCTCTATTCGATAGCTTTCGACAGACGTCGCGGGGTCGATCATGTTACCGTCCTTGCGCGTAAAGTGAGTTTGCCGCGCTACAATATTTTTGCGAAGTCAAGTTGGCAAGATTACTTGGAAGAATAAGTTCTCCTATTCTCCAATCGGTTCGCTACCCGAACAACCCCGGGAGATCCGGCGTCCCGCCCGGGTGCACGCCCTCCAGCGCCAGTAGCCGCCGCTTCGTCTCCGCGCCCCCCGGCGCGGAGAAGCCGCCGAGCCGGCCCTCCGCCGCCAGCACCCGATGGCAGGGCACCACGATCGGCCACGGGTTGCGCCCCATCGCCGCCCCGACCTCCCGCGCCGCGCCCGGCGCGCCGACCGCCGCGGCCAGCGCGCCATAGGTGGTCGTCTCGCCCCGCGCCACGCGGCGCAGCGCCGCGTAGACCTGCCGCTCGAACGGCTCCACGCCGGCCTCGTCGAGGCTCAGCCCGTCGAAATCCGCCGGCGCGCCGGCGACATGCGCGACGATTCCCGCGATGGCCGCGGCGGCGTCCGGCGGCGGCGGGGCAGGGCGGGCGCCCATCCGCTCCAGCCGCCGCTCCGCGCCTCCGGGCAGCAGCACCCGCCGCAGCCCCGCGCCGGTCCACGCGACCGCGCAGCGCCCCAACGCCGTGTCGAACGCCTGCCCGCCGATCGCCACGCTGACATCCGCAATGGTCATGCCCGGAATCTACCGCCGTCCCGCCGCCCGGTCGACGGCCTTCTTGACGTGAATCCCATATCAGAGAAATAATCCCCGATATGGACGACCTCAGCGGCCCCGACGCGGCCCTCGACCGCCAGCTCGCCGAGCGCCTGCGCGCGCTCCGCACGGCGCGCGGCTGGTCCCTCGACGCGCTCGCCCGCCGCTCCGGCGTCAGCCGCGCCACGCTCTCGCGGCTGGAGAACGCCGACACCAGCCCCACCGCCGCCGTCCTCGGCCGCCTTGGCGCCGCCCACGGCCTGACCCTCTCCGCGCTGATGCGTCTCGTCGAGGACGGCTTCGCGCCCCTCGTCCGCCCTCCCGATCAGCCGGTGTTCCGCGACCCCGCCGCCGGCTTCACCCGCCGCGCCGTCTCGCCCCCCGCCCGCGACCTCGCCGGCGAGGCGCTCGACGTCACCCTCGCCCCCGGCGCCCGCATCGTCTACGACGCCCCGCCGCGCCCCGGGCTCGAGCACCACCTCTACCTCCTCGACGGCGCCCTCGACGTCACCATCGAAGGCCGCCGCCACAGCCTCGCCCCCGGCGACTGCCTCCGCTACCGCCTCCACGGCCCCTCCGCCTTCGCCAGCCCCGCGGGCGCCCGCTACGTCCTCTTCCTCGTCTGACGCCCCGATGACCGCCGCCCCCCACCTACGCCTGCGGCTTTCCGGACAACGGCGCCCGCCACGCCCCCTCTGTCCGAACGCCCCGGAGATCGCCGCCGACGGCCTCACCCCCCACGACTTCCCCCGCCGCGTCCCCTGCCGCGCCGCACGCGGCGGCGCCCCCTACCTCCGCTTCCTCGCCGGAACGCCCCGATGATCGCCTTCAGCCGCCTCGACCTTCACGACCTCCCCGCCGGGTCTCCGCCTCCTGCGTCCTCCTCCCCGCCTGAAAGCTCCCCGCAATGATCGCCATCCGCCGCCTGGACGCCGACGGCCTCGCCCGGCGCCTGCCCGAGTTCGCCGCCATCCTCCACGCCTGCGTCGCCCAGGGCGCCAGCGTCGGCTTCGTCCTGCCCTTCACCCCCGCCGACGCCGCCGCCTTCTGGCGCGAGGCCGTCCTCCCCCCGCTCGCCGCCAACCGCCGCGTCCTCCTCGCCGCGAGCCTCGACGGCCGCCTCGCCGGCACGGCCCAGCTCCTCCACGACACCCCCCCGAACCAGCCCCACCGCGCCGAGGTCGCCAAGCTCCTCGTCCACCCCGACGCCCGCCGCCGGGGCGTCGCCCGCGCGCTGATGGCCGCCCTCGAGGCCGAGGCCCACGCCCTCGGCCGCTCCCTCCTCACCCTCGACACCCGCACCGGCGACGCCGCCGAGCCGCTCTACGCGTCCCTCGGCTACCGCACCGCCGGCGTCCTCCCCGGCTGGTGCCGCGACGCCGCCACCGACCGCCTCGACGCCACCACCTTCATGTACAAGCCCCTCTGATCGCCCCCCCCTGGAATCCAGCCCCTGAAATACAAGGCAATAACAATAGGATAACCCTGCTATCACGCGTGTTACCCGTTCCGCGCCGCCGCCGCTTCCCTTCCGCCGGGCTTTCCCCTACCTCTGCCGCCCATGACCAGACCCGACCCGATCCACGTCATAGGCGGCGGCCTAGCCGGCTCCGAGGCCGCCTTCCAGGCCGCCGAGATGGGCGTCCCCG
Organism: Amaricoccus sp.; assembly: GCF_017993425.1. GTDB lineage: Bacteria > Pseudomonadota > Alphaproteobacteria > Rhodobacterales > Rhodobacteraceae > Amaricoccus. Next base: position 10,550 of record NZ_JAGOMQ010000024.1, read on the forward strand.
TCATCCTCCACGAGATGCGGCCGCACCAGCCCACCTTCGCCCACAAGACCGACGCGCTCGCCGAGCTCGTCTGCTCCAACTCCTTCCGCTCCGACGACGACGAGCAGAACGCCGTCGGCCTCCTCCACTGGGAGATGCGCGCCGCCGGCGGCCTCGTCATCGCCACGGCCGATGCCTGCCGCCTCCCCGCCGGCAGCGCGCTGGCCATCGACCGCGAGCCCTTCGCCGCCGCCATCACCGCCCGCCTCGAAGCTCACCCCCTCGTCACCATCGAGCGCGGCGAGGTCACGGGCCTCCCCCCCGAGGACTGGACCAGCGTCATCGTCGCCACCGGCCCGCTGACCTCGCCCGCCCTCGCCGCCGCCATCCGCGACCTGACCGACGCCGACGCCCTCGCCTTCTTCGACGCCATCGCCCCCATCGTCCACTTCGAGACGATCGACCTCTCCCGCGCCTGGTTCCAGTCGCGCTACGACAAGGGCGACACCGAGGCCGAGCGCCGCGCCTACCTCAACTGCCCGATGACCCGCCCGCAGTACGAGGCCTTCATCGACGCCCTCCTCGCCGCCGAGAAGACCGAGTTCAAGGACTGGGAGCGCGACACCCCCTATTTCGAGGGCTGCCTCCCCATCGAGGTCATGGCCGAGCGCGGCCGCGACACCCTCCGCTTCGGCCCGCTGAAGCCCGTCGGCCTCACCAACCCCCACGCCCCCGAGAGGCCCTACGCGGTGGTCCAGCTCCGCCGCGACAACGCGCTCGGCACCCTTTACAACCTCGTCGGCTTCCAGACCAAGATGAAGCACGCCGCGCAGGTCGAGGTCTTCCGCACCATCCCCGGCCTCGAATCCGCATCCTTCGCCCGCCTGGGCGGCATCCACCGCAACACCTTCCTGAACTCCCCCCGCCTCCTCGACGGCTCGATGCGCCTCGGCGCCGCCCCCCGCCTCCGCTTCGCCGGCCAGATCACCGGCGTCGAGGGCTACGTCGAGAGCGCCGCCATGGGCCTCCTCGCCGGCCGCCTCGCCGCCGCCGAACGCCTCGGGCTCGCGCTGACGCCCCCGCCCCCGACGACGGCGATGGGCGCCCTCGTCAACCACATCACCGGCGGCGCCGAGGCGTCGGTGTTCCAGCCGATGAACGTCAACTTCGGGCTGTTTCCGCCGCTGGAGGACGCCCGGGGAGGACGGCGGGGGCGGCGGGAGCGGTACAAGGGCTATACGGACCAGGCGAAGGCGGACTTTGCGGGGTGGTTAGGGACGGGGCTACGTCACGGCGTAACTCCCCTTGAAGAATCTAAAGTATTCTGAGAATGCAGGTCCGAAGCACCATTTGGACGAACATCACCCTCATGTCTCGCGCCGCAGGTAAAAATAATGTCCATCATTGATGAGGTAAGCTTGGCTCGTCAAGATATTAGAACTGACGATTACTCTATGTCTATTGGCGAATGGATATCTCTTTACGAGAGTAAGGAGCTTGATATCCACCCAGAATTTCAGAGATTTTTTAGGTGGACAGAGCAGCAAAAAAGCAATCTGATTGAGTCGATTCTTCTTGGAATACCTCTTCCACCAATATTTGTTAGTCAGAGAAGAGATGGGGTTTGGGACGTAATTGACGGACTCCAGCGCCTTTCAACGCTGTTCCAATTTGTTGGAATCCTGACAGATGAACAAGAGCGTCCGGTTGAGCCGCTTTCACTGAAGAAAACGACGTACCTGCCGTCGCTTGAAGGAAAAAAATGGGAATCTGACGTCGCCGAAGTGACTATTCCAGACGAGCTAAAAAGGTCAATTAAGCGATCAAAAATAAACGTGAGTATCATTCTCAAAGAGAGTAATGAAAATACGAAGTATGATTTATTTCAGCGCTTGAACACTGGCGGCTCTCAGCTGAGCCCTCAAGAGGTACGAAACTGTATCTTGGTTATGGTGGATCCTGATTTCTATCGTTGGGTGCATGATCTTTCTAGGAAACAAGCGTTTCAAGAGAGTATTGCACTCAGCGATAAGCCTCTTGCCGAGGCATATGACCTAGAGCAAGTTCTTCGCTTTCTAATTTTATCTGAAGCCACTGAAGAAGAGTTGGCAGCGGTTGGCGATCTTGGAGTATATTTGAATACAAAGATGGTTGACATGGCCAAGGATCCTGCCTTTGACCGAGACGGTTGGGCGCGGAGGTTTGGCTCTACATTTGATTTGTTGAATGATAAGATAGGTGATAACGCTTTTAAGAGATACAGTGTGGGAAAGGGACGCCACGAGGGTGGCTTTCTTGTGTCTCAATTTGAAGCAGTTGCCTGTGGTGTAGCGTGGAATTTGGAGCGCGCGAGCTTGCGCGAAGACATAGCAGATGCAGTCGCCGGCATCTGGAGCGACAGGGAATTCACTGACTGGACCGGCTCAGGCGTTACTGCCGCGAGGAGATTGCGGCGCATCGTTCCTTTTGCGCGCCGTCATTTTGCCGCATGAAGATTCGGACGGTTGACCAATTTCTCGACCGAGTAAGCGCCGACCGAGTTTGGCGGATCAGAGAGATAGCATCTCTGCGTTCGCAATGCTACTCGCACGGCCTTTCGCAACATGTGGCAATGGCTCTTCGGCGCTCCTTCGTACCAATTGCGTACGCGCACTGGGAAGGATTTGTGAAGAAAGCCGCGAACTACTACCTAGAGTTCGTTGCTATGCAGGGGCTTAGATTAAAAGATCTAAACTCATCTTTTATGTCTATATATCTGTGGAGAGAATGCTCAACATCTCTATCGCGCGGCAAGCATAACTCCTTAGTAGATGTTTGCAATGCTCTAATGGATCGGGAGTTGCACCAAGTGCGGCTTCATTATAAAAATGTAATTTCGACGAATTCCAACTTAGACTCGAGGACTCTTTCGGATATTTGCTTGACTCTGGGCGTATCGTTTCGTGTATTTGAAACTAAGACGATGTTTATCGACGCAAAGCTGGTTGGGCAAAGAAATAACATTGCCCATGGGGAGAATCAGGAAATTACGAAGGAGTCTTTAGAGGAGATCAAAGACGAGGTTGTTCTGCTAATAGATCTCTTTAGAAATGAGATTGAGAACGCGGCTGTTTCAGGATCTTTTTTGCGCGTATTACCTGTATAAATTATTTTAACTGCGCGAATGTCCAATAGAATTTTTCACTGATTTAGATATTACGCTTTCTTTGAGTAGCTGTTACCCCTCTCAATCCTCCTTCTTCTTCGGCGCCGCCTTCCCCCAGATCTCGTTCCCGCGCCGGTCCCTGTCGCCCTGGCCCAGCACCTCCTTCGAGATCAGCGCGAACATGTAGGTCCGCAGCACCGCGTTGATGCGGCGGTGATAGCCCTCGCCGAGGTCGTGGAACCACTTCGCCACGTCCGCATCGAGCGCCACCGTCACCTTCTTGCGGCGCGGGCGGGTCGGGGCCACCCGCTCCAGCTTGTCCCAGTCCGCCGGGATCAGCGCCTGGCGCAGGCGGCTGTCCGCCACGTCGACCTTAAGGTCGTCGAGCGCCATCATCATCTTCAGATAGGCCTGCTCCTGGGCGATCGTGCGCAGCCGGTCCTCCAAGGGACGCCTCCTGTCAGCAATGTCTCGGGAAGCCGCCACCTTGCCCCGGATCCGTCAACAATCGCCTAAAAACCGGCAAGCCGGATTCCAGCCCGATTCCAGCCGCCTTCCAGCCGACCCAACCGATTGACGGCGAAGGCCGATTTCCCCCCGCTTGCGGCGAGCGCCCGTCGCGCCTACCTGAGGCCCATGAACTACGTCCTCGCGCTCCTGCTGCCGCCTCTCTCGATCCTGATCGCGGGTCGCCCCTTCGTGGCGATCGCCACGTTTCTCCTGTGGATTCCGGCGGTTATCTTCTCCGGCGGCCTGACGCATCCGATGTTCGTGCTGCTCGCGTGGATCCTGATATACCAGTCCGCCGAGGACCGCCGCTCCTCCCGCCGGCCCTGACGTCGCGGCCCCGCCCTGCGCACCCGCTTCGCCCCGTCCCCCACCGGCCGCCTCCACCTCGGCCACGCCTTCTCCGCCCTCGTCGCCGCCGGCACGGGAGCGGAATTTATCCTGCGCATAGAAGATCTTGACGCCACCCGCTGCCGCCCCGCCTACGAGGCCGGCATCCTAGACGACCTCGCCTGGCTAGGCCTCACCTGGCCCCATCCCCCCCTCCGCCAATCCACCCGCGCCCCCGCCTACGCCGCCGCCCTCGCCCGCCTCCGCGCCCTCCGCCTCCTCTACGCCTGCCGCTGCACCCGCCGCGACATCGCGCTCTCCGCCCCGCAGGAGGGCGCGGAAGGTCCAGTATATCCAGGCACTTGCCGGGGCCTCTTCCTCCCCGAGGACGGCGCCGCCCTCCGCCTCGACCTCCGCGCCGCCCTCGCCCTGGCCGGCCCCCTCGCCTGGCAGGAGATCGGCCCCTGGCACGCCGGCCTCCGCCCGATCGACCCGGAGCAGCTTGCCGCCGAGCTCGGCGACCCGGTGCTCGCACGAAAAGATCTGGGGACTTCCTACCACTTGGCGGTCGTCGTTGACGACGCGGCGCAAGGGATAACCCACGTCGTCCGCGGCGAGGACCTCCGCCCCGTCACCCCCCTCCACCGCCTCCTCCAGGCCCTCCTCGACCTCCCGGCGCCCCTCTGGCTCCACCACCGCCTGATCCGCGACGAGACCGGCCGCCGCCTCGCCAAGCGCGACGACGCCCGCGCCCTCGCCACGCTGCGGGCGGAGGGCGTAACCCCGGCGGAGGTGCGGGCGATGGTCGGGCTATAGCTCCGGCTCGGCGACGACGACCTCGACGCCGTCGCGCAAGGCCGTGAAAAAACAGGAGCGGCGGTTGGTGTGGCACGCCGGGCCGGTCTGCTCGACGATCAGCAGGAGCGCGTCGCGATCGCAATCGACGCGCAGCTCGACCAGCCGCTGGACATGCCCCGAGGTCTCGCCCTTGCGCCAGAGCGCGCCGCGGGAGCGCGACCAGTAGCTCACGCGCCCGGTCCGCAGCGTCTCGCGCAGGCTCGCGGCGTTCATCCAGGCGAGCATCAGCACCTCGCCGTCGGTCGACTGGGCGACGGCCGGCACGAGGCCGGCGGCGTTCCAGGCGAGCGTGGCCGGGTCGAAGGGCGCGGGGTCGGCGGCCATGGGGTCCCTTTGCGGCGGGCGGGTTCGGGGCTATCTATGTGGCGGGAAACGCCTTGTACAGGAAGGCCGGATGAGCGGTGAGACCGATCTGATCAAGCTCTACTCCCAGCGCATCCTGGCGCTGGCGGCCGACATCCCGCATGCGGCGCGGCTGGAGAGCCCGCAGGTGAGCGCGAAGCGGCGCTCGCCGCTCTGCGGCTCGACGGTGACGGTGGACCTGACGCTGGAGGACGGGCGGATCGCGGCGTTCGGGCAGGACGTCAAGGCCTGCGCGCTCGGGCAGGCGGCGGCGTCGGTGGTCGGGGCCAACGCGATCGGGCGGACGCGCGACGAGATCGCCACGGCGCGGGACCAGCTCGCGGCGATGCTGAAGGCCCGGGGGCCGGTCCCCGACGCGCCGTTCGACGGGCTCGAGGTGCTGCTGCCGGCGCGGGACTACAAGAACCGGCACGCCTCGATCCTGCTGGCGCTGGAGGCGACGCTCGCGGCCTTCGACGAGGCCCTGGAGGCGACGCGGGCGCAGGCCTGACCTTAGTCGGCCAGCGGCTCGGGGTGGCCGATGGCGAGGGTCTCGCGGCAGGCATGGCGGGCGCATTCGAGCTCGAGCGTCGCGTGGACGATGCCGTAGCGGTCGCGGAGCATCGCCTTGGCGGTCGCCTTGATCGCGTCGGCCTCCTCCCACCGGCCGGCCTCGACCACCACGTGGGCCTCGAGCGCGGCGGCGTGCTCCTGCATCTGCCAGAGGTGGAGGTGGTGGGCCTCGCGGACGCCCTCGACGTCGGCGAGCGCGAGCGCCACCCCGGCGGCGTCGAGCTCGGGCGGGCTGCCGAGCATCAGGATGCGGATCACCCCGCCGATCTCGGCGAAGGCCATCCAGAGGATGTAGCCGGCGATGGCTAGCGTCACGATCGGGTCGGCGAGGCGCCAGTCCCAGAGCAGGATCAGCGTGCCGGCGAGGATGACCGCGACGGAGCCGAGGGCGTCGGCGAGGTTGTGGAGGAAGGCGGCGCGGATGTTGACGCTGGTCTTCGCCATCGTCCAGGTCAGCAGCGCGGTCGCGAGGTCGACGACGAGGGCGACGGCGGCGATGACGACGACGAGCCAGCCGTCGACGCCCTGCGGGTCGAGGAGCCGGCCGAACGCCTCGACGGCGAGGTAGAGGCCGATCACGATCAGCGTGGTGTAGTTGATGAGCGCCGCCACCACCTCGGCGCGGCCGTAGCCGAAGGTCATCGCTGGGTCGGCCGGGCGGCGGGCGATTTTGCGCGCCGCGAAGGCGATGACGAGCGAGATCGCGTCGGAGAAGTTGTGGAGCGCGTCGGCGATCAGCGCGAGGCTGCCGGCGAGGACGCCGCCGACGACCTGCGCCACGGTCAGGCCGAGGTTGATCGCCACGGCGACGGCGACGCGGCGGTCGCCGGCGGCGGGGTCGACGTGGTGGTGGTGGCCGTGGTGATGACCGTGGCTCAATCCGGGCGCTCCCGTCGTTGCGAGGGCGGACCTTAGCCGCACGGGCCGGCGGCGGAAAGCGGCCCCGCTGGCAAATGCGATGGGCTTCGGATATCGGGATCCGATGCTCTCGTACCAACACGCCTATCATGCGGGAGGGCCGGCCGACGTGCACAAGCACGCGGCCCTGGCGGCGATGCTGGCCTGGCTGACCCGCAAGGAGCGCGGGATCAGCTACGCGGAGACCCATGCCGGGCGGGGGCTCTACGACCTCGACGCGCCGGAGGCCGTGAAGACCGGCGAGGCGAGGGCGGGGATAGAGCGGGCGGAGGTCGATCCGGCTAGCCCCTACGGGCAGGCGCTGGCGATGACGCGGGCGGAGTTCGGGGCGCGGGTCTATCCGGGCTCGCCGGTGCTCGCCTGGGCGCTGCTGCGGCCGCAGGACCGGATGACGCTGATGGAGCTGCACCCGGCGGAATACGCGGCGCTGCGCGAGGCGATGGCGGGGTCGGGGGCGGCGATCCATCACCGCGACGGCTTCGAGCGGCTGCTGGCGATGGCCCCGCTGTCGCCGCGGCGGGGGCTGGTGCTGGTCGATCCCTCCTACGAGGTGAAGACGGAATACGCCGCGGCGGCGGCCTTCGTGCGGCGGATGGCGGCGAGATGGCCGGAGGCGGCGGTCGTCGTGTGGTATCCGGTGCTGCCGGCGGGGCGGCATGCGGAGCTGCTGGCGGGGCTCGCGCCGGTGCGGCCGCTGATCGACGAGGTCGCCTTCCGCCATCCGCCGGAGCGGGGGATGACCGGGTCCGGCCTCGCGGTGGCGAACGCCTGGCCGGGGCTGCGCGAGGCGCTGGAGGCGGGCAGGGCGGCGAGCGCGGGCATCTTTGCGTGAGGGGAGGGAACGGCATGGCGCGGCGGGAGGCGGAGGTCGATCCGCGGGGGCTGATCCGCGAGGCCTACCGGATGGAGATCGGCGCGGCGGAGTGCCGCTCGATCCTGCTCGACTGGGCGCTCGGGCTGCCGAGCGCCGGGCCGGCGGAGATCGCGCTGCTGCTCGATCTCTACGGGGGCGAGAACCCCGATCATCCGATGACGGAGGTGCTGCGCGAGGGGCTCACCCCGCCGGGCGCGCCGCGGCGGCGGGGCGGACGGACGGGGCGCTGAGGCGGTCCGGGGAAGTGTCCCACAATGGGCAGGGGTATGTCATTGAATTAAAATAGAATACGAAAGTTGGTAATTTTATTGCGCGACGGCGCGCGGTATAGTCGCCCTCAGGCGCGGGTGATCCAGCCGCCGCCGAGGACGCGGTCGCCGTCATAGAAGACGCAGGCCTGGCCGGGGGCGACGCCCTCCTCGGGGGCGTAGAGCTCGACCGTGGCGCGGCCATCCGCACCGGGGAGGAGGCGGGCGGGCTTCGGGGCGCGGGTCGAGCGGACGCGGGCCTCGATCTCCCAGCCCTCGGGCGGCGCGGCCTCGAAGGGATCGTCGCCGAGCCAGTTGACCTCGGCGACCGGGAAGGCGCGGCGGGCGAGCGCCGCGCGCGGGCCGACGACGACGCGCCGGGCCTCGGGATCGAGGCGGACGACGTAGAGCGGCTCGCCGCTCGCCACGCCGAGGCCGCGCCGCTGGCCGACGGTGAAGCGGATCACGCCATCGTGTCGGCCGAGGACGCGGCCGTCGAGATGGACGACCTCGCCGGGCTCGGCCGCGCCGGGCCGGAGGCGCTCGACGACGTCGGCGTAGGAGCCGGTCGGGACGAAACAGATATCCTGGCTGTCGGGCTTGGCCGCGACCGGCAGGCCGAACCGCTCGGCTTCCGAGCGGACCTGCGCCTTCGAGTGAAAATTTCCTAAAGGGAACCGCAAATAATCCAGCTGCTGGCGCGTTGTGGTGAACAGGAAGTAACTTTGGTCGCGGGTAGGGTCCGCGGCGCGGCGCAGGGTGGCGCCTCGAGGGGTGGGTGTGCGTTGAACGTAATGTCCGGTCGCCAGGCAGTCGGCGTCCAGGTCGAGCGCGGTCTCCAGGAGATCGCGGAACTTGATGCGCTCGTTGCAGCGGATGCAGGGAACGGGGGTCGCGCCGGCGAGATAGGCGTCGGCGAACTCCTCCACCACGGCCGCGCGGAAGCGGCTCTCGTAGTCGAGAACGTAGTGCGGGATGCCGATCGTCTCGGCCACCGCCCGCGCGTCGTGAATATCGCGCCCGGCGCAGCAGGCGCCGCGGCGGGCGGTCGCGGCCCCGTGGTCGTACAGCTGAAGCGTGACGCCGATCACCTCGAAGCCCTCATGCGCGAGGCGCGCGGCCACGACCGAGCTGTCGACGCCGCCGGACATCGCGACGACGACGCGGGTGTCGGCCGGCGCCCTGGCGAAGCCGAGGCTGTTGACGGGCGTGTCCATGCGGGCGGTCCTTCGATCGAGGCGGGTTATAGTAAAACTGCTGGTAATGACAAGTCCGGGTTTCACCGGCGTTTAATGAGTGCCCCGGTAAGTAATCGGACGGGTGTAACGAGTGTTAGGGAACGAGGCATGTATATCCGGAGAGAGAAGGGCCCGGTCTTCGTCACGCTGTCGGACGGCACGAAGCTGACGCGGTCCGACCTGCCGCCGATCAATACGAAGCGGTGGGTGGCGCGGCGCAAGGCGACGGTCGTCGCCGCGGTGGACAACGGCCTGATCGGGGCGCGCGAGGCCTGCGAGATGTACCGGCTCTCCGACGAGGAGCTGGAGATCTGGCGCGCGGCGGTGCGCCGCCACGGCGCCGCCGCCTTGCGGGTCACCGCCATTCAGAAGTATAGACAACTTTAAGGAGAGCGGCTAGGGTCCGACTCCCGTAATCTGTCATTAACCCTGCGGCGGTTAAGGATAGCCAGTGTCAGAGCGAGCCGCTGCAAGGACGGAGCTGTAGAATGCGCATCCTGCTGGTCGAGGACGACCCGACGACATCGAAGAGCATCGAAATGATGCTGCAGAACGCGAACCTCAACGTGTACGCGACCGATCTGGGCGAAGAGGGCGTCGACCTGGCGAAGCTCTACGACTACGATCTGATCCTTCTCGACCTGAACCTGCCGGACATGACGGGGCACGAGGTGCTGCGCCAGCTCCGGATCGCCAAGGTCGAGACGCCGATCCTGATCCTGTCGGGGACGGACGACACCGAGTCGAAGCTCAAGGGCTTCGGCTTCGGCGCCGACGACTACATGACGAAGCCGTTCCACCGGCAGGAGTTGATCGCGCGCATCCATGCGATCGTGCGCCGCTCCAAGGGGCACGCCCAGTCGATCATCACCACCGGCAAGTTCTCGGTCAACCTCGACGCCAAGACGGTCGAGGTCGACGGGCGCTCTGTGCATCTGACCGGCAAGGAGTACCAGATGCTGGAGCTCCTGTCGCTGCGCAAGGGCACCACGCTGACCAAGGAGATGTTCCTCAACCATCTCTACGGCGGCATGGACGAGCCGGAGCTGAAGATCATCGACGTCTTCATCTGCAAGCTGCGCAAGAAGCTCAGCGAGGCGACGGGCGGCGAGAACTACATCGAGACGGTCTGGGGCCGCGGCTACGTGCTGCGTGACCCGCAGAGCGCCGAGGCCAAGCGCAAGCTCGCCGTCGGGGCCTGAGCCCCGCTCCTTCCTTGCCGTGGTAGCCCGCCCGGGCCGATTTCGCCGGGCCATGCGAAACCGGACATGCCGGCCCGAGGGCCCGGCGGTCCGGTTTTCGCGTTTTCAACGGCATCCCGAGCCTTGATCGCTGCGGCGCTTTCCCTGAAGGTTTCCCTGCCAAAAGAAAATGTCAGGGAGGCACTCATGCGCATTCTGGCGACGGCTGCGGCCGTCTCGATCATCGCCGGCGCGGCCTGGGCGCAGGATTATCCGAGCGAGCCGGTCACGGTGGTCGTGCCCTTCTCGGCCGGCGGGCCGACCGACACGGTGACCCGGCTGGTCGCCGAGCCGATGTCGAAGTCGCTCGCCCAGCAGATCGTGGTGCAAAACGTCGGCGGGGCAGGGGGCACGCTCGGCGCGACGCAGGTCGCCAAGGCCAAGCCGGACGGCTACACGCTGCTCCTGCACCATATCGGCATGTCGACGGCCCCGTCGCTCTACGAGAACCTCGCCTTCGACCCGGTGAAGGACTTCGCGCCGATCGGCATGGTGACCTCGGTGCCGATGACGATCGTCGCGCGCAAGGACTTCGAGCCCGACACGTTGCAGGAGCTGATCGACTACGTGAAGGCGAACGCCGACACGGTGACCTATGCGAACGCGGGCATCGGCGCGGCCAGCCATCTCTGCGGGATGCTGCTGATGTCGGCGATCGACGCCGAGGTGGTGACGGTGCCCTACCAGGGCACGGGGCCGGCGATGACGGACCTGATCGGCGGGCAGGTCGACTTCATGTGCGACCAGACGACGAACACCACCGGCCAGATCAAGGCGGGCGAGGTGAAGGTCTATGCGGTGACCTCGCCGGAGCGGCTGGCCAGCCTGCCCGACGTGCCGACCGCCGGCGAGGCGGGGCTGTCGGGGTTCGAGCTCGGCATCTGGCACGGGCTCTACGCCCCCGCCGGCACGCCGCAGGAGGCCCTCGACAAGCTCGAGACCGCGCTGCAGGCGGCGGTGGCCGACCCGGCGGTGGCCGAGCGCTTCGGCGAGCTCGGGACCGCGCCCGCGACGGCCGAGGAGGCCACGCCCGAGGCGCTCGCGGCCAAGCTCACCGAGCAGATCGCGCTCTGGAAGCCGCTGATCGAGGCCGCCGGCGCCAAGGCGAACTGATGCGATGGAGCGCGCCGGGATCAAGGACATCCTGTCGGGGCTGATCTTCGTCGCCTTCGGCCTGGCCTTCGGCTACGCGGCCTCGACCTACGAGCTCGGCAGCGCGTTCCGCATGGGCCCGGGGTATTTCCCGCTGGTCCTCGCGGCGGCGCTGACGGCGCTCGGGGCGGCGGTCGTCGTCAAGGGCTGGACCGCCGCGGCGGCGGACAGCCCGATCGGCGTGACGCCGTGGAAGGGCATGGTCCTCGTCCTCGGCGCGCTCGTCTTCTTCGGCGCGACGATCCGCGGGCTCGGGCTGGTTCCGGCGATCTTCGGGGCGGGGCTGCTCAGCGCGCTGGCGAGCCGGCACAACGGGCTGGCGGCGGCGCTCGCCATCGCCGCCTGCCTGACGGCGGCCTGCGTGGCGATCTTCCACTTCGGGCTCGGGGTCTCGGTGCCGCTCGTGGGGTCGTGGGTGCGCTGATGGAACTCCTCGCCAACCTCGGGCTCGGGATCGAGACGGCGCTGTCGCCGGTCAACGTGCTCTACTGTTTCGTCGGCGTGCTGCTCGGCACGCTCGTCGGCGTGCTGCCGGGGATCGGGCCGACGGCGACGATCGCCATGCTGCTGCCGATCACCTTCTCCTTCGCGCCGGTGACCGCACTGATCATGCTCGCCGGGATCTACTACGGCGCGCAGTACGGCGGCTCGACGACGGCGATCCTGATCAACCTCCCCGGCGAGAGCTCCTCGGCGGTGACGGCGATCGACGGCTACCAGATGGCGCGCAAGGGCCAGGCGGGGCCGGCGCTCGCCACGGCGGCGCTGGGGTCGTTCTTCGCCGGCACGGTCGCGACCTTCATCCTCGCGCTCGCCGCGCCGCCGCTGGCGCGGGCGGCGCTGAACTTCGGGGCGCCGGAGTATTTCTCGCTGATCGTGCTCGGCCTCATCGCCTCGATCGCGCTGGCGCATGGCTCGATCCTGAAGGCGCTCGCCATGATCGTGCTCGGGCTGCTGCTCGGCATGGTCGGGCAGGACATCTACACCGGGACGCCGCGCTTCACCTTCGGGTTCTTCGAGCTCTACTCGGGGCTGAATTTCGTCTCGGTGGCGGTCGGCATCTTCGGCGTCGCCGAGATCCTGCGCAACCTCGAGGACGAGCAGACCCGCGAGGTGATGGTGAAGCGGGTCTCGAACCTGTGGCTGACGCGGCAGCAGTTCCGCCGCATCGCCGCGCCGGTGGTGCGGGGGACGGCGCTCGGGTCGGTCCTCGGCGTGCTGCCGGGGGGCGGGCATGTGCTGTCGTCCTTCGCCTCGTACTCGATGGAGAAGAAGCTCTCCCGGAACCCGCAGGAGTTCGGCAAGGGCGCGATCGAGGGCGTCGCCGGGCCGGAGAGCGCCAACAACGCCGCGGCGCAGACGAGCTTCATCCCGATGCTGACGCTCGGCATCCCGGCGCATCCGGTGATGGCGCTGATGATCGGCGCCTTCATCATCCAGGGGATCACGCCGGGGCCGAACGTCATCAAGGACGAGCCGGCGCTGTTCTGGGGCATCATCGTGTCGATGTGGGTCGGCAACCTGATGCTGGTGCTGCTGAACCTGCCGCTGATCGGGCTCTGGGTGAAGCTCCTGACCGTGCCCTATCGGGTGCTGTTCCCGGCGATCATCGTCTTCGCCTCGCTCGGCTGCTACGCGATCGCCGGCAACAACTTCGACGTCTATGCGATCGCGGTCTTCGGGGTGATCGGCTACGCGCTGGTCAAGCTCGGCTGCGAGCCGGCGCCGCTGCTCCTCGGCTTCGTGCTCGGGCCGCTCCTCGAGGAGCACCTGCGGCGGGCGATGATCATCAGCCGCGGCGATCCGATGATCTTCGTCGAGCGGCCGATCTCGGCGACGCTGCTGGGGCTCGCGGTCGTCGCCATCGTGATCTCGGTGCTCCCCTCGGTCAGGAAGAAGCGCGACGAGGTCTTCGTCGAGGAGGATTGATCCCGAATCGCCCGGGCCGGACCGTTCGTCCGCCGGGAACGGGAACGCGGCTCGGCCCCGGCGACCTGGCGTCAGGCCGCCGTGGCGGCGCGGCGGCGGGCGGCCCAGCCGAGCGCGCCGAGGCCGGAGACGAGGAGCAACGCGGCGGGAGGCAGGGGCACGGCGGAGATCCGCGCCGTCTCGAGGTCGACGGCGGCGAAGGAGCCCGGCTGCACGCAGTAGTCCGGCAGGCACTTGGCGAAGTCGAAGGCGAAGCTGGCGCCGTCGTTGACGAGGTGCGTCAGCGCCAGCGGCGCGGAAAGGTTGAGTCCGAAGGGCTGCCCGGGAAGCGCCTCGAACACCGTCTCGATGCGTCCCCCGGCCATGGCGTTGGCGCTGACCCGCCGCTCGGACTTGTTTCCGCCGAAGTAGGAGGTGACCAGGCTCTCGGCCGGCACGCTCTCCGTGACGCCGTGGATCTTGACGCTCGCCCGCAGGATCGGGTGGGTCCAGCCGTTGCCGAAGCCTCCCAGCGCATAGACGGACTTGCCTTCCGGATCGTCGTTGCGCTGGATCTCCACGCCGGGCTGGCGGACGTCGTAGTCGAACACCATGACGACCCGCCGATCCTTCAATCCGCGCCCCGCGGGCAGGCCGAACCTGCCGCTGTCGTTGACGCTCGCGTAGCTGTCGGAGACGCGGCCGGTGAGCTTCAGCTTCATGAACGCCGCCTCGGCCGGAGCGGCTGCGGCGATGGCCGCGCAGGCGGCGATGCACGATAGAATCGTTCCGGTCACCCGCATCGGAGCTTCTCCCCACCACACCGTTCGGCACGACCATAGCGCACGAACGCGTGAAAAGCGACGCGAGTCTCAGCGGCGCGTCATCCTCGCGGGAGCGCCGCGGCGGGGCGTTAGCCGGATGATCTTGCAGGTCGGGTCGGGGGCGGCCGCCGGCCGGGAAACCGCTGGAGTCGGCGGTCCGGCGGTTGGCGAGCGCCCGTGGACCTTGCCGGCCCCGTCGACGACATCGTGCGACGGGGCCTTCACTGGGCCGCGTCCCGGCCCCCGCGAAGGGGCCGGGCGGGCGTCAGGCGGCGGGCCGTCGCCGGGCCGAGCCAGGCGAGGCCGCCGAGGCCCGTCCCGAGGAGCAGGATCGCCGGCGGCAGCGGCACCACCGCCGCGACCTGCAGGGAGTCGAGATCGACGAAGCCGCGGGCGAAGCGGCCGTCCGGCGCGCAGTGGCTGATCCGGCACTCGCGCTGGAACAGGAAATAGCCCTCGGGGGGCATCCCCGCGAGCTCGGTCAGCGGGATCTCGGCCTCTAGGTCCGCGGGGTAGCGGATCGACGCGGCGAAGGGGTCCGATCCCGCGACGATCTGCCGCACGTCGTCGCGCGCGCTATTGTAGTATCGCGTCGAGAAGACCCGGAGCTTCTCCGAGCCGACCGCCGTCCCGAGATAGTCCACCGGCAAACGCTCGGTGACGCCGTTGATCCTGACCTGCGCCCGGACGATCGGCGACGGATTACCCGGGAAGTAGTCGCCGGTCCCGCCGGAGACCTCGGTCCTCACCGTTCCATCGGGCTTGACATAGGTGCGCGACGAGGTTCCGGCGAGGTTGTAGGTGAAGGTGAAGACGGCGCGCAGGCCGTCCAGCGAGTAGAGGCCGGTGCGGCCGAACTCGCCGGTGCGGTTCCGGCTGTCGGTTATGACGCCGGCATAGACCGCCCTCAGCGACGCGGCCCCGGCCGGTATGGCGGCGACCACCGTGCAGGCGACGACCGCCGCCAGGATGACGCGTGTTCTCATCATGATTCCCCCCACACCTTCGGGAGGGAGAGGGTAGCTCACGCGGGGGCGAGTATCGACCTTTTACCTGCGGCTCTCATCCCAAGGTCGCATCCAGGTGGTCGCCGAGGCGGAGCGTCAGCTGGATGATCGTGTAGGTCGGATTGGCGTGGCCGCCGGTCGGGAAGACGCTGGAGCCGGCGATCCAGAGGTTGGCCATCCCGTGGACCTTGCAGTCGCGGTCGACGACGCCATGCCGGGGATCGTCGGCCATGCGGGTGGTGCCCATGTGGTGCTTGCCGCCGACCTCGTCGTCGGCGATGCCCGGCCAGTCGAAGGGTTCGCGCAGCACCCAGTCGCGGATGCGGATGCGGCCGATGTCGTGCTCGGCCAGCATCTCGCCGAAGGCCAGGAGGGCCACGTGCTGGGTGCGCTTGTCGAGCTCGCCCAGCCGCCAGTCGAGGGCGGCGCGGCGCAGGCCGAAGCGGTCGGTCCCGGGGACGAGCAGCACGCGGCTGTCGGGGTTGAGCGCCTGCTCGTGGGCGAAGCGCAGGAGGCCGTCGAAGGCGACGCGCCCGTCGCCGCCGGGGGCGCAGCCGGGCGAGACGTCGGCGATCCGCTCGGCGAGGCGCAGCATGAACGGGTCGGTGCAGGCCGGGTCGCCGGCGATGGTGCCGAACTGGCGGAAGAACGGCTCGTCCATGCGCTCGATGCGCATCCCGAAGTTCAGGACCTCGTTCTCGGCCATGAAGGCCTCGGTGGGCGAGTAGAAGCTGAGCTTCGGCAGGTCGAAGGGCGAGCGGAAGATCGCCTCGGCCAGCACGAAATGCGGGTGCTCGCAGAAGTAGCGGCCGACGAGGCCGCTCCGGTTGCCGATGCCGCCCGGCGCCTGGCGGTCGAAGTTGAGCAGGAGCCGCGGGTTCTCGATGCCGCCGCAGGCGAGGACGTAGGCGCGCGCCGTGACGCGGAAGCCAGGGTCGTCCGCCGCCCAGCCGCGGAAGCGGGCGCCGGCGATCTCCGTCCCGTCCGGGGTCAGCTCGAGGTCGACGAGGTTGGCGTTGAGGCCGAGGGTGATGCGCTCCGAGGCGTCGAGCTCGGGGGAATACTTGTCGCGGAAGTTGGTGGGCGGCAGGCTGAAGCGGAAGAACACCTGGCGGAAGCCGTCGACCGCCTCGGCGTCGGTGCGGTCGGGCTCGGCGTGCGGGATGTCGAGGATGCCGTCGGCCTCGTCCGCGTAGGGGTCGAGCGCGGCCTTGTCGATCGGCCAGCCGCTCATCGGGTTCCACGACTTCGCCGCGAAGTCGGCGTCGTCGAGCGGCCGGCACCAGCCGCCCCAGTGGCCGGAGCTGCCGCCGAGGAAGCGCAGGCGCGGCACATCGAGCGGCCAGTAGTCGCGGCCGACGGGCTCGCCCTCGTAGATCTCCTGGCTCTCGGCGGTGATGTCCTCGCCGCCGCCCTCCATCAGCGCGACGTCGTGGCCGAGGACGGCGAGGCGGCGGGCGAGCGTGATGCCGGCGGGGCCGGCGCCGATCACGCAGACGTCGAAGCCGCGGGCGAAGGCGGCCCGGCCGGGGCCGTCGGCGTCAACGCGCAAGGCGGGCGATCTCGGCGAGGTCGCGGTCGGTGACGACCCAGCCGTCGACGATGCGGACAGCGGGACGGACGGCGGGACGGATGGCGGGACGGATGGCGGGGCGGATGGCGGGCGCGGCCGCGGCCGGCGCGGCGAGCGTGCGCGGCGTGGGCAGGAGGAGGGTGGCGAGGGCCGCGAGCAGGCGGCGGCGGTCGAGCATGGCGGATCCCTGGGCCTTGGGGCTGCCCCGGATTGAAGCGCCGCGGGCCAGGGTGTCAAGGCGCCGGGCCGCGGCGGCGGGCCGCCGGGGGGGGGGACGGACGGGCTGGGCGGCGCGCCAGCTTCGGCGAGACGGGGGTGTCGGATCGACGGAATCTTCCCAACCGCTTTGGTGATCTCCGCGGGCCAGGCGACCGCGAGGGGCGCCTCCTGCTGCCGCGCGACGCGCGGCTGTGGCTGCGATGAGGGTTTGCGCGAATCGCCGGGGGGCGGTATGTCGTGAACATTGAGAGAACATCGGAGGATGCGATGGGTGCCGAGGCGTTGAAGGCTACGGCTGGGAAGCTCGTGGCCAATTGCCGCGAGGGCCGGGAGATGGCGGGGCTGGACGAGCTCTACGACGAGGGCGCGGTCTCGGTCGAGGCGATGGACATGAACGGCCCCGGCACGGCGACGTCGCGCGGGCTCGCGGCGATCAAGGCCAAGCACGAGTGGTGGAACGGGGCCTTCGAGGTGACCGGGGGGAAGGTCGAGGGTCCGTATCTGCACGGCGCGGACCGGTTTGCGGTGATCTTCGCGATGGAGACGCGGAACCGCGAGACCGGCGAGACCGGCGCCATGCAGGAGGTCGCCGTCTACACGGTGAACGAGGCGGGCAGGATCGTCCGGGAGGAATTCTTCTACTGACCCCCGCCGGCTGGCCGCGGGGCGCTCAGGCGCCGGCGAGGGCGGCGGCGCGGACGGCTTCGGGGGAGAGGCGGAGATCGGCTGCGAGCCAGGCGGCCTCGGCGCGGCGGAGCGCGGCGCCGAGGGGCGGGCCGGAAAGCGGCAGCTCGGCGGCGCGGAGGGGGAGCCTCGCCGCGGCCCCGCGGGCGAGCTCGGCCTCGAGGCCGGCGGCCGGCGCGACGCCCTCGCGGGCGGCGCGGATCAGCGCGGCGTCGCGGGCGGCGTCGGGGCCGAAGCGGAAGGCGGCCGCGGCCGGGGCGAGCGGGGATTCTCCGGCCTCGACGACGGCGGCGAGCCCGCTTGCGTCGCTGCGGGAAAGGCGGAGGCGGTCGGGCCAGTCGGGGCCCGGGCCGAGCGCGGCGAGGCGGCGGCGCCAGGCCGGCGGCCAGCCGCCGGCGGCCTCGACATGGGCGAGCGGGCCGATGGCGCGGGGATCGGCCCCGGGCAGCACGCGGGCGAGGACGCCGCTCGCCGCCATGGCGGCGAGGGCGGCGGCGGGGTCCGGCGCCGCGAGGAGGCGGGCGATCTCGGCGCCGACGCGCTCGCGCGAGAGGCGGTCGACCCCCTCGGCGCCGGCGGCGCAGGCGGCGAGCCCCTCGGCGTCGATCCCGCCCCCGGGCGCGCCGAACCACGCGTGGAAGCGGAAGAAGCGCAGGATGCGCAGGTGGTCCTCGGCGATGCGCGCGTCCGGGTCGCCGACGAAGCGGACGCGGCCGGCGCGGAGGTCGGGCAGGCCGCCGAGCGGATCGACCACGGCGCCGTCCGGGCGGGCGTAGAGGGCGTTCATGGTGAAGTCGCGCCGGCCCGCGTCCTCGACGACGTCGTCGGAGAAGGCGACGACGGCGCGGCGGCCGTCCGTGGCGACATCGCGGCGGAAGGTGGTGACCTCGACCGGCGCGCCGCCGTGGACGAGGGTGACGGTGCCGTGCTCGATCCCGGTCGGCGCGGCGCGCAGGCCCGCGGCCTCGGCGAGCGCGATCACCTCGACCGGGCGAGCGTCGGTGGCGACGTCGATGTCGGCGGGGGCGCGGCCGAGGAGGGCGTCGCGGACGCAGCCGCCGACGAAGAGCGCCTGCCTGCCGGCGCCCTCGAGCAGGGCGCAGACGGCGCGGGGTCCGGGCGCGCGCAGCCACGGCGCGTCGATGCGGGCCGGCGCGTCCCGTGCCGGCCCGGAGTCGGCCGTGTCGGCTGGCGCGGGATCCGGGCCGGTCTGGCCGGCGACCGGGCGGGCCGACGCGGGGTCGGCCTCGGCCGAGGGGGCGGGCGAGCGGCGTCGCTCGGGATCCGGATCGGGGTCGGTCATGGGGCGAGGCGGTCGGCGAGGGATTTCAGCATCCGCGCGGTCGCCCCCCAGATGTAGTGGGGGCCGTAGGGGATGGCGTAGTACTGCCGCCAGCGGCCGTGCCAGCGCCGGCCGTGGACCTGGAGGTTGGAGGGCGCGAGCAGGAAGTCGAGCGGCACCTCGAAGATCTCGTCGACCTCGGCGCGGTCGAGGCGGGGGATGAAGGCGGCGGTGACGAGGCCGACGAAGGGCGTCACGCGGAAGCTCGTCACCGTGTCATGCGGGGCGAGGGCGCCGAGGATGCGCACCGCCGCGCGGGGGAGGCCGATCTCCTCCTCGGCCTCGCGCAGCGCGGC
The DNA here is from genome assembly GCF_017993425.1 of Amaricoccus sp. Classification (GTDB taxonomy): domain Bacteria; phylum Pseudomonadota; class Alphaproteobacteria; order Rhodobacterales; family Rhodobacteraceae; genus Amaricoccus. The sequence goes on from NZ_JAGOMQ010000024.1 coordinate 29,808, forward strand.
CGAGACGGCGTCGGGGTCGCCCGGGTCCTGCTTGCCGCCCGGAAACGCGACCTGGCCCGGGTGATGGGCGAGGCGGGCGGCGCGGCGCGTGAGGATGACGGCGAGCCGCGGCCCGCGCTCGACCAGCGCCACGAGGACCGAGGCGGGGCGCAGCGTCGTCACGCCGGGCGGGCGCATCTCCGGATCGAGGTCGAAGTCGGACGAGCCTCCCTCCGGCGCGGCGAGCGCCAGGGCGATGCTCTCCGCGTCGAGACGGCTCCGGTCCATGGCCGAGACATGACCCGGCGGCGATGGGGGCGCAAGGGGCGCGGCCCGCGCCGAGCGCGCGGCTGCAACCGGGCGGCCGGGCCGTAAGGTGGCGCGGCGAAACGGGAAGCGGCGCCGTGGCGGAGGCGGAGGCAGGCGGCGGGCCGGGACTCGCCGCGGCGCAGGCGATGATCGCCCTCGACCTGGTCTCAGTGGTGATGGTGGTCTTCCTCGTGCTGTTCCGGCTGGTCAGCGGCGTCGGCGCCTGCATCTACGCCGCGATCGGACTCGCGCCGATCGCCTTCCTCGCGACCGTCGCCTTCGCGAGCTACATCGAGCGCAGCCGGGGGGACGGCGGATGATCGAGTGGCTGGCCGCCGCGCTCATGGTCGCAGGCGGGGGCTTCTGCCTCGTCGCCGGCATCGGCCTGCTGCGGCTCCGCGACGTCTACGCCCGGATGCACGCCGCCACCAAGGCGGGCGCCCTCGGCCTCGGGCTCGTCCGCCTCGCCGCCGCGCTCCTCGCCGACACCTGGGCGGGCGTGGTCGTGCCGCTCGTCGTCCTCCTTTTCATGCTCGCCTCGGCGCCGGTGGGCGCGCACCTCATCGGCCGCGCCGCCTTCCGCACCGGCGCCCCCGTCGCCCCGGGAACGCAGGAGGACCCCGGCGCCGCGGCGTTCCGCACGCCCCCGGCGCCTGAATAACGGGCGCCCCCGGGGTTGCGACCGGGGTGGCTTTGTGATGGGTTCCGGCATCCCCGACCTGCGGAGTCGCACCCATGCTCGACACCACCGATCTCAAGTCCATGCTCGCGGATCCGGACCTGCTGCGCGAGCAGGCCTATGTCGCCGGCGAATGGGTCGGCGCCGACGCCGGGGGCAGCTTCCCGGTGACCAACCCCGCCCGCGGCGACGCCATCGCCAGCGTCCCCGACATGGGCGAGGCCGAGGCCGCCCGCGCCATCGAGGCGGCCTATGTCGCGCAGAAGCCCTGGGCGGCGCGGACCGGCAAGGACCGCGCCGCGGTGCTGCGCAAGTGGTTCGACCTGATGGTGGCGAACGCCGACGACCTCGCCGCGATCCTCACCGCCGAGATGGGCAAGCCGCTGGCCGAGGCGCGGGGCGAGATCCTCTACGGCGCCTCCTTCGTCGAGTGGTTCGCCGAGGAGGCGAAGCGCGTCTACGGCGAGACCATCCCCGGCCACCAGCCCGACAAGCGCCTCATCGTGCTGAAGCAGCCGATCGGCGTCGCCGCCTCGATCACGCCGTGGAACTTCCCCAACGCCATGATCGCCCGCAAGGTCGCCCCCGCGCTCGCCGCCGGCTGCGGCTTCGTGGCCAAGCCCGCCGGCGAGACCCCGCTCTCGGCGCTCGCCATGGCGGTGCTCGCCGAGCGCGCCGGCGTGCCGAAGGGCCTCTTCAGCGTCGTCACCTCCAAGTGGTCATCGAGGATCGGCAAGGTGTTCTGCGAGCACCCGAAGGTGCGCAAGCTCACCTTCACCGGCTCGACCGAGGTCGGGCGCATCCTGCTCGCCCAGGCGGCGGGGCAGGTGCTGAAATGCTCGATGGAGCTCGGCGGCAACGCGCCGTTCATCGTCTTCGACGACGCCGACCTCGACGCCGCGGCCGAGGGCGCGATCATCTCGAAATACCGCAACAACGGCCAGACCTGCGTCTGCGCCAACCGCATCTACGTCCAGTCCGGCGTCTACGACGCCTTCGCCGCGAAGCTCGCCGAGCGGGTGTCGAAGCTCAAGGTCGGCGACGGCTTCGAGCCCGGGGTGATCGAGGGGCCGCTGATCAACGCCGCCGCGCTGGAGAAGGTCGAGAGCCACGTCAAGGACGCCGTCTCCAAGGGCGCCAAGGTCGTCATCGGCGGCGGCCGCCATGCCCTCGGCGGCAACTTCTTCGAGCCCACGGTGCTGACCGGCGTGACCACCGACATGATCGTGACCCGCGAGGAGACCTTCGGCCCGGTCGCGCCGCTCTTCCGCTTCGAGGACGAGGCGGATGTGATCGAGCAGGCCAACGACACCATCTTCGGCCTCGCGAGCTACTTCTACGCCCGCGACCTCGGCCGGGTCTGGCGCGTCGCCGAGGCGCTGGAATACGGCATGGTCGGGGTGAACAGCGGCCTGATCTCGACCGAGGTGGCCCCGTTCGGCGGCGTGAAGCAGTCGGGCCTCGGCCGCGAGGGCTCGCGCCACGGAATCGAGGACTACCTGGAGATGAAGTACGTCTGCCTGTCGATCTGACAGGTTGTCGTTCTGCCCGTCGCCCGGGCGATCGCGCCGCCGCTGGCGCGACGCCGGGCTATTGCGGCTGTGAATTGCGCCGAGAAAGGTTTAAGAGGGGGCGACTGACGAACGCGTAGGGTGGCGGCATGAGTCTCGAGGTCGCGGCTACGACGGCCGTATCCGAGAGCGTGGCGCGGCTGCTCACGGCGCTGGGTCGCGACGGGGATCCTCTCGCCCCGGCGCTTCTTCGGCTCGACTGGGCGGCGGCGCTGCCGAACGCCGCTGCGCCGGGTTTCGTCTATCTCGCGGGCGCCTGCGGCGGCCTCGCCGTCGGCGGCGGCGGGCGCGACCTCGCCGAGGCCGCGGGCAAGCTCGCCGGCGAGGCGAGCGAGACGCTGGCCGGGATGAGCGCGGGCGGAGCGGCCGCCGCGCCGCCGGAGCTTTCCGTCGATCCACGTTTGCGAGCCGTCTGGGGCGAGGGGCCGGCCGTCCTCGGCTCTGGCCTCGCGCACGGGCGCCCGGTCGCGTTGCCGGCCGCGGCTGTGTTCCGCGACCTGCCGCTCGCGGCCGAGGCCCCGCCGCGCAGCCTCGGCGCAGGCGCGGGGCCGACCCCGGAGGCGGCCCGGCTCTCGGGCCTCCTGGAGCTGGTCGAGCGCGACGCCGCGGCTTCCTGGTGGAGCGGCGCCGTGCGGCCGCGGGCGGTCGGCGCGGAGGATCTGGCCGGGGCGGCGACGATGATGGCGGCGCTGCGGGCGGGCGCGCCGGGACCGGCGCGGCCGACGAGCTTCCTGCTGCTGCCCTCGCCGACCGGCCTGCCGGTGGCGGCGGCGCTGTCGCGCGACGGGACGGGCGAGGGCGGGCTCGTCGTCGGACTGAAGGCGGCGCTCGGGCTCGAGGCGGCGCTGGCCGGCGCCGCGCTGGAGCTGCTGCAGATGGAGATCGGGCTCGAGATCGTGCGGCTCCGCGCGAAGGCCGGCCGGGCCGCGCCGGAGGACGCGGCGACCCTGCGCCGCGCCGCCCTCGACGTCGACGCCACGCCCGCCTTCGCGCCGCTGCCGCCGCTCGCGGCCGCCGGGCCGCGCGTGGACGATCTTGCGGGCCTTGTCGCGCATCTCGCCCGGCTCGGGATCGAGCCGCTGGCGATCGACCTCGCCGGCCCGGATGCGCGGGCGGGCGGGCTCGCGGTCGCCAAGGTCTTCGCGCCCGGATTGCAGCCGATGCCCGGCCCGATGCGCGAACCGGGTCCGGCGCCGCTTCCCGGCGCGCCGGGCGCCGCGGCGGAGCTGTTCTGATGGACGCGACCGTCACCTCCAACGCGCTGCTGACCACCGTCGGGCCGGCGCGGCTGACGATCTCCGGCGTGGAGATCCCGCTCTCCGGGCGCAAGGCGCTGGCGATCATGGTCTATCTCGCGCTCCAGCCGGCGCGCTCGGAGAGCCGCGAGCGGATCGCCACGCTGCTCTGGAGCGATTCCGGCGCCGACCACGCCCGCGCGGCGCTGCGCCAGACCCTGCGCCGGCTCAAGGCCGACCTCGGCCCGGCGGAGGATCTGCTCGACGCCGACCGCAGCATGATCCGGCTGACCGCGCCGGTGCGGGTCGACGTCGTCGATGCGGCCGAGGCGGCGTCGCGGGGCGAGCCGCCGACGCTCCTCTCCCGCGACGACGCCGACCTCTCCCGGCTCTTCGCCGATTTCGAGGACCTCGACCCCGATTTCGACCTCTGGGTCGCCGTGCAGCGCGAGCGGCTGACCTCGCAGCTCGTCAACCGGCTGGAGGCGGCGATGAACGCGGCCGAGGGCCCCGACGCCCGGCTCGCGCTCGCCGAGGCGCTGACCCGCGCCGAGCCGACGCACGAGGGCGCCTGCCGCGCCGCCATGCAGGCGCATCTCGCGCGCGGCGACACCGTGCAGGCGATGCGCGTCTACGAGCGCCTCTGGAAGACGCTCGACGAGGAGCTCGACGTCGAGCCCTCGGAAAAGACCCAGGCGCTCTACGTCGCGATCAAGCAGGGCACGCTCCACCCCGTCGCCGTCGCAGCGGAGCCGGCGCCGGAGCCGGAGCCGGAGATCCTCGCGCCGATCGCCATCGTGGTCGAGGTCTCGCCGCCCGGCGACCTGCCGGCGTCCTGGCGCTACATCGCCGACACCTTCCGCCACGAGATGATCGGGGCGCTGTCGCGCTTCCGGGACTGGATGGTGATCGACGGGCCGCGGAACGGCTCCTCGCCGCCCACCTATCGCGCCTACGACCTGCGCATCGCCATGCACCACAGCCACGACCTGCTGGTGGTGGCGCTCACCCTCAACGACCAGCGGAGCGGCCGCTGCGTCTGGGCGGAGCGCGAGACAGCTGCTCTCGACGACCTGGTGCGCCTGCAACGCACGGCGCTGCGCAACCTCGCGGTGGCGCTCAACGTCCACCTGTCGACGCCGCGGCTCCAGACCGCGCGCGAGATCGAGAGCCCGATGGGGCGCAAGTACGAGCTCTGGCTGCTCGCGCAGGCGCTGACCAACGAGTGGCGGATGGGCTCGCGCCAGAAGGCGGACGGCATCCTGCGCGAGCTGATCGCCACGATGCCGGACTTCGCCCCCGCGCTGGTGACGCTCGCCATCAACATCAACGTCCGCCCGCTGATCTATCCCGGCGCCCGCAACGAGCGCGCCCGGCTCGAGGAATCGCTCGACCTCACCGCGCGGGCGCTGGCGATCGACCCGCTCGACAGCCGGGCGCATCTCTGCCGCTACTGGTCCTACGCCATGCTCGGCAAGCACGCCGCCGGCGTGTCGCACCTGTCGCTCGCGCTCGACCTGAACGAGAACGACCCCTGGACGATCATCTCCGCCGCCGCCGGCTTCGCCTTCGCCGGCGAGCGCGAGCGCGCCGCCGATCTCGTCGAGCAGGCGCGCGCCTTCGGGATGCGCCACTCCCGCGCGGCGCATGGCTACATCGCCACGGCGCTCCATCTCTGCGGCGAGCACGCCGCCTGCGTCGAGGCCGTCGAGGTGGCGGGAGACTCGATGATCGACCTCCCCGCCTGGGCGGCCGCGAGCCTGATCGACCTCGGCGACGAGGAGGGCGCGGGCGAGGCCATGGAGTCCTTCCTCTCGCTCGCCGCCTCGAACTGGGTGGGCAAGGAGCCCCCGACGGAGCGCGCGGCCATCGACTGGTTCATCGATGTCTTCCCGATCCGCAGCCCCGACATGGCCGCGAGCCTCCGCGGCAAGCTCGAGCGCGCCGCCGCCGCCGCCCGCCGCCGCCGCTGACCGGCCCGCCTGCAAAACCCCGCGCCCCCACGCGAAAAAAGCGGCGGCCGGAGCCGCCGCAGTCTGGTCAGGGAGGAAGCAAACCGGACGCGTCGGTTTGCGGCGGAGCCCGGCGCCTACTGGCAGCGGGCAATGGTGTAGTCGCCCATCCGGGCGAGGAAGATGTCGAGCGACGTCATCTCCGGCCCGAAATTGCGGTGGTAGATGTCGTCGTAGAACTTCGGCAGCTTGTAGGGCGGGGCCGGCATCGTCGTGCCGAGCTCGAGCTGGCGCTGGGTCTCCGCCATCAGCTCCTTCTCCGGCAGGCGCAGCACCAGCACGTCCGGCCGGCCCTCGACGAACATCACGTCCGTGAAGTTCGTCGGCACCTTGGCGATGCCGTCGAGCTGGTCGCGCAGCTCGCGGATGTCGCGGGGCCGGCAATCCTTGTTCTGGGTCCAGTCGGCGACGAGCTTGCCGAGCTCGATGTAGTCCGCGACCTCGAAGAGGCCGCTCGTCTGGGCGGGGGTCTGATCGTCGAGCATCTTGGTCTCCGATGGCTTGCGCTTGGAGGAGGCGGGGACGGACCGGGAGGGCTCGGCGGCGTGCAGCCGGGCCCCGTCGGGGAAGCGGTAGTGGCGTTGCAGGAAGCGCACGAGCTCGGTCATGCGCTCGGGGACGAGGCCGTGGAACGTCGCGTCGCGGGCGAGCGACAGGTCCTCGGCGGAGGCGGGCGCGGGCAGCGCCGCGCCCAGCGTCTCGGCGAGCAGGATCGACCCGACGGCGCCGAGATGCGCGCCCTCGCAGTCCTCGACCGCCTCGAGCATCAGGAAGAGCGTCAGCGGCGGATCCTCCGCCAGCGCCGTGCGCGTGCGGCCGGGGATCGCCACGTCCTCGAGCCAGTGCGCGAGCCGCTTGCGCCAGGCGCCCTCGCGATGGGCGAAGCAGCCCTTGAGGAGCCCCGGCTCCGCCGCGTCGATGCGCTCGACGAGGGTGCGCAGGCTCGGCATGGCGCCCTCGAGGCCGCTCGCCGCGCGGGTGCAGGCGAGGAGGTCGCGCAGCACGAGGCCGTCCGAGGGGGTCGGATGCTCCAGCCGCACCCCGCCGCCGAGGGCGAAGGGCCGGGCGATGTGCGGCCCGATGGCGCGCGCGTGCTGCACCCGCCCGTCGCCGAAGTCGAAGAACCGCCCGAAATCGAGCAGCCAGTCCTCGGTCAGCGGCATGTCCGCCGGCCGGCCGGAGCTGTTGTGCCGGATGAGCCCGCGCAGCCCCTCGAACTGCCGCTGGTCGTTGAGCGCATAGGTCTCGCGGACGAGGCCGTGGCCGATGCGCGCGACGCCGGTCATGAAGGCCCGCGGCAGGCGGGCGAGGCCGGCGCCGGACAGCAGCCGCGGCTCGGCGGCGACATAGCGCCCGCGCAGCCGCGGCGAGATCCAGCCGCCGATGACGTCGTTGACGAGCACGCTCCGGTAGACGTGCCGGGTGACCCGCTGCGCGGTCTCGAAGGCCGGCTCGGGCCGGATGCCCCGCTCGGTGAGCCCGCCGGCGACGGCGTTGTGCAGGAGCGCCCACAGCGTCTGGACCTGTCCGAGGATCAGGTTCGAGTCCGAGAAGGCGTTCGGCACCAGCACCTCGCTCCGCGCCTCGATGCCGTTCGCGTCGAGATGCGGGCACGAGGCGCGCGGCAGGTCGCGGGCGGCGCCCCAGGCCGGCGAGTTCCACGCCGGGCGGGCGCGGCCGATGCGCAGCAGGTGGCGCGGCTCGCCCGGGCCCTGCGGCACCTGGTAGGCGAAGGGGTCGTGGCGCGGGCCGTCGCCGTAGATCAGCGCGAGGTCGAGCTGCGGCCGGCCGTCGACGTCCTCGCGGCCGCGAAGATCGAGGTCGTGCGCGGCGAACTGGGTCAGGTAGGTGACGCCCGAGGGGATCGCGGAGAAGAGGCCGGGGCGGCGCGTCCGGCCGATCTTGGCCGCGACCGCGAGCAGCGCGTCACGGCCTTCGCCGTGCTCGGGATCGGCGAGGGCGGCGAAGGCCTCGCCTTCCCTTGCGTCGTCCACGATGGCCCTCATGGTCTGGCTTGCCTCGGTCGCGTCGTGCATGGCTTCCTCGCGTCTGCTGCGGTTCCCGCGTTTCGTTAACGAAGGTAAACCACCCCCCGCGTTACGCGAGCGTGACACATTCGTCTGGCGTGCAGACGCGAAGAATCGGCGCGCGCCGGCGCGCCGCAGCCAGGGCGATGTCTCGCGAGGACGGGGGCGCCGGGAGGCGGCTACTCGCCGGCGGGCGTGACGCCGCGGCCGAAGTCGGGGGCGGTGGTGTCCTGGCCCGCCTCGATGATGCCGCGGCGGATGGCGCGGGTGCGGGCGAAGTAGTCGCGCAGATGCGGTCCGTCGCCGAGCCGGATCGCCCGCTGCAGCGCGAAGAGCTCCTCGGTGAAGCGGCCGAGGATCTCGAGCGTCGCCTCCTTGTTCGACAGGAACACGTCGCGCCACATCGTCGGGTCCGAGGCGGCGATGCGGGTGAAGTCGCGAAAGCCCGCCGCCGAGTAGTTGATCACCTCCGACGCGGTCACCCGGCTGAGGTCGTCGGCCACGCCCACCACGGTGAAGGCGATCAGGTGCGGAACATGGCTCGTCACCGCGAGGACGAGGTCGTGGTGGTCGGCCTCCATCACGTCGACGCGGGCGCCGAGCGCGCGCCAGAACTCGCTCAGCTGCTCGACGGCGGCCGGGTCGGCCTCGGGCGGCGGCGTCAGCAGGCACCAGCGGTTGTCGAAGAGCGAGGCGAAGCCCGCCGCCGGGCCGGAATGCTCGGTGCCGGCGATCGGGTGCGCCGGGATGAAGTGCACGTCGGCCGGCAGGTGCGGGCCGACGCTCTCGATCACCGAGCGCTTGACCGAGCCGACGTCCGAGACCGTCGCGCCGCGCTTGAGGTTGATCGCCATCTCCTGCGCCACCTCGCCCATGGCGCCGACGGGCGTGCAGAGGATGACGAGGTCGGCGTCCTTCACCGCCTCGCCGACCGTCGCGAACACCTCGGCGATCCCGAGCTCCTGCGCCTCGCGCCGCGTCGGGGCCGAGCGGGCGTAGCCGGTGATGCGCGCCTCCATCCCGGCGCGGCGCATGGCGTGGCTGATCGAGGAGGCGATCAGCCCGAGGCCGATCAGCGCGACGTGACGATAGGCCATCAGACGGTGGCTCCGAGATGCGCATCGACGGCGGCGACGACACGGGCGCAGGCCTCCGCGTCTCCGACGGTGATGCGGAGGGCTTCGGGCAGGTTGAAGCTCGCCGCGCGGCGCACGATCAGCCCCGCGGCGCGCAGCGTGCGGTCGCAGGCGGCGGCGTCGGCGGCGTCGCGAAAGCGGGCGAGCACGAAGTTGGCCGCCGAGGGATCGGACGGCACGCCCCGCATCGCCAGCGCGTCGGCGAGCCAGGCGCGGTTGCGGGTGTTCTCGGCGCGGCACCAGGCGACATATGCCTGGTCCTCGACCGCCGCCTCGGCCGTGCGCAGCGCCGGGGTCGAGAGGTTGAACGGCCCGCGCATCCGGTTCAGCACGTCGATCACGTGCTCCGGCGCGAAGGCCCAGCCGATGCGCAGGCCCCCGAGCCCGTAGATCTTCGAGAAGGTCCGCGTCATCACCACGTTGTCGCGCGCGGCGACGAGCCGGGCATGGCCGTCGAAGCCGGGAACGTATTCCGCATAGGCCCCGTCGAGCACCAGCAGCGCCTGCGGCGGCAGCCCCCCGGCCAGCCGCGCCACCTCCGCCTCGGGCGTCAGCGCCCCGGTCGGGTTGTTCGGGCTCGCGAGGAACACCAGCCGGGTGCGCGGCCCGCAGGCGGCGAGGATGGCGTCGACGTCCGTCCGCCGCTCGCGCTCCGCCACCTCGACCGGCGTCGCCCCCGCGGCGCGCGCGCTGATGCGGTACATGCCGAAGGCGTGGTCGGTGAACACGACCTCGTCGCCCGCGCTGCAATAGGCCTGCGCGAGAAGCGCGATGATCTCGTCCGACCCGGCCCCGCAGACAAGGCGCTCCGGGTCGAGCCCATGCGCCCGCCCGATCGCCCCCCGGAGCCGGGCATGGCTCGATTCCGGGTAGACGTGCAGCTTGTCGGCGCTGTCGCGGAACGCGGCGAGCGCCGCCTGTCCCGGCCCGAACGGATTCTCGTTCGAGCTGAGCTTCAGCGGCGCGGCCGCGCCGGGCAGGGTCGCCTCGCCGGCCTGGTAGGCCGCGATGTCGAGGACGCCCTCGCGGGGGCGGATCATGTCGTGGGGCGCGCGCATCGGCGGTCTTCTAGCGGCGCCGGCGGCGCGGTTCCAGACCCATCGCGGCCGGGCGACCGCGCCGCGGCGATTCGTGCTAGGATGCGCGCGCATTTTGATCACGGAGCCTTCGATTATGGACATCGCCCGCAGCTATCTCGGCAGAACCTTCACGATCGATGACGACGACGCCCGCCTGCGCCAGAACGGCGACCTCATGGCGTTCATCCCCGTCGCCGGCGGATTCCAGAAGATCCCCCGCGGCGCCAAGGTGCGCATCGCCGAGGTGCGCCGCGTCGAGACCGGCTCCAAGGCCGGCATCGTCTTCGGCCTCGCCCTCGGCGAGGACGGCGCGCGAATCGGCTGGACCTCGACCCGCAACCTCGCCGGCCGCTTCGTCAACGTGACCATCGGCCCGCTGCCCCCGAACCCCAACGCCAACCAGTTCGGCCCGAACGCCGCCTGGTCCGGAGGCAGCTTCGTCGGCCAGGTCGACCTCGCCGAGATCGTCGACGCCACCCACGAGATCGAGCGCGTGGCGATGAACACCCTTGCGCCCTACTTCGCCCTCTGCGACGCCGCCGACGACGACGGGATAGTGGTCCGCATCAACAGCGGCTTCCGCTCCTATGGCGAGCAGAAGGCGCTGCACGACGGCTTCGTGCGCAAGCTCCCCGGCTTCAACCTCGCCGCCAAGCCCGGCTTCTCCAAGCACCAGAACGGCCTCGCCTTCGACATCGACGTGCCCGGCGGCGACGGCAACCCGACCTACGAATGGCTGAAGCGCCGCGCCACCGGCTTCGGGTTCGTCCGTACCGTCAGCGGCGAGCCCTGGCACTGGGAGCACGACCCCGCACGCGCCGAGGCCGCGCGCCGGGCGGGGACGTTCAAGACGCCGAACGTCCAGCGCTGACAACGCCGGCGCGGGTCAACGATTCGTTGACCCCTACGTGATCACGTGGTTGCAGGTAGGCGGATCTCCGCCTACATGCCCGCCCGTCGTCACCCGGAGCCCTGCCATGATCCCCCGCCTGACCGCCATCGCGGCCGCCCTTCTCGCCTCGCTCGTCGCCGCCGGCGCCTCCGCCGCGACGCTGCGCGAGGCCGACATGTCGGGCGGCGCCTTCAGCGGCTCGTGGAAGTCGCCGACTGCGGTCGGCCGCGACGTCGACGTCATCGAGGGCGTCGGCGAGGGCAACCGCTACGACATCTTCGCGCTGTCGCTGCCGACCGGCGCGCAGAAGCTCACGTTCGACTTCACCGCGCCGGCGAAGTACGATTGGTCCTACTCGGCCGGCGGCCAGATCCTGACCTCGGAGAAACCCTTCCAGTGGGACTGGGACGGCAAGTATGCGAGCGGCGTGCAGGTCGACTACTACAAGCCGGCCCAGTCGGTGACGCTCGACCTTGCCGACAGCTTCGGCGGCACGCTCTACCTCGCGCTCGCCTTCACCCACGGCAAGGACCTCGCCTACCACGTCTCGCTGCCCGGCAACGCCGCGCCGGTCCCCTCGACCCCGGCCCCCGCGCCGGTGCCGCTGCCCGCGGGCTTCCTGCTGATCGGCTCGGCCGCCGCGGCGCTCGCCGGCGTCCGCTTCGCCCGCCGGGGCGCCAAGGCGGCGTGACCTCCGCCGCCGGGGGTCCCCGCCCGGTCGCCGGCCGCCGCCCCGACCGCCCCGACCGCCGCGCCGCCGCGGAGGCCGCATGACCGCCGGGCGCGACGACCACGCCCCCGCCGCCCGCGGCGATCGCCTGACCTGGGAGATCGTCGAGGCCCTGCCCCCCGAGGGCGGCCCCGCCGCCGACATCGTCTACCGCCGCCGCGAGCTGCGCCCCCGCGCGCAGCGCCGCGTCGTCCCGCGCGACGCCGCCGACGCCTTCGTCGCCGCGAGCCTCGCCGCGCTCGCCCGCACCGCGCCGCCGCGCGCCTGGGAGGCCTGGTGCCGCCGCCTCGCCGCCAGCCCGATCCGCCGCCCCCGCGAGGACGTAGCCCACCTCCGCGCCGGCCTCGCCGCCGCCGGCCTCGCCGCGCCGGCCGACCCCCGCGCCGTCGTCGACCGCCTGCGCGCCGGCTACTTCCGTCAGCAGATGCTGACCGCCGCCGAGCTCGCCGGCCGGCTCGACCCGGCGATCGACTTCCCCGCCGACGACCTCGCCCGGCTCCGCGCCGCGATCGACCGGGGCAGGGGGGCGATCCTCTGGGTCGACGACACCTTCTCCGGCCCGCTCCTCTCCAAGCGCGCGCTGGCCGCCGCCGGCCTGCCGCCCGCCCATGTCAGCTCGCACCTCCACGGCGTCTCGCTCTCCCGCTTCGGCGTCGCCGTGCTCAACCCCGGCGTCATCCGCGCCGAGAACCGCCACCTCGCCGAGCGCCTGGTCTTCGAGGGCGGCGAGACGGCGGACGTCATGCGCCGCGTCCTGCGAACCCTGCGCGCCGGCGGCGTCGTCACCATGACCAACGGCCTCTTCTCCGGCGGCGGCTTCATCGAGACGCCGTTCGGCCCCGACGGCTGGGTCAGCCTCTCCACCGGCGCCCCCGGCCTCGCGCTCCGCCACGGCGCCGCGCTCTTCCCCCTCGCCGCGATCGAGGTCGAGCCGTTCCGCCGGTACCGGATCGCCCTCGGCCCCGAGGCCGCTCCCGCGGAACGCGGCACGGGCAACGCCGCCGTGGCCGCCCTCGCCCGCGGCGTCGCCGCCGGCCTGCGCGAGCGGGTCCGCGCCTTTCCCGAGCAATATCCCGGCATCCTCGGCGGGCGATTCTCCGCCACCCGCTTCCCGAAAGAGCGCGGATTAACGATAAAGCCTGTCGACATTGTAGAGTAGCGCGCTACCATCGCTTCCGGTCCCCACGGGAGCGCGAAGGATGCCATGCCCACGACAGCCCGCCCCCGCCGCGCGCCGCCATGCTGACGCGGCACGGCAAGCTCGGCCTGCGGGCGCTGCTCAGCCTCGCCACGCTCGACGCCGGCCGCTGGGCGACGGCGGCGGAGCTGGCGGCGGACCTCGCCGCCCCCCGCGGCGCCCTCGATGCGGTGCTGCGCGACCTCCGCAGCGGCGGCTTCGTCGCGACCCGAACGGCGCGGGGCGGCGGCTACCGCCTGCTGCGCCCCGCCGGGGAGGTCATGGTCGGCCACGCGCTCCGCGTGGTGAACGGCCCGCTCGCCCCGATCGCCTGCGCCAGCCGCAGCGCCCATGCCCCCTGCAACGACTGCCCGGACGAGGCGACCTGCGCCATCCGAGCGCTGATGCTCGACGTCCGCAACGCCATCGCCGGGGTGCTCGACGCCACAAGCCTCGCCGACCTCGCGCCCGCGCCGGAACCGGCGGAGGCGCGGGGATGACAGCGGAGGCCCGGCCATGACCTGCCGCCACGTCATCGTCGTCGGCGGCGGCGCGGCCGGCGCCCTCGCCGCCCTGCACCTGCTGCGCGTCCGCGCCGACGGCTTCTGGGTCACCATGGTCGATCCCGCCGGGCGGCTCGGCCGCGGCGTCGCCTACGGCACGGACTCGCCCTCGCACCTCCTCAACGCCCGCGCCCGCTCGATGAGCGCCTTCGAGGACCAGCCCGGCCACTTCACCGACTGGCTCGCCGCCGCCGGCCTCGGCCACGACCCCGACCGCTACGCCGAGCGCCGGCTCTACGGGCGCTACCTCGAGGAGGCGCTCCGGCCCTACGCCGCCGGCGGCGGCGACGGGCGGCTCGCCCATATCCGCGGCGTCGCCCGCGAGATCGTCGAGACCGGCCACGGCGTGCGGGTCGAGCTCGCCGACGGCGCGGCGATCCTCGGGCAGGCCGCGATCCTCGCCGTCGGCCACGGCCTGCGCCCCGAGCTGCCACGGCCCGCGACGGCGCCGGCGGAGGGCGACGTCCTCATCCTCGGGACCGGCCTCGGCATGGTCGACGCCGCGCTCGACCTCCTCGACGCCGGCCATCCCGGCCCGATCGTGGCGCTGTCGCGCCGCGGCCTCGCGCCGCAGCCGCACGGGCCGCGCGTGGCGATGCGGCTCGAGCCGGCCGACATCCCGCTCGGCACCCATCTCACCTGGCTGATGCGCTGGCTCCGCGCCGAGACCCGGGCGCTGGCGCTGACCGGGGCCGCCTGGGGCGACGTCGTCGACGCGCTGCGCCCGCACGTGCCGGCGATCTGGGCGAGCCTGCCCCTCGACGCCCGCCGCCGCTTCCTCCGCCACGCCCGTCCGTGGTGGGACGCCCATCGCCACCGCATGGCGCCCGAGGTGGCGCGCCGCATCGCCGCGGCCCGCGCCGAGGGCCGCCTGCGCGTCCTCGCCGGCCGCGTCGTCGAACGCCGCGACGGGCCGGACGGCGCCGCGGTCACCTGGCGCGCCCGCGGCTCGGGCGAGCTGCACAGCCGCCGCTTCGCCGCGGTGATCGACTGCACCGGCCCGCGCTCCGGCCCGGTCGCGGCCGATCCCCTCGTCGCCTCCCTCGTCGCCGCCGGCGCGGCGCGGCCCGACCCGCTCGGCCTCGGCCTCGAGGTCACCCCCGACCTCGCGCCGCTCCGCCCGTCCCGCGCCAGCCCCTCGGGCCGCCTCCTCGCCGTCGGTCCGCTCACCGCACCGCTGGCCTGGGAGACCTACGCCATCCCAGAGATCCGCGCCCAATGCGCCCGCGCCGCCCGTCTCCTCGCCGAGGCCATCGACCCCGGCATCGCGCTCCCCGCCGGCCGCGTGGAGGTCCGCCGCTGGTCAGCCCTCGACTAGCCCCGCCGCGCCCGGGCCGCCACCCCCAAGGCGGCCCGCGTGATCTAGCATAATGTAATGAAATCAATTATATAACCAGTGCCCACGCGTGGAAACGGGCAAGAGGCCCTGTCCCGCAGGAACGCCGGACGGGGGCCGCGCGCCGGCGCGGCCAGCCCCGCCATGCGCCGGCGCCGGTCGTGGCGCGGCTGGCGTCGGAATCGCAGTTTACCGCGCCCCGGAGATCGCCGAGATTGGCCGGCGTCGCGCCGCGACGGCCGCTCGCCCCCGGAGGCGGGCGGGGCGTCCCGGGCGAGGCGCAAACCGCCACAGGAGACGACCCATGCCCCGCGCGCTGTCCTCCGCCCTCGCCCTCGCCGTCGCCCTCGCGGCAGGGGGCGCCTTCGCCGCCGACCCGGAATCCTGCCGCACCGTGCGGCTGTCGGACCCAGGCTGGACGGACATCACCTCGACGAACGCCATCGCCGCCACCGTGCTCGACGCCCTCGGCTACCAGGCCGACATCGCCACCCTCTCGGTGCCGATCGGCTACGAGGGCATGAAGAAGGGCGACATCGACGTCTTCCTCGGCAACTGGATGCCGGCGCAGACGAAATTCCGCGAGGACCTCGACGCCTCCAAGGCCGCCGAGGTGCTGAACCGCAACCTCGAGGGCGCGAAGTTCACCCTCGCCGTCCCCGCCTACGTCGCCGAGGGCGGCGTGAAGGACTTCGCCGACCTCGCCGCCCACGCCGACGCCTTCGACCACAAGATCTACGGCATCGAGAGCGGCGCCCCGGCCAACACCAACATCGCCAACATGATCAAGGCCAACGACTTCGGCCTCGGCGACTGGAGCGTGGTGGAATCGGGCGAGCAGGCGATGCTCGCCCAGGTCACTCGCGCCGAGCGCGGCGAGGACTGGATCGTCTTCCTCGCCTGGGCGCCGCATCCGATGAACGTCGCCCACGACCTCGTCTACCTCTCCGGCGGCGACGCCTATTTCGGCCCGAACTACGGCGGCGCGGAGGTATTCACCCTGGCGCGCACCGGCTGGGCCGAGGAATGCCCCAACGCCGCGACCTTCTTCCGCCAGCTCACCTTCGACATCGACGCCGAGAACGCCATGATGGGCCGCATCCTCGACGACGGCGAGGACCCGGGCGACGCGGCGGCGGCGTGGCTGAAGGAGAACCCCGGCGTGCTCGACGGCTGGCTCGCCGGCGTCACCACCCTCGGCGGCGAGCCCGGCCTGCCGGCGGTCAAGGCGGCGCTCGGGCTCTGAGCGCCGGCATGGGGCGGCCGAACGTCCTGATCCTGATGGTCGACCAGCTCGCCGGGACGCTGTTCCCGGACGGGCCGGCCGACTTCCTGCACGCTCCGAACCTCAGGGCGCTGGCGGCGCGCTCGACGCGCTTCGCCAACGCCTACTGCCCGAGCCCGCTCTGCGCCCCGGCGCGCGCCTCGATCATGTCGGGGCGGCTTCCGAGCCAGACCGGGGTCTACGACAACGCCGCCGAGTTCCCCTCCGACATCCCCACCTTAACCCACGTCCTGCGCCGCGCCGGCTACCGCACCATCCTGTCGGGCAAGATGCACTTCGTCGGCCCCGACCAGCTCCACGGCTTCGAGGAGCGGCTGACGACCGACATCTACCCGGCCGACTTCGGCTGGACCCCGGACTGGCGCGACCCGGAGACGCGCATCGACTGGTGGTGGCACAACCTCGGCTCGGTGACGGGCGCCGGCGTCGCCGAGATCACCAACCAGCTCGAGTACGACGACGACGTCGCCTACCAGGCGGTCGCCCGCATCCGCGACCTCGCGCGCCGCGCCGACGACCGTCCCTGGTGCCTGACCGCGAGCTTCACCCATCCCCACGACCCCTACGTGGCGCGGCGGAAATACTGGGACCTCTACGCCGACTGCCCGGCGCTCGACCCGGAGATCGCCCCGATCCCCTACGCCGAGCAGGACCCGCACTCGCAGCGGCTGATGCGCGCCTTCGACCACGCCGCCTTCGAGATCACGCCCGGGCACGTCCGGGCGGCGCGCCGCGGCTACTTCGCCTCGATCTCCTACGTCGACGAGAAGATCGGCGAGATCCTCGCCACGCTGGAGAGCTGCGGCTTCGCCGAGGACACCATCGTCGTCTTCCTCTCCGACCACGGCGACATGCTCGGCGAGCGCGGCCTGTGGTTCAAGATGAGCTTCCGCGAAGGCTCCGCCCGCGTCCCCTTCACCATCGCCGCCCCCGGGCTGAACGTGGAGCTGCACGCGCAGGCCGTCTCCACCCTCGACCTGATGCCGACGCTGGCGGCGCTCACCGGCGCGGATCTCGGCGAGGCGGCGGCCGGTCTCGACGGCATGAGCCTCGTCGACGTGGTGAACTGGCATCGCCCGCGCGGCACCGTGCAGATGGAATACGCCGCCGAAGGCTCGACCGGGCCGATGGTCTGCGTGCGCAT
This sequence comes from Amaricoccus sp., assembly GCF_017993425.1. Classification (GTDB taxonomy): domain Bacteria; phylum Pseudomonadota; class Alphaproteobacteria; order Rhodobacterales; family Rhodobacteraceae; genus Amaricoccus. Next base: position 46,962 of record NZ_JAGOMQ010000024.1, read on the forward strand.
CGGCCGCTGGAAGCTCGTCGTCTCGCCCGGCGAGCCGCCGCAGTTCTTCGACCTTGCCGACGACCCGGAGGAGCTCGAGAACGTCGCCGCCGACCCCGGACGCCGCCCGATCGTCGACGGCCTCCTGCGCGCCGTAGCCGAGCTCTGGGACCTCGGCCGCTTCGACGCCGAGGTCCGCGACAGCCAGGCCCGGCGGCGGGTGATCTACGAAGCCCTGCGCGTCGGCGCCTACACGCCCTGGGACCACCAGCCCTTCCGCCCCGCCGCGGAGCGCTACATGCGCAACCACATGGACCTCAACGTCGTCGAGTCCCGCCAGCGCTACCCCCGCGAGGACGGCTGAGCCGCCCGATCGCCGGGGCAGGGGCGCCGCCCGCGCCGCACTCCCCCTTCAGGCATTCATACTGGCTTGAAATCTATCGGGCAGGCGCCTCCCCGCCAAAGGGCGGGGAGGAAACAAAGACTCGCGGCCGCTTGCGGCCGCTCGGCAGGGCGGCCGCAAAGGCGGCCGACCGCCAGCGCCGGCCGAGCGGGGGGCGCCTTGCGCGCCTCCCCGAGGCCGGCGCTTCCCCCCGCCGCCGCCGGTCAGACGCCGCGGGTGATGGCCGCGACGCCGGTGCGGGCGATGTCGACGAGGCCGAGCGGGCGCATCAGCGACACGAAGGTGTCTACCTTGTCCGGCGCCCCGGTGATCTCGAAGACGAAGCTCTCGAGCGTGGTGTCGACGATGCGGGCGCGGAACACCTCCGCCATGCGCATCGCCTCGACCCGCTTGTCGCCGGCGCCGGCGACCTTGATCAGCGCCAGCTCGCGCTGCACCGAGGGACCCTCGACCGTCAGGTCATGCACCTCATGCACCGGCACCAGCCGGCCGAGCTGCGCCTTGATCTGCTCGATCACCGCCGGCGTGCCGGTGGTGACCACGGTGATGCGCGAGAGATGGCCCTCGTGGTCGGTCTCGGCCACGGTCAGGCTGTCGATGTTGTAGCCGCGCCCGGAGAACAGGCCGATGACCCGCGCCAGCACGCCGGCCTCGTTGTCGACGAGGACCGCGAGCGTATGGGTCTCCTGATGATCGCCGAGCGGGTTGCGCAGGTCGTAGGCGCTGTGGCGGGAGGCGTTCTTGCGGATGTGCAGGGCGTTCATGCGCGGCTCCTGGGGCGGATCCTCGGTCGCAACCGCCGAGGCCATGTCATTGAAAGGTATCGGCGCGGCGGAAAGGGTCTACCCGAGCTCCCCCGGCGCGGCGGCGCGCACCGTCACCGGAAACCCCGGCCGCACCGAGTTCGTGACCGTGCAGTCGCGCGCGGCCGCCTCGACCAGCGCGGCCGGGTCGCCGCCGTCGGCGAGCGCGCAGGCCACCACGATCTCGGCCGAGCGCGCCAGGAGCGGCGTCCCGTCGATGTCGAGATTCACCCGGATCGCGACGTTCCCGAGCCCGACGCCCCGGAGATGGGCGACGTAGCGCAGGTCGTTGGCGAGGCAGCCGCCGAGGGCGAGCGCCAGCAGCTCGCCCCCGTTGAAGCCGAGCCCCTGGCCGCCGGCCTTGCCCTCCGGCCGGTCGACGACGAGCGTGTGGCCGCGGGCGCGGCCGATGGCGGCCTCGGTCCCGGGGATGGTGGAGAGCTCGACGACGGGCATCAGACCAGCACCGCGCCGGCGTCGCCGATGGCGCCCTCGGTGGCGTCCTCGCCGAGCAGCATCTCGTTGTGCGCCTTGCCGGAGGGGATCATCGGGAAGCAGTTCTCGTGCTTCTCGACGAGGCAGTCGAAGATCACCGGGCCGGGATGCTCGATCATCTCCAGGATCGCGTCGTCGAGGTCGGCGGGGTCCTTGCAGAGGATGCCCTTCGCCCCGAACGCCTCGGCGAGCTTCACGAAGTCGGGCAGGGCCTCGGACCACGACGACGAGTAGCGCTCGCCGTGCAGCAGCTCCTGCCACTGGCGGACCATGCCGAGGCGCTCGTTGTTGAGGATGAACTGCTTGACCGGCAGGCGGAACTGCACCGCCGTGCCCATCTCCTGCATGTTCATCAGCCACGAGGCCTCGCCGGCGACGTTGATGACGAGCGCGTCCGGGTGGGCGATCTGCGCGCCGATCGAGGCGGGGAAGCCGTAGCCCATCGTCCCGAGGCCGCCGGAGGTCATCCAGCGGTTCGGATCGTCGAAGGTCAGGTATTGCGCCGCCCACATCTGGTGCTGGCCGACCTCGGTGGTCACGTAGCGGTCGCGGCCGCGGGTCAGCGCCTCGAGCCGCTCCAGCGCGTATTGCGGCTTGATGACCTTGTCGGAGTTCCGGTAGGCGAGGCAGCGCCTGCCCTTCCAGAGCTCGATCTGCTTCCACCACTTGGCGACCGCCTCGGACCGCGTCCGCGCGCCGCGCGCCTGCCAGAGCGCGAGGATGTCGGCCATGACCGAGCCGACGTCGCCGACGATCGGCACGTCGACATGGACGTTCTTGTTGATCGAGGACGGGTCGATGTCGGCGTGGATCTTGAAGGAATGCGGCGAGAAGGCATCGAGCCGGCCGGTGATGCGGTCGTCGAAGCGGGCGCCGAGGCAGACCATGACGTCGCAGTCGTGCATCGCCCAGTTGGCCTCGAAGGTGCCGTGCATCCCGAGCATCCCGACCCAGGCCTTGCCGGAGCCCGGATAGGCGCCGAGGCCCATCAGCGTCGAGGTGATCGGGAAGCCGGTCGCCTCGACGAGCGCGCGCAGGGTGCGGCACGCCTCGGGACCGGCGTTGATCACGCCGCCGCCGGTATAGAGGATCGGCCGCTCGGCGCGCTCGATCGCCTCGACCGCGGCGAGGATCGCCTCCGGGTCCGCCTTGGTGCGCGGCGCGTAGCGCGGGCGCGCGGCCTCCGGCGAGACATAGGCGGCGGTGGCGAACTGGACGTCCTTGGGGATGTCGACGAGGACCGGGCCGGGCCGGCCGTGCGTGGCGACGTGGAACGCGGTGTGGATGGTCTCGGCCAGCCGCGCCGTGTCCTTCACCAGCCAGTTGTGCTTGGTGCAGGGCCGGGTGATGCCGACGGTGTCCGCCTCCTGGAAGGCGTCGTTGCCGATCATGAAGGTCGGGACCTGCCCGGTCAGCACGACCATCGGGATCGAATCCATCAGCGCGTCGGTCATGCCGGTGACGGCGTTGGTCGCGCCGGGCCCAGAGGTGACGAGGACGACGCCGGGGCGTCCCGTGGAGCGGGCGTAGCCTTCCGCGGCGTGGGTGGCCGCCTGCTCGTGCCGGACGAGGATGTGGCGGATGTCGTTCTGCTGGAAGATCTCGTCATAGATCGGCAGCACCGCGCCGCCCGGATAGCCGAAGACGGTGTCCACGCCCTGGTCCTTCAGGGCCTGGATGACGATCTGGGCGCCAGTCATCTGTCGGTGCATCGGTCTTCTCTCTCCGGTCTTCGGTCGTCTCGGGCGTGGTCGGGGCTTGAGGCGAGGGATAAAAAAAGCCCCCGGCGAAGGGGGCGCGGCGCGACTGCCGGCGGGACCTCAGGGCCTCCGCCGCTCGCGCCTCGCCTCGATTACCAGCGCCCGAGTCATCGGCTTTCCTTACGGAGCCGCGTGCGGCGCGTCAACCCGGGATTCTGAAGAAAGTTGCGGGAGCCCGTGCTCCGCTGCAACATTCTTTCCGGCGACGGGTCGACGCAAAGCCGGCTGACGCCGGGCCGCGCGTCGGATATGGGGGAGGGGTCGCCCCTGCGGAGCCGAGATGCCCTACGCCGACGTCGCCGTCATCCTGGTCCTGATCCTGCTCAACGGCTTCTTCGCCATGAGCGAGCTCGCGATCGTCTCGTCCCGCCGGCCGCGGTTGCAGCAGATGGAGAAGCGCGGCTCGCGCGGCGCGACCTACGCGCTGGCGCTCGGCGAGGATCCGACGAGCTTCCTCTCCACCGTGCAGGTCGGCATCACCCTGATCGGCATCTTCGCCGGCGCCTATTCCGGCGAGGCCCTCGGCGAGCCGCTGGCCGCGGTCCTGCGCGAGATCCCGGCCTTCGCCGGGGTGGCGCGGACCATGGCGCTGGTGATCGTCGTCGTCGGCACCACCTACGCCTCGCTCATCATCGGCGAGCTGGTCCCGAAGCGGCTGGCGCTGCAGAACCCCGAGGCGGTGGCGGTGCGGGTGGCGCTGCCGATGACGATGCTCGCCAGGGCCGGCACGCCGATCGTCTGGTTCCTGCGCGTCTCCACCGACACCGTGCTCCGCCTCCTCGGCGTGTCGCGCCCGCCCTCGTCGGACGTCAGCGAGGAGGAGGTGAAGGCGATGATCGCCGAGGGCGCCGAGACCGGCGTCTTCCACCAGGCCGAGCGGCGGATGCTGGAGCGGGTGCTGCGCTTCGCCGACCAGCCGGCCCGGGCGATCATGGCGCCCCGGCACGACCTCGTCTTCCTCGACGCCGACGCGCCGATCGAGGACGCGGTGGAGAGGATCAGCGTCGCCAAGCATTCGCGCTATCCGCTCTGCGAGGGCGGCAACATCGACGAGGTGATCGGCGTCGTCCACGTCAAGGACGTGCTGGCGCTGGCCCAGGCCGGCGGGGGCGACCTGCGCGGCGTGCGCGAGGACCCGCTCTTCGTCTCGCCGAACCTGCCGGCGCTGGAGCTCGTCGAGCGCTTCCGCGAGAGCCGCGTCCACATGGCGCTGGTGGTGGACGAGTACGGCGACCTAGAGGGCGTGGTGACGCCGCTCGACGTGCTCCACGCCATCGCCGGCCGGCTGCCCGAGGCGGGCCACGACGCCGGCCCGGGCGCGTTCCAGCGCGAGGACGGCTCCTGGCTGATGGACGGCGACATGAACCTCGGCGAGGCGGCGGCGATCCTCGGGCTCGACGAGCTGGAGGCCGAGGGCTACGCGACGCTCGCCGGCCTCGCCCTCGACCGGCTGGGCGAGCTGCCCGAGCCCGGCGCCGTCTTCGACGCCGAGGGCTGGCGCTTCGAGGTGGTGGACCTCGACGGCCGCCGCATCGACAAGCTGATCGCGACGAAACTGCCGGCGCGCGAGGCGTGATGCCCAGGCGCCCCCGCGCGGCACGATGCTCCTGCGCCCCCGCGCGGCGATTGTTGCCGGCCGCGCGCGGATGCTAAGGAATCGCCGCAGCCCGTCGGCGGCTGGTCGCAGGATGCGCCCATGAAGATCATCATCTGCGGCGCGGGTCAGGTCGGCGGGCAGATCGCGCGGCATCTCGCCCGCGAGGAGGGCGCGAACCGCGTCACCATCATCGACACCGACCCGGCCGTGGTGCGCCGCATCACCGAGGCCTTCGACGTCGGCGGCGTCGCCGGCTTCGCCTCGCACCCGGAGGTGCTCGAGCAGGCGGGGGCGCGCGACGCCGACATGGTGATCGCCGCGACCCAGTCCGACGAGGTCAACATGGTGATCTGCGAGATCGCCCACTCGATCTTCGAGGTGCCGCGCAAGATCGCCCGCCTGCGCAGCCAGGCCTACCTGACCGCGATCTACTCCGACCTCTACCGCACCGACGCGCTGCCGATCGACGTGGTGATCTCGCCCGAATACGCCGTCGCCGACGCGGTGGTGCAGCGGCTGACCGCGCCCGCCGCCTTCGACATCGGCGGCTTCCTCGACGGCGGCGCGCAGCTGATCGGCGTGTCGCTCGACCAGGCCTGCGCGGTGCTCAACACGCCGCTCCGCCAGCTCTCCGAGCTCTTCTCGACCCTGCGCGTCGTCGTGGTCGGCGTCCGCCGCGGCGAGCGGCTGTTCGTGCCGGACCCGAACGACCAGCTCTTCGGCGGCGACCAGATCTACGTCATCGCCGCGACCCCCGACGTCGCCCGCGTGATGGAGGTGTTCGGCAAGGCCCATATCGAGGTCGCCCGCGCCATCGTGCTGGGCGGCGGCAACATCGGCCTCAACGTCGCGCAGAAGCTCGAGGCCGACCCGCGCCGCATCCGCCTCAAGGTCATCGAGCGCAACCGCGCCCGCGCCGAGGCGGTCGCCGACGCGCTCCGCCGCACCGTGGTCCTGAACGGCGACGGCCTCGACATCGACCTCCTCGCCGAGGCGCAGGTCGAGCACGTCGACGCGCTGCTCGCGCTCACCGACGACGACAAGACCAACATCCTCGCCTGCGTCCGCGCCAAGACCGAGGGCGCGAAGATGGTCGTCGCGCTCGTCAACGACCCCTCGCTCATCAGCCTGATCGCGCCCATGGGCATCGACGCCTACGTCAACCCGCGCGCCACCACCGTCTCGTCGATCCTGCGCTACGTCCGCCACGGCCGGGTGCGCTCGGTCTACTCGATCGGCGACGCCGAGGCCGAGGTGATCGAGGCGCAGGTGCTCTCCACCTCCGCCATCGCCGGCAAGCTGGTGCGCGAGGCCGACATCCCCGACCACGCCCGCATCGGGCTGATCCGCAAGGGCGACAAGGTCATCGCGCCCCGCGGCGACACCCGCCTCGGCGACGGCGACGTGCTGACGATCTTCGCCATGCGCGACGCGATCATCGAGGTGGAGCGCCTGTTCCAGGTGGGCCTGGACTTCTTCTAGGCCATGCGGATGCTGCGCCAGTTCCCGGCGATCGTCATCCTGGCGCTGATCGCCGCGGCGATGATGGCGGTGCCGGCGCTCCACGCCGCCCGCGGCGGCCACTGGCTGGTGGCCCGCGTCTTCTTCTACAACGGCCTCTTCCTCGCGCTGATCGCCGTGCTGGTCGGGCTCGCCACCGCGAACCGGCAGCCGCGCAACGCCGCGCGCTACCACCTCGCCACGCTGCTCGTGGCCTACGTCGTGCTGCCGCTGGCGCTTGGCGCGCCGCTCGCCCACCTGATCCCCGGGCTCGGCTACGGGCGGGCCTATTTCGAGATGCTGTCGGCGCTCACCACCACCGGCTCGACGCTGGTCAACGCGCCGCGGCTCCTGCCGGAATCGGTGCATCTCTGGCGGGCGCTGGTCGGCTGGGCGGGCGGCCTCCTCGTCCTCGTCTCCGCCGCCGCCATCCTCGCGCCGCTGAACCTCGGCGGCTTCGAGGTGCGCGACTTCGACGACACCCGCGTCGTCGGCCGCCGCGCCGGCGACGTCGGCGAGGCGACGGCGCGCATCCTGCGCAACGCCGGCCGCATCGCCCCGGTCTACGCCGTCTTCACGGGGACGCTGGCGCTCCTGCTGATCGTCGCCGGCGACCGGCCCTTCGTCGCGGTCTGCCACGCCATGGCGACCCTCTCGACGAGCGGCATCTCCCCGGTCGGCGGCCTCTCCGGCGCCTCGTCGGGCGGGCTCGGCGAGGCGGCGATCGCCGTCTTCCTCCTCGCCGCGGTCTCGCACCGCTTCCTGAGCTTCCGCCCCCGCCTCGGCCGGCATCTCGGGCTCGATGACCCGGAGGTGCGGCTGATGCTGATCTCCGTCCTCGGGGTGACCTTGCTCCTCTTCCTGCGCAGCTTCATCGGCGCGAGCGAGATCGACCGCCAGGACAACCTCGCCGCCGCGGCCCGCGCGGTCTGGGGCGGCCTCTTCACCGTGCTCTCCTACTTGACCACCACCGGCTTCGAGAGCGTCGACTGGCGCACCATGCAGCTCTGGTCCGACCTGCCGACCCCGGGCGCCATCCTCCTCGGCGTCGCGGTGATGGGCGGCGGCGTCGCCACCACGGCCGGCGGCGTGAAGCTCCTGCGGCTCTACGCGCTCTACCGCCACGGCCAGCGCGAGATGGAGCTCCTCATCCACCCGAGCAGCGTCTGGCCGCACGGCCGCGGCCCGAACGCCATCACCGACCGCGGCGCGCGGGTGGCCTTCGTCTTCCTGATGCTCTTCCTCGTCTCGATCGCCATCGTGATGACGGCGCTCACCGCCATCGGCCTCGCCTTCGAGCAGGGGCTCGCGCTCGCCATCGCCGCGCTCACCACCACCGGCCCGGCGATCGACGCGCTGAGCGAGGGGATCCGCTACGGCGACCTGCCCAGCGCCGCGCTCGCGGTGCTCTGCGTCGGCATGATCGTCGGGCGGATGGAGGTGCTGGTGCTCATCGCGCTGTTCAACCCGGCGCTGTGGCGACAGGGGTGAATGCTGCATATGCGAATGAAATTCGCGAATGCGGCAAGATCGCACCAGTGTGCAAAAAATCCATGGGGCGGGTCTGGAAATGGCCGCCGCACCCGCCCATACTCGGGCCACAATAACAACACGAGCGCGGCCTGCCGGCGCTCCCATACAACTTAAGGCTGAGAACGATGGCTGCCGAAAAACAGAACCTCCAGGACGCGTTCCTGAACAACGTCCGCAAGTCCAAGGTCCCGGTCACGATCTTCCTGATGAACGGCGTCAAGCTCCAGGGCGTGATCACCTGGTTCGACAATTTCTGCGTCCTGCTGCGCCGCGACGGGCAGTCCCAGCTCGTCTACAAGCACGCGATCTCGACGGTGATGCCGTCGCAGCCCATCACCCTCTACGAGGCCGAATCTGACTGACGCACCCGACCGGATGCGGACGCTGGTCCTGCATCCGGTGCTTTCCGGCCGCGACCGCGGCCCCCGTGAGCCGCAGGACGCGCTGGCCGAGGCCGAGAGCCTCGCCCGCGCGCTCGATCTCGACGTGGTCGACGCGCTCCTCGCGCCCGTGGCGCGACGCCGCGCCGGCACGCTCTTCGGCTCCGGCAAGGTTGAGGAGATCAAGGCGCGCATCGCCGAAGGAGAGATCGGCCTCGTCATCGTCGACGGCCCGCTCTCGCCGATCCAGCAGCGCAACCTCGAAAAGGAATGGAAGGCCAAGGTGCTCGACCGCACCGGCCTCATCCTCGAGATCTTCGGCGACCGCGCCCAGACCCGCGAGGGCGTGCTCCAGGTCGAGCTCGCGCATCTGAGCTACCAGAAATCCCGCCTCGTCCGCTCCTGGACCCATCTCGAGCGCCAGCGCGGCGGCTTCGGCTTCCTCGGCGGCCCCGGCGAGACCCAGATCGAGGCCGACCGCCGGGCGCTCGACGAGCGCATCGAGCGCATCCGCGAGGCTTTGGCGAAAACCGTGCGCACCCGCGGCCAGCAACGCGCCGCGCGTCGCCGCTCCGACCTCCCCGTGGTGGCGCTGGTCGGCTACACCAACGCCGGCAAGTCGACGCTCTTCAACCGCCTGACCGGGGGCGGGGTGCTGGCGAAGGACATGCTCTTCGCCACGCTCGATCCCACCATGCGCGGCTTCGAGGTCGCGCCGGGCAAGCGGGCGATCCTCTCCGACACCGTCGGCTTCATCTCCGACCTGCCGCACCAGCTCGTCGCCGCCTTCCGGGCGACGCTGGAGGAGGTGGTGGACGCCGACCTCATCCTGCACGTCCGCGACCTCTCGCATCCGGAGACCGAGATCCAGGCCGAGAACGTGCGCGGGATCCTGCGCGAGATCGGGGTCGGCGAGGCGGCCGAGGCCCGCATGGTCGAGGTCTGGAACAAGATCGACGCGCTTCCGGCCGACGAGGCGGAGACGCTCCTCGCCGTCGCCGCCCGCACGCCGCGCGCCCGGGCGATCTCGGCGCTGACCGGCGAGGGCGTGCCCGGCCTGCTGGAGCTCGTCGCCGCCGAGCTCTCCGACCCCGTCCACGACGAGACGCTGGAGCTCGGCTTCGACCAGGGCCGCAAGCGCGCCTGGCTCTTCGACCACAAGCTCGTCCGCGGCGAGGTCCAGACCGACGCCGGCTACCGCCTCGCCGTCCGCTGGTCGGACCGCGACCGCAGCCGCTACGAGACGCTCTGACGCCGAACCCACATGGACGCCGCCTCCGTCGTGTAGCCAGGCGTCGGCTTGGGCGCCGAGCCGGATGCGGGTGTGGCCGCTTCCCCTCCGGTCCGGCCGACCCACGCGCGACAAGGGGCGCGGGGCTCAGCCGATCTTGCCGGTGATGTAGTCCTCGGTCTGCTTGTGCCGCGGGTTGGAGAAGATGTCCTCCGTCCGGCCTTCCTCGATCAGCTTGCCGAGGTGGAAGAAGGCGGTCTTCTGGCTGACGCGGGCGGCCTGCTGCATCGAGTGGGTGACGATCACGATCGTGTACTTGGTGCGCAGCTCGTCGATCAGCTCCTCGATGATCGCGGTGGCGATCGGGTCGAGGGCGGAGCAGGGCTCGTCCATCAGCACCACCTCGGGCCGCGTGGCGATGGCCCGCGCGATGCAGAGGCGCTGCTGCTGGCCGCCGGAGAGGCCGGTGCCGGGCTCGTGCAGGCGGTCCTTGACCTCGTTCCACAGGCCGGCGCGCTTCAGCGACGAGGTCACCGTCTCCTCGAGCTCGGCCTTCGTGCGGAACAGGCCGTGGATGCGCGGCCCGTAGGCGACGTTCTCGAAGATCGACTTCGGGAAGGGGTTCGGCTTCTGGAACACCATGCCGACGCGGGCGCGCAGCTCGACCACGTCGACGCGCGGGTCGTTGATGGACGTCTCGTCGAGCAGGATCTCGCCCTGCACCCGCGCGATCGGGATCGTGTCGTTCATCCGGTTGATGCAGCGCAGGAAGGTAGACTTGCCGCAGCCGGAGGGGCCGATGAAGGCGGTCACCTGGCGCGGCGGAATGTCGACCGAGACGTCGAACAGCGCCTGCTTGTCGCCATAGAACACCGAGACGTCGCGGGCCCGCACCTTGGGCTGCGCCTCCTGCGCTCCGACCGTCTCCGTTCGCACCGCGTCCATGGGGCGATACTTCACCTTGTCGTCCACGAGAGTCATCCGTCTTTCTTTCTGTCGGGGCCGTCCGCGCTCACCATTTGCGCTCGAGCTTCTGGCGCAGCACGATGGCGACGGCGTTCATGATCACGAGGAACGCGAGCAGCACGATGATCGCGCCCGAGGCGCGCTCGACGAAGGCCGGGTCGGCGCGCTGGGTGAAGTTGTAGACCTGCACCGGCAGCGCCGTGGCGGGGTCCATGACGCCCCCGGGCAGAGGCCCGGGGAAGTCCTTCACGAAGGCGACCATGCCGATGAGCAGCAGCGGCGCGGTCTCGCCGAGGGCGTGGGCGAGGCCGATGATCGTCCCCGTGAGGATGCCGGGCATGGCGAGCGGCAGGACGTGGTGGAGGATCGCCTGCATCCGGCTCGCGCCGACGCCGAGCGCCGCCTCCTTGATCGACGGCGGCACCGACTTCAGCGCCACGCGGGTGGAGATGATGATCGTCGGCAGCGTCATCAGCGTCAGCACCAGGCCGCCGACGATCGGCGCGGACATCGGCAGGTGCAGGAAGTTGATGAAGATGGCGAGGCCGAGGATGCCGAAGACGATCGAGGGCACCGCGGCGAGGTTGGAGATGTTCACCTCGATCAGGTCGGTCAGCCGGTTCTTCGGCGCGAACTCCTCGAGGTAGATCGAGGCGGCGACGCCGATCGGCAGCGACAGCGCCAGCACGATCAGCATCATGTAGGCCGAGCCGATCAGCGCCACGCCGAGCCCGGCCGCCTCCGGGCGGTTCTCGGAGGCGTCGGGGCTGGTGAGGAACGCCCGGTTGAGGCGGGTGGTCATCACCCCGAGGCGCATCAGCTCGTCGGCGGCGTCGAGCTGGGCCGGGGTGATCTTCGCGTCGCCGGCGGCGCGCTCGCGGGTGAGGTTCCCCTTGGCGAACTGGTCGATGCGGCCGCTGGTCAGGAACTCGAACTCGACGGTTTTCCCCAGCTCGTCGGGGTTGGCGAGGACGTAGGCGCGGAGCTGCGCCGGGGCGCCGTCGGAGATCATGCCGGCGAGGAGCGCCGGGGTGATATCGGGCGCCGGGCCGGCCTGGAGCTCGGCCGCGAGCTCGCCGAGCGACGCCTTGATCAGCGGCGCGTAGGCGAAGGTGAGGACCTTCTTCATCGCCGCCTCGTCGCGGGTCCCGGAGGGATCGAGCACGGCGGGGTCGAGGTAGATCTCGGCCCTGACGAAGGTCTGGGTGAAGGCGGGCAGGCCGCGGCTGAGGACCGAGCCGAGCAGGAACACCAGCGCGAGGAGGCCGACGGCGACCGCGGCGATCCCGCAGGCGCGGAACCGCGCCTCGGCGGCGTAGCGGCGGCGGGTATGCGCGGCGCGCTCGGGCGTCGCAGTGGGGACCGCGTCGGTCGGAAGCGTGGGGGCGGCGGTCATTCGTACTGCTCCCGGTAGCGGCGCACGATGTAGAGGGCGAGGACGTTCATGGCGAGCGTGAGCGTGAAGAGGGTGATGCCGAGGGCGAAGGCGACGAGCGTCTCGGGCGAGTTGAAGTCGGTGTCGCCGGTCAGCTGGCTGACGATCTTCACCGTGACCGTGGTCATCGCCTCGAACGGGTTGAGCGAGAGCCGCGCGGCGGCGCCGGCGCCGAGGACGACGATCATCGTCTCGCCGATGGCGCGCGAGGCGGCGAGCAGGAACGCGCCGACGATGCCGGGGAGCGCCGCGGGGATGATGACGCGGCGGATCGTCTCGGAGCGGGTGGCCCCGAGGCCGAGCGAGCCCTCGGTCATGCTGCGCGGGACGGCGTTGATGATGTCGTCGGAGAGCGAGGAGACGTAGGGGATCAGCATGATCCCCATGACGAGGCCCGCGGTGGCGACCGAGGCGGCGGAGCTGCCGAGGCCGGTCGGCTGGGCGATCCAGTCGCGCAGGATCGGGCCGACGGTGACGAGGGCGAAGAGGCCGTAGACGATCGAGGGGATGCCGGCGAGGATCTCGATGGCCGGCTTGATCGCCCTGCGCGTCGTGGTCGTGGCGTATTGCGTCAGGTAGATCGCGATGAAGAGCCCGACGGGGACGGCGACGGCGAGCGCGATGAAGCTGACGTAGAGCGTGCCCCAGAGGAGCGGCAGCATCCCGAGCTGGCTCGTGCCCTGGAAGGCGGGCGACCACACCGTGCCAAAGAAGAAGTCGCGCCAGGAGTACTGGCCGAAGAAGCGCGCGGTCTCGAAGACGAGCGAGAGCGCGATGGCGACGGTGGTGAAGATCGCGATCGAGGCGGCGCACATCAGCAGGCCGAGGATCATCGCCTCGACGAGGTTGCGCGCCCGGAAGCGGGGGGCGATCCGCGCGAAGACCGCGACGAAGGCGGCGACGGCGAGCAGGATCGAGGCGACGCCGAGGACCTGCGGCTGGCCGAGCGACGGCAGGGCGATGGCGAGGAAGTTGAGAAGGACGAAGACGCCCAGGCCGGCGAGGAACGCCGCCATGGCCACGGCGAGGCCGTGGTGGCCGGCGCGGGAGTGGAGCGGCGCGCCGGCGGCGAGGACCGCGGCGGCCCGCCAGCGGCCGGCGAGGTAGCCCGCGACGGCGAGCGCCGCGAGGACGAGGAGGATCTGGCCGCCGGTCATGGGCATTCACCGTGCTCGGGAGTGGCCCGGCGCCCCCCGGGGAGGCGCCGGGGGAGCGGTCACATGGCCGCGTCGAGGGTCTCTTCGCTGGCGACGCGCGCCTGGGTGGCGGCGAGATCCGGGTCGGAGACGAGGCCGTAGGCGGTGAGCGGGCCGTCGGGGCCGGCGACCGCGTCGGAGACGAAGAACTCGGCGAACTCCTTCAGGCCGGCGATCTCGGGGATGTGCGCCTTCTTGAGGTAGAAGAACAGCGGGCGCGAGACCGGGTACTCGCCGGAGGCGATCGTCGCCGTCGAGGGCGTGACGCCGTTGATCGTCGCGACCTTCAGCACGTTGGTGTTGTTCTCGTAGAAGGCGAGGCCGAAGACGCCGATGCCGTTCGGGTCGCCCTGGATGCGGGCGAGCGTCTCGGTGTAGTCGCCGTCGATGTCGACCGCGGCGCCGTCTGTGCGCAGCTTGACGCAGGCGTCGTGGGCGGCCTTCTCGTCGCCGCCCTTGAGCGCGGCGATCGCCTCGAGCGCGCCGGAATCCTCGCAGCCCTGGGCGATGACCTTCTCCTCGAAGACCTCGCGCGTGCCGTGCTTGGTGCCGGGCACGAAGGCGAGGATCGGGGCGGCCGGCAGGCTCGCGTCGACCTGGTCCCAGGTCTTGTGCGGATTCGCGACCAGCTTGCCGTCGACGACGACCTCGGCGGCGAGCGCCTCGTGCCACTGGGCGGGGGTGAAGGCGGAGAAGGCCGGGCCGTCGGTGCGCGAGGCGAAGACGATGCCGTCGTAGCCGATGCGGACCTCGACGATGTCGGCGACGCCGTTCGCCACGCAGGTCGCGACCTCGCTCTCGCGGATCGGGCGCGAGGAGTTGGCGATGTCGATGGTGTCGAGGCCGACGCCGGCGCAGAACTGCTGCAAGCCGGCCGAGGAGCCGCCGGAGGCGACGACCGGGGTCGGCAGGTCGAAGTTCTCGCCGAAGGCCTCGGCGACGATCGCGGCGTAGGGCAGGACGGTGGACGAGCCGGCGATCTGGATCTGGTCGCGCGACTGGGCGAGCGCGGGGCCGGCGAGCGCCGCCACGGCGGCGGCGGCGACGCCAGCGGTGAGAGCCGTTTTCATCTGGGTTCCCCTTCGGATGGTCGAGTGCGTGACGACGGGACGCGAGCCCGCGCCCCTGACGCCCTCAAGCTACGGCCTGGCGTTGACGGTAGTATTTCAGAAGCGCGACCGTTTTATGACGCGGAAATCGCTTTTTCCTCAGACGCTTGCGGGCGTCTTCGGGTCCGGCCGCGCAGGTGCGCGGCAGCAAGGCGCCGCGACGAGGCCGGACGGGCCCGATCCGCGGCGGATGGCGCCCGCCCGCAGGGATCACGCGCCGCAGCCGGGCCGCCTCAACGCCGTCCGGTAACGATGCGTTAACCCGCTCTCACGTGAAATCAAGCACTTAGCGAATATTCACGCGTGAACACGGTCGCAGTCCTCGCGGCGGGTCAGGCGCTGGCGCGCGACGGGGGGCGCGCCGACGGCTCGGCGAGGGGGCGGGCGATCTGGGCGGTGATCATCGCCTCCAGCCGCTCGAGGTCGATCGGCTTGGTGACGAAGTCGTCCATGCCGACGAGGCGGGCCTTCTCGCGGTTCTCCAGCATCGCGTCGGCCGAGAGCGCGATGATCGGGGTGGCGGGCCGCCCCTGCGCCTGCTCGCGGCGGCGCAGCTCGCGGGTCGCCTCGAAGCCGTCGAGGACCGGCATCTCGACGTCCATCAGGATGACGTCGTAGCGCCGGCGCTCCCAGGCGATCAGCGCCTCCGCCCCGTGGTTCGCCACGTCGAAGCTGTAGCCGAGCTTGCCGAGGAAGAGCGACAGCACGAACTGGTTGGTGGCGTTGTCCTCGACGACGAGGACATGCGGCGCGCCGCGGCCGCGGTCGCGGCCGCCGTCGCTGGCGGGACGCTCCGCACAGGGCGGCCGGGCGGCGGCGAAGGGCAGGTCGACGGTGAACACCGACCCGCGGCCGAGCCGGCTCTCGACGCGGATGTCGCCCGCCATCTGCGTGCAGAGGAGCTTCGCGATGGCGAGCCCGAGGCCGGTCCCGCCGAAGCGCCGGGTCGTCGAGCTGTCGGCCTGCACGAAGGGGCGGAACAGCCGGCTGATGCCCTCGGCCGACATGCCGATCCCGCTGTCGCGCACCACCATGCGCAGCGCGCGGCGGTCGCCCTCGGCCGCGAGGCGGAGCGACACGGAGACGCCGCCCGCGTCGGTGAACTTCAGCGCGTTCGAGACGAGGTTGACGAGGATCTGGCGCACCCGAACCGCGTCGCCGAGGCACCAGGGCACGGGCGCGTCGAGGGTCACGTCGAGGGCGAGGCCCTTGCTGGCCGCGACGGGTCCGAAGAGGCCGCGCACCGCGGCGGCGAGCTCGGTGACGTCGAAGGGCGCCTCCTCGAGGTCGATCTGGCCCGACTCGATCTTCGAGAGGTCGAGGACGTCGTTGAGGATGTCCATCAGCAGCTTGCCGGACGCGATCATCACGTCGAGCATCTCGCGCTGCGCCTGGGTGAGGTCGGTGCCGGCGAGAATCGCGGCGAGGCCGAGGACGCCGTTCATCGGCGTGCGGATCTCGTGGCTCATCGTGGCGAGGAAGGCGCTCTTGGCGCTGTTGGCGCGCTCCGCGGCCTTCTTCTGCTCCTCGAGGCCCTCGGCCAGCGCGCGGGCCTCGGCGAGGAGGCCGGAGCGCATCTCCGCCGCGAGCAGCATGTCGAGCGTGCCGTCGGTCGGCGAGAAGTCGGAGAACTGGAGGTCGGGCGCGGCCTCCTTGCTCTCGAGGTCCGGGATATGGCCGAGCATCAGCCACAGCCCGTCGGCGCGGGGCAGGGCGACGCCCCGCATCCGGAGCGGCCGGTCGGCGTTCAGCCGCACGATCATCGGCCGCCCGCGGCTGCGCAGCGCCGCGAGGTCGGCGACGTTGGCCGGCCGCTCGATGCGGAAGCGCTCGAAGAAGGCGGCGCCCACGAGGTCGGCGCCGGCATGGGCGCGGATCGACGGGCCGGCCGCGACGATGCGGCCCGCGCGGTCGAGGCGCAGGTAGGCGGGAAAGAGCGAGGAGAGCTCGTGCTCGACGAGCGTCAGCCCCATGGCGCGGCCCGCAGCCGCGTCGAGACGGTCAGGCATCGACGGGCTGGCGGGCGAGCACGAAGAGGGCGCCGCCCGGACGCTCCTCGTAGTCGATCCGCACCCGCTCGCCGAACCGCTCCGCCACCGCGCCGAGGATGCCCTGGACGAACGGCGCGAGCCCCTCGCGCTCGGAACGGTAGAGGACGTGGATGGCGTCGTCGCGGCTCTCGACCACCTCGAAGCCGGGGAGTGAGGCCCGCGGCATGTTCGACTTGATCGAGGCGTGCATGCGGTCGAGATTCGAGATGAACGTCTCGAGATCGCCGCCCGCCATGCCGAGCACCCGCCCGTAGGCCGAGGCGCCGGCGAAGTCGATCCAGGTGCGGCCGAAGAGGTAGAAGGTCTCCGCCATCGAGCAGCCGAGCCGGTCGGCGATCAGGCGCACGAGGCGCATCGTGTCGGCGTCGGAATAGTATTCGAAGCCGATGAAGTGCCGGCCGTTCAGCCCGCCGGCCTCGACCAGCCGGCTCCATTCCTCCTCGCCGAGCCGGCCGATGGCGAGATCCCGCGCCGCCTGGTGGATCATGCCGTACAAGAGCCAACCTCCGCTGGGGCCGCAGAACCGCGCGACCGACGCCCCGCAAGCTGGCGCCGAGGTTTTGGCGATCCCTTAATACATCACGGGATAATATTTCAACCGTTAAGCAGTCGTAAAGACAGCCTCCAAAAGCTGGCGTACATGGCGAGGACACGTTGATGAAGAATTCAAGCACGCTCCAGAAGCGATACTTGGATGAAGCCGGGGAGATTCCCGGCGGTCGCGACGTGTCCGGCGCCGGGCCCGTGGAGGAGTTGAGCCGGGTCGAGCGGGTCATCGTCAAGGACAGCTGGAACAAGTTCCTTGCCTTCGACGAGATGCTGACGGAGATGTTCTTCGAGCGGCTGATCCTCGACGCGCCGGAACTGGTCGAGCAGTTCGGGGCGGCGATCGACCACGCGCCGACGGAGTTCCTGGCGCTGTTCGACCGGGCGGTGCGCGGGCTCGACCGCGCGACCGAGTTCACGCTGCGGGAGGCCTATCGCTCGGCGCCGGGGGCCGCGGAGGCGCGCAGCGCCGACGTGGCGGAGGCGGGGTCGTTCTTCGCCACCTACGGGATGACCGCGGAGCACTGGCGGCTGGCGGGGCGCACCTTCGTCTGGGCCATGGGCAAGGCGCCCTATCTCGAGGAGTTCGAGCGCGACAACCTCGCGCGCGGCGAGGATTCGGCGATCGCGCGCTTCTTCGAGGCGGAGATCGCCGCGCCGATGATCGCGCGGGCGGAGGCCGAGGAGCGGGCGCTCGCGCCGGACGTGGCGGCGGAGATGCAGGCGGGCGCGGAGGCGATGCTCGCGCATCCGCAGGACGCGGGAATCTTCTTCTACCAGACGCTGTTCCGCACGCATCCTGAGGTGTTGCGGCACTTCCGCACCGCCGACATGGACGCCCTGGCGCGCCATCTGATCGATACGGTGGTGTTCCTCGGCCGGGCGACGACGCGGCTCCGGAGCCTGCGGCAGGAGCTGCGCAACCTCGCGCAGATCCACCAGTCGAACGCCGTCCCGCCGGGGGATTATCCGAAGCTTGCGGGGCCGCTCCTCGATACGCTCGGCGCCTTCGGCCTGCCGCTGACCGAGCGGACGCGGCTCGGCTGGGAGACGCTGTTCGGGCGGGTGATCCGGATCATCTCCGAGCCGATGGCGCAGCAGGAGCGGCTGACCAAGGCGGCGCGCGAGTTCATCGACCAGGTGGCGGGCGAGCTCGGCTGGAGCCAGGCGCGGCTCGACAAGCGCTGGTCGGAGGTCGCCCACGAGATCCGGGCGACCGGCTCCTACACCCACACCTTCGAGGAGCTGGAGCACGGGGCGCGGCTCGCCTGGCGCAACGCGCCGAAATGCATCGGACGGATCAGCTGGAAGAACCTGATCGTCCGCGACAAGCGCCACGTGGTCGACCCGGACGAGATGTTCGCCGAGTGCGTCGAGCACCTGCGGGCGGCGACGAACGGCGGCAACGTCGAGATCGTGCTGACGCTGTTCCGCCCCACGCGCCCCGGCGAGCGCTGGGGGCCGCGGATCTGGAACAGCCAGCTGATCCGCTACGCCGGGCACACGCTCGCCGACGGCTCGGTGGTCGGCGACCGGGCGAACCTCGAGCTGACGGCGGCGATCCGCAAGCTCGGCTGGGAGCCGCCCGCCGAGCCGAGCGACTTCGACATCCTGCCGCTGGTCATCGACATGCCGGGCCACGAGCCGCGGATCTATCATCTCGATCCGGCCGAGGTGATGGAGGTGCCGATCTCGCATCCCACGGCGCCGGCGATCGCCGGGCTGGGGCTGAAGTGGTGCGCGGTGCCGGCGATCGCCAACTTCCGGCTCGACGTGGGCGGGATCAACTACGGCTGCCTGCCGTTCAACGGCTGGTTCATGGGGACCGAGATCGCCCGCAACCTGTGGGAGGAGAAGCGCTACGACCGCGCGGCGGACATCGCCGCGGCGCTCGGGCTCGACACCTCGTCCGAGGCGACGCTGTGGCGCGACCGGGCGTTCCTGGAGCTCAACGTCGCGATCGTCCACAGCTTCCAGCAGGCACGGGTGACGCTCGTCGACCACCAGACCGCCTCGCGGCAGTTCATGATCCACGACCTGCGCGAGAAGAAGGCCGGGCGGGAATGCCCGGCGCAATGGTCGTGGATCGCCCCGGCGGCGGGCGGCTCGACCACGCCGGTCTGGCACCACGAGATGCGCGACTTCCAGCTGCGGCCCGCCTACGCCTACGCGGCGGACCGCTGGCAGGTGGCCGACCAGGAGATCTGCCCGATGCGGGCCGCCGCGCCGGAGGCGGCGGCCAAGACGCGGCGGCCGCTCATCCTCTACGCCTCCGAGACCGGCACGGCCGAGGGCTACGCCCGCCAGGCGGCTCGGCGGCTCGGCGGGCTCGCGCCGCAGGTCCTGTCGATGGACGAGGTGGACGTCGACCAGATCGCGCGCGAGTCGCTGGTGCTGGTGATCGCCTCGACCTGCCGGGACGGCGACGCGCCGGCGAGCGGGCAGGCGTTCCTCGACTGGCTGCGCAGCCGCAAGCCCGGCGCGCTCCGCGACGTCGGGTTCTCGGTCCTTGGTATCGGCAACCGGATCTATCCGAAGTTCTGCGCCGCGGCGGCCGCCTACGATGCGGCGCTGGAGGCGGCCGGGGGCGCGCGCATCGCCAAGCTCGAGCTCGCCGACGAGATCGCCGGGCAGTCCGACACGGTGAAGCAGTGGCTGGAGATGTTCGCCAAGCTGTGGTCGGCGGACGGGCAGGCGGCGCGGGCGCGGCGGGCCGTCGTCGAGATCATCCCGCCGGCCCGGGCGGCGGCGCTCGATCCGGCGCGGATCGGGCGGGTGGCGTTCAACCACGAGATGCTCGGGCCCGACGCCGGGCCGGGCCGGTCGACCCGGCATATCGGCATCGACCTGCCGGAAGGGGCGGGCGGCTACGAGGCGGGGGACCATCTCGCGATCAGCCCGGTCAACCCGGACGCGCTGGTCGAGGGGGTGTGCCAGCATCTCGGCCTGCCGCGCGAGGCGTGGTTCCGCATCCTCGGCGCCTCGGTGGCGGCGCTCGACCGCTATCGCGGCGGCTACGCCGTGGACCGGCTGCTGACGCAGGATCTCGACCTCGGGATGCCGCAGGCGCCGGAGGAGCTGCTTGCGGCGATGCGGGCGGCGAGCCGCGACCCGGACGACCAGCTCCAGCTCGACCGCTGGATCGCCACGCTGAACCTCGACGAGGCCGATCCGGCGCGCGCCGCCCTGCGCGACTGGCTGCGCGAGACCTATCACTCGCTCCTCGACCTCTTCGAGGCGTTCCCGCAATCCGTGCCGCCCATCGACGTGCTGATCGAGATCCTGCCCCGGCTGAAGCCGCGGCTCTACTCGATCGGGTCGAGCCCGCTCGTCTGCCCGCGTCAGGTGCGGATCATGGCGGGCGTGCTGACGCTGCCGTCTCGAGACGGGCGGCCGCGGCGGGGGCTGTGCTCGCACTACCTGCGCGATCTCGCGCCGGGGGCGGAGCTGCGCGTCGCGGTCAAGGCGGCGCCGCGGCGGCTGCCCGACGGCTTCGCCGGGCCGCTGTTGCTGGTCGGCGCCGGGACCGGGCTCGCGCCGCTCTACGGCATCCTCCAGGACCGCGTCGCCCGTGGGATATCGGCGCGTCCGGAGGCGCCGGCGGCGCTCTACGCCGGGTTCCGCGGCGAGGACGA
>NZ_JAGOMQ010000058.1 GCF_017993425.1 Amaricoccus sp.
CCGCCTTCACGTCGGCGGCGGTCAGAAGCGTGCCCGCCCCGACAACGCTCCCCTCGACCTCCGCCATCGCGCGGATCGCGTCCAGCGCCGCCGGGGCGCGGAGAGTGACTTCGAGCACCTTCAGGCGCCCGCGACGAGGGCCTTTGCCAAGGGTCGGGCATGGACCAGATCCCTGACGACGATCACCGGAATGACCGGTGCGATGCCGCAGAGGTCGCGGGCGTAGGCCGATGCGTCTTCGGGTTTCATTCGAATAGCTCCAGTTCTTGAGGAGGCCCGATCAAGCCGTCGCGGGGTCGAGGGTGCCGGCGGCATAGCGCCGCGCCATCTCCCCGAGCGGGATCGGGCGAATTCGGTCGGCTTGCCCGGCGGCGCCGAAGGCCTCGAACCGCTCGATGCAGAGCTTCTTCATCGCGGCCATCGCCGGAACGAGGTACTTGCGCGGATCGAACTCCGCCGGGTTCTCCGCGAACACCTTGCGGATCGCTCCGGTCATCGCCATCCGGGTGTCGGTGTCGATGTTGATCTTGCGCACCCCGTGGCGGATGCCGCGCTGGATCTCCTCGAGCGGGACCCCCCAGGTCGGCGGCATCTCCCCGCCGTAGCGGTTGATGATCTCCTGCAGCTCCTCCGGCACCGACGACGAGCCGTGCATCACGAGGTGGGTGTTCGGCAGACGCCGGTGGATCTCCTCGATCACCCCCATCGCCAGCACCTCGCCGTCGGGGCGCCGCGAAAACTTGTAGGCGCCGTGGCTCGTCCCCATCGCCACCGCCAGCGCGTCGACCCGGGTGTCGCGCACGAAGCGCACGGCGTCCTCGGGGTCGGTCAACAGCTGGTCGTGCCCGAGCGTCGCCTCGAAGCCGTGCCCGTCCTCTTGCTCGCCGCCGCCAGTCTCCAGGCTGCCGAGCACGCCGATCTCGCCCTCGACCGACACGCCGCAGGCATGCGCCATCTCGACCACCCGTCCCGTGACGCCGGCGTTGTAGCCGTAGTCCGCCGGCGTCTTGCCGTCCGCCTTCAGCGAGCCATCCATCATCACGCTGGTGAAGCCGTGCTGGATCGCCGTGGCGCAGGTCCCGGGCTCGTTGCCATGGTCGAGGTGCATGCAGAGCGGAATGTCGGGATGCGTGGCGGAAAGGCCGTCGATCATTCGCGCCAGCACCATGTCCCCGGCATAGGCGCGGGCGCCGCGGCTCGCCTGCAGGATCACCGGCGAGCGGGTCTCCTCGGCCGCGGCCATGATGGCGAGCCCCTGCTCGAGGTTGTTCATGTTGAAGGCCGGCAGGCCGTAGCCGTGTTCCGCCGCATGGTCGAGCAGCTGCCGCAGGCTGATCCGCGTCATCTTCGATCTCCCTGATTGTCAGTCGGCGCGCGACAGGTAGCGGCCGAAGGTCTCGACTTCCTCGCGGCTGCCGAAGACGAGCGGGGTGTGCTGGTGGAGCTCCGCGGGCGGGATGTCGAGGATCGGTCGCAGCCCGTCGGTCGCCGCGCCGCCGGCCTGCTCGCAGAGGAAGGCGATCGGATTTGCCTCATAGACGAGCCGCAGCCGCCCCGCCTCGTATCCCGGGCGCCGGTCCGCGGCGTAGAAGAACATGCCGCCGCGCTTGAGGATGCGCTGGAGGTCGCCGACCGCCGCCGCCATCCAGCGCATGTTGAAGTCGCGGCCGCGCTCGCCCTCTCTGCCCGCGACGCAGGCCTCCACATAGGCGCGGACCCCTGGCGACCAGTGGCGTTGCGCCAGGGCGTTGAAGGCGACCTCCGAGGTGCCCGCCGGGATGGCGATGTTCTCCGCGACCACCCGGAAGATCCGCGCGCCGGGATCGAAGGTCGCGATGGCGACGCCCTTGCCGACGGAGAAGCCGAAATCGACCGAATGCCCGTAGGAGATATAGCCGGCCGCGAGCAGCGCCCGGCCGGACTGGCGATAGAATTCCTTGCCGTCGCGCGCCGGCAGCACCGCGAACAGTGTCCCGAGCAGCGCGCCGACCCCGATGCCGCTGGAACCGTCGATGGGGTCGATCGCCACCGAGACCAGCCCGCCCGGCACCCCCTCGGCGACCTCGTCGGCTTCCTCGGAGGCGATCGCCTCGACCCCGGCGCCTCTGAGGGCCGCGAGGAAATGCTCGTGGCTCGCGACGTCGAGCGCCTTCTGTCGATCGCCGCCGGTGTTGGTGCCGACGACGCGGGCCGGATCGCCGAGCAGCTCCGCCTGCGACAGGCGGAAGGCGACCGGGCCGGCGGCTTCCGCGATCGCCAGCACGGTCTTCGCGGCGGCCCGGTGCGGCGCATCGTCCGGTGTCCGGTCGAGGAGGTAGTCCTCGAGGGTCTGGCCGACCGTCTCGCGGTCGCCGGGAAGGCTCAGGCCGGTCATGGAAAACCTCTCTCCAGGAATGTAAGCGTCAGGATGCGATCAGACCGCGGCCGAGGGCGCGCATGGTCTCCCGCGCCCCCCGGGCGCCGGGGGTGCGAATGACTTCGGCGGAGACGGCCTGACCGCAGGCGATGGACCTGTCGGGAGCGAGCCCGGCCAGCCGCGCCGCGAGATAGCCGGCGTTGAAAGCGTCACCGGCGCCGGTGGTGTCGCGGATACCGTCGACCGGCGGGGTCGGACAGTCTCCCTCGACGTCGCCCGCGCGGAAGCGGACGCTTCCGGCGCCGTTCTTGACCGCGATCTCGCCGACGCCGCTGGCCGTGAACCGCGCGATCGTGGCCTCGGGCGTTCGGTCCGCCCAGTGCGCCACCTCGTCGTCGAAGCTCGGCAGCGCGATGTCGGTCAGCGCGTGCATCCGCGGGATCGTCTCCCGGATCTCGTCGCCCGAAGACCAGAGGCGCGGCCGGATATTGGGGTCGAAGGAGATGAGGGTGCCCTTGCCGCGGGCCTCGGCGAGGACGGCAAAGAGGGCGTCGCGCCCCGCGGGCGGCAGGATCGCGAGGGTGATGCCGGAGAGGTGGGCGAGCCCGGCACCGTCAAGCGCCGCCGCCAGCGCGGCGGGGTCGTCGGCGAGGCGGCGGGCGGCGGAGGCGGAGCGCCAGTAGTGGAAGCTGCGCTCGGCGCCATCGAGCTCGATCAGGTAGAGGCCCATGCCGCGCTCGGGGTCGTGGGTGACGCCCGAGACGTCGAGGCCGTCGGCCGCCATCTCGGCGATGAAGGCCTCGGAGAGGCTGTCCTGGCCTACGCGGGTCACGAAGCCGGTGCTCGCTGCCGGGCCGAGGAGCTGCGCCATGTGCCAGATGGTGTTGAAGGTGTCGCCGGCATAGGCGCGGCGGTAGAGGCCGCCATCGACCGGGGCGAGTTCGAGCATGGCCTCGCCGATGGCGACGGCGCGACGGTTCGGAAAGGCCGGCATCAGGCGGCGCCCGCGTCGAGGTCGAAGATCCGGCCGGTGAGCCAGTCGGGCCAGTCGCGTTCGAAGAACGAGCGGGCGGCCTCGTCGAAGGGGCGGTTCGGGCGGGACGCGACACCGAAGCCGTCGCCCTCGAGCCGGACGAGAAGCTGCTCGTCGCGGTCGCCGTCACGCTCAACGCGGAAGCGGTAGGCGTCGAGCGGCCCGTCGGCGGCGAGGGGCAGCGAGGCGCCCTTCGCGTCGAGAATGGCGCGGGCGCCGCGGCTGCCGCCGCCGGCGCGGATGTAGGCGTCGAGGGCGGTGAGGACGGCCTCGGACGCGAGCGCCATCTGCCGCCATTGCAGCGCCCGGCCCGCTTCGGAGGCGCGGCCCGGCGCGATGCCGCGGGCGCGGATCTCGGCGGTGAGGGCGCGGGCCTCCGCGAGGGCGGTGGCGACGCTGGCGGGGTCGCAGATCATTCCGGCTTGGTCGCTCATCCGGGCCTGCACCGCCGCGCGGACGCCGCGGACGCTGAGCGGGCTGTCGGGGCGCAGGGCGGCGGCGACCGCGGCGACCGCGGCCTCGGCGGCGGGGCGGATGTCGGCGGTTGGCGCCACGGCGCGGCCGCTGGCGCTGATGTGCTCGGCGGCGCGGGTGCCGAAGACCTGGCCGGCGTTGAGTGCGGCGCCGCCGGGGCGGGTGACGCCGTGGGTGCCGGCCGCCTCGCCGACGGCGTAGGCGCCGGGCAGGCTGGATCGGCCCCAGGTGTCGACGGCGACGCCGCCGTTCATGTGCTGGTTGTTGACGGCGAACTCGAGCGGCTCGGCGGCGACGTCGATCTTGTAGCGGCGGTAGAGCTCGATCGCGAGCGGGTTCATGTGGCGCAGGCGGTCGATCGGCAGCGCCTGGGTGGCGCCGGCGGTGCGGAGGTAGGTGGCGACGTCCTCGTCGAGGCGCTCAAGGCTGAAGGGGGCGTCGCCGGGGACCGGCTCGGGGTTGCGATTGAAGTCCATGAACACGCGCCGCCCGGCCTGGCCCTCGCGGAAGATCGCGAGATCGACGAGGGAGGAGCCGAAGTCGAGCATCCGGGTGGCATGGAACGGCCACTGGTAGCCCTTGCGGAACACGGCGGAGGCGAGTTCCTGCGTGCCGCGATAGTAGGCGGCGAGGAAATGGTGCTCGTGGCCCTCGGCGTCGACGGAATAGATGTGCGGCAGGGCCTGCGCGTAGGTGCCTGAGAGGTTCCAGGGGAAGCCCTCGCGGCGGGTGCCGATGCCGAACTGGCTCTCGGTCAGGTTCACCGCCTCGATCCCGGCTTCGAGCGCGAGGCCGAGAGAGCCGAAGCAGCCGTTCGGATAGACGCTGTCGCGATAGAGCTCGCCCGGCCCGCCCGCGGCGAGGACGAGGACCGGTGCCTGAAAGAGCACGAGGCCGAGGGGATTCTCCGCTCCGGCCTGCTTCGGGCGCACCGTCAGGACCCCGGCGGCACGGCCACCGTCCGTCAGGATGCGGACGGCGGTGGTGTGGTTGAAGATCGGGACGCCGAGACGGATCGCCTCCTCGGCCAGCACCTTCACCATCAGCCGCGACGTGCGTGGACCGCAGCTCGTCGCGCGGCCGACCTCATCGTGGTCGGTCTGGTAGCGCAGGATGCCGCCGAACTGATCCTGCGGCAGCGGCAGCCCGAGATACTGGAGCGAGGCCATCATCCGGGCGGAGCCGACGGCTTCCACATAGGCCGTGTCGTCGTCCATCGCCCCGCCAGCGCGGATGGCGCGGGCCATGGCCTTGAAGTCGTCGCCCCGGCCGGCGGTGTTCGCGGTGTGCAGGGTCTGCTTGTCCGAGCCGGAGCATGCCGAGGTGCCGCCCCAGACGCTCTGGCTGATCACCGCCACATCGACGCCGCGGCGATGCATCTCCACCGCGGCGCGCAGGCCGGCGGCGCCGCTGCCGACGACCACGCAGCCGTACCGGTGGACCGGCAGGCGGACGCCGCCGGCCTCGATTGCCTCGGGCGCCGGGCGATCGGCCGGGAGGCGCGGCATGGCGACGTCGGTCAGGGCGTCGAGGATGGCTTGGGGAACGTCGACGGTCATGGCTTCGGGTCTCGCTCGGGCAGGTGGAAACGAGGCGCGGCGGGGGCCGCGCCGGCGAGGGCGTCGGAACGGGGCTTCCCGCGCGTCAGGAACCGCGGAAGGTCGCGCGCACCGCTTCCGGGATCGGCATCGAGGCGAGGCGGCCGTCGGCGTCGCGGCGGGTCCAGACCCGGGTCTCGAAACCCTCGACGCAGAGGGTGCCGTCGCGTTCCAGCCGGTGAGCCACGTCGAAGCTCGACCGGCGGAGGTCGGTGAAGCGGCTGGTGATCGTCACCCGGTCGTCGGTGGCGCAGGGGGCCCGGAACTCGGCACGGGTGGCGACGAGCGGCCAGCCGAGCGCGCCGAGCTCCGCGACGACGCGGGCATGCGACCAGCCGGCGGCCTCGATCAGCATCGCGGTGGCGTCGTCGAAGAAGGCGAAGAAGCGCGGGTTGAAGACGATGCCGGCCGGGTCGCAGTCGCCCCACTCGATCCGGCGAGAGACGGTGTTGGCGAGAAGGGTCATGCCGGCCCCCCGGTGCTCGACGCTCGCACCATCAGCTCGACGGGCGCGAGGCGGGTCTCGGGCGGTCGCACCCCCTCCTCGAGCCAGGCGAGCATGGCCGCGGCGGACTCGCGGCCGAAGCGGGCGATGTCGCAGCGGACGGAGGAGAGCCGCGGCCAGGTCAGGGCGCATTCCTCGATGTCGTCGAAGCCGACGAGCCGCACGTCATCGCCGACGCGGACGCCGGCTTGGGCGAAGCCGGCGAGCATGCCAAGCGCCACGAGGTCGGAGAAGCAGATCACCCCCTCGACGTCGCGCGACAGCGACAGCGCCGTGTCGCGGCCGAAGGCGCGTGAGGGACGGCCGTGGAGCGCGAGCGTGTCGAGCCCGACCTCGGCCATCACCGCGCGGTAACCGGCCATGCGCTCGTCGGTCACAGGGCGGTCCTCCAGCCCGCCGACGAAGGCGATGCGGCGGAGGCCGAGGGCGAGCAGATGCTCGGTGGCGAGCCGCCCCCCGGTCTCGTAGTCGAGCGACGCGAAGGGGAAGTCCGCGGTGCGCGGGTCGATCCGGCGCAGCACCTGCATCGCCGGGATCCCGGCGCGGTGCACGGCTTCCAGCCCGTCGGGTTCCTCGACATAGGTTGGCGACAGCAGGAAGCCGGAGACGCCGTGCTCGATCATCGAGGCCATGACCTGGGCCTGGGTCGCGGGGTTTTCGTCGGTGTTGGCGATGACGGTGGCATAGCCACGCTCGGCAAAGGTCATCTGCGCGCTGGCCGCGAACTCGGTGAAGAACGGGTTGCGCAGGTCGTTGATGACGAGCCCGATCAGCCCGACGTCGGCGCCGCGCAGGTTCGCCGCCGCGCGGTTGTAGACGTAGCCGAGGTCGCCCATTGCGCGCTCGACCAGCACCCGGGTCGCGGGGCGGACCAGCGGGCTGTTCTGAAGCACGTTCGAGACGGTGGACTTGGAGACGCCCGCCGCTTTGGCCACATCGACGATCGTCGGCCGCTTGTTCATCGTGTCCCCCCGCGGTGTTCGGGGGGAGAATGAGCGATCGAGGCGCTGAGCGGTAGGCATCATCGCGCCCCGTGGTCGGCCTTGATCATGTCGGCGGCCTTCTCCGCGATCATGATCGTCGGCGCGTTGGTGTTCGAGGACACGACCGTCGGCATGATCGAGGCGTCCACCACCCGCAGCCCGGCGATGCCGTTGAAGCGGAGACGCGGATCGACGACGGCGGCCGGGTCGCTCCCCATCCGGCAGGTGCCCGCGGGGTGGTGGTCGGTCTTGGCGTGGCGGCAGGCGAAGTCGAAATAGTCCCGGTCGGTCCGCACGTCCGGCCCTGGCAGCCGCTCGGCAAGGATGAAGGGCCTGAGCGGCGCCTGCGCCATGATCTCCCGGGCGAGCTTCAGCCCCTTGATCGACATCTCGCGGTCGCGCGGATCCTCCCAGTAGTTCGGGTCGATCAGCGGCGCCGCGGCCGGATCCGCGCTGGCGAGCCGCACGGTCCCGCGCGAGCGCGGCCGCAGATAGGCCGAGTTCAGCGTCACGCCGCCGTTCGGCATGGCGGCGACGCCGGCCTCGATCCCGGAGCCGAGGCCGAGGTGGAACTGGATGTCGGGCGAACGGGCGTCCTTGTCGGCATACCAGAATCCGCCGGTCTCAAAGAGGCTCGAGGCCACCGGCCCCTTCCTGGTCAGCAGGTATTCAAGGCCGGCCAGCGCCGACCAGTGCGGCTTGGCATAGCGGTCGTAGGTATGCGGGCCGGTCACCTCGGCGATGACGAAGAGGTCGAGGTGGTCCTGGAAGTTCCCGCCGACGCCGGCCTGGTCGAAGACTGGGGTGACCCCGACCTCGGCCAGGTGATCGGCCGGGCCGATGCCCGAGAGCATCAGCATCCGCGGCGAGCCGATGGCGCCGGAGGCGAGCAGCACCTCGGACGTCGCCATGATGCGGCTGCCGTCCATCATCTCGACGCCGGTGGCGCGAGCGCCCTCGACGGTGATGCGCTTTACCTGTGCGCCAGTCCGCACGGTGAGGTTCGGACGGTGGCGGTTCGGGGCGAGATAGGCCATCGCCGCGGACGACCGGCGGGCGTTGCGCTGGGTCAGCTGGTAGTACCCGGCTCCTTCCTGGTTCTCGCCGGTCATGTCGTCGTTGCGCGGAATGCCGAGCTCCGCCGCGGCGGCGAAATAGGCCTCGCAGATCGGCAGCGGCGCGCGCGGCCTGGAGACGCCGAGCGGCCCTCCCCTGCCGTGCCAGCGGTTGTCGTGGGTGTCGTTGTCCTCGGCCTTGCGAAAATAGGGGAGCACGTCCTCGTATGACCAGCCGTCGCAGCCCATCTGCCGCCACTCGTCGTAGTCGAGCGCATTGCCGCGGGTGTAGATCTGGGCGTTGATCGCCGAGCCGCCACCGATCACCTTCGCCTGGGTGTAGCGGATCACCATATCCTTCATGTGCCGCTGGGGGACCGTCGACCAGCCCCAGGAGCCGAGGCCCTTGGTCATCTTCGCGAAACCCGCCGGCAGGTGGAAGAACGGGTGCCAGTCACGGCCGCCGGCCTCGAGCAGGAGGACGCGGGCGGACGGGTTCTCCGAAAGCCGGGCCGCGAGGACGCAGCCGGCCGATCCGCCGCCGACGATGACGAAATCGAAGCCTTCGGTGTTCATGCCGCCAGATCCTTCTCGATGATGTGGTCCGCCGTGCGCAGCGCCTGCGCGGCGATGGTCAGGGCCGGGTTCACCGCCGCGGAGGTTGGCAGGAAGCTCGCGTCCACGACGAAAAGGTTCGGATGGTCGTGGGCGCGGCAGAAGGGGTCGACGACGCTGGTCGCGGGGTCGGCGCCCATCCGCGCCGTCCCGCACTGATGCGAAGGGGTGCGGCGGTCGAAGGGCTTCGACAGGACGAGCGGGAAGCCGGCGCGGCGAAGGACGATCTTGAGCTTTGCGACGAGCGCCTCGTGCGTCTCCCAATTGGAACGCTTCCAGTCGAAGACGATGCGGTCGCCCTCCAGGGTGATACGGCTATGCGGGTCGGGAAGATCCTCGCTCATGGCGTAGAGATCGACTGCGTGAGCGGCGATCCAGCCTGCAACGGCACGCGGAAGGCCGCTGGCGGCGGCAAGGATGGGGCCGGAGACCTTGCCGAGGAGCTGTACGTTGCCGAGCGGGGTGCCGTCCTTGCCACCGGTCAGGTAGAAGTCGTTTACCATCAGCGTCTTCTGGTAGACGGCGGTGTTGCGGCGGAAGGGACTGACGGCGAGCACCGCCGAGCAGTTGTGGTTCATGAAGTTGCGCCCGACCTGATCGGAGCGGTTGGCGAGGCCTGATCGCAACAGCAGCGCCGCGGAGTTGACCGCGCCGGCGCTCAGAATGACGAGCGCGGGCGCCAGCCGCCTCTCGGCCCCGCCTTGCCGATAGTGGACAGCGGCGAGGCGGTCGTCGTCGCCTGCCTCCAGCCGGGTGACGAGAGCGCCGGTCTCGAGCGTCACGTTGGGGTAGCGGAGCGCCGCGGCGATGCCGACGCTCTCGGCGTCGCTCTTGGCCCCGGTGGTGTCGGGGAAGGCATCCCACGGGGTCGCGGCCCGCCTGAGCCATCCGTCGAGATCGAGGCCGAGCGGCAGGGTGGAAGGCGTGACCCCGGCACGCCGCAACCGGGCGCGCAGGTCGGCGATGCTCGGCTCGTCCGGCACCGGGGAAAACGGGTAGCGCCCCGAGTGCCGCGGCTCGGTCGGGTCCGTGCTCGCGTCGCCGCGGACGCGGTAGAGCTCTTCCGCCCGCTGGTACCAGGGCTCCATCTCGTCGTAGGAGACGGGCCAGCCCGGTGTCGTGCCGCCGAGGTGGCGGAGCGGGCGGAAATCCTCGGCGCGGTAGCGGATCAGCACCGCGCCGTAGAGCTTGGAATTGCCGCCGACATAGTAGTAGTTGCCGGGGTTGAAGGCCTCTCCGTCAGGCGTCTGCCATTCCTCCTTCGGCCGGAAGTGCCCCCG
Organism: Amaricoccus sp.; assembly: GCF_017993425.1. Lineage (GTDB taxonomy): Bacteria > Pseudomonadota > Alphaproteobacteria > Rhodobacterales > Rhodobacteraceae > Amaricoccus. The sequence continues at coordinate 9,900 of NZ_JAGOMQ010000058.1, forward strand.
CCCGAAGATCGCCTCGGCGTCGCGCGCCTCGGGGCAGTCGGCAAGCCGCTCGCCGCGCTCGAGGATGACGATCCGCCGCCCGGATGGCGCCAGCGCCGCCGCGACTGTGGCCCCACCGATGCCGGAGCCGATGATGACGATGTCCGGGCCGGTTTCCATCACGCGATCCGCATCTCGGTCTTGGGATCGAAGGCGACGGCCTTCTCCATGTTGATCGCGAACGGGAACACCTGGCCCGGCCGCACGTCGACGTCGGCGCGGAAGCGCCCCGTCACTTCCTTGCCGCCGAGATGCGCCATGACGAAGGTGTCTGACCCCGCCGGCTCGGTGATCTCCACCGGTATCTCGACGACGTGCACGGCGCGGCTCGCCCGGTCGGCGCCGTCGCGGTCGGTGATCGCCTCCGGCCGGAGACCGAGCACGATGTCGCGGCCGGCCTGCGCCTCGAAGCCGCGGCCTTCGGCGAAGGGCAGCGTGATCTCGCCCGCGGCCGCCGCCGCCTTCGCCACCGCCTTGCCGTTCTCGACCGCGATCTTCGCGGGGAAGAGGTTCATCGACGGCGAGCCCATGAAGCCCGCGACGAACATGTTGGCGGGCCGGTCGTAGACCTCCTTCGGCGTGCCGAGCTGCTGGACATGGCCGCCGAACATCACCGCGATCCGGGTCGAGAGGGTCAGCGCCTCGATCTGGTCGTGGGTCACGTAGACGATCGTCGTCTTCAGCTTCTGGTGCAGCTTCTTGATCTCGGTGCGCATGTCGACGCGGAGCTTGGCGTCGAGGTTGGAGAGCGGCTCGTCGAACAGGAACACGTCCGGATCGCGGACCAGCGCCCGGCCCATGGCGACGCGCTGGCGCTGGCCGCCCGAGAGCTGGCCCGGCTTGCGGTCGAGCAGGTGCCTGATCTGGAGAAGGTCCGCGACCTGGTTCATCGCCTTGTCGCGCTCGGCCTTCGGCACCCCGTGCATCTCGAGGCCGAAGACGATGTTCTGCCCGACGTTCATGTTCGGGTAGAGGGCGTAGGACTGGAACACCATGGCGATGTTGCGCTCGGCCGGGCGGACGCCGTTCATCGAGCGGCCCTTGATCGCGATGTCCCCGGAGGTGATCTCCTCGAGGCCGGCGATCATGTTGAGCAGCGTGGACTTGCCGCATCCCGAGGGGCCGACGAGAACGAGGAACTCGCCCTCCTCGACCGAGATGTCGGTTTCGTGGAGGATCTTGACGGCGCCGTAGGATTTGGTGGCGCGCTTGATATCGAGAAAGCCCATCGGATCAACCTTTCACGGAGCCCGCCATCAGCCCGCGGACGAAATACCGCCCGGCGACGACGTAGACGAGGAGAGTGGGAAGCGCGGCCATGATCGCGCCCGCGAAATGCACGTTGTATTCCTTCACGCCCGTCGACGACTGGACGAGATTGTTGAGCGCGACCGTCATCGGCTGGCTGTCGAAGTCGGAGAAGGAGGCTCCGAAGAGGAAGTCGTTCCAGATGTTGGTGAACTGCCAGATGATGCAGACGACCGCGATCGGTCCCGACGACGGCAGCATGATCCGCCGGAAGATGGTGAAGAACTCCGCTCCGTCGATCTGGGCGGCGCGCACGAGCTCGGTCGGGAACTGCTGGTAGTAGTTCTTGAAGTAGAGGGTCGAGAAGCCGATGCCGTAGACGAGGTGAACGAAGATCAGACCCGGCACGGTCCCCGCGAGCCCGACGAGACCGAGCATCCGGGCCATCGGGATCAGAACCATCTGGAACGGGATGAAGCAGCCGAAGAGAAGGAGCCCGAAGACCCAGGTGTCGCCGCGGAAGCGCCACTTGGTCAGGACATAGCCGTTCAGCGCCCCGAGCACGGTGGAGATCGCGACGGCCGGGACGACCATCAGGATCGAGTTCAGGAAGAACGGCCGGAGCCCGGTCGCCTCCACGCCGATCTGCGCCGTCGACCAGGCGCTGCTCCATGGGGCCAGCGTCCACTGCTTCGGCAGGGACATCATCCCGCCGGTGGTGATCTCGCTCAGAGGCTTCAGCGAGTTCACCACCATCACATAGAGCGGCAGCAGGTAGTAGAGGCAGAAGAGCGCGAGGATCAGGTAGATCAGGACGCGCGCGGTACCGCCGGTGCGGATCACCTGGGTCGAGCCGTGCGAGCCGGTCGGAGGGGTCGGACTGGCGGGCCTGATCGCCGCCGCCGAGGCTTCCGCGCTGATATCGGTCATCACTTCTTCTCCCTGAGCTCGGAGTAGATGAACGGCACCATGATCGCCGCGATCGACATGAGCATGATCACCGCCGAGGCCGCGCCGATGCCCATCTGGTTCCGGGTGAAGGTGTAGGAATACATGAAGGTCGCCGGCAGCTCGGTCGCCGTGCCGGGGCCGCCGCCGGTCAGGGCGATGACGAGGTCGTAGGACTTGATCGCCATGTGGGCGAGCACGACGAAGGCCGACATGAAGGCGGGCCGGAGCTGCGGGATGACGATCCGGCGGTAGAGCGCGAAGGTCGAGGCGCCGTCGATCTGCGCCGCCTTCATGACCTCGGTGTCGATGCCGCGGAGGCCGGCGAGGAACATCGCCATCACGAAGCCGGAGGTCTGCCAGACCGCGGCGATGACGATGGTATAGATCGCCATGTTCGGGTCCTTGATCCACTCGAAGGTGAAACTCTCCCAGCCCCAGGAGCGGACGACGGCCTGAAGCCCGATGCCGGGGTCGAGGAACCATTTCCACGCCGTGCCGGTGACGATGAAGGAAAGCGCCATCGGGTAGAGGTAGATCGTGCGGATGAAGCCCTCGGAGCGGATCTGCTGGTCGAGAAGGATCGCGAGGAGGAGCCCGATCGCGCAGCAGATGACGATGTAGAGCGAGCCGAAGATCAAGAGGTTGTTGACCGCGATGCCCCAGGCACGGATGCCGAAGAGCTTCTGGTAGTTCTCGAGGCCGACCCAGCCGAAGGAGGGCAGGATCCGGCTGTCGGTGAAGGACAGGTAGAGCGTGAAGAGGATGAAGCCGTAGACGAAGACCAGCACGATCGCGAAGCTCGGGCTGAGCACCAGCTTCGGCAGGGTCTCGCGCAGCCAGTCTCTACCGCCTCCGCGGTGTCGGGCAGTCTGTGCCATGGGGCGTTTCCTGTAAGGGGGGGGGGAGAGGTCGGCCCCGGCCGGGGCCGGGCCGCCTCTCCCGGATGGGGTCACTGCGCGAGCTGAACCGCGTCGACGAGTTCCTGTGTGGCCGTCGCCGCGTCGTACGAGCCGTTGAACTCGTTCGTCACCACGTCGTAGATCGCGTTCTTGATCGAGGCGGGGTTGGCGTGGCCGTGGGCGTTCGAGCCGATGAGGTTGCCGGAGGCGGCCGCCGCCTTCATCTCCTCGTAGGCCTTCTGCCCGCAGCTGTCGTAGCTCTCGACGGAGACGTCGGTGCGCACCGGGACCGAGCCCTTGACCTTGTTGAAGGCGATCTGGAACTCCGGCGACATGATCGCGGTGGCGAGCGCCGCCTGCTCCGGCTTCAGCTCGTCGCCCTGCTTGAAGACGGCGAACTGGTCGGTATTGAAGGTGACCTGTTCCTGGGTGCCCGGGAAGCGGAAGCAGAGGAAGTCCTGGTCCGGCACCTTGCCGGCGTTCAGGAACTCGCCCTTGGCCCAGTCGCCCATGAACTGGAACGCTGCCTCGCCATTGATGACCATCGCACTTGCGAGGTTCCAGTCGCGGCCCGAGAAGTTGTCGTCGACAAAGCCGCGGATCACCGTCATCCGCTCGAAGGCCTGCTTCATGGTGTCGGAGCCGAGCGCCTCGGGGTCGAGGTCGATGAAGGCCTTCTTGTAGAAGTCCGGCCCGCCCGTCGACATGACGACGGCGTCGAAGATCGTCGCATCCTGCCAGGGCTGTCCACCGTGGGCGACGGCGACCTTGCCGGCGTCCTTCACCTTCTGCATCGCCGCGACGAGCTCGTCCCAGGTCGTCGGCGGCGCGATCCCGAGGCTGTCGAGCAGCGGTTTGTTCGCCCAGACCCAGTTGGTCGAATGCAGGTTCACCGGCGTCGCGACCCAGTGGCCGTCGTATTTCGAGAACTTCTGCACCGCCTCGGGCACGACCGCGTCCCAGCCGCCGGGGCCCGCGACCGGGTCGAGGTTGGCGAGCGCGCCCTCCTTGGCCCAGTCGATGATGTCGAAGCCGAGGAGCTGCACCGCCGAGGGCGGATTGCCTGAGGTGATCCGGGCGCGCAGCACCGTCATCGCCTGCGTGCCGCCGCCGCCCGCGACCGGCATGTCCTGCCAGCCGATGCCCTGGCTCGCCAGATCCTGCTTCAGGACGTTGAGCGCGCCGGCCTCGCCGCCGCTCGTCCACCAGTGCAGCACCTCCACATCGGCGGCCTGCGCGGCGCCGGCGCAGAGCGCCAGCGCGGCGGTGGCGGCGAGCATCCGTCTTCCGGTCAGTTTCATGTCATTCCTCCACTGTTCAGTCGTTGCTTCTTCGGCGTTTCCGGCGGTCAGCCTGCCGCCACCCAGGGTGTCCGTGTGCGGCCGATCCGCATCTGCACGGTCTTCACTTCCAGGAATTCCTCCAGCCCGTAGCGGCCGAGCTCGCGCCCCTGTCCGCTCTCCTTGACGCCGCCGAACGGCAGCTCGGCGAAGCCGTCCATCCAGGTGTTGGTCCAGACCGTGCCGGCCCGCGCCGCCCGCGCGAAGGCGAGGCAGGTGTGGACGTTCTCGCTCCAGACGCCGGCCGACAGCCCGTAGGACGCGGCATTGGTGAGGCTCACCGCCTCCTCCATCGTCCGGAAGGTCAGCACCGACAGCACCGGCCCGAACACTTCCTCCCGCGCGATCGCCATGTCGGGCGTCACGCCCGCCACCACCGTCGGCTGGTAGAACTGGCCTCCGAGGCCCGGCACATCGAGCGCCGCGCCGCCGAGGCGCACCGTCGCGCCGGCGGCGACCGCGCCCTTCACGTAGCCGTCGATCTTCGCCTGATGCTCGGGCGAGACGATGGCGCCGACCTTGGTCGCCTCGTTCAGGGGATCGCCGAAGGCGACCTTGCGCGACAGGGCCACCACCCGTGCCGTCACCTCTTCGGCGACATCCTCGTGGACGATGATCCGCGAACCGGAGTTGCAGCATTCGCCGGCGTTGAAATAGACGCCGAAGACGATGGCATCGACGGCGCCGTCGAGATCCGCGTCGGGAAAGATCACCTGCGGATTCTTGCCGCCGAGTTCCAGCGACACCTTCTTCAGCGTCGGCGCCGCGGCGGCGACGATCGCCTTGCCGACGCCGGTCGAGCCGGTGAAGGTCACCATGTCGACGCGCGGGTCGGTGGTCATCAGCGCGCCCACCGGGTCGCCGAAGCCGAGGACGATGTTGCAGACCCCGGCCGGCAGCCCGGCCTCCATGAGCAGCTCGCCGAGGATCACCGTCGTCGAGGGCGTCATCTCCGAAGGCTTCACCACCGCGGCGCAGCCGGCGGCGAGCGCGAAAGGCAGCTTCTGGCTGACGATCAGGAACGGGAAGTTCCATGGGCAGATGATCGCGGCGACCCCGATCGGCTCCTTCAGCACCACGCCCAGAATGTCGCGCCCGAGGCTGTTGTGGCTGTCCCCCGACAGGGTGCGGGCCAGCGCCGCGGCATAGCGCCAGAGGTCGGCGGCGCCCTCGATCTCCGCCCGGGACTGGGCGATCGGCTTGCCCGCTTCCAGAGTCTCGACCCGCGCGATCCGCTCGCGGTCGCGGTCGATCAGGTCGGCGACCCTCAGCAGCAGGGTGGCGCGCTCCTTGCCGGAGAGCTCCGACCAGCGGCCATCGTCGAACGCCTGCCGCGCCGCCGCGATGGCGGCCTCGGTCTCGGCCACGCCGCCCTTCGCGGCGCGGGTCACGACAACGCCGTGCGCGGGCGAGCGTCGGTCGAAGGTGGCGCCGTCAGCGCTCGCGCGCCATTCTCCGGCGATCAGATGCCGCACCTCGGCGGGCTCGGCAGGCAGGGTCGCGTCGGTCGCGGCGACGAGGGTCAGGTCCAGCATCTCTTATCTCCCCGGAAACTCAGGCTTGCGCTTGTCGGCGAAGGCGCCGACGCCTTCCGCCCGGTCTGCGCTCGCGGCGATCATGCCGCTGCCGAGCGCCTCGATCAGTGCCGCGCGATCCTCGCCGACGCCTGCCTGGATCATGTACTTCGCCACCTCGACCGCCCGCGGCGACAGGGTGGCGGCCTTCGCGGCGATGGCCCGGGCGGCCGCGAGGGCGTCCTCGGCGATCTCGACGCAGAAGCCGAGGGCGACCGCGCGCTCGGCGCCGATGCGGCGGCCGAAGAGGGCCATCTCCTTCACGGCGGGCTCGGGGAGGAGGCGGGCGACGCGCTGGGTGCCGGACCAGCCGGGGACGATGCCAATGCCGGCCTCGGGCAACGCCAGGCTGGCGCGGGGGGCGATGACGCGGATGTCGCAGCAGGCCGCCAGCTCCAGCCCGCCGCCGAAGGCGTGGCCGTTCAGCGCCGCGACGGTGGGTTTGCCCAGGCGCGCCAGCCGGTCGAAGATCCGGTGCCCCTCGCGCACCCAGTGGCGGGCGAAGTCGAAGGGCGCCATCGGCCCCCAGGCGGTGATGTCCGCGCCGGTGCAGAAGGCCTTCTCCCCCGTCCCGGTAACGATCACCGCCCGCGCCTCCGGGCTCCGCTCCAGCGTCGCGCAATGGGCGTCGAGCGCCTCGAGCATCGGCACGGTCAGCGAATTCAGCTTCGACGGATTGTCGAGGCGCAGGGTCGCGACCGCGCCCTCGATCGTGAGGTGAAGGTCGCTCACGACGCCGCCCTCACCGGCGCGAGCCCATGGGAATGAGGAACCGGTTCCGCCTTCGGCGCGAGCTTCAGGCCCATCGGCCCATGCGCGAGCAGGCTTGCCGGCAGGGTCTTCATGTCGGCCGCCAGGCGTACCCGGCCGAGCGACGCGTCGACGATGTCGCGCTGGGGGTCGATGCCCGGCATCACCTCGGTCGCGACGAGGCCCCCGTCGGTCAGGCGGATCACGCAGCGCTCGGTGACGTAGAGCACCTCCTGCCCGAGCTCGCGCGCCCGGCGGCCGGAGAAGGTGACGTGCTCGACCTTCTCGACCATCTTCGGGAACTTGCCGGGCTTCGCGACGCGGATCGCGCCGTCGGTAAGGTCGAACTGCGCGCCGGCCTCGAACTGCCCGGCAAAGACGATCTTGCGCGCCCGGGCGGTGATGTCGACGAAGCCGCCGCAGCCGGCGGTGAGATACGGCTTCTTGCCGAGCTTCGAGACGTTGACATTGCCCTCGAGGTCGATCTCCAGGAACGACAGGAAGGTCACGTCGAAGCCGCCGCCCTGGAAATAGGTGAACTGCTGCGGCGACGGCATGAAGGCGTCGGCGTTCGAGGCGCAGCCGAAGGCGAAGCCCATCAGCGGCATGCCCCCGACCGCGCCCTGCTCGATCGCCCAGGTCACGGCCTGCGCCTGGCCTTCCTCGAGCAGGATGCGCGGCACCATCGAGCAGATGCCGAAGCCGAGGTTGGCCGCCATCCCGTCCCGCAGCTCCATCGCGGCGCGGCGGGCGACGATCTTCTCCACGCCGTGCTCGGCGAGGTTGAAGCTCGACCAGGGGCGCATGATCTCGCCGGAAATGGCGGGATCATAGACCGTCTCGGTGGTCTGGCGCTGGTCGGGATCGATCACGACGAGATCGACGAGATGCCCCGGCACCCGCACGTCATGCGGCCGCAGCGACCCCGCCGCCGTCACCCGCTTCACCTGCGCGATGACGAGCCCGCCGTGGTTACGCACGCAGATCGCCTGCTCCAGACCGCCGAGATAGGCGCCTTCGTGCTCGTAGGTGAGGTTCCCGTGCTCGTCCGCCGTCGTCGCCCTGAGGATGGCGACGTCGGGGATGATGTTGGGAAAGTGTAGCCAGGTCTCGCCGCCGAACTCGACCCGGTTGACGATCGGCCGGGCAGCGGCGCTGGCGTTCATCGCGCAGCCCTCGCGGATCGGATCGACGAAGGTGTCGAGCCCGACCTGGGTCAGCACCCCCGGCCGCCGCGCCGCCGCATCGGTGTGCATGTCGAAGAGGATGCCGGAGGGCACGTTATAGGCCGCGACCCGGTCCTCGGTCAGCATCCGCCAGATCTCCGGCATCGGCAGCGACGAGGGTCCGCTCGGATACGACCCGCCGATGATCGTCGAGAGGAGCCCGTCCTTGGCGATATGGTCGACGCCCTTGATCCCGTACATGTCGCCGGCGGCGATCGGATGCAGCGTGGTGAGGTTCCGCGGATGCCCCTCCGCCTCGAACCGCGCGCCGATCGCCGCCAGCATCCTGTCCGGACACCCCAGCCCGGAGGAGGAGGAGACCGTGACCACCGCACCGTCCGGGATCCGCGCCGCCGCCGCCTCGGGTGAAACAATCTTCGAAACCATTGCCCAAAACCCCTCGTAGTTGACGCGCGCCATGCGCCCCGTCTCCGCCGCTTCCCGGGCGGCCCACCGGCGCCGCCAACGATTTCACTTCGTCAATCTCGTCGGCCGAAGCCAACCACGCCCCGCTAC
>NZ_JAGOMQ010000025.1:0-26969 GCF_017993425.1 Amaricoccus sp.
ATCGAGGGAGGCGCGGACCGGCGGGGGGACGCAGACCGACCGAGGGACGTGGGCCGACAGGCGGACGAGGACTGGCGGGCCGGGGGGTTCGGGGTCTACGTCCACTGGCCGTTCTGCGCGGCGAAGTGCCCGTATTGCGATTTCAACAGCCATGTGCGCGCCGGGGTGGACCAGGGGCGCTGGCGGCGGGCGCTGGCGCGGGAGATCGCGGCGGCGGCGGCGGAGACGCCGGGGCGGAAGGTGGCTTCGGTGTTCTTCGGGGGCGGCACGCCGAGCCTGATGGCGCCGGAGACGGTGGCCGCCGTGCTGGAGGCGATCGCGGCGGGCTGGGGGCTGGAGCAGGGGGCGGAGGTGACGCTGGAGGCGAACCCGACCTCGGTGGAGGCGGGGCGGTTCCGGGGCTATGCGGCGGCGGGGGTGAACCGGCTGTCGCTGGGGGTGCAGGCGCTGCGCGACGCGGATTTGCGGGCGCTGGGGCGGCTCCATGACGTGGCGGCGGCGCGGGCGGCGTTCGAGACGGCGCGGGCGATCTTTCCGCGCATCAGCTTCGACCTGATCTATGCCCGGCAGGGGCAGGACGTGGCGGCGTGGCGCGCGGAGCTGGCGGAGGCGATGGCGATGGCGGCGGATCACCTGTCGCTCTACCAGCTGACCATCGAGCCGGGAACGGCGTTCGGGGCGCTGGCGGCGCGGGGGCGGTTGCGGGGGCTGCCGGACGAGGGGCTGGCGGCGGATCTGTATCTCGCGACGCAGGAGGCCTGCGCCGCGGCGGGGATGGCGGCCTACGAGGTGTCGAACCATGCGCGGCCGGGGGCGGAGGGGCGGCACAATCTCGTCTACTGGCGATACGGCGACTATGTCGGGGTCGGGCCGGGGGCGCATGGACGGGTGAGCGTCGGCGGGCGGCGCTGGGCGACGGAGGGGCCGCGGGGACCGGAGGAATGGCTGGTGGCGGCGGAGGGCGGCGGGGCGACGCGGCGGGAGGCGGTCGCGCCGGCGGAGCAGGCGGTCGAGATGGCGATGATGGGGATGCGGCTCGGCGAGGGGGTCGAGATGGCGCGGTACGCCCGGCTGGCGGGGCGGGGGTTCGACGCAGGCGCGGTGGCGGAGTTGGAGGAGCTCGGGCTGGTCACGGTCGGGGACGGGCGGATCCGGGCGACCGAGGCGGGGCGACCGGTGCTGAATGCGGTGCTGAAACGCCTTTTTGATCAGTAGGTTATCGATTCACGGCCGGACGGGGCCGTCCGGCGGCGACGACGGAGGGCGCTGGCCCGGCGTCGACCGGCCGGGGTTCGTTCTAGCGCGACAGGAGCTGACAGAGGCCGTCGAGCTCGTCGAGGTTGGCGTAGCGGATGCGCAGCTCGCCGGCGCTGCCGCCGGGCTTGTGCAGGATGCTGACCGGCAGGCGCAGGTTGGCGGTCAGGTCGGCCTCCAGCGCACGGGTGTCGGCGTCCTTGGCCGCCTCGGGCCGGCGGGCGGCGGAGCGGGGCGCCGCGGCGCCGCGGGCGAGCGCCTCGGTCTGGCGGACGGAGAGGCCGCGGGCGATGACGATGCGGGCGAGCGCCTCGGGATCGGCGACGGTGACCAGCGCCCTTGCATGGCCGGCGCTGATGCGGCCGGCGCGCAGGTGCTCGATGACCGCCTCCGGCAGCGTGAGCAGGCGCAGCACGTTGGCGATGTGGCTGCGGCTCTTGCCGAGGCCCTCGGCGAGGCGCTCCTGGGTGTGGCCGAAGCGGTCCATCAGCTGGCGGTAGGCCTGCGCCTCCTCGACCGGGTTGAGGTCGGCGCGCTGGACGTTCTCGATCAGCGCCAGCTCCAGCACCTCGGCGTCGTCGAGATCGCGGACCACGGCCGGGAGGTCGTGGACGCCGGCGATCTGCGCCGCCCGCCAGCGGCGCTCGCCGGCGACGATCTGGAAGGCCTCCGGCGCGCCGGGAAAGGGGCGCAGGATCAGCGGCTGGATCACGCCCTTCTCGCGGATCGAGGCGGCGAGCTCCTGCAGCTCGCGGTCGTCGAAGATGCGGCGCGGCTGGTCGGGATTGGCGCGGATGCGGTCGATCGGCACCGTGCGCGGGCCGGCGGCGCCCGCCGACCGGGCGGGCGCCTCGGCGGCGGGGTCCGCGGGGGCGGCTCCCATGCCGGCGCCGATCTCTGCGCCCATGTCGGCGAGCAACGCCGACAGGCCGCGCCCGAGACCCTTCTTCTCCATCGCGCTCCTCCTCAGGCCGGCTCGGCGACCTGCCGGTCGCGGCGCAACTGCGCCAGGAACTCGGCCGCCAGCTTCTGGTAGGCGACCGCGCCGCTGGAGGCGCGGTCGTAGATCACCGCCGGAACGGCATGCGACGGCGCCTCGCTGAGGCGGACGTTGCGGGGGATCACCGTCTCGTAGACGAGGCCGCCGAGGTTCTCGCGCACGTCCTGCGCGACCTGGCTCGACAGGTTGTTGCGGCGGTCGAACATGGTCAGCACCACGCCCTGGATGCGCAGGCCCGGGTTGGAGGCGGCGCGCACCGACTGGACGGTGCGGATGAACTGCGACAGGCCCTCGAGCGCGAAGAACTCGCATTGCAGCGGCACCAGCACCGAATGCGCGGCGACGAGCGCGTTGATCGTCAGCAGGTTGAGCGAGGGCGGGCAGTCGATCAGCACGTGGTCGAAGGGGCCGAGGGGCGCGGCGCGGTGCGTGAGGGCGTCCTTCATCTTGTAGGTGCGTCGGGCATCTCCCACCATATCTACGTCCGCGGAGGCCAGATCCGGCGTGGCGGGGATTACCCTCAGGTTCGGGACGCCGGTCGAGGCCGCCTCAGGCCCGGTGGTCGCGTCGAAGAGGAAGTCGTAGGAGGTGAAGCGTCGGCTGGCGGTCGGGACGCCGAGGCCGGTGGAGGCGTTGCCCTGCGGATCGAGGTCGATCAGCAGCACCCGAGCCCCGGCGGCGGCGATGGCGGTGGCCAGATTGATCGCGGTGGTGGTCTTGCCGACCCCGCCCTTCTGGTTGGCGATGGCGAGGACGTGGCGCGACGGGGACTCAGACACGCGACAGGGCTCCCACTTCCACGATGGCGGCCTCCGGATCGGTGGCGCTGCTGTGCAGGCGGTGGTCGAATCGCCACCTCGCGCCTGCGGCCTCGATCTCCTTATGCACCCCCCGGCCCTTCGGGAACAAGCCGATACCGGCGGGGCGGCGGTGTTTCTCGACGTGGGCAAGGAGCGCGTCGAGGGAAGCGAAGGCACGGGCGGAGATGACGTCGGCGGCGAGGGGCGGCAGGGCCTCGGCGCGGGCGTCGCGGAGGTCGATGGCGAGGTCCATGCGGCGGGCGGCCTCGGCGAGGAAGACGGCCTTGCGGCCGTCGCTTTCGACGAGGGTCACGCGAAGATCGGGGTTTTGCTCGGCGGCAAGGGCGGCGATGACGAGACCGGGGAACCCGGCGCCGGCGCCGAGGTCGGCCCAGCGGCGGGCGTGGCGGGACGCGAGGGCCCAGAGCTGGGCGGAGTCGGCGATGTGGCGGCGCCAGAGGTCGGGAGTGTCGGCGCGGCTGATCAGGTTGATGCGGGGATTCCACTTCAGCACGAGGTCGTGCAGGGCTTGCAGGCGCTCCGATGTTTCACGTGAAACACCGAAGGCGTCGGCGAAGCCCTTGGCGTCGGTGACGGGGCCGATCACGCGCCGGCGGCCCGGCGGTCCTCGCGCTGCGCCTGGCGGGCATGGAGGAGGATCAGGGTCAGGGCGGCGGCGGTCATGCCCTCGATGCGGCCGGCCTGGGCGAGCGTGCGGGGGCGGACGCGGTCGAGCTTGCCGCGAAGCTCGGAGGAAAGGCCGGGCATGGTGGCGTAGGGGAGCGTGGCGGGGAGCTCCAGGGCCTCCTCGCGGCGGAGCGCCTCCACGCTCTCGCTCTGGCGTTGCAGGTAGGGCGCGTAGCGGGCGTCGCGGGCGATCTGCTCCAGCGCCGGGGCAGCCGCGCCCGGGTCGAGGCCGGCATGGCGGGCGATGGCGGCGTGGTCGGCGTCGGGATGGCCAAGCAGCTCGAGAAGCAGGCGTCGGACGCCATCCTGCGCGACGGTGACGCCGAGCGCCGCGGCTTCTTTCGGGGTAGCGGTGGCGGTAAGCGCGGCGCGGACCTTGTCGACGGCCTCGGCCTTGCGCTCGAAGGCGACGCGGCGGGTCTCGGAGACGCAGCCGATCGCGGTTCCGCGCGGGGTGAGGCGCTGGTCGGCATTGTCGGCGCGCAGGTTGAGGCGGTACTCGGCTCGGCTGGTGAACATGCGGTAGGGCTCGGTGACGCCGCGGGTGATCAGGTCGTCGATTAGGACGCCGAGATAGGCTTCGGCGCGGTCGAAGGTCACGGAATCCCTGTCGAGCGCCTCAGCGGCGGCGTTCAGGCCGGCGAGGAGGCCCTGCGCCGCGGCCTCCTCGTAGCCGGTGGTGCCGTTGATCTGGCCGGCGAGGCGCAGGCCGTGGACGGATTTCACCCGCAGGGTGGCGTCGAGGCTGCGCGGGTCGACGTAGTCGTACTCGATGGCGTAGCCGGGGCGGGCGATCTCGGCGTGTTCCAGGCCCTCGATGGAGCGGACGAGGGCCAGCTGGACCTCCTCCGGGAGGGAGGTGGAGATGCCGTTCGGATAGACGAGGTCGCTGGCGACGCCCTCGGGCTCGAGGAAGATCTGGTGCGAGTCGCGGTCGCGGAAGCGCATGACCTTGTCCTCGACCGAAGGGCAGTAGCGCGGGCCGGGGCCGGAGATGCGGCCGGCGTACATCGGGGAGCGCGCGATGTTGGCGGCGATGATCGCGTGGGTCGCGGGGTTGGTGCGGGTGACGGCGCAGTCGACCTGCGGGGCCTGCGGGGCGGTCGAGAGGAAGGAGAGCAGGGTCGGGTCGGGGTCGCCGGGTTGGGATTCGAGTCGGCTCCAGTCGATGGTGGCGCGGCGCAGGCGCGGCGGCGTGCCGGTTTTCAGGCGGCCGAGCGGAAGGCCGATGTCGGCGATGCGCTCCGCGAGCCGGACGGAGGGGGCCTCGCCGGCGCGGCCGGCGGGGATGCGGGTCTCGCCGAGGTGGATGACTCCGCGCAGGAAGGTGCCGGTGGTGAGCACGACCTGGGGGGCGGCGAGCTGCGTTCCGTCGGCGAGGACGGCGCCGTGGACGCGGTCGCCGTACAGGAGGAGGTCGGTGGCCTCGCCGGGGAGGATGCGGAGGCGGGGCTCGGCGCGCAGGGCGGCCTGCATGGCGCGGCGATACAGGTCGCGGTCGGCCTGGGCGCGCGGGCCTTGCACGGCAGGTCCCTTGCTGCGGTTGAGCAGGCGGTACTGGATGCCGGCGCGGTCGCCGACCCGGCCCATCAGGCCGTCGAGCGCATCGATCTCGCGGACGAGGTGGCCCTTGCCGAGGCCGCCGATGGCGGGATTGCAGGACATCTCGCCGATGCGGGCGGGATCCTGGGTGACCAGCGCGACGGCAGCGCCCATGCGGGCGGCGGCGGCAGCGGCCTCGCAGCCGGCGTGGCCGCCGCCGATGACGATGACGTCGAGGGCGGGACGGGGCTCGGGGTGTTTCACGTGAAACATCTCATTTGCCGATGCAGAACCGGGCGAAGATGACGTCGAGCACGTCCTCGACGCCGACCTTGCCGACCAGCACGTCGAGCGCCCGCAGCGCGGCGCGCAGCTCCTCCGCGGCGAGGTCGAGGTCCGGGTCGGGGTGGAGGAGGACGATGGTCCGGCGAATCGCCTGCTCGGATTGCTCGACGGCGACGCGCTGGCGCTCGTGGCCGACCGCTCCGGCGGTAGCGCTGCGCGTTTCCAGCACCGTTGCGATGCGGTCCACCAGCACCGCTATGCCGGCGCCGGTGCGGCCCGACACCGAGGGCTCGCGGCGGCCGGGGGTCAGGTCGGCCTTGGCGAGGACTATGATATCCTCCGGGCCGACGCTCAAACCGAGCGCCTCCGTGTCCTCCGGCGTCTCGACCAGAAACACCCGGAGGTCGGCGGCCTCGGCCCGCCGGCGGGCGCGCTCCACGCCGATCGCCTCGACGGAGTCGCCGGGGTCGCGCAGGCCGGCGGTGTCCACCAGCGTCAGCGGCAGGCCGCGAGCCTCCATGCGCACCTCGATCGGGTCGCGGGTGGTGCCCGGAACGGCCGAGACGATCGCGGCCTCCCTTCCGGCTATCCTGTTGAGAAGAGTGGATTTTCCGACGTTTGGCGGCCCGACCAGCGCCACCTCGAATCCCAGCCGCAACCGCTCCGCCGCCCCGCTGCCGACAAGCTCCCGACGCATGGCTGCTGCGACGCCGTCGAGCGCCGCCACCGACTCGGCGACGAGATCCCCCGGCAGATCCTCGTCGGCGAAGTCCAGCCCCGCCTCGACCAGCGCCAGCGCCCGCACCAACGGCTCGCGCCACGCCGCGGCCTGCCGCGACAGGCCGCCATCCATAAGCTCCAGCGCCCGTCGCGACTGCGCCGCCGTCTCCGCGGCGAGCAGGTCGCCAAGCCCCTCGATCTGAGCGAGATCAATCCGCCCGTTCAGCAGCGCGCGTCGGGCGAATTCCCCCGGCTCGGCCGGCCGCAACTCCGGTTCGGCCGCCAGCGCATCGGCGACCGAGCGGCAGACCGCCGGCCCGCCGTGCAGATGCAGCTCGACGCTGTCCTCGCCGGTGAAGCTCCGCGGCCCGTCGAAGCGCAGCACCAGCGCATCGTCGAGCGGCCGGCCGTCGCGCGGATCGACAAGCCGCCGCAGCACCGCCCGCCGCTCCGGCGTCCCGCCGGCGCCGAGCGCCGCCGCCGCGGCACGCGCGCGCGGGCCCGAGATGCGGATGACGGCGATCCCGGAGCGGCCCGGCGGCGTGGCCTGCGCGAAGATCGTCGCCGCCATGCCGCCCCCGTCAGCTGTTCATCGACTCGAAGAACTCGGAGTTGGTCTTGGTCTGCTTCAGCTTGCCGAGCAGGAACTCGATGGCGTCCGTGGTGCCCATCGGGTTGAGAATGCGCCGAAGAACGAACATCTTCGTGAGGTCGTTCTTGTCGACAAGCAGCTCTTCCTTGCGCGTGCCGGACTTGAGGATGTCGATGGACGGGAATACTCGCTTGTCGGCGATCTTGCGGTCGAGCACGACTTCCGAGTTGCCAGTGCCCTTGAACTCCTCGAAGATCACCTCGTCCATGCGCGAGCCGGTGTCGATCAGCGCAGTGGCGATGATCGTCAGCGACCCGCCCTCCTCGATGTTACGGGCCGCGCCGAAGAACCGCTTCGGCCGCTGCAGCGCATTGGCGTCGACGCCGCCGGTCAGCACCTTGCCGCTCGACGGCACGACGGTGTTGTAGGCCCGTCCCAGCCGGGTGATCGAGTCGAGCAGGATCACCACGTCCCGCTTGTGCTCGACCAGCCGCTTCGCCTTCTCGATCACCATCTCGGCGACCGCGACGTGCCGCGTCGCCGGCTCGTCGAAGGTCGAGGCCACCACCTCGCCCTTGACGGAGCGCTGCATGTCGGTGACCTCCTCCGGCCGCTCGTCGACGAGCAGCACGATCAGGAAGCATTCCGGGTGGTTCCGCTCGATCGAGGCGGCGATGTTCTGCAGGATCACCGTCTTGCCCGAGCGCGGCGGCGCGACGATCAGCCCGCGCTGGCCCTTGCCGATCGGCGCCACCAGGTCGATCACCCGCGTCGTGCGGTCCTTGATCGTCGGGTCCTCGATCTCGAGCTTGATGCGCTCGTCGGGATAGAGCGGCGTCAGGTTGTCGAAATGGACCTTGTGGCGCGCCTTCTCCGGATCCTCGAAGTTGATCCGGCTGACCTTCACCAGCCCGAAGTAGCGCTCGCCCTCCTTCGGAGCTCGAATCACGCCCTCGACGGTGTCGCCGGTACGGAGCGAGAACTTCCGGATCTGGTTCGGGCTGACATAGATGTCATCGGGGCCGGCGAGGTAGTTCGCCTCCGGCGAGCGCAGGAAGCCGAAGCCGTCCTGCAACACCTCGAGCACGCCGTCGCCCGAGATCTCCACCCCCTCCTCGGCCATGTCCTTGAGGATGGCGAACATCATGTCGCCCTTGCGCATCGAGGACGCGTTCTCGATCTCGAGCTCCTCGGCGAGGCGGAGGAGGTCGGCGGGGCTTTTCGCCTTCAGCTCGGCGAGGGACAGCTGCTGGAAATCGGTCGATAGATCCATGGGACCGGGGAACGCCTTCAAATCGCGGGAGACGGGGAAACACGGCGGCCGGACGGCGCCTGCTCTGCCTCGTTGTCACAGTTTCCCCGCCTTGTCAAATCCATGCCCCCTCAGAACGGCCGCACCACGACCATGGTGACGATGACGAGGAGGAGAAGCGTCGGAACCTCGTTCATCGCCCGATAGGTCCGCCCGCCCAGCCGGTTGGCGTCCCGGGCGAAGTCCCGCCGCCGCCGCTCCAGCCAGTCGTGAAAGGCCGACAGCGCCAGCACCGCCGCGAGCTTGACGTAGATCCAGACATCGCTGCCCCAGCTCACCACCCCCGGCGTCGCCGCGAGCAGGATCCCGAAGCTCCAGGTCGCCATCATCGCCGGCCGCATGATTACCCGCATCAGCTTCGCCTCCATGACCTTGAAGGTCTCGGAGAGCTCCCCGGGCCCGGGCGCCCGCTCGGCGTGATAGACGAAGATCCGCGGCAGATAGAAGAGCCCCGCCATCCACGCCACCATCGCCACGATGTGGAGCGTCTTCGTCCAGGGATAGAGCGTCGCCAGCACCGCTCCCACCATCGCCTCCGCGTCTCGGGAGGTCCGCCTAGCACATCCTGAGGTCCACGCAACCGGGCCGTCCTGCCTCTTCCTTCCAGACAGGAATCCTTTCTGAATGGTTAAGAAAGCAGGGCCGTGAGTTGTGGGAATTAACCGGTCGCCCGATGTCTGCCCACAATCTTATCCACATTATCCTTGACGTGACGTCGCGCCGCATAACACCACCCAAGGTTGTGGATTGTTCTGAATACGTTAATGTAATCAATTAGTTGCAGACGTGACATAAAATGATCCACAATGCGTTTCGCGGTCCCATTCGCCCGGTTTTTGCAGCGCAGGGCGAGTTATCCTAAGCCGTCGCGCGTCCGCCCGCCGGCAAGGATTTCCCTGTGGGCGACTCCGCGGCGAGCCGGGCGAAACCGCGGCGGCGCCGGTCGCGCACAGGCTTCGCCCCCGTCTCGCCCCGACTTATCCACGGATCTGCCCATAGATTTTTCTGCGCCGCGCCCAGCGGGCCGCCCCGGCCGGCCTTGCGTCCCGGGCGCGACGTCGCGAGAACGGGCGGGCGCCGTCGCGCCGGAGATCCGCATGTCCGCGCCCCTGATCCTCGCCTCGCGCTCGGCCGCCCGCGCCGCGATGCTGGCGGGCGCCGGCGTGCCGTTCGAGGTCGTTCCGGCCGCCGTCGACGAGGCCGCGGTCAAGGCCGCCCTCGCCGCGGAGGGGGCCCCCGGCCGGGACGTCGCCGCCGCGCTCGCCGAGCTGAAGGCGCAACGCGTCGCCGGCCGTCGCCCCGACAGGCTCGTCCTCGGGGCCGATCAGGTTCTCGTCCTCGGCGACAGGCTCCTCGACAAGCCGATCGACCGCGCCGACGCCGCCGCGCAGCTCCGGGCGCTGCGCGGACAAACGCACGAGCTCTTCTCCGCCGCCGTCGCCTTCGAGCACGGCGCGCCGGTCTGGCGGCATGTCGGGCGGGCGCAGCTCGCCATGCGGCCGTTCGGCGAGGCGTTCCTCGCCGCCTATCTCGACCGCCAGGGCGATGCGGTCCTCGACACCGTCGGCGCCTACAGGCTGGAGGCGGAGGGGGCGCAGCTCTTCTCCCGCGTCCAGGGCGACTTCTTCACCGTGCTGGGCCTGCCGCTCCTCGAGCTGCTCGGCTTCCTGCGCACCAGGAGGATCCTCCTCGAATGACCGAGCCCGCCCCCGCGGTCCCGCTCCTCGCCGGCGTCCTGGGATGGCCGATCCGCCATTCGCGCTCGCCGCAGCTCCATGGCCACTGGCTCGCCCGCTACGGCATCCGCGGCCACTACGTGCCGCTCGCCGTCCGGCCGGAGGACGTGCCGGCGGCGCTCGCGGCGTTGCCGAAGCTCGGGTTTCGCGGCGTCAACGTGACGATCCCGCACAAGGAGGCGGCGCTGGCGCTCGCCGCGCGCGCCACGCCGACGGCGGAGCTGATCGGGGCGGCGAACACCCTGACCTTTGACGCGAATGGCGGCTTCGAGGCCGACAACACCGACGCCTACGGCTTCGTCCGCAACCTGCGGCAGGCCGCGCCCGGCTGGAGCGCCGCGGCCGGTCCGGCGCTGATCCTCGGCGCGGGCGGGGCGTCGCGGGCGGTGATCGCCGCGCTGCTCGAGGACGGCGCGCCCGAGATCCGCCTCGCCAACCGCACCCGCGCCCGCGCCGAGGGCCTGCGCGACCATTTCGGGCCGCGGATCGTCGTCGTCGACTGGGAGGGCGCGGCGGAGGCCGCCGCCGGCGCGGCGACGATCGTCAACACCTCCGCGCTCGGCATGGGCGAGGACGAGGGCCTGCCGGTGCGGCTCGACGCGGCGCCGGCGGGCGCGCTCGTCACCGACATCGTCTACACGCCGCTGGTGACGCCCTTCCTCGTCGAGGCGCGCGCCCGCGGCCTGCGCATCGTCGACGGGCTCGGGATGCTGCTCCACCAGGGCGCGCCGGGCTTCGAGCGCTGGTTCGGCCGCGCGCCGGAGGTCGACGACGACCTGCGCCGGGCCGTGCTGGCGTCGTGAGCGGCCGGCCCTTCCTGCTCGGCCTGACCGGCTCGATCGGCATGGGGAAATCCACCACCGCCGCCGCCTTCGCCGCGGAGGGCGTGCCGGTCTGGGACGCCGACGCCGCGGTGCATCGGCTCTACGGGCCCGGCGGCGCTGGCGGAGCGGCGCTGGCCGGTCTGGTCCCGGACGCGATCGCGTCCGACGGCGCCGTCGATCGCGAGCGGCTGCGCGCCGCCGTTCTCGCGGAGCCTGCGCTTCTCGACGCGGTCGAGGCGCGCATCCATCCGCTCGTGGCCGCCGACCGCGCCGTCTTCATCGCGGCCAACGCCGCCGCGCCGCTCGTCGTGCTCGACATCCCGCTTCTCTACGAGACCGGCGCCGAGGCGGGGCTCGACGCCGTGCTGGTGGTGAGCGCGCCGGCGGAGGCGCAGCGGGCGCGGGTGCTGGCGCGGCCGGGGATGAGCGTCGAGGCCTTCGAGCGCATCCTCGCCCGGCAGGTTCCCGATGCGGAGAAGCGCCGGCGGGCGGATCACATGATCGAGACCCACGAGGGCGTCGACGCCGCGCGGGAGAAGGTGCGCGATCTCGTCGAGCGGCTGACCGCCGGCAAAAGGGGGTAGGACATGCGCGAGATCGTCCTCGACACCGAGACCACCGGGCTCGATCCCGCCGCCGGCGACCGCATCGTCGAGCTCGGCGCCGTCGAGCTCGTCAACCACATGCCGACGGGCCGGACCTTCCACGCCCACGTCAACCCGCAGCGCGCGGTGCCGGAGGAGGCGGTGGCGGTGCATGGCCTGACCACGGCCTTCCTCGCCGACAAGCCGGTCTTCGCGGCGGTGGCCGACGACTTCCTCGCCTTCCTCGGCGAGGGACGGCTGGTCATCCACAACGCTGCCTTCGACATCCGCTTCCTCAACGCCGAGTTCGGCTGGTGCGGACGGCCGCTCCTCGCCCCCGGCCGCGCCCTCGATACGCTCGATCTCGCCAGGCGGCGGTTTCCCGGCGCGGCGAACACGCTCGACGCGCTGTGCCGGCGTTTCGGCATCGACAATTCGGGGCGGGTGAAGCACGGGGCGCTGCTCGATTCCGAGCTGCTGGCCGAGGTCTATCTCGAGCTGATCGGCGGCCGGCAGCCCGACCTGACGCTGACGGTGGTCGCCGGCCCGGCGCTCGCCGCCGGGGCGTGGATCGTGCCGCCGCGCCCGCGTCCGCTGCCGCCGCGCCTCACCGCCGCCGAGGCGGAGGCCCATGCCCGCTTCATCGCCGAGCTGGGCGAGGCCGCGATCTGGGCGCGGCCGGGCTGAAGGTCCCCCGCGGCCGGCCAGCGGCCGCGGGGATGCCGGTTCCGGCGATCAGGCGTTGGCGGTCTTCGGGGCCTCGGCCTGGCGGCGGGCGAGCTCCTGGCGGTAGAGCGTCATGAAGTCGATCATCTCGAGGTTCAGCGGCGGATAGCCGCCGTCGCGGGTCACGTCCGAGACGATCCGGCGCAGGAACGGGAAGATCAGCCGCGGGCACTCGATCATCAGCAGCGGATGCAGCTGCTCCTGCGGCACGCCCTGGATCAGGAAGCGGCCGGCATAGTCGAGCTCGAGGATGAAGAGCGGCGTGCCGCTGACGTGGCTGTCGACCTTGAGCTTCAGCGCGACGTCGTACTGGTCCGAGCCGCGGTTGGCGGCGTCGAGGTTGATGGTGACCTTCACCTCGGGCTTGCCGTCCGTGGGCGCGCCCTTCTGCACCGCGACGTTCTCGAAGGACAGGTCGCGGATGAACTGGTTGATGATCTGCAGCCGCGGCTGCGGCTGCTCGGGGGCGGCCGCCCCGTTCTCGTGCTCGGCCATGGGGTCGTTCCTCGCGAATTTTGCCTTGTTCCGCCCGTGGCTCTAGCACGCGCCCGGGGTCGCCACAACGCGGCCCGCCCGTCAAGGCTAACGGCTCAGTTCGGCGAGCGCGTCCAGCCGGAGGCCCCGCGCTCCGCCGGGGGGACGTCGTCGAGGACCTCGTAGTCGACCTCGATCGCGTCGCCGTCCCGCGGCCGCCGCGGCCCCTCGCCGCCCCGGGTCGAGAAGACCACGGTCTGGCCGCGCACCTTGCCGGCGAAGCGCCGGATCGCCGCCGCCCGGACCTGCGGGATGAGCAGCAGGAGGCCGAGGGCGTCGGTGAAGAAGCCGGGCACGATCAGGAGGAGGCCGGCGACGACGAGGAGCGCGCTGTGCGCCATCGGGCCGCTAGGGTCCTTGTCGGCCGCCGCCGCGGCGCGCAGCCGCTCGAAGGCCTGCGCGCCCTGGGCCCGGATCACCGTCACGCCGACGAGGCCGGCGAGGACCACGAGCCCGAGCGTCGGCCACAGGCCGATCCAGCCTCCGACGATGATGAAAAGCGCGATCTCGACGATCGGCAGCGCGAGCAGGGCAAGCATGATCGGCATCGCGTCGGTCCGTCGTCCTCCCATCCGCCGCCGCTGCATGGACTTGCGGCGCTCCGGATCCTACATAGGTGGCGTCACGGCCGGGCGCCATCGTTTCGGCCGCGGAATCTTAAGAAGGGCGCCCGATGGGCTCACAGATGATCCAGATCATCATTCTAGCGGGGATCGCGCTGTTCCTGGTTCTTCGGCTGCGCAGCGTGCTCGGCACCCGCGGCGGCTTCGAGAAGCCGCCGAGCGTGCCTGCGCCGGCGCAGCCGTCGCGGCGGGACCGCTCGTTCGAGGTGATCGAGGGCGGCGGGCCGGACCCCGACATCGCCGATTTCGTCGATCCGGAGAGCGACGCCGGCAAGGCGCTCGCGGCGATGAAGCGCGCCGATCCGGGCTTCAATGTCCAGGAGTTCACCCATGGCGCGCGGCAGGCCTACGAGATGATCGTGATGGCCTTCGAGAACGGCGACCTCGACACGCTCCGGGAGTTCCTCGCGCCGGACGTCTACCAGTCCTTCGCCGACGCGATCGAGGGGCGGCGGGCCAAGGGGCTGACGGTGCAGGCCGACTTCGTCGGCATCCGCGAGGTGAGCGTGGTCGACGCGCATTTCGACCCGCAGAGCGCCGAGGGGGACGTCTCGGTGCGGTTCCTCGGCGAGCTGACCTCGGTGGTGCGCGATCCGTCCGGCGCCGTGGTCGAGGGCGATCCCAAGGAGATCAAGCAGCAGCGCGACGTCTGGACCTTCACCCGGGTGATGACGTCCGACAACCCGAACTGGCTGCTCACCGGCACCGGCGCCTGAGCCATGCCGCGCCGCCGGCTCTCCCCCGAGGAGGCGGAGCTGTGGCGGCGGGTGGCGGAGACCACGGTTCCGCTGCGCCCCGCCGCCGCGGCCGGGGCGCTGGCGGAGGCCGCCCTGCCCGACCCTGTCGTGCCGGTTCCCGTCCCGGTCGCCGCGGCGGCGCCGCCGCGGCTGGCGCTGCGGCCGCGCAAGCCGGCGGCGGAGCCGCTGGTCCGGGTCGATCTCGCGGCCGATCCCCACGGGGCGCTGGCCGAGGCGGGGCCGCACATGGACCGGCGGCGGTTCGAGCGGCTGCGGCGGGGGCGGATGGAGCCGGAGGCGCGACTCGACCTGCACGGCATGACCCTGGAGCGGGCGCATGGCGCGCTGACCGGGTTCATCCTCGGGGCGCAGGCGAGCGGGCTGCGGCTGGTCCTCGTCATCACCGGCAAGGGGCGGGAGGGCGATCCCCTGGCCCCGCACCGCCGGGGGGCGCTGCGGCACGCGGCGCCGCACTGGCTGGCCGCGCCGCCGCTCGGGGGAAAGGTGCTCCAGGTCGCGCCGGCGCATTTCCGCCATGGCGGCGGGGGGGCCTACTACGTCTACCTGAGGCGCAACCGGTAGCAACTTCGCACGCGGGCGAAGGGGTCATGTGTTTGATATAATGACGCTGTAACCCCTGTCCCGCCCGCTCGCTACAGGAAGATCCCCTGGGCGAACCAGCCGCCGGAGCCGGCGCGCGAGCGCACCTCGTAGAGCCAGAGCCGCTGGCCCTCCGTCGTCTCCACCCGCCAGTAGTCGCGCGGGCCCGCGCGCCAGGCGGGGTCGTCGAGCCACCATTCCGGGGCGATGCGCTCCGGGCCGAAGGCGATGGCGCGCCGCCATTCCCGCCGTCGCCAGACGAACCGCTGCGGCGGCCGCGCGTCGTCGACGGGCCGGACCGGCTCGGGCCGCAGCATCACCGCCGGCCGCGGCGCGGGCGGCCGCGGCCAGGGGCCGGCGGGCGGGGCGAAGGCGGCGGCCATCACCGTCGAGCCCTTTTCCGGGATATGGCTGTCGGCCGGGTGCAGCCGGGCGACCCGGTCGAGCCCGAGCCGCGCCCCGAGCCGGCCGATCAGGTCGTCGAGCGCCTTCTGCTGCGCCACCTCCGGGGGGCTGCCGCCCAGGGCGTGCTGCTGGCGCGGCAGGACGGGCTCGGTGGCCAGCGCCTCGAGCCGCAGCGCCTCGATGCCGAAGCCCGCGTCGACGCCGCCGAGCTTCAGCGCGAGGAGCGAGCGGATCGCCTCGGGCGTGTCGGTCGGTCGGGCGAGGCCGACGTCGATGACCTCGGCCGCGCGATCGACCCGCATCAGCGTCAGCCGCGCCCGCCGCGCCCCGAGGCAGGCGGCGCGCAGCCGCTCGCAGAGCGGCGGCAGCAGCCGGTCGATCGCGGCGAGCACGTCGGCCTCGAGCCCGACCGGCTCGGGCAGCGTCAGCCGCACCGCGAGGATCGGGTCGGGCGAGGTGGGCGAGATCGGCTCTGGCGCCCGGCCGAGCGCCTGGTCGAGGCGGAGCAGCGTCTCCGGCCCGAACCGCCGCGCCAGCTGCGCCCGCGGCAGGCCGGCGATGTCGCCGATGCGGGCGAGGCCCAGCCGGCGCAGCGCCTCGGCCGCGTCCGGGGTGATCCGCAGCGCCCCGACCGGCAGCGTCGCGAGATGGCCGTAGGTCTCGTCCGGCGGGGCGATCCGCGTCGGCGGCGGGAACGGCGGCAGGGCCGGCGGCGGCGGCGGGCCGCCGCGCTCCCAGCGGCGCTTCTGCGCCCGCGACCGGGTGGCGCGGGCCTCCTGGTCGATGGCGTCGCCGGCATGGCGGACCCCGGTCTCGGCCCCGACGAAGCGGGCGAGCGCCCAGGCGCCGCCGAGCGTGTCGGCGATCCCGGCGCGCGCCGTCAGCGCCATGTCCCCGGCCGATTCCGCCACCGCGGCGAGGAGCCCGGCCTCGCCGCCGAAGAGCCGGGCGCAGCCGGAGATGTCGAGCGCCAGCGATTCCGGCGGATCGACGGCGATCCAGGGCGAGAACCGCCCGGCCCAGCGGCCGAGGGCGGCGAGGAAGGCGCGCTCCGCCGCCGGGTTCTCCGGCCGGGTGACGAGGTCGGGTCGAATGGCCCTCGCGTCGCCGAGCGCCATGCCGCGGCGCAGCCCGGCGGTCTCGGCGGCGGCGGAGAGGCTGGCGAGGTGGAGCGCCCCTCCCGCGTCGCCGATCACCGCGAGCGGCGTGGCCGCGAGCAGCGGCTCGCCGCGGAGGATCCGCTCGGCGGCGAGGCGGGGGAACCAGATCGACAGGATGCGGCGGGGCGACGGCACGGGCGACTCGGGATGCAGATGTTCTCATTATGTTCACGCTCGGGGCAGCGGAGTCGAGTCCTGCCGATAGGCGGCGGGCCGCCGAGCCGGCGGCTTGCGGGCCTGCGTTCTGCTGGACGCAACCCGGCATTCGGGATACGGAATTCGGCGATGCCTTCGCCTCTGACGCGACTTATCGCCCTTCAGTTCGTCTTCGCGATGAATGCGCTCGGGCTATCGGTCTGGTTTCCGCGCATCCCAGACGTGAAGGCCGCTCTCGGGCTCGACATCCTGACGCTGTCCTTGTGCCTCTTCGCCATGCCGGTGGGGACGATGGTCGGCTTCCTGACCGTGAACCGCGTCGTGCATCGGGCCGGGCTGAAGGCGACGGCGACCTGGGGCGGCGCGGCCTTCCTCGTCAGCTTCATCGGCCCGGCGCTGGCGCGGGACGCGGCGACGCTCGGGCTGGCGCTTTTCGTCTGCGGGCTCAGCATCGCCTCGATCGAGGTGGCGATGAACGCCAAGGCAAGCCAGATGGAGGCGGCGCTGCAGCGGCGGGTGATGACGCGGTGCCACGCCTTCTGGAGCTTCGGCACGGTGATCGGGGCGCTGATCGGCGGGGCCTTCGCGCAGGCGGACGCGTCGTTCCTGCAGCAGCAGCTGTTGTTGCAGCCGCTCTTCGCGGCGGCGACCATCCTCGCGGGCTGGCTGCTGATCCCGGACGCGCCCCGGGCCCCGGCGCCGTCGCGGGGCTTCGCGGTCCCGTCGGCGGCGCTCCTGCTCCTCTGCCTCGCGCCGCTCGGGGCGTTGCTGATCGAGGGGGCGATGATGGAGTGGTCGGCGCTGCTCCTGCGCGAGCACGTGGGCGCGAGTCCGTTCGTGACGGCGGCGACCTTCTCGGTGTTCGCGCTGGCCATGGCCTGCGGCCGGCTCGCGGGGGACCGGCTGGCCGAGGCCTTCGGGGCCGGGCCGGTGATCCTCGCCTCGACGCTGGCGATGGCGGCGGCGATCCTCGGCTTTGCGCTGTCGCGGGAGGTGTGGCTGTCGATGCCCTTTGCGGCCTTGGTGGGGCTCGGCTGCGCCAACGTCTATCCGCTGACGATGTCGATGGTGGCGCCGCTGCCGGGCCAGCCGCCGGAGAAGAACGTGGCCACGCTGGCGCTGACGGCGTTCACCGCGTTCCTGATCGGGCCGCCGTTCATCGGGCTGATGGCGAGCGTCGTCGGCCTGCCGGCCGCCCTCGCGCTGCTGGCGCCGGTGGGTCCGGCGGCGCTGCTGGCGCGCGTGGCGGCGGGGCGGCGGCAGTAGATCCCCTGGGGAAAGGCGCCGTCGCCGCCTTGCGCCGGAGATCCGGCGCCCGATGCTCCCGAGCCCCGGGGCGAGGCGACGAGGCGGAGGACCTCAGCCGCAGTAGACGCGGGCGATCTTGTCGTCCTTGCCGATCTCGACGTTGAGCCGGTCCTCGCGGTAGTCCATCGTCACCGGCTGGCCGGGGAAGATCACCCGGCGGGGCTCGGGCAGCGCCGAGGCGTCAAGGGAGCCGACCGAGGTTCCCACGAGCGACTGGAGCCCGGCCGCGCCGCAGGCGTCGGCGGAGGCGCCCGGCGCGGCGGCGGCGGTCCCGTCGGCGCCCTCCTGCGTGCAGGCGGCGAGGCCGGCGAGGAGGGCTGCGGCCGCGAGGGCGTACGTCTTGGTCATGGGCTCGATCCTTCCTGCGCGTCCGCCGGGGCGGGATGGCGGCACCCAATCACGCGGCCCCGGCCGGCGGCAAGGGGTCGGCGACGCCGGGCGGCGGAAACCTGCCCGGCGTCGCCTCAGGCCTGCCGCGCCTTCCGGCGGGGCCGGCGACGCGGGGGCTCCGGCGGGTCGTCATCGACCGGTCGGGCAAGCAGCAGGCGCCCGTCGTTGCGGCGGAAGCCGACGACGGCCGCCACCCCCAGCGCCGCGACGGCCCCGAGCGCGAGCAGGCTTTCGAGAAGGATCACGTTCTTTCTGTTCATGCCCCCCAACGACCGACGGCGCGCGAGGTTCCCGCGCCCGCGCCGCCGCTCGCGCAGGCGTGCCCGGCCGGGGCGGCGCAGGCGTCCGCCTCGCCTTGCAAAGCCCGGGGGCCGCGGATAGGTTCCGCGCCAGTTTTCGGCCGGGGCCGGGCGCGGCCCGCTTCGCCGCGTCGATAGGGAACGCCCGAAGGGGGAGACCGGAATGCTCGTGACGCCCGCCTATGCCCAGGCCGCCGCCGGCGGCGCCGCCGGAGGGTTGCTCGGCTTCGTGCCGATCATCCTCATCTTCGTCATCATGTACTTCCTGATGATCCGGCCGCAGCAGAAGAAGCTGAAGGACCACCGGGCGATGGTCGACGCGCTGCGCCGGGGCGACCAGGTGGTCACCTCGGGCGGCATGATCGGCAAGGTCGTGAAGGTGGGCGACGCCGAGCTCGAGGTCGAGGTCGCCCCCAACGTCAAGGTGCGGGTGGTGCGCAGCACGATCTCGCAGGTGCTGAGCAAGACCGAGCCCGCCGAGGCCTGAGGCGGCTCGAGGCGCGCCCGGCCCGGGCGGCCCGGCGCGGGGGACTGACCCGAGATGATGAACTTTCCGATCTGGAAGCGCGTGCTGATCCTGGCGGTCTGCGTGATCGGCGTGCTGATCGCCATGCCGAACGCCTTCTACGGCCGGGTGGAGCGCGCCAACGACGCCCGCGCGGCCGTGGCCGCCGGCGCGGCGGTGACGCCGGAGCTGCAGGCCGCGATGGACGGCTGGCCGGCCTTCCTGCCCTCGAAGCTGGTGCCGCTGGGGCTCGACCTGCGCGGCGGCGCGCATCTCCTCGTCGAGGTGCAGCTCCCCGAGGCGCAGGCCGAGCGGCTCGAGGGGCTGTGGCCCGAGCTGCGCGACAAGCTGCGCGACGCGCGCGAGCAGGTCGGCACGGTGCGGCGGATGAACGGGCCGCCGAACGAGCTGCGCGTCCGCATCGGCGAGCCCGCCGGGATGCAGACGGCGCTCGACATCGTCGCCCAGGTCTCGCAGCCGGTGTTCTCGATCACCGGCGCCGGCAGCCGCGACTTCGTGGCCCGCGCCGAGGGGACGGACGTCGTCGTGGTCACCATGAGCGACCCCGAGATCGCCGCGATGAACGAGCGGGTGATGCACCAGTCGCTCGAGATCATCCGCCGCCGCGTCGACGAGAGCGGCACCCGCGAGCCGACGATCCAGCGCCAGGGCGCCGACCGCATTCTGGTGCAGGTCCCGGGCATCGGATCGGCCGAGGAGCTGCTGGCGGTGATCGGCCAGACGGCGCGGCTCGCCTTCCACCCGGTGATCAGCCGCACCACCGACGCCAACGTGCAGCCCGGGCTCGACCAGATCGTGCTGCCGAGCATGGACGAGACCGGCGTCCTCTATGTGCTCGACCGCCACCCGGTGGTCACCGGCGAGCAGCTTGTCGACAGCCAGCCGACCTTCGACCAGAACCAGCGCCCGGCGGTCAACTTCCGCTTCAACCCGCAGGGCGGCGCCGCCTTCGGCGCCTATACCGCGGCGCATATCGGCTCGCCCTTCGCCATCGTGCTCGACAACAAGGTGATCTCCGCCCCGGTGATCCAGAGCCACATCCCCGGCGGCACCGGCATCATCACGGGGAGCTTCACGCCGGAGGAATCGAGCCAGCTCGCCATCCTGCTGCGCGCCGGCGCGCTGCCGGCCGAGATCAAGGTGCTGGAGCAGCGCACCGTCGGGCCGGAGCTCGGCGCCGACTCGATCCGCTCCGGCGAGGCGGCGGCCATCGCCGCCTTCGTCGGCATCATCTGCTTCATGACCGCGACCTACGGCATCTTCGGGATCATCGCCTCGTTCGGCATGATCATGAACATCGTGCTCCTGATGGCGCTGATGACGCTCCTCGGCGCGACGATGACCATGCCGGGCATCGCCGGCCTCGTCCTCTCGATCGGCATGGCGGTCGACGCCAACGTGCTGATCTACGAGCGCATACGCGAGGAGGTGAAGACCGCCCGCGGCCCGGCGCGCGCCATCGAGCTCGGCTTCGACCGCGCGCAGTCGCCGATCCTCGACGGCAACCTGACCGCGCTGATCGTCGCCGGCATCCTCTACGCGATGGGCGCGGGCCCGGTGCGCGGCTTCGGCATCACGCTGGCGCTCGGCCTCCTGTGCTCTATGTTCACGGCGATCTCGCTGTCGCGGCTGATCGTCTCCTGGTGGTACGACAAGCGTCGTCCCAAGACGCTGACGATCTGACGGAGCGCCGAACATGAAGCTCCTGCGCCTGGTCCCGGACCATACCAACTTCGACTTCTTCAGGCCGATGCGCTTCTGGCTTGCGGTCTCGCTCATCGGCACGATCGCGACCTTCGTCATCCTGCCGATCCGCGGCCTCAACTTCGGCGTCGACTTCCTCGGCGGCACGCTGATCCTCGCCGAATTCCCCGAGCATCGCGACATCTCCGAGTATCGCGAGCTGCTGAGCGGGCTCGACGTCGGCGACGTCGCGGTGACCGAGGCCTCGGGCGGCTCCGGCGGGCAGGTGGTGCTCATGCGCATCGGCACGCTCGGCGACGAGGTGGCCCACGACACCAACCCGGTGGCGCGGGTGCAGTCGGCGATCGACGTGGCCTTCCCGGGCGCGACCTATCTGCAGGTCGACACCGTCGGCGGCAAGGTCTCGGGCGAGCTGGTCTGGACCGGCGTCCTCGCCGTCGGCCTCGCGCTCGCCGCGGTCATGGTCTACGTCTGGCTGCGCTTCGAGTGGCAGTTCGCCATCGGCGCCGTGGTCTCGCTGCTCCACGACGTCGTGGTGACGGTCGGGGTGTTCTCGCTCCTGCAACTGGAGTTCGACCTGACCATCGTCGCGGGCCTGCTGACGATCATCGGCTTCTCGATCAACGACACGGTCGTCGTCTTCGACCGCGTCCGCGAGAACCTGCGCAAGTACAAGCGGACGCCGCTCAAGGAGGTGATCAACCTCGCGCTGAACGAGACGCTCAGCCGCACGGCGATGACCGTGGTCACCACGCTGATCGCGCTGTTCTCGCTCCTGTTCTTCGGCGGCCCCGTGGTGTTCGGCTTCGCCTTCGCGTCGATCTTCGGCATCGTCGTCGGCACCTACTCCTCGATCTGGGTGGCGAGCGCCATCGTGCTGTGGTTCGGGGTCAAGCGCGACTGGTCGGGAAAGGCCGGGGAGGCCGAGGGCAAGCTCCGCAAGTCCGGGGCCTGACGGGGTGCGGATCACCGAGATCCGCTATGAGGGCGCGCCGCCGGTCGAGGGCTACGGCCCCGGCTTCTTCCGCATCGCCGGCGAGGTCCGCGAGGGTCCGCAGGCGCTGCTGCCCTCCGGCCTCGCGGCCTGGGGCGGCCTGCCCGACATCGCCCCGTTCCTCGCCGAGGCCGGCCGGTTCGACGTGCTGTTCCTCGGCATGGGGCCGGAGATCCGGCCCCTCGACCCGGCCCTGCGCGCCGCGCTGGAGGCGGCGGGGATCGGCGTCGAGATCATGGCGACGCCGCCCGCCTGCCGGACCTACAACGTGCTCCTCTCCGAGGGCCGCCGCATCGCCGCGGGCCTGATGCCGGTGTGACGCCGCGCGCCGGCGGCCCGATTCCGCGGGGGTTCGCCGGAGCCTGCGGGGGCAGGGCTCCGGGGCGCGCCTCTCCATCTTGAGACGCCCGGCTTTCCGCTCTAGCCTCGGCTCCCATGGCACGCTTCTTCCAGCACCCCGGCTTCGACTTCGAGACCCGCATCGCCCTCGGCGCCGTGGCCTATCGCTGCGCCGAAGCCGGCGAGGTCCTCGCCACCGCCGACACGGTCAAGGACGGCGACTTCGATTCCTGGTTCGACGCCTGGACCGCCACCGCCGAGCGCGTCGCCGCCATCGCCGCCGGGGCGGAGGCCGCCGGCCACAAGGCCTCCGCCCTCGAGGCCTGGCTGCGCGCCTCGAAGTATCACGGCATGGCCTTCTTCTTCGTCCTCGGCACGCGCGACCCGTCGCGGGGCCCGGCGAGCTGGCGCGCCCATCGCACCGCGTTCGACCGCGCCATCGCGCTCTGGCCGACCCCGGCGCGCAAGGTGGCGATCCCCTACGAGGGCGGCGCCCTCAAGGGCTACTGGCTCGATCCCGCCGCCGCGCCGGGGCCGCGCCCCCTCGCCATCCTCAACAATGGCAGCGACGGCACCGCGACCGACATGCTCGTCGCGGGCGGCGTCGCCGCCCTCGAGCGCGGCTGGAGCGCGCTGATCTTCGACGGCCCGGGCCAGGGCGCCGCGCTCTACGAGGACAAGCTCCATTTCCGCCCCGACTGGGAGGCGGTCATCTCGCCCGTCCTGGACTTCGCCCTCGCCGATCCCGGCGTCGATCCGGCCCGGGTCGCGCTCCTCGGGGTCAGCCAGGCGGGCTACTGGGTTCCCCGCGCCGCCGCCTTCGAGCCGCGGCTTGCCGCCATCGTCGCCGATCCCGGCGTGACCCGGGTCTGGGCGAGCTGGTACGCCAACCTGCCGCCCGAGATGGTCGGTTTCCTCGACAAGGGCGACCGCGCCTCGTTCGACGCCTGGATGGCCGAGGGCGCCCGCGAGACCCCGCCGGCGCTCGCCTTCGAGATCGCCAAGCGGTCCGAGCCCTACGGCATCGCCGACGTCTTCGATCTCTTCACCGCCGTCCGCGGCTACGACCTCGCCGGCGTCGCCGACAGGATCCGCTGCCCTGTCCTCATCGCCTCGCCCGACGACGAGCAGTTCTGGCCCGGGCAGGGCGAGGAGCTCCTCGCCATGCTCACCTGCCCGAAGACCCTCGTTCCGTTCACCACGGCCGAGGGCGGCGCCGGGCATTGCGAGCCCCTCGCCCCGACCCTGCGGAACCAACGCGTCTTCGACTGGCTCGCCGCGACGCTCGGCTAAAGCAATGTCCGACCGGACGGACTCGTCCGGTAATCAAGACATTGCGCAAATTCAAGACCCTAGAGCGGACGGCCCGGCTCAACCGGAACGGACTCCGCTCTAGCCTCCAGCCTGGAACATGCCGCCGGCGCGCCAAGCATCCAGCGCCCGCATCAGCTGCGGCCCGATCTTGCCGTCGTTCAGGCCGTCGTAGAGCCCGCGCTGGGCGAGAAGGGACTGGACGGTCCGCACCGTCTCCGAGGACCAGGGCGTGGGCTTCTGCAAGAGCATATCTCGGGTCTGGCCAGTGTCGGACGCATAGCCGGCGAGGATCAGCGCCGCGGCTCCGGCCGGATCGCGAACCACGCCGCCTTCGCCGAGCTCAAGCAGGTTCGCCGCGGCGCTGTTGCCGCGCGGATCCCCAAGCGCGACGGCGTGGCGATAGTAGGCGAGCGCGGCCAGATCGCCTCCGGGAAGGAGACCCTTCGCGGCAAGATTGCCGAGATCGAAAGTCGCGATTGCCGAGCCGTTGTCCGAAGCGCCTCGCAGCAGCGCCACAGCCCGGGGAATGTCCCTCGGCACGAGCTGGCCGTCGATCAGCGCCACCGCGACGTTGATGGCGCCGTCTGCGCCGCCGCCCTCGGCGGCGCGCTCGTACCATTCCAGCGCCGACGAGGGGTCGGTCGCCTCGACGATGAGCCCGAGGCTGACCATGGCGCGAACGTCGCCCGCCTCGGCGGCCTCACGGTAGAGCCGTTCCGCCTCCGCCATGTCGCCCGACGCCGCGGTGGCCCGGGCGAGCAGCGCGGTGAAGTGGGGCATGTCCGGATTTGCCGACGCGGCCTTGCCGCAGGCCTCGACGGCGGCCGCGGCATGTTGGACGAGGTCCTTGAAGGGCACGCCGGCGGCGGTCGCGGTGGCGTCGCGGTTGTGGGTGGCGAGGCGCTCGCAGGCGTGCTCGGGCGCCTCCGCGTCGTCCGGGGGCAGCTCGACCAGCATCTCGCGGGCGTCGGCGGCGTGGCGGCCCTCCGGCTCGCGGGCGAGGTAGCTCTCGACCAGCGCCCGGAGCCGCAGCCGCCGGGCCACCTCCCAGAGCGCGTCCGAGAGGCTCGGGGCGAGCGGCTGGTCGAGGTTGCGCGTCTCGGGCGCGGTGGCGAGGAAGGCGTCGGCCTCGCCGGCATGGGCGCCGTCGGGGAAGCGCTCGCGATAGAGCTCCGCCAGCGTGCGGTCGCCCGCCGCCGAGGCCACCTGCCAGAGCAGCGTGTCGACGGGCGCGGCCTCGTCGCCGGGGGCGAAGGCGAACTGGCGGGTGAGCGAGGAGTTCTCCCACGGGATCTGCTTGCCGCCCGTCGCCGCCAGCACGTCGCGGCGCACCGCGATCAGCGTCGAGGCGATGTCCTGCCCCGGCGTCTCCATGTGGCCGAGCAGCGCCCCGGCGAAGTAGCTGTTCCGCCCCAGCCCGTCATAGGCGACGTTGTCGGGCTGGGTGGCGAAGACGTAGAGGAACCCGGCCGCGTCGCCGACCTGGGCGAGCCCGTCCGGCACGGGCGCCGCGCCGAGGCCGCGCAGCGGGTTGTCGCGGCAGGCGTCGAGGAAGACGAGATGCGCGCCGCCGCCCCCGATCCCGGCGGTGACCGTGTCGAGGGGGATGGCCCAGCGCGCGACGTCCGCCGTGCCGGCGATCGCCGCGTCCGCGGGGAGCAGGTAGTTCCGGCCGTCGATCTGGAACCCGTGGCCGGCGTAGTAGAAGAGCGAGACGTCCGCCCCGGACGCCGCCTGCCGGAAGCTCGCGATCGCCGCCTGCATGGCGTCGCGGCCGAGGTCCTTGCCTTGCGTCACGGTGAAGCCGAGCCGGCGCAGCGCGGCGGTGATGTCCGCCGCGTCGGTCGTGGGGTTCTCCAGCCGGGGCAGGCTCGCATAGCCGCCGTTGCCGATCACCAGCGCCACCCGGGTCTCGGCGCCGGCCGCCGCCGCGAGGAGGAGCGCGGCGATGGCGAGGCAGAGGCGGCGGAGCCACATGGCCGCGCCGTCGGTCAGAGCCCGACGGCGCGGATGAGGCCGTCGGCGACGGAGTCGAGCGCGTCGGCGATCTCCTCGCCCTGCGCCTCGGTGACGCTGGCGAGCTGCGGCTCGTCGGCGCGCAGGAGCGTGATCGAGGCGCGGACCTCGCGCGCGGCGGCCTGCACCGCGGCGAGCGCCGTCTCGATGGCCTCGCGCTCGATCGCCTCGACCTCCGCGTCGGACCCCGCGGTTGCGAGCCGGCGCGCGGCGGTCTCGCCGGCCCGGCGGACGGCCGCGCTCGCGGCGCGGATCGTCGCCGCGACGCCGTGCAGCCGCGGCGGCAGCTCGAGCAGGCGCGCGTCGATCGCTGCGGCGTAGCCGTCGAGCGCGACGCCGAGGCAGGCGAGGTAGGTGTCGGCGTCGGTGAGCGATTGCCGGCAGGCCTCGGCCTCGGCCTCCAGCCGGGTCGAGGCGTCGGCGAGCCAGGCCAGCACGTCGCCCGGCCGCGCCGCGCCGAGCGGCTCCGGCGGGCGGCCGCCCCCGGCGACCCCGCCCCCGCCGCCCGGGCCGCCCGTCGCGAAGGCGAGCACGATCTCGTCGGGCGGGTTCGGCAGGACGAAGATCCGTTGCGGCAGCAGCGAGACCACGTTCGTCTGCGGGGCTGGCTGGCTCTCGACCGCGAGCGTGCCGGTCTCGTAGGAGATGGCGTAGTTGCCGAGCCCGATCCCGCGCGCCGCGCCGATGTCGATGTCGTAGTCGCCGACCGCGGCCCCGCCCGGCGCGCCCTCGCTGGAGAGCGTCGCCGAGTTCACCCGGTCGGCGTTCCGGAGTCCCGCGACCGAGAACTCGTCGCCGGCGAAGACGAAGCGCTTGCCGAAGCGCTTGGTCTGGTCGTCGGCGGTGAGGGTCAGCGGCGCCGGGGTGACGGTCAGCGTGCCGGGGTTGGCCGGGTCGGGATCGAGGTAGTAGTTGGCGAGCCCCAGCCCCTCCAGGCTGGAGGGGTCGAGGAGGATGTCGTAGTCGCCGACGCTGGCGGTCGCGGCGGCGCCGTTGCTGGTGAATACCGCGAAGTCGACCACGTCGTCGTTGCGCAAGCCGGATACGGTGTAGTCGACGTCGCCGAGGTTGGATCTCTCGCCATAGACCTTGCTGTCGTCGCCGACGGTGATCGTCAGCGGCGCCGGGGTGACCGACAGGGTTCCGGGGACGGGCGGATCGGGGTTGATGACGTAGTTGCCGATCCTCTCGCCGTCGATCGCGTTCACGTTGATGTCGAAGTCGGCCACGCCCGCGGTGGCCCTTGCGCCGTTGCTGGAGAAGCTCACCGTGACGGTGTCGCCGTTGCGCAGGCCGTTGACCGTGTAGTCGACGTCGCCGAGGTCGTAGACGTCGCCATAGACCTTGGTGTCGTCGCCGACGTCGATCGTCAGGGTCGCGGGGGTGACCGTCAGAGTTCCGGGGACAGGCGGATCGGGGTTGATGACGTAGTTGCCGATCCTCTGTCCGTCCACGGCGTCCACGTCGATGTCGTAGCCGCCCACCTCTGCCGTCGCGGCGGCGCCGTCGCTGGAGAAGCTCACCGTGACGGTGTCGCCGTTGCGCAGGCCGTTGACCGTGTAGTCGACGTCGCCGAGGTCGTAGACGTCGCCATAGATCTTGGTGTCGTCGCCGACGTCGATCGTCAGGGTCGCGGGGGTGACCGTCAGGGTTCCGGGGACAGGCGGATCGGGGCTGATGACGTAGTTGCCGATCCTCTGTCCGTCCACGGCGTCCACGTCGATGTCGTAGCCGCCCACCTCTGCCGTCGCGGCGGCGCCGTCGCTGGAGAAGCTCACCGTGACGGTGTCGCCGTTGCGCAG
>NZ_JAGOMQ010000025.1:27069-65946 GCF_017993425.1 Amaricoccus sp.
GCCGTTGACCGTGTAGTCAAGGTCGCCGAAGTCGTAGGTATCGCCATAGACCTTGCTGTCGCTGCCGACGTCGACCGTCAGGGTCGCCGGGGTGACCGTGAGCGTGCCGGGCACGAGCGTGGTGGCCCGGTAGACCTGCCCGAGCGGCGAGGTGATGTTCCCGGAGGCGAGGATGTCGTAGGCGCCGATGTCGCTGTTCTCGTCGGCGGGGCTCGAGAGCGTGCCGGCGTAGTCGAGCGGGTCGTCGTCGCCGTCCGGGCCGAAGAGGAAGGTTCCCGGCCCCCCGATGGGATCGCCGAAGGTGAAGGTCGGGTTCGCCAGCCCGTATTCCCGGGTGGCGTCGTCCGGGTCGACGCGCACCACCGGGTTTATCGTGTAGATCTCGGGGTAGAACCCGGCGCTCGACGGCGCCCAGACGTTGTCGAAATCCCATCCCGCGGCGTCTGCCTGCGCGAAGAAGCCGGCGGTGTCCTGGAACTCGGCGGTGAGCAGGCCCGTGCCGCCGTCGCTGAACCCGGTTCCGCTCGTGACGGTGTCCCAGAACGAGCCATCGACGGTCCCGCCGTCGTTCAGCCCGACCAGCCCGCCCGCCCCGTCGCCGCCGTCGCTGACCGCGCCGATGGCGTAGGTGCGGTCGATGCTCCCCTGGTTCAGCCCGACGAGGCCGCCGACCGATCCGCCGACGGAGGCGACGTCGCCCGTCGCGAAGGCGTCCTCGATCGAGCCGCTGGCCTGGCCGACGAGACCGCCGGCCGCGGCGTCGAAGTCGTCGCCCTGGACCAGCACGGCGCCGCTCGCGAAGGCGCGCTCGATCGCGCTGTCGTCGGTGCCGCCGACGAGACCGCCGGCGGAGATGGAGACGGCCGGCCCGACTCCGTCCCCGTCGGCCGTCGCGGTGACCGCCCCGGTGGCGAAGGCGTCGGTAATGGCGTCGACATTGACGCCCGCGAGCCCGCCGACCGCCAGCACGGCTTCGGCGTCGCCCGTCTCGGCCATCGTGCCGGAGACGGGTCCGGTGGCGAAGGATGCGGTGATGGCGGCGGAGCTGCCGCCGACGAGGCCGCCGACCCAGACGCTGCCGCCGGCGTCGGAGCTTCCCGTGACATCGCCCGTCGCCGAGGAATCGTCGATCGTGCCGGCGGTCTCGCCGACGTCCAAGGTCTCGCCGACGAGGCCGCCCGCCATCAGCGTGCCGCCGCTGATCTCGCCGGTGACGCCGCCCGACGCCGTGGACCCGGAGATGGCGTCGATGCTCCGTCCGGCCAGTCCGCCGACGAGGACGAGGCCGCCTTCCGTGGAACCGGCGGAGACCGTGCCGGAGGCGGCGGCGTCGGTGATCGTGCCCTGGTTGTCGCCGACCAGTCCGCCCGCGGTGGCGCTCCCTCCGGGAAACTCGGTGTCGACGCTCGCGGTGACCGAGGACGAGGAGGTGGAATCGAGGATCGAGCCGGCGCTCCGGCCCGCGAGGCCGCCCGCCGTGGCGCCGGCATAGTCGTAGCCGCTGCCGGTGGCGCTCACGGCGCCCGAGGCGGAGGATCCGGTGATCGCGCCTTGGCTGTCGCCGACGAGGCCGCCCGCAAAGGCATAGTAGCCGCTGGCCGTCGCCGCGCCGGTGGCGCTCGAATCGGCGATCGAGCCGGTGCTCCCGCCGACCAGCCCTCCCGCGTAGGCAAAATAGCCGCTGGCCGTCGCCGTGCCGGTGGCGCTCGAACCGGCGATCGAGCCGGTGCTCCCGCCGACGAGGCCGCCCGCAAAGGCGTTGTCCCCGGTTGCCGTCACCGCGCCTGAAGCACTCGAATCCGTGATGGAGTTGGAGCTGCTGCCCGCGAGGCCGCCGGCATAGAGCGAGACGCCGTAGCCCCCCGTCAGGCTGACCGGCCCGGAGGCCGACGAGCCGGCGATCGATCCGCTGCTTTCGCCGACGAGGCCGCCCGCCGACGCCACCGTGACGCCGTCGCTGGAGCCCATGGCGCCCGTCACGGTCGCAGCCGAGGTGGAATCGAGGATCGACCCGGCGCTGACCCCGGCCACCCCGCCGACGGCGGAGGCGTAGTAGGACGAGTAGTACGCGCCGTCGAGCGTGACGGCGCCCGCGATGGTCGACCCGCTCACGGTCGCGCCCGCGTCGATCCGCCCCGCGATCCCGCCCACCTCGTATCCGCCGGTGACGCTCACGTTGGTGAGCGTCAGGTCGGTGACCTGCGCGCCCGCGCCGAGCCGCGCGAAGAGGCCCACCTGATCCTCGGAATCGCGGGTGATCGTCAGCCCGTCGATCGTGGCGCCCGCGCCGTCGAAGTCGCCCGTGAAGGGCAGCGGAGCCGCGCTGAGACTGGGCCCCTGGATGGGCAAGAACCCCAGCGGGCCGTCTCCGAGATCGTTCCAGCCTGCGGTCCCCGAGGCGTCTATATTGTTGCTGAGCGCGAAGTTCTGGTTGACGAACCCACTGATGCCCTGGAGTCCGTAGACGTCGGCGACCAGATACGGCTGGTCGCCGCCATTTCCGCCGAGCACTCTCAGGAACGAGGCCACCAGCCCGTTCACAATGCGGAAGTCTCCGGCCTCGAAAGCTGGCAGCGAGGTCGTGTTCTGGGTCCAGGCGCCAGCCTGAAGCAGGAACAGGTCGACATCGACCGCCCCCTCCGCCGAGATCACGTTTCCCGCGCTCAGCGTCAGCGTCCCGCCCTCGATCGAACCCGCGGCGGTCGTGTTGATGTTGCCGTCGCCGCCGGCGATGATCGTCAGATCGTCCCCGGCGATGGGGGCCGCGATCTGAACGTCGCTCGCGGCCGCCAGCGTGAATGTCCCGAGATCGGCGCCGACGCCGGAGATCGAAAGGCTGCCGCCCGAGTCGATCCGCCCGGTCGCGGCGGTGATCTGCCCGTTGAACGCGAGGTCGTCCGCCGCGGTCCAGGCGAGCTCGCCCGCGTTGATCGTCAGGCTCGTCGCCGTCACCGGCGCGCTGATTCCCATGCTCCCGACGGCGCTGAGGCCGGACGTCCCCAGCGCGACCCCCGCTCCGGCGATCGACATGTCGGCGCCGGCGCCGAACCCCCCGTCCTGCACCGTCAGCAGCGCCGCGATCGTCATGTCACCCACCGCGCTCCATCGCGCCTGGGCGAGCTCGATCACCGCCGAATCGGACGTCGCGATGTCGCCGCCGGCGCTCAGGTCGAGAACGCCCTGCGCGGCGGTGATGGAGCTGAGCAGCGAAATGTCGCCGTCGGCCTGCAGGGACAGGATGGTGGGCGTGGTCCACTCCAGCGGCGCGAGCACGTCGATGTCGCCTGCCTGCGTCCCTGCGTCATTCGCCGTCGTGACGGTGACGTTCGCCGTCGCGAGCAGCGTCTCCACCTGCGTCGCGTTGAGGTTCGAGTCGTTGACGTTCGGGGACCAGACCCCGCCCGCCTGATCCATGCCGACGGAGATCTCGTCCGAGATCGTGACGTTGAACGGATCGAGCAGCAGCGTCCCGAACGCCCCCCTCGCCGCGCTCAGGTCCGCCGTCCCCGTGAACGACAGGAGCCGCTTGCCAGAGACCTCGGCGAAGCCGCCGTCGCCGCCCTCGCGCCCGCCGCGGGCGGTGATGCGGCCGGCGAAGGCGGTGTGGACGTCGGACCACACCACCACGGCGCCGCCGTGGCCGGCGCGGGTGGCGTCGGCGGAGATCACCGTGGCGGCGTCCGCCGAGGTCAGCCGCGCGCGCGGCAGCGGGCCCTCGCCGCGCAACCCGCCGCCGATGTTGATCTGCCCCCCGCCCTCCGGCCCGGAGGCGTCGAGGCGGGCCCCGGCGAGGCGGATGCGGTCGCCCGTCGCCTCGATCGCGCCGCCCTTGCCGCGCCGCGCGCTCGCGTCGAGCCGGCCGGAGACCGCCACCTCGCCGCCGCCGCCGCTGATCACGATCGCGCCGCCGCGCTTCGTCACGCTGCGCGCCTCGATCACGCCGGAGAGGTTGACCGCCTGCCGCGCCGCCTCGCGCGCCGCGGCGGCGCGGATCTCCACCCGCTCGCCGCGCAGCGCCCCGGAGCTGTCGATCAGCGCGCCCTCGCCGTCGCCCGAGGCCGGCAACGCCACCGCCAGCATCCCGTTCGGGAACTTCAGCGTCGCGCGCCGGCCGGAGCCGAGCCCGACCGTGCCGAGCTCGGCGCTGATCACGCCGGAATTCTCCACCTCGCCGCCGAGGAGCGCGGCGTAGCTCCGCGCCTCGACCACGCCGGCGTTGCGCACGGCGGCGAGCTCGCCGGCGGCGGCGAAGCGCCCCTTGCCCCGGGCGAAGTCGCGGTCGGAGATGTCGAGGGTCGAGCCGACGAAGGCGTTCGCCTTCACCTTGCCCGTCTGGGTGATCTCGATGCCGTTCGGGTTGACCAGATAGACCTTGCCGTTGGCGGTGAGCTGCCCGCGGATGCTCGACTTCGTCTTGCCGGTGACGCGGTTGAGGATCGCCGACCGCCGCGACGGCTGGTCGATGTCCACCCGGTCGGCCCGTCCGATCGAGAAGCCCTGCCAGTTCACCACCGCCGATTTCGACTTCTGGCGGATCTGCATCCGCCCCGGTCCGGTCTTGGCGATCGACGCCTTGCCCTGCGCCACCCGCCCGCCGGAGGGCAGCGTCTCGGCCCGGCCGGGGCCGGCCAGCGCCATCGCGGCGCCGGCGAGGAGGCAGGCCCCCAGCCGCCAGGGGCGGATCTCAGAAGCGGAAGGCCGCCACGAGGGTGAAGCGGTTCTCGTCGGGTTCGTCGTCATCGCGCAGGCCCCGTCCGAACTCTACGGTGATGGAGGCGTCCGAGAAGTCGGGGTCCCTGACCGCGGTCAGGTCGAGCCCGATCCCGAACGAGGAGGCATGGGTCGAGCGCCGCTCCAGGGCGGTCGGCTCCTCGAGGTAGACGGCGCCCGTCGCCGCGAAGGCGTAGGGCGTCAGGATGAGCGGCATGCGCCACCCGTCGATCGCACGGGTCATGGTCAGGTCGGCGCGGGCGACGTAGCCCGCGTCGCCGCCGATCGTGCCGGCGTCGAAGGTCGAGAGCTCCTCGAACGAGGCGATGCCGATCTGCTCGCTCAGCGCCAGCGGCTCGCCGAACGAGGTCTGGCCCCGGGCGAGCAGCTTCAGCCCGAACGGCGCCGGCAGCGGATGGGTGTAGCCGACCGCGACCTCGAGCTTCTGGAAGCTCGCGTCGGCGCCCTCGCGCGACAGGGGCGGATCGTTCGGCCCGACGTCGTCCTGCGTGCGCGCGCCGAAGGCGTCGAGCCCGAAGGAGAGGATCGCCCGGCCGGAGAGCTCGGCCCCGGACTCACGCCGCCACGTCGCCTCGCCGGTCAGCCGCAGGATGCGCAGGTCGTCGGAGGAGAGCTCGGCATAGGGATCGCGCAGCCACTGGTCCTCCGACTGGGCGTCGAAGCTCAGCCGCGCGGTCACGGCGAGGGGCAGCGTCTCGATGACCGGATAGGCGACCCCGAGGGTCAGCCGCTCGAAGTCGCTCGCCGTCTCGGCCGAGCGGCGCGAGGCCTCGGGGTTGGTGCGGCTGTCGGTGTACTCGACGTTGACGGTCAGCCCGTTCGTGCCGATCGGCGCCACCACGCCGACCGCGAGGATGCGCTGGAGCGGATCGCTGCCGAAGAAGCCGTCGTCGCCGAAGCCCGGGTAGCCGAAGGCGCGCAGGTAGAAGGTCTCGCCGTGGCCCAGCAGGCTGTTGGCGTCGAGCCCGAGGCCGAGCGTCCAGCGGCCGAGGTCGGAGGCCAGCGTGTTGTCGAGGCTGACGAATCCGGTCACCGGCCGGTAGCGCGCCTCGACGGTCAGCACGGTCCCGCCCGGCTGGTCGCCGGCCGAGAGCGTCGAGCGCAGCGCCACGCCGGGCGTGTCGCCGGCGATCAGCAGCTGGCGCTCGATCTCGGGCAGGCGCAGGCCGCGCTCGCCGACGAGCGGCGCGAGCACCGCCTCGGTGCGGCCGCGCACGGCGGCGGGCAGCTGGCCCGCGTCGATGCGCTCGATGAAGCCGTCGACGAGCACGAGCCGCAGCCGCCCGCCGTCGCGCAGCTCCTGCGGCGGCAGGGTCACCCGGACGAGGACGAAGCCCGCGTCGGCATAGGCCGCCTCGAGCGCGCGCGCGGCGGCGAAGAGGTCGGAGACCGCGACCGGCCCGCCGACGAGACGCGCCTCGAGCGCCGCCTCCTCGGCGGCGAGCTCCGGCCGCCCGCCCTCGACGGTGACGCCGGAAAGGGTGATGGAGAGCCTGTCCGAGCCCGGCGGGGCGTCGAGGCCGGGGGCGCCGGAGAACACCACCGCGCCGCCGATGCGTGGCAGCTCCGGGCGGAAGGTCGGGGGGGTGATCTGGCTCGCGGTCTGCGGCCGGACCGGCGAGCCGCTCGCCAGCGCCGCCGCGAGCGCGACGACAACCAGTCCCGCCCCTCGCATCATCGCGGATGTCTTCGCCATCGGTGCAATCCCCGGTTGGGCCCGGCGGAGGACGACAAGAAAAAATTACACGCGCAGGGGCGCGGGACATATTGTTACCAATACGATAACAC
Organism: Amaricoccus sp.; assembly: GCF_017993425.1. Classification (GTDB taxonomy): domain Bacteria; phylum Pseudomonadota; class Alphaproteobacteria; order Rhodobacterales; family Rhodobacteraceae; genus Amaricoccus. Next base: position 33,589 of record NZ_JAGOMQ010000025.1, read on the forward strand.
GCTCGCGCCGACCTCGCAACGCTCGCGGCGCCATGCGGACGTCGTCGCGAGGCGGGACGGCGCCCGCTGGTCGACCCTTGCCGCCTCCGTCGTGGAGCGTATCAGCTTACAGACTGCACGACAGTGGAGAGAAACCCCGGTCGGGAGAGTGCGGGACGGTGACGCCAGACGGATTTGACCCGTGGCAAATCCGTCCGCGATCGCCCCTCGGGGGGCGAGCGCGATTCCGCGCTCGCCGGGGCAATCACGGACGGATTGAGCGCAACGGGGAAATCTGGACCCCCTACGGCTTACGCGCCAACGCGCTCCAGCCGTCGGCGCGGCGAAAGCCTTGCTTTCGCTTGTCGCGCCGCAGTCTCGCGGGCAGAGCCCGCTTCGGTCGGGGGGAGCGACGCGGCCTCGGGCGGCGACCGGCTCCTGTCGTGTAGTGTGATCAGCTTAAGTTACAATATAACATATTGAACGAAATCAATGCGTTGAATAATTTTCACGCGTGAACACCTGCCGGCCCTCGCGTCCCGAAGAGACCGCGGGGACCGGTCGACAGGGGTCGCCCGGCCCGATCAGGCCTCCGATCAGGCCTCCGGGCGCAGGCCCAGCTCGGCGGGATCGAACTCGTAATGCGCGCCGCAGAACTGGCAGTCGGCGGTGACCCGGCCGTCCTCGGTGGTCATCGACGCGATTTCCTCGGGCGAGTAGATCGACAGCGAGCGCACCACCTTCTCCGGGCCGCAGGTGCAGCCGAAGCGCACGGGCTGGGGGGTGTAGACGCGCGGGCCCTCCTCGTGGAACAGCCGCAGCAGCAGCTGGTCCGGGCCGACATGCGGGCCGATCAGCTCGGTCGCCTCGACGGTGGAGAGGAGCGTGACCGCGCGGTTCCAGTCGTCGGCGTCCTCGCCGTCGACGAGGTCGGCCGCGGTGGTCAGCCCGTCGGCGCCGGCCGGCAGGCTGTCGGGCCGCGGCGGGGCCTTCGGCATGTGCTGGAGCATCACGCCGCCCGAACGCCAGCGCGCCGGCCGGCCGGGGGAGCTCGCCTCGCCCATGGCGAGGGCGAAGCGGGTGGGGAGCTGCTCGGACTGGGCGAAGTAGGTCTCGGCGCATTCGGCGAGCGAGGCGCCGGCGACCGGGGTCATGCCCTGGTAGGGCGCGGCCCCCGGGCCCTGGTCGATCAGGATGGCGAAGACCCCGCCGTCGACGAGGTCGAAGGGCGCGCCCACATGGGCCGCCGCCGCCTCGGCGTCGAAGCCGGCATAGGCGCGCATCCGCGCCGGCTCGCCCTCGGCGGTCGGTCCGAAATAGTCGGTGGCGATCAGCCGCACCGGGCCGCGGCCGCGGATCTGCAGCGAGAGCCGCCAGCGGCGCTTGATGGTCTGGCCGATCAGCGCGGTCAGCAGCACCGCCTCGGCGATCAGCGCGGCGACCGGCGCGGGATAGGCGTGCTGGCCGAGGATCGTCTCGAGCACGGAATCGAGCCGCGCCACGCGGCCGCGCACGTCGGCGCGGTCGAGCTGGAAGGGCAGGATCGTATCGTCCCAGGCGATCTGGCCGGCGAGGCTCATCGGGCTGCTTTCGAGGTTGCTTGCGCGGGGGAGATAGGAAGCCGGCCGCCGCGATGCAACGCGACCCCTTCCGGGCCGGGGTCGCGGCGGCCTAGGATGGGCCATGCGACGTTTCGGCGAGCCCGTCCGCCCCGGCCAGACCTATCGCCCGCGCCCCGGCGCCTACGCGGTGATCCGCGACGGCGACGACGTGCTGGTCACCGAGCAGTCCGCCCCCCAGCGCGAGGTGCAGCTCCCCGGCGGCGGCATCGACCCGGGCGAGGGCCCGGTGGCGGCGCTGCGGCGGGAATGCCTCGAGGAGACCGGCTGGGCGATCGCCGTGGTCCGCAGGCTCGGGGCCTACCAGCGCTTCGGCTACATGCCCGAGTACGACCTCTGGGCGCAGAAGATCTGCCACGTCTACCTGGCGCGGCCGGTGCTGCGCCGGGGGCCGCCGCGCGAGGCGGGGCACCGGGCGCTCTGGATGCCGATCCCCGTCGCCGCGGCGCTCGTGGCGAGCGACGGCGACCGCGCGTTTCTGGCGGCCTTGCGATGAAAGCCTTGACGCCGCTCGGGTTCCTCCTGGCGCTCGGCTCCTGCGCGACGCTGTCGGAGGAGGCCTGCCGCGGCGGCGACTGGCGCGGGGTCGGCTATCGCGACGGGGCGGCGGGGCGGGCGGAGGGGTTCCTGTCGAACCACGCCGAGGCCTGCGCGGAATACGGGATCGCCCCGGACGTCGCCGCCTGGCGGGCGGGGCGGGCGGAGGGGCTGCGGTCCTATTGCACGCCGGCGAACGCCTTCGAGGCCGGCCTGCGCGGCGGGCGGCTCAACCCGGTCTGCCCGCCGGCGGAGCGCTGGCGGCTGGCGGCGGCGGAGGAGCGGGGTCTGCGGATCCACGGCGTGGAGGTGCAGATCGACGGGCTGGAGCGCGAGAACCGCGAGGCGCGGGAGCGGATCGACAAGCTCCTCAAGGGCGAGGTCGGGCCGGAGGAGCGACGGCGGATCCGCCGGCTGGAACGGGGGATCGAGGACCGCGAGCAGGAGATCCGGAGGCTGGAGCGGGAGGCGCGCCACGCTTCGATCGGGTATTGAGGCCGGCGGAGGCATCCCTCTGGAAGGCCTCGGAAAATCCGAGCTGGAAACAGGTTGGAATCCGGCTCGCCATTTTCATGTAGGATTGACGCCCGGGCGGAACGACCCGCTCGGCCAGCCTGGGCGCGGCCGGTGGACGCGGCGCCGGATCGGGCGCTGTCTGACTGTCAGGCGGACCCGATGAGGCGGCGCAACCTCGCGGGGGACCCGGGGCACGCCGATGTCTTCGCGACGATGCTCCCCGGAACCCGGCCACCGCCACATCTGGCGCCTCACCCCAGCCGCTCCCTCCACATACGGTAGTTCCCGCTTGACTCGCCGCCCCCGCTCGCCAAGGATCCCCCCGGATCGCGAAAGGCCAGCCCCGTGCAGTTCACCCGCCTCCGCCTCTCCGGCTTCAAGAGCTTCGTCGACCCGACCGAGCTCGTCATCTCCGCCGGCCTCACCGGCGTCGTGGGTCCAAACGGCTGCGGCAAGTCGAACCTCCTCGAGGCCATCCGCTGGGCCATGGGCGAGAGCCGCCCCACCGCCATGCGCGGCGACGGCATGGACGACGTGATCTTTGCCGGCTCCGCCTCGCGCCCCGCGCGCAGCCACGCCGAGGTCGGCCTCTTCATCGACAACCGCGACCGCCTCGCCCCCGCCGGCTTCAACGACGCCGACGCGCTGGAGATCACCCGCCGCATCCACCGCGACGCGGGCTCCGTCTACCGCGTCAACGGCCGCGAGGCCCGCGCCCGCGACGTCGCCATGCTGTTCGCCGACGCCTCGACCGGCGCCCAGTCCCCCGCCCTCGTTCGCCAGGGCCAGATCTCCGAGCTGATCAACGCGCGCCCCAAGGCCCGCCGCCGCGTGCTGGAGGAGGCCGCCGGCATCGCCGGCCTGCACCAGCGCCGCCACGAGGCCGAGCTGAAGCTCCGCGCCGCGGAGGCGAACCTCGGCCGCGTCGGCGATGTCCTCGAAGCGCTGGAAGCCCAGATCGCCACCCTCGCCCGCCAGGCGAAGACCGCCGCCCGCTACCGCGAGATCGCCGAGGCGCTGCGCCGCGCCGAGGGGCTCGGCCTCTGGCGGCTCTGGCGCGACGCCGAGGACGAGCGCGCCACCGCGGCCTCGGCGCTCACCGCCGCCGTCCGCGCCGCCGCCGCCACGACCGCCGCCGCTTCCGAGGCCACCCGCGCCCGCGCCGCCGCCGAAGAGGCCGTCCCCCCCGCCCGCGAGGAGGATGCCGTCGCCGCCGCTGTCCTCCAGCGCGCCACGATCGAGCGCGAGCGCCTCGACGCCGCCATGGCCGAGGCCGAGCGCCGCATCGCCGACCTCGCCGCCGCGCTGGCCCAGATTGAATCCGACCGGGAGCGCGAGGCCGCCCTCGACCGCGACGCCCTCGACATGGACGCCCGCCTCGCCGCCGAGCGCGCCGAGCTTGAGGCCGCCGGCGAAGGCCACGAAGCCGCCCTCGCCGCCGCCCTCGCCGAGGCCGAGCGCGCGACCGCCGCGCTGAAAATGGTCGAGGCCGCCTTCGACGCCGCCGCCGAATCCGCCGCCCGCCTCGCCGCCGAGCACCAGACCGCGACCGCCCGCCGCGCGGAGGCGCAGAAGCGCGAGGTCGAGGCCGCCCGCGCCCTCGCCTCCGCCGAGGCCGCGCTCGCCTCCGCCGAGACCGATCTCACCCGCAGCGCCGAGGCCCGCGCGGCCGCCGCCGCCGCCAACGAGGCTGCCGTCGCCCGCGCCGAGGCCGCCGAGACCGCCCTTGCCGGGGCCGAGGCCGCCGCCTTCGCCGCCCGCGCCACTGATGTCGCCGCCCAGTCCGCCCGCGCCGGCGCCGAGGGCGCGCTGAAGGCGCTCGCCGCCGAGACCGCCGGGCTGGAGCGCGCCCTCGCCCGCCCCAAGGGCGCCGCCGCGCCCCTCCTTGACGCCCTCCGCGTCGATCCCGGCTACGAATCCGCCCTCGGCGCCGCGCTCGCCGACGACCTCGCCCAGCCGGCCATCGAGGCGCAGGCCGCCACCGGTTGGCTTGCCCTCGACCCGCTCGCCCAGCCGCCGCTGCCCGAGGGCGCCGAGCCCCTCGCCGCCCGCGTCGCCGCCCCGCCGGAGCTCGCCCGCCGCCTCGCCGCCATCGGCGTCGTCGCGCGCGCCGACGGCCCGCGCCTGCAAGCCGCGCTCGCCCCCGGCCAGCGCCTCGTCAGCCGCGAGGGCGACCTCTGGCGCTGGGACGGCCTGCGCCTCGCCGCCGGGGCCGCCTCGGGGGCGGCCGCCGAGCGCCTGCGCCAGCAGAACCGCCTCACCGACCTGCGCCGCCAGCTCGCCCAGGCGGAAACGGCCGCCGCGGTCGCCCGCGAAGCGCAGGCCGCCTCCGCCGCCGACCTCACCGGCGCCGTTGCCGCCGAGCAGGCCGCCCGCGCCGCCCGCCGCGCCGCCGAGACGGCGCTCGCCGACGCCACCCGCGCGCTCACACGCGCGGAAGCCGCCGCCGAGCAGGCCCGCGGCCGCGCCGACGGCTTGCGCTCGGGGCGCCGCCGCCGCGCCGAGGAGGCCGGGACGGCGACCGCCGCCCGCGCCGCCGCCGACGAGGCCGCCTCCCGCCTCCCCGACCCGACCGAGGCTCGCGCCCGCGTCGACGCCGAGCGGCTCAAGGTCGAGGCCGCCCGCATCGCCATGATGACCCGCCGCGCCGCTGCCGAGGAGCTCGACCGCGCCGGCGCGACCCGGGCGAAGCGCCTCGACGCCATCGCCCGCGAGACCGAGAGCTGGCGCGCCCGCCGCGCCAACGCCGCCGACCGCCTCGCCACGCTCGACCGCCGCGCCGCCGACACCGCCGCCGCGCTCGCGGCCGCCCGCGACGAGCCGCCGGCGCTCGCCGCCCGCCGCGCCGGCCTCGCCGAGACGCTGGCCGACGCCGAGGCCCGCCGCCGCCGCGCCGCCGACACGCTCGCGCTGGCCGAAACCGCGCTCAAGGAGCGCGACGTGGCCTTGCGCGCCGCCGAGAAGGCCGCCGCCGAGGCCGGCGCCGCCCGCGCCCGCGCCGAGGCCGTCGCCGAGGCCGCCGAGACGCGCGCCGCCGCCGCCGTCGAGCGCGTCCGCTCCGAGGCCGAGACCGAGCCCGGCGACCTCCTCGCCCGCTTCGCCGCCGACCCCGACCGCGTGCCCCCGGCCGCCGACCTCGACGCCGAGGCCCAGCGCCTGCGCCGCGCCCGCGACGGCCTCGGCGCGGTGAACCTGCGCGCCGAGGAGGACGCCCGCGCCGTCCAGGCCGAGCACGACACGCTGACCGCCGAGCGCGCCGAGATCGAGGAGGCGATCCGCAAGCTCCGCCAGGGCATCTCCAGCCTGAACCGCGAGGGCCGCGGCCGCCTGCTCGCAGCCTTCGAGGAGGTCAACCGCAACTTCGCCGCGCTCTTCAAGCGGCTCTTCGGCGGCGGCGAGGCGACGCTGACGCTGGTCGAATCCGACGATCCCCTCGAGGCCGGGCTCGAGATCATGTGCCAGCCTCCGGGCAAGAAGCTCGCCACCCTCTCGCTCCTCTCCGGCGGCGAGCAGACCCTGACGGCGCTGTCGCTGATCTTCGCGGTGTTCCTCGCCAACCCCTCGCCGATCTGCGTCCTCGACGAGGTCGATGCGCCGCTCGACGACGCCAACGTCACCCGCTTCTGCGACCTGATGGACGAGATGACCGGGCGCACCGCGACGCGCTTCCTCGTCATCACCCACCACGCGGTGACCATGTCGCGCATGGACCGCCTCTTCGGCGTGACCATGGCCGAGCCCGGCGTCAGCCAGCTCGTCTCCGTCGATCTCGCCGGCGCCGAGCGCATGGGCGCGCTGGTCGCCTGAGGCAACGGCGGACCGGGCGGAGACGCCCGGTCAGCAGCCCGGCGGCCGCTTCGGGCGCTAACGACCTGTTAAAAAGTGGCAAGCCGCATTCCAGCCCGATTCCAGCCACATTCCAGCCCGGTCTTTTCCGGCCATTCCAGCAGGATGGCCGGAAACCGGGACGGGGGCGTCACACGAACCGGTTGACCCAGTTCTCCAGCATCTCCTGCCGCCCCGACCGCGGCTGCGGCTCCAGCCCTTCCCTGTCGACCCGGGCCGCGATCGTCTCCAGATCCGACCCCAGCATCGCCTGCGCCTCGGCGCTCTCCCAGCCGGCATACCGCTCCTTCAGCGCCTTCGCGAGCCCGCCGTCCTCGGTCATCGCCGCCGCGGCCAGCAGCGCCTTCGCGCAGATGTCGATGCCGCCGACATGCGCCGCGATCAAGTCCTGCGGATCGAGCGACTGCCGCCGGATCTTGGAATCGAAGTTGAACCCGCCCGTGGTGAGCCCGCCCGCCTTGAGGATGTAATAGATGGCGAGCGCCATCTCCGGCGCGTTATTGGGGAACTGGTCCGTATCCCATCCCGACTGATAATCGTTACGGTTCGCGTCCACCGACCCGAAGATCCCGAGCGCCGCCGCCGTGGCGATCTCGTGCTCGAACGAATGGCCCGCCAGCACCGCATGGCCGACCTCGATATTGACCTTCACCTCCTTCTCCAGCCCAAAGCGCTGGAGAAATCCGAACACCGTGGCGACGTCATAGTCGTACTGATGCTTCGTCGGCTCCTGCGGCTTCGGCTCGATAAGTATCGTGCCAGGAAACCCGATCTTGTGCTTGTAGTCGACCACCATCGACAGGAACCGCCCGGCATGGTCGAGCTCCTGCTTCATGTCGGTATTGAGCAGCGTCTCATACCCCTCGCGCCCACCCCAGAGCACATAATTCGCCCCCCCGAGCCGGTGCGTCACATCCAGCGCATCCTTCACCTGCGCCGCCGCATAGGCAAAGACGTCCGGATCGGGATTGGTCGCCGCGCCAGACATGAAGCGTCGGTTGGAGAACAGGTTGGCCGTGCCCCACAACAACCTTACGCCCGTCTCCTCCTGCTTCTTCGCGAAGATATCGGCGATCTCGCGCACATTCCGCGACGACTCCGCGAGGCTCCGGCCCTCCGGCGCCACGTCGCGATCGTGAAAGGTGTAGAACGGCGTCCCGAGGATCGAGAACATCTCGAAGGCGACATCCGCCTTCAGCCGCGCCGCCTCCATCCCGCCGTCGAACCACGGCCGCTCGAACGTCTGCCCCCCGAACGGATCGCCCCCCGGCCACGCGAAGGAATGCCAGTAAGCGACGGCGATCCTAAGCTGCTCCTCCATCGTCTTGCCGAGCACCACCCGCGCCGGCTCGTAATACCGGTAAGCAAGCGGGTCGTCGCTCTCCGGCCCCTCGAAGGGGACCTTGCCGATGCCGGCGAAGAAGTCGCTCATGTCCTGGCCTTTCGGTTGAGGCTTTACCAAGGCGGCCCGCGGCGCCTCCGCAAGGCCCAGTGTTCGTGGCTTGATCCCGCTCGGCGGCCGGATGACGCGCCCGCCGGCCTATGCTACGCTGGGGAGCGGGAAGCATATCGGCAACGTTCAGGATCGATACGTTGAAGTTCGTGCGCAAGCTCACCGACGCCGGTATGGACCACAACGCCGCCGAGGCGATCGCGGGCGGCTTCGCCGATCTGGACATTTCCGACGTCGCGACCAAGGGCGACATTCTCGTGGTGCGGTCCGACCTGCTTGCGAGCAAGTCCGAGCTGCAGTTCGCCCTCGCGGACGCGCGGACCGAGTTGAGGTCCGAGGTCAGCGCCCTAAAGAGGGATCTCGCCGACCTCAAGGCGGAGATGTTCCGCTTCATGCTCGTGCAGGCGCTGGGGATCGTCGGGCTGACGGTGACGCTCATCAAGGTCCTGCCCTAGCCCGCCGCCCCCTTGAGCGCCGGGTAGAGCGCCCGGTGCCGGACCAGCGCCTCGCGATACGAGGCGGCCAGCCCCGGGTCCGGCTCGATCACCCGAAGCGTCTCTGGCGCTGCGCAGACCTCGCGCGGGTCCGCCCCCTCCGCCGCGCAGAGCGCCAGCCGGGCCGCGCCGAGAGCCGCGCCGATGTCGCTGTCCGCGGCCAGCCGCAGCGGCCGGTCGAGCGCCGAGGCGATGATCCGCAGCCACGCCTCCGAGCGCGACCCGCCGCCCACGGCCAGCGCGCTCTCGAAATCCGTCCCCCCCGCGGCCAGCGCCGCCTGGCAGTCGGCGAAGGCGAAGGCCACGCCCTCCATCACCGCCTGCGCCAGATCCGCCGCGCCATGCGCCTGCGCCAGCCCGACGAAGGCCCCCCGCGCCGCGGGATCGTTGTGCGGCGTCCGCTCGCCCGACAGATAGGGCAGGAACGCCACCGGCGACGCCGCCGCCGGCGTTCCCACCGAGGCCGCCAGGTCGCGGGCGCTCTGGCCGGTGATCCGCGACAGCCATTCCAGGCTGTCCGCCGCCGACAGGATCACGCCCATCTGGTGCCACGTCTCCGGGATCGCGTGGCAGAACGCATGCACCGCGCCCGCGGTGTTCGGCGAGAACCTGGCGTTGGAGACGAAGAGCACCCCCGACGTTCCGATCGACACGAAGGCCGAGCCCGGGGTCACCACCCCCACGCCGCAGGCCGCCGCCGCGTTGTCGCCCGCGCCCCCGGCGACCACGACCGGCCCCGTCACGCCCCAGCGCCGCGCCAGCTCCGGCAGGAGCTCGCCCGAGGGCGCCGAGCCCTCGACCAGCCGCGGCATCTGCCCGCGGTTGAGCCCGGTCGCCTCCAGCAGGTCGTCCGACCAGTCCCGCGCCGCCACGTCGAGCCACAGCGTCCCCGAGGCGTCCGACATGTCCGAGACGTGGTGCCCCGTCAGCCGGAACCGCACGTAGTCCTTCGGCAGCAGCACCGCCGAGACATGCTCGAAGACCTGCGGCTCGTGCCGCGCCACCCAGACGAGCTTCGGCGCCGTGAATCCCGCCATCGCGATGTTGCCGGCCACCTCGCGCGAGCGCGGGAACGCCGCCTCGATCGCGGCGCATTCCGCCCCCGACCGTCCGTCGTTCCACAGGATCGCCGGCCGGAGCACCCGGTCGTCCGCGTCGAGCAGCACCGCGCCGTGCATCTGCCCGGAGAGCCCGATCCCGCGCAGGCCCGCGAGCCCGTGCTCCGCCGCCAGCCGGTCGACCGTGGCCTCGACCGCGCGCCACCAGGCCTCGGGGTCCTGCTCCGACCAGCCCGGCTGCGGCCGCGACACCTCGAGCGGCGCCGAGGCCTGGCCGATCAGCCGCTGGCGCGCGTCGAACAGCGCCGACTTCACCGAGGACGTGCCGATGTCGATGCCGAGATAGCTCATCGCCCGGCCCGCCCGCTCGGGGCGCGGCCTCCGTCCGTCGCTGTCATCCTGCGATCCTCCCGCGCATCGCCGCCGGCGCGGTCCCTTGTTGCCCGGAACCTGCCGCACACCATCCCCGCGCCGCCGCGCCTTGTCAATCGGCCGCCCGGCCGCCCTCCGCCCAAGACGCTGGTATCCTTGGCGAACCGCGCAGGCTCAGTCGATGAGCCCGCGCGCCCGATAGGCCGCCGCCGCGCCGGGATGGAGCGGAGCGACGAGGCCGCGGCGCGGCATCTCCACCGGGTCGAGCCCGGCCAGCGTCGGCTCGAAGCCGGCGAGCGCGGGCAGGTTGTCGAGGATCGCCCCGGTCACCGTCTCGACCTCGGCCTCCGGCACGTCGGCCCGCGTCAGCAGCGCCGCCCCGACGCCGAAGCTCGGCACGTCCGCGTCGACGCCGCGATAGAGCCCGCCCGGGATCGCCGTGGTGAAGAGCGCGGGATCCGCCGCCACCACGGCGTCGACCTCCGGCCCGGCGAGGGGGACCAGCGTCGCGCCGCAGCCGTCGACCGCCTCGCGGACGGCGAGCGCCGGGTGGCCGAGCGTCACGAAGAAGGCGTCGATCTGCCCCTGGCAGAGCGCGCTCACCGCCGCCGAGGTGGCGAGCGCCTGCGCCTCGAACGCGCCCTCGCGCCAGCCGAGGCGGGCGAGCAGCGCGTCGATCAGCGCCCGCTGGCCGCCGCCCTCCGGCCCCACGCTCACGCGCTTGCCGGCGAGGTCGGCGACGCCGGCGATCCCGGCGTCCGCCCGCGCCACCAGCGTCAGCGGCTCGGGGTAGAGCGCGGCGACGGCGCGCAGATCCGGGAACGCGCCCGTCTGCGCGAAGGGGCCCGTCCCGGGCAAGACGCCCGCCTCGGCGTCGGACTGGGCGATGGCGAGCTCGACCTCGCCGGCGCGCAGGGCCGCGAGGTTGGCGATCGAGCCCGCCGAGGGGACGGCCGAGCAGCGCAGGCCATGGTCGCGCCGGCCCTCGTTCACCACGCGGCAGAGGGCGACCCCCGCCGGGAAATAGGCCCCGGTCACGTCGCCGGTCGCCATGACCAGGACCAGCCCGTCGCCCTCCTCCGCCGCGCCGGCCGGAAGGCCGGCAAGAGAGAGCGCGAGGCCGAGAAGGGCGGTGCGGAGCAGGGTCATAGGGGCGGCCGTCCGGCGTTGGGGCGTCTCGTCCAAAGGGTAGCGCGGGGCCGGCCCTGCTTCCACCCCGCCGACCGACGGCGGGGCCCGATGTCGCCCGGTGCGACATAGGTCAAGCCATTGGAATGACTTGTGTGCTCAAGACATGCTGCAATCTCCCCAGCCGCGCGGGAGCGCCAGCGATCCGGAGGCCCCGGAGACAACAACGCCGGCGAGCCCCGAGGGCTGCCGGCGCGGCCGCGGCGCGGGGGCCTGAAGGCCCCCCGGAAAGGCTCACTCGACCTCGTTCGTCGCCTCGGCGTTCAGCTGGTCCCAGTTCTGCTGGCCGATGCGATCCATCAGGTCGAGCTGGGTCTCGAGGAAGTCCACGTGGCCCTCCTCGTCGGTGAGCAGCTCCTCGAAGATGTTCTTCGAGACGTAGTCGCGCACCTTCTCGCAGTAGTCGCGTGCTTCCTTGTAGAGCGTGACGGCGTCGAGCTCCGCGGCGAGGTCGGCCTCGACGGTCTCGCGCGGCGTCTCGCCGATGCGCAGCGGGTCGAGGGTCTGGAGGTTGGGATGGCCCTCGAGGAAGATGATGCGCGCGATCAGCTTGTCGGCGTGGCCCATCTCCTCGATCGACTCGGCGCGGGACTTCTTGGCGAGCTTGCCGAGGCCCCAGTCCTCCTGCAGCCGGTAGTGCAGCCAGTACTGGCTGACCGCGGTCAGCTCGCTGCGCAGGCCCTTGTTGAGGTACTCGATGACCCCCTTGTCACCCTTCATCGGTCGTCCCCTTCGATGCGGCCGCGGGGTGGATCGCCCGCGCACGGACAACCTACGGGAGCCCGGGGGGACCCGCAATATGGAATCGTTCTAAAACGGCCCTGCCTGTCCTCGGCTCAGGCCTCCTCGACGCTGCGCATCCGCGCCGTCCCGCGCAGGTTTCGCAGCTCCACCGGCACGGCGAAGTTCTCGTCGGCGCGCATGTGCTCGATGAAGAGCCGGATGCAGCCGCCGCAATCGGCGGCCTTGCCGAGCGCGCGGTAGATCTTGCCGGGAGTGATCAGGGTGAAGGGATCCGACGCCCGCATCCAGGCGATGGCCTGGCGGATGTCGCGGTCGGTGACGCCGGTGCAGGAGCAGACGATCACGGCCGGCGCCCGCCCGATCCGGGGGTCACGGCGATTCGGATGCGCTGCGTCACGGCGAATTCCCGACCGATTCAGTTGTCAGGGCAAACCTGACAGTTAAGGTCGGAAAAATCAAGCCTCAGGCGACGGCCCGCGACAGCGCGCAGCGCGACCACAGGCTGCCGAGGGCGGCGACCAGCCGGTCGAGGTCGGCGTCGTCGTGGAGCGGCGAGGGGGTGAAGCGCAGCCGCTCCGAGCCCTTGGGCACGGTGGGGTAGTTGATCGGCTGCACGTAGATGCCGAACTCGTCGAGCAGGATGTCGGAGATCATCTTGCACTTGACCGGGTCCTTCACCATCACCGGCACGATATGGCTGGGGTTCCGCAGGTGCGGGATGCCGATCGCGTCGAGCCGCTCGCGCAGGCGGGCGACCTGGCGGCGCTGGCGCAGGCGCTCGACCTGGCTGGCCTTGAGGTGGCGCACCGAGGCGCGGGCGCCGGCGGCTACGGCGGGGGGGAGCGCGGTGGTGAAGATGAAGCCGCTCGAGAAGCTGCGCACGAAGTCGACGAGCGCGGCGGAGCCGGCGATGTAGCCGCCGACGACGCCGAAGGCCTTGCCGAGCGTGCCCTCGATCAGGTCGATGCGGTCCATCAGCCCGCGCTCCTCGGCGACGCCGCCGCCGCGGGGACCGTAGAGGCCGACGCCGTGGACCTCGTCGAGATAGGTCATCGCGCCGTGGCGCTCCGCGACCTCGACGATCTCCTCGATGGGGGCGATGTCGCCGTCCATGGAGTAGACGCTCTCGAAGGCGACGATCTTCGGCCGGTCGGGGGCGATGGCCGCGAGCTGGCGGTCGAGGTCGGCGGGGTCGTTGTGCCGCCAGATCCGCCGCTCGGCGCGGGAATGGCGGATGCCCTCGATCATCGAGGCGTGGTTGAGCGCGTCCGACAGGATCACCGCGCCGGGCAGGCGGGCGCCGAGGGTGCCGAGGCTCGCCCAGTTCGAGACGTAGCCGGAGGTGAAGAGGAGCGCCGCCTCCTTGCCGTGCAGGTCGGCGAGCTCGGCCTCGAGCAGCACGTGGTCGTGGTTGGTGCCGGAGATGTTGCGGGTGCCGCCGGCGCCGGCGCCGCAGCGGTCGAGAGCCTCGTGCATGGCCGCGAGCACGTCCGGGTGCTGGCCCATGCCGAGATAGTCGTTCGAGCACCAGACGGTGACCTCGCCCCGGCGATCCCCCGCATGGCGGACGGCGGCGGGGAAGGCCCCGGCGCGGCGCTCCAGCTCGGCGAAGACCCGGTAGTTGCCTTCGGCCTTCAGGGCGTCCAGCTGCTCGCGGAACAGCGCGTCGTAGCTCATCGCTTGCGTCCTTCGTTCGCCGCGCAGCGCGGCAGCCGTGGGACGGCGCCGGAACGGGCGGGGGCCCGGCGCGTCTCCGGTTCGATCGGGCGCCGGGGCGCGAAAGTCAACCTTCCCGCCCGGCGAAGCAGCTTCTGTTCACGCGTGAAAATTCGGCAAGCCATTGATTTCCCGTGAGTCGACCACGACAAAAGTTGGAGCCCGGGCGCCGCCTCCGCGGGGGCGCGCCGGGTCGGGATCGCTCGAAGGGTCGGCTGGCGCATCCCCCCTGCTAGCCCGGCGGGGGTTACCGCGTCGTTGATGCGGATCAACCTTGCCCCGGTGGCCGCGCGTCGGGCCGGCCGGCCAGGGCGAAGGACGCGGAGCGGTTGGGGGCGGAGAGGTGCAAGCTCGAAGTGAGTCGAACGGCGCCGCGAATGCGGCGCTATATTTGCGCGCACACAAAAATGATCGAGATGCCGCCCGTCCGCATCTGGCCCCTGCGAACGCTCCGACGCTCGGGGCTATTCCGCCGCGTGCAGCCCCTCCTCCGGGGCGTCGAGGAGCGGCGTGTCGAGCCCCTCGATCGCCGGCAGCGCCTTGCCCATGATGCCCTGCAGGTCGCCGTAGAGGCCGTAGGTGGCGTCGAGCACCCCCGAGATCTGCATCTCGCGGCGGGCCCACAGCTTCTGCATGGTCCGCTTCTCGCGGTCGAGATCGGCCGCCATGTCGGTGAACCGCTCGGCGATCGCCTCGACCCGGTGCCGGAAGCGCGGGCTCCGCAGGTAGTCGTAGACGAGCTCGGTCTTGGTGCCGAGCCCCTCCTGCTGCGCCCGCACCGCCGCGAGGTCGCGCAAGGCGCCGCGCAGCGCCGCCGCCAGCGGCAGGGCCAGCGCCGGCGGCGCGACCCAGATCCCGTCGACGAGCCCGAAGCCGTCGTGCCCCTTCGGCAGCGCCTCGGAGATCAGCACCGCGACCTCGGCCCCGAGCCCGCGCTGGTCGGCGCGGAGCTTGGCGAGCCAGCCGTCCTGCCAGACGCGGGCGCGCTTGGTCTCCCACAGGATGACGCCGGCGCGACCGCCGCCCGGCGCGGCGACGCGCTGGACCACGTCCGCCCCGGCGACGCCCTTGCCCACCGGCTCGATGGCGTCGGCCGGAAAGCGCCCGGCGAGCGCCGCCTCGAGGTCGAGCTCCAGCACCTCGCCCTGGAGCTGCTGGCTGCCCTGCTCGGCCCGCCGCTTCAGCTCGTCGATCGTGCGCTGCATCCCGGCGATCAGCTGCTCCTTCTCGGCGACCTTCAGCCGCATCGCCTCCTCGGCCTGCGCCCGCGCCGCGCCCTGCGCCGCGGCGAGGCCCTCGGTCACCCGCTTCTCGATCGTGAGGTCGAGCTCGCGCCGCGCCTCCTCGAGCGCGCGCCCGCGCCGCAGCGCCTCGGCCTGCGCCGCCTGCGCCTCTGCGAGCTTGCCCCGCATCGCCGCGACCTCCGCCGCCGCGCCGGCCGCCGCCTCGGCGGCGAGCCGCGTCCGTTCCGCCTCGACCCGCGCCGCGACCTCGCCGTCGAGCCCCGCCTGCGCCCGCGCCACCGCCGCCTCGCGCGAGGCGATCTCCTTGCGCTCGGCGGCGAGCAGCGGCGCGGCCAGCGACTGGGTTAGCGGGATGGCGGTCCCGCAGCAGGGGCAGGTCAGGATGGGTTCGGACATGGCGCGCCTCGGGCAAGCGGATCTGTCCCACCCATAGTGGCCGTTCTTTTTTCGTTCGACAAGGGCTTGCGCGAGGATGGGTAACCCGGCGCGCCGGGGCGCTTCCGCCGGCGGCGCGGCGCGTGGTAGAAGGGGTTCCCGACAGGAGAGGTCAGGATGCCGGAGACAGGCCGGAACCCCGGCGCCGTCCCGCCGCTGGTCCGGTCGCGACCCGGTGGCGCGCTGGAGGGCGGCGCGGAGGAGGCGGCGATGCGCAGGCTCGGCTGGGGGCAGGTCTTCCGCCTCGGGCTCGTCCAGATGGCGATCGGGTCGATCGTGGTGCTGACGACCTCGACGCTCAACCGGGTGATGGTGGTCGAGCTGTCGCTGCCGGCCATGCTGCCGGGGGCGCTGGTCGGGCTCTACTACGTCCTGCAGCTGACCCGGCCGAACTGGGGCTTCCGCTCCGACGCGGGCGGAGCGCGGACGCCGTGGATCCTCGGCGGCGTCGTGCTGCTCGCGCTCGGCGCCATGACCGCGACGCTGGCGGTGGCGCTGCTGCCGGCGCGGCCCGGGGCGGGGATCGCTCTGGCGGCGACGGGGTTCGTGGCGATCGGCTTCGGGGCCGGGGCGGCGAGCACCTCGCTGCTCGCGCTCCTCGCCGTGGCGGTGGCCCCGGCGCGGCGGGCGGCGGCGGCGACGATCGTCTGGCTGATGATGATCCTCGGCACGGCCCTGACCGCGACCGGCGTCGGCGCGACGCTCGACCCCTACTCGCCGCGGCGCCTCGTCGAGGTGGTGGCCGTCGTGCTGGTCGCCGCGGTGGCGGCGGCGACGGTCGCGCTGGCCGGGATCGAGCGCGGGCTGGGCGTCGGGGCGGCGGAGCGCGAGCGGACGCCGTTCCGGGTCGCGCTGGCGCAGGTCTGGGCCGAGCCGCGGGCGCGCGCCTTCACGCTGCTGATCGCGCTGTCGATGACCGCCTACTTCATGCAGGAGCTGATCCTCGAGCCCTTCGCCGGCCATGTCTTCGGCTTCACCCCGGGGCAGTCCACCGCGATGGCGGGGTTGCAGAACGGCGGGGTGTTCGTCGGGATGCTCGCGGTCGGCGCGGCGGTCAGCGGCTTCGGGATCGGCTCGCTGCGGGCGTGGACGGCGGCGGGGTGCCTCGGCTCGGCCGCGGCGCTGGCGGCGATCGCCGCGGCGGGGCTCGCCGGGCCGGGCGCGCCGCTCCGGGTCGCGGTCGCGGGGCTCGGGGTCGCCAACGGCGTCTTCGCGGTGGCGGCGGTCGGCGCGATGATGCAGCTCGCCGGCGAGGGGCGCGCCGGGCGCGAGGGGACGCGGATGGGCCTCTGGGGCGCGGCGCAGGCGCTGGCCGCCGGCTTCGGCGGCTTCGTCGGGGCGGCCGCCGCCGACGTGGCGCGGCGGCTGACGGGCTCGCCGGCGGAGGCCTATGGCGCCGTCTTCCTCGCCGAGGCGGCGCTCTTCGTGCTGGCGGCCGGGCTGGCGCTCCGGGTCATCGACGCGCGGCCCCGGCAAGATCGCTTGCGCGGGGCGGCGGCGATCGTGGAGGATGGCGGCGCCGGGCCGAGTCCGGCCCGCGGAGGAGAGAGCCCATGACGCTGGAAGACGCGAGCCGGCCGGGAGACGCCGTCAAGGACGCAGGCTGCGGCTGCGGCTGCGCCTCAGAGCGCGCCGACGCGAAGGCGGATTGCCTCGACGCCTGCGAGAAGGCCTACAACGCCTGCCTGGCGAATGCCGGCAGCGACCTCGAGAAGGCCGCCTGCCACGCCAGCTACAACAAGTGCATCACCGACTGCTGAGGCATTCCCCCGGCGGTGGCGGAGTGCGGCCCTCGTGGGGGCAAGCGGCGTGACATGGCGTGGTAACACGCGTGATATCCAAGTTAAAGTGCTGAAATCAAATGATAATCCTGGCGGCGTCAACCTTCCGGCACACTGCACGACAGTGGAGAGGAAGCCCGGCCCGAGGCTGGCCGCGACGCCGACGCCAGACGGATTTGACCCGTGGCAAATCCGTCCGCGATCGCCCCTGCGGGGGGCGAGCGCGATTCCGCGCTCGCCGGGGCGATCACGGACGGATGGCGCGCTCCCGGAGAAATCGGCGCCCCTCACGGCTTCCGCGCCAACGCGCTCCAGCCGTCGGCGCGGCGAAAGCCGTGCTTTCGCCTGTCGCGCCGGGCCTCGCGGGCAAGCCCGCTTCGGTCGGTCGGTCGGTCGGCGCGCGCCCCGTGGATCCAGCAGAGCAGACAGGTGTCGTGCAGTGGGACCTTCCGGTCGCGAAGGTTGACGCTTCCCGACGCGGCGCAGGCGGCAGGGGCCGGCGTCAGCCGGCGCCCTCCGCCTCGACCGCGGCCAGGAAGGCGGCGCCGAAGCGCTCCGTTCTCTGCGGGTCCATGCCGACGATCCGGGCGAGGGCGGCGAGGTCGCGGGGGCGGGCCTCGGCGATCCGCGCCAGCGTCGTCGCGGCGCAGCTGAGCGGCTTGCCGCCGCCGTCGGGGCCGCGGGCGAGCGCGACCTGGGCCGCGTGCAACCGGTCGAAGAGCGCGCCGCCGCCCGAGGCGGCGAGCCGCACCCGCGCCGGGTGCGTGGGCGCCGGGGGCGCGCCGTTCAGGACGGCGAGGAAGTCGTCGCCGTAGCGCGCCAGCTTGGCGGCGCCGACGCCGGAGATGCGTCCGAGCCCGTCGAGCGTCCCGGGGCGCTGGGTCGCCATCTCGATCAAGGTGCGGTCGGTGAAGACGATATAGGCCGGCATCCCGGCCGCGTCGGCGAGCGCGCGGCGCTTCGCCTTGAGCGCGGAGAGCAGCGCCTCGTCCTCCTCGGCGACCAGCGCCACCGGCTCGCGGCGGCTCGGGGAGCGGGCGACGGAATCGGCGCGCAGCTCCAGCGGGGTCTCGCCGCGCAGGATCGGCCGGGCCTCCTCGGTCAGCCGCAGCGCGCCGTGGCGGGCGGGGTCGGGGCGGATGAGGTCGAGGCCCATCAGCTGGCGGAAGATGGTCTTCCACTGCGGCGCGGTGAACTCCCTGCCGACGCCGAAGGTCGGCAGCCGCTCGTGGCCGCGGCGGGTGACCTTCTCGGTCGCGTCGCCGCGCAGGATGGCGATCAGGTGCTCGGCCCCGAAGCTCTCGCCGGTGCGCAGGATCGCCGAGAACGCCTTGCGCGCCGCCTCGGTGGCGTCGAAGAGCGGCGGCTTCTCGGCGCAGAGGTCGCAGTTGCCGCAGGGCGGGTCGAGGCGCTCGCCGAAATAGGCCAGCAGCGTCTGGCGGCGGCAGCGCGGGGCCTCGGCGAGGCCGAGGAGCGCGTTCAGGCGGCGGTGGTCGGCGGCCTTGCGCTCCGGCGGGGCCTGGCCCTCGTCGATCTGGGCGCGGCGCAGGCGGATGTCGTCGGGGCCGTAGAGGGTCAGCGTCTCGGCGGGGGCGCCGTCGCGGCCGGCGCGGCCGATCTCCTGGTAGTAGCCCTCGATCGACTTCGGCAGGTCGGCGTGGGCCACGTAGCGGATGTCGGGCTTGTCCACCCCCATGCCGAAGGCGATGGTGGCGCAGACGATCAGCCCGTCCTCGCGCTGGAAGCGGGTCTCGGCGGCGCGGCGCGCCTCGGGGTCGAGGCCGGCGTGGTAGGCGAGCGCGCTGTGGCCGGCGGCGTTGAATGCCTGCGCGAGGCTCTCGGTGCGGGCGCGGCTGGCGCAGTAGACGATGCCGGAGCGGCCGCGGCGGGCGGCGACGAAGTCCATCAGCTGCCGCCGCGGCTCGTGCTTGGGCCGGAAGGCGAGGGTCAGGTTCGGGCGGTCGAAGCCGCGCAGGAAGGTGGCGGGCTCCCGCCCCTCGAAGAGGCGCGTGACGATCTCGGCGCGGGTCTCGGCGTCGGCGGTGGCGGTGCAGGCGACCGTCTGCACGCCGCCGAGGCTCGCCCGGAGCGCGCCGATGCGCAGGTAGTCGGGGCGGAAGTCGTGGCCCCACTGGCTGACGCAATGCGCCTCGTCGACCGCGAGGAGCGCGACGCGGATGCGCTTCAGGAGCGCCGCCGTGCCGGGCGCCGCCAGCCGCTCGGGGGCCATGTAGAGGAGCTTCAGCCGCCCGGCGTCGAGCGCGTCGAAGGTCTCGTCCGTCTCCTCGCGCGTCGATTGCGAGGTGAGCGCCCCGGCGGCGACGCCCGCGGCCTGGAGCGCGCGGACCTGGTCGCGCATCAGCGCGATCAGCGGCGAGACGACGAGGGTGACGCCGGGCCGGGTGAGCGCGGGGAGCTGGTAGAGCAGCGACTTGCCGCCGCCGGTCGGCATGATGGCAAGGACGTCGCGGCCGGCCTCGACGGCCGTCACGATCTCCTCCTGCCCGGGGCGGAAGTCGGGGAAGCCGAAGACCTCGGCCAGCAGCGCGCGGGAGTCGCCGCTCGCGCGGTTAAGGGCGGTGCTCACCTCGGGGCCGGCTCCTTCGGGCATGTCGCGGGGAGTCTAGGGCGCGGGGCCGGGAATGTCTCCGCCCCCGCGGCGGTCGGCTTAACGCGGCCGGTCATGCCAGGGACCGGAGCAGCGTCAGCGTGGCCGCGCCATAGCGGCGGGCGTCGAGCAGGGCGAAGCCCGCGGGCGGCGTGACCGCGCCGCCCTCCTCCCAGGCGACGAGCGCGCCCGGCGCGAGCCAGCCGCCGGCGCGGGCGGCGGCGAGGGCCTGCTCGCCGAGGCCGCGGCCATAGGGCGGGTCGAGGAAGACCAGGCCGAAGGGCGCGGCCTTGCGCGGGCCGAGGCGGGTCGCGTCGGCGGCGATCACCTCGGTCTCGGCCGCGGCCCTCAGCCGGGCGATGTTGGCGGCGAGGAGCGCCAGCGCCGGGCGGCCGGTCTCGACGAAGGCAGCGTGGACCGCCCCCCGCGACAGCGCCTCGAGCCCGAGCGCGCCGGTGCCGGCGAAGAGGTCGAGGACCCGCGCTCCCGTGACCGGGTCGCCGTAAGGGCCGTGGGCGAGCAGGTTGAAGAGCGCCTCGCGCGCCCGGTCGGAGGTCGGGCGCAGCCGCGCGGCCGGGTCGCCGGCGCCGGGCTCGGCGAGCCTCGTGCCGCGGCGGGACCCGCCGACGATGCGCATCAGCCGAGCGCCTTGAGGTCGGCGGCCGGGTCGGCGAGCGCGTCCGGGTCGGGCGAGACGCCGGCCTCGATCCAGCGCTTGCCGGTCATGTAGGCGCGCGGGTCGTTCATCGCGTCGACGGCGAGCAGCCGCGGCCCGGCGTAGTACCAGACCGACTCCGCCCCCGGCCGCGCCCCGGGCCGGACGATGGTGCGGTCCCAGCCGGCGTTCAGCCCGGCGATCTGCAGCTTTACGTCGTACTGGTCGGACCAGAACCACGGCTTCGCCGCATAGGGGACGGGCTGGTCGAGCATGGCGCTCGCGACGGCCTCGGCCTGCTCGATGGCGTGGGGGACGCTCTCCAGCCGGATGCGGCGGCCCTCGTGCGGGAAGCTCGCGCAGTCGCCGGCGGCGAAGATCGCCGGGTCGGAGGTGCGGCCCTCGGCGTCGACGGCGACGCCGTTCTCGACGGCGAGGCCCGCCGCGGCCGCGAGCTCGACGTCCGGGGCGACGCCGATGCCGACGAGGACGAGATCCGCCGGGAGGATCTCGCCGCCGGCGAGCTCGACGCCGGTCGCCCGCCGCTCGCCGGTCACCCGGACGAGCGCCGCGTCCTCGCGGATCGCCACGCCGTGGCCGCGGTGGAGGGCGCGGAAGTAGTCGGCCGTGGCCGGCGCGGCGACGCGGGCGAGGATGCGGGGGGCGGCCTCGATCAGCGTCACGGAGAGGCCGGCGCCGACCAGCACGGCGGCGGCCTCGAGCCCGATATAGCCGCCGCCGACCACGACCGCGCGGGCGCCGGGGACAAGCCGCGTGGCGAGCAGGTCGGCGTCGGCGAGGCTGCGCATCGTCAGGACGCCGTCGAGATCGCCGCCGATCGCGGCAGGCAGGCGGCGGGGCGTCGAGCCGGTGGCGAGCGCCAGCCGGTCGTAGCCGAGGCGCGTCCCGTCGGCGAGCGCCACCTCGCGGGCGGCGCGGTCGATGGCGGTCGCGGCGACGCCGGTGACGAGCGCGATCCCCTCGGCCTCGTAGAAGCTCGGCGGGCGCAGGTGCAGGCGCTCGCGGGCCATCTCGCCCTTGAGGTAGGCCTTGGAGAGCGGCGGGCGCTGGTAGGGCGGCTCGGGCTCGGCGCCGACGAGGGTCAGCGGCCCGCGATGGCCGAGGGCGCGCAGGCGCGCGACCAGCGATGCGCCGGCCTGGCCTGCGCCGACCACGACGATGCGGGCGGTCTCGGCGTCCATCGGGCTCCTCGTCTGGCCATGGGGCGACGCCCCGTCTATATGGGCCGGGGAACCCCCTGCAACCTCGAAAGGCCGCTGCCATGACCCTTGCCGTCGGCGACAAGCTTCCCTCCGCGACCTTCGTCGAGATGGGGCCCGAGGGGCCGCGCGAGGTGGACGCCGCCTCCGTCTTCGCCGGCAGGCGCGTGGCGTTCTTCGGCCTGCCCGGGGCCTATACCGGCGTCTGCTCGACCCGCCACATCCCGAGCTTCATCCGCGTCGCGCCGGCCTTGCGGGAGAAGGGGATCGACGAGATCGTCTGCATCGCGGTCAACGATCCCTTCGTGCTCGGGGCCTGGGGCGAGGCGACCGGGGCGACCGAGGCGGGGATCCGGCTGCTCGGCGACGCCGGCTCGGATTTCGTCCGGGCGATCGGGCTCGAGTTCAGCAACCCGTCGCGCGGGTTCCACAATCGCTCGAAGCGCTATGCCGCCCTTGCCGAGGATGGCGTGGTGAAGGTGCTGAACGTCGAGGCCAACCCCGGCGCGTGCGAGCTGAGCGGCGGCGAGGCGCTGCTCGAGGCCATCTGACCCCCGGCGGAAAGATGCCCCACAGCGGGACATGCGGCACCCCTTTGGTTTGACGGAGCAATCCGGAAGACCGGAAGCTATCCGCAGGCCGGAGCGGCGCCCGGTCGGCCGTCGCGGGACTGACCGACTCGCGTCGAGAAGCGGCGGCCGGCGGGGTCCGGGCGCGCGCGGGAGGCCGGACGGGAATGGCGCGCCCCATCCCCGACGGAAGCGACGGCGCGTCATGCAAGCCCCGTCCCGGCGCGTCCGCGCCGGGAGAGGGCGGGAGCCGCGAGCCGAGCCTTGGCCTTCCACGTCCGCCATCCCTTCCTGACCGAGGCCGACCGGCCCGACGCCTGGACCTTCTCCGGGCTGTTCCTGCTCGAGTCGATCGCGCGGGCCTCGCTCGTCACCGTGCTGCCGCTCACCGTCTATGCCGCCTTCCGCGACAAGCAGACGGTCAGCCTCGTCTATACCTGCGTCTCGCTGGCGGCGCTCGGGGTCAGCTTCGCCATCCCGACGCTCGTCCGCACCCTGTCGCGGCGCTGGACCTACACGCTCGGCGCCTGCCTGATCGGGCTCTGCGCCACGCTCGTGGGCTTCGGCGCCGGCTGGTCGCTGCCGCTGGCGCTCCTCGCGCGGACCTCGGGCGCGGCGATGCTCAACGTCACGCTCAGCCTCTACATCCTCGACAACATCGCCCGGCAGGACCTCGTCCGCTCCGAGCCGCTGCGGCTCGGGGTCGCCACGCTGGCCTGGTCGGCCTGCCCCTTCGCCGGGGTCTGGCTGATGCAGCGCGCCGGCGTCGCCGCGCCGGCGCTCCTGAGCCTCGCCGCCGTGGCGACGCTGCTGGCCGCGTTCTGGACGCTGCGGCTGCGCGAGGGCGGCCCGATCCGCCCCGGCCCGTCGCGCATCCCGCCGCGGCCGCGCCACCCGATCGCCGCGGTGCGCCGCTTCGCCGCGCAGCCGCGGCTGCGCCTCGCCTGGACGATCGCCTTCGCCCGCTCGGCCTTCTGGGTGACCTTCTTCATCTACATCCCGATCCTGATGGTCGAGGGCGGCCTCGGGCCGACCGCCGGCGGCCTCGCCGTGGCCGCGGGCAACCTGATGCTGCTCAACAACCTCGTGCTGCGCCGCCTCGGCGGCCGGCTGTCGGTGCGGCGGGTGATCGGCGTGGCCTTCCTCGCCGCGGGGGCGCTCACCCTCGTCTCCGGTCTCGCCAGCCTCGCCTCGCCGGCGGCGGCGGGCGCGGCGATGGTGGCGGGGGCGTTCTTCGTCGCCATGCTCGACGGGCTCGGGCCGATCCCCTACCTGCGCGCCGTGCGCGCCCACGAGCGCGAGGCGATGACCACGGTCTACCGCACCTATCTCGACGCCTCCGAGCTGCTGCCGCCGCTCGCCTACTTCTTCCTGCTGCAGGTCGCGGGCTTCGCCGGCGCCTTCGCCGGCCTCGCCGTGCTGCTCGCCGCGGTCGGGATCCTGTCGCTCCGCCACCTGCCGCGGGGCCTGTGAGGCTCCCGATTGCCGGCGCCCGCCGGCTGCGCCAGAGTGCCGCCGGGCGACGCGGAGGAAGGGGCATGACCGGACGGCTGCATCTGGAGGACCTCCGCGAGGGCCAGCGCTTCGTCAGCGCTGCGCGGACGATCGACGCGGGGGAGATAAAGGCCTTCGCCCGCGACTTCGATCCGCAGCCGTTCCACCTCGACGAGGCGGCGGCCGCGGGCTCGTTCTTCGGCGGGCTGGCGGCGAGCGGCTGGCACACCGCGGCGCTGACCATGCGGCTCCTCGTCGACAGCCTGCCCTTCGCGGGCGGGATCATCGGCGCCGGCGGCGAGCTCTCGTGGCCGCGGCCGACGCGGCCCGGCGACACGCTCCACGTCGAGGCGGTGGTGGAGAAGGTCACCCCCTCCCGCTCCCGCCCGGACCGCGGCATGGTGGCGATGCGCATCGAGACGAGGAACCAGGACGGCGAGACCGCCCAGCTCTTCCGCGTCAACGTCATGGCCTTCCGCCGGCCGGCGACCGCTCCGTC
The DNA here is from genome assembly GCF_017993425.1 of Amaricoccus sp. Taxonomy (GTDB): domain Bacteria; phylum Pseudomonadota; class Alphaproteobacteria; order Rhodobacterales; family Rhodobacteraceae; genus Amaricoccus. The sequence goes on from NZ_JAGOMQ010000025.1 coordinate 57,616, forward strand.
TTCCTAGCCCCCGAACCTCCTGGCCCCGAACGCATCCGTTCATCGGTCCGCGGAAAGCTGTCGAAATTCCGCCGCCCGTTCACACATCGGCAATCTCCGGGCCGAATACCTGTCGAGCCGACGACGATGATGACCAATGCGAGCGAACCAGACCCTTGCGCTCCTGATAGACGGCGACAACGTATCGTCGAAGGTCGTCTGCGGGTTGCTTGCCGAGGTCGCGACCTACGGCACGGCGAGCGTGAAGCGGATCTACGGCGACTGGACCCAGCCGAACCTGAGCGGGTGGAAGGATTGCCTGCTCGAGCATTCGATCCAGCCGGTTCAGCAATTCGCCTACGTCACCGGCAAGAACACGACCGATGGCGCGATGATCATCGACGCGATGGACCTGCTCCACACCGGTCGATTCTCCGGGTTCTGCATCGTCTCCAGCGACAGCGATTTCACCCGCCTCGCGGCCCGCGTCCGCGAGCAGGGCATAACGGTCTACGGCTTCGGCGAGCGCAAGACGCCTCGCTCCTTTGTCACGGCCTGTGACAGGTTCGTGTACTTCGACCTCCTGGCCGCGCCCAGGGTCGAACCCGGCGCCGAACGGGGCGAGGCGCGGGCTTCCGGCGTCACGGTGCTGCCGACGGCTCGCCTCGCGCCTGCGCCCGCGGCGGTTCCCCTCAAGGCTCCTCTCGACCGCAGGGCGATCGGCATCCTTGCTGAGGCGATCCGTGCGACGGCCGGGAACGACGGGCGGGCGAATCTCTGTAGTGTCGGGGCACATCTGTCCAAGCAGGCTCCGGGCTTCGATGCCCGCAAATACGGATTTGCACGGCTCTCGGATTTGGTGAAGGCTTCGGGCATCGTCGAGGTGGAGCTCGTCGGGCAGGGGCCGATTGTGGTTCGCCTCAAAGCCGATAGTCACAAGGCGGTTCCGACAAGCCTGCCGGCAGCGGCCGCCAAGCCCTGAGCCCGGCTTCGGGCCGCGAACGGCTCGCTCGGTCGTCTGCCCGAACCCCACCCCATTGGCGCGCCGGCCCGAGCCTGTATAACCGCCTCCGACCGGAGCCGGACGGACGCGCCTTGAACGACACTCCCTCGCCGATGATGGCGCAATACCTCGGCATCAAGGCCGACCATGCCGACGCGCTGCTCTTCTACCGCATGGGCGACTTCTACGAGCTGTTCTTCGACGACGCCGTCGCCGCCTCCGCCGCGCTCGACATCGCGCTGACCAGGCGCGGGCTGCACCAGGGCGGGGACATCCCGATGTGCGGGGTGCCCGTCCACGCCGCCGACGGCTACCTGCTGACGCTGATCCGCAAGGGCTTCCGCGTCGCCGTCTGCGAGCAGATGGAGGACCCGGCCGAGGCGCGCAAACGCGGCGCGAAATCCGTCGTGCGCCGCGAGGTCGTCCGCGTCGTCACCCCCGGCACCCTGACCGAGGACAGCCTGCTCGAGCCCCGCCGCGCCAACTGGCTCGCCGCCTATGCCGAGCTGCGCGGCGAGGGCGCCTTCGCCTGGGCCGACGTCTCGACCGGCGAATTCGCCGTCGCCGCCTGCCCCCGCGCCCGCCTCGGCCCGATGCTCGCCCGCCTCGCCCCCCGCGAGGTCCTCGTGCCGGAGACGCTGGAACCCGAGCTGCGCGAACTCGTCGCCGAGGCCGGCGCCGTCGCCGCGCCCCTCGCCCGGTCGAGCTTCGACAGCGCGTCGGGCGCCGCCCGCACCGCCGCGCTCTTCGGCGTCGCCTCGCTCGACGCCTTCGCCGCCTTCGACCGCGCCGAGACCGCCGCCCTCGGCGCCCTAGTCGACTACCTCGAGCTGACCCAGAAGGGCCGCCTCCCCCTCCTGCGCCCGCCGGTCCGCGAGACGCCGGGGGGCACGATGGCGATCGACGCCGCCACCCGCCGCAACCTGGAGCTCGTCCGCGCCCTCGACGGCGGCCGTGAGGGCTCCCTCGTCGCCGCCATCGACCGCACGCTGACCGGCGCGGGCGGCCGCCTCATCGAAGCCCGCGTCTCCGCCCCCTCGACCGACGTCGCGCTCCTCTGCGCCCGCCAGGGCGCCGTCGCGCATCTCGTCGACGACCCCGACCGCCTGCGGAGCTTGCGCGAGGCGCTCCGCCGCGCGCCCGACCTCGAACGCGCCCTCGCCCGGCTCGCCCTCGACCGCGGCGGCCCGCGCGACCTCGCCGCGGTCCGCGACGCGCTCGCCGCCGCAGGCCGCCTGCGCGAAGCCCTCCTCGCCGACCCGCCCGCCACGCCGCCCGAAGCCCTGACCGCCGCCGCCGCCTCGCTCGTCGGACCGGCCGGCCTCGAAGCCCGCCTCGCCGCCGCCCTCGTCGACGAACCGCCGGCGCTCCTGCGCGACGGCGGCCTCGTCGCCCACGGCTACGACGCCGAGCTCGACGACACCCGGCGCCTGCGCGACCAGGGCCGCGGGGTCGTCGCCGAGCTGCAGGGCGAGTACGTGCGCGAGAGCGGCATCGCGGCGCTGAAGATCCGCCACAACAACGTGCTCGGCTACCACATCGAGACCCCGGCGACCCACGCCGAGAAGATGCTGTCGCCGCCGCTCTCGGCCCTCTTCGTCCATCGCCAGACCACGGCGAACGCGCTGCGCTTCACCACGCTGGCGCTGGCCGAGATCGAGAAGCGCATCCTCGGCGCCGCCGACGCCGCGCTCGCCATCGAGCGCCGGGTGTTCGGCGAGCTGCGGGCCGCGATCCTCACTGAAGCGGGGCGGCTCGGGGCGCTGGCGCGCGCGACGGCGGAGGTCGACGTCGCCTGCGGGCTCGCCGACCTCGCCCGCGCCGAGGCGTGGGTCGCGCCGGAGATCGTCCCCGGCCGCGCCTTCGAGGTCGCCGGCGGCCGGCACCCGGTGGTCGAGGCGGCGCTGCGGCGCTCGGGGGCGGCCTTCGTCGCCAACGACTGCGAGGCCGGGGCCGACGGGCCGGGCGCGCGGCCGCTCTGGCTGATCACCGGGCCGAACATGGCCGGCAAGTCGACCTTCCTGCGGCAGAACGCGCTGATCGCCATCCTCGCGCAGATCGGGGCCTTCGTGCCGGCCGCCTCGGCGCGGATCGGCGTCGTCGACCAGCTGTTCAGCCGGGTGGGCGCGGCGGACGACCTCGCGCGCGGGCGGTCGACCTTCATGGTCGAGATGGTCGAGACCGCGGCGATCCTGAACCAGGCCGGGCCGGGGGCGCTCGTCATCCTCGACGAGATCGGCCGCGGCACGGCGACCTATGACGGGCTCTCGATCGCCTGGGCGGTGCTCGAGCACCTGCACGACGTCAACCGCTGCCGGGCGCTCTTCGCCACCCATTACCACGAGCTGACCGCGCTCGCCGCGAAGCTGCCGGGGCTGCGCAACGCCACGGTGGCGGTGCGGGAGTGGAAGGGCGAGGTGGTGTTCCTGCACGAGGTGCGCGAGGGCGCGGCGGACCGCTCCTACGGCGTGCAGGTCGCCCGGCTCGCCGGCCTGCCGCCCGCGGTGCTCGACCGCGCCCGGACGATCCTCGGCATGCTGGAGAAGGGCGAGCGCGAGCCCTCGGCGCGCGCCCGCGCGCTGCTCGACGACCTGCCGCTCTTCAGCGCCGCCGCCGCGGCGCCGCCGCCCGCGGCCGCTCCGGCGCCCTCGGCCGTCGAGGACCGGCTGCGCGCCGTCCATCCCGACGAGCTGACGCCGCGCGAGGCGCTGGCGCTCCTCTACGAGCTGCGGGGGATGCTCGGGGGGTGACCGCGGCCGCATCGCCCGAGACGACGGCGCGCGGCCCTGCTATAGTGCCGGCAAAACACGGTCCCGAACGAGGCACGGGCATGCGCCGGATCAGGCTCGCGATCTTTCCGCTGTTGTGCGCCGCCGCGCTCGTCGCGCCGCCGGCGGGGCGCACCCAGACGGCGGACCAGGCCGAGGCCAACGCCCTCGCCGCGGCGCTGGCCGCCGCCGACGCCGCCGACTGGCCGGCCGCCGACGACCTCGCCGCCGGGCTAGACGACGCCGTCGCCGCCGACGTGGTGCTGTGGATCCGCCTGCGCGAGGGCGCGGGGACCTGGGACGAGCTGAGCGGCTTCCTCGCCCGCGAGCGCGGCTGGCCGGGCCTGTCGCCGATCCGCCGCCACGCCGAGCGGGCGATGCCCGCCAGCCTGACGGCCCCCGAGGTGATCGCCTTCTACGCCGGCGAGCCGCCGCTGACCGGCGCGGGCTCGCTGCGCTACGCCGCGGCGCTCGCCGCCTCGGGGCGCCAGCCGGAGGCCGACGCCGAGATCCTGCGGGTCTGGCGCGAGGTCCCGGTCGGCGCCGCCGACCAGGCCTCGCTCCTCGCCGCCCACGAGGCCCTCGTCGAGCCGCTGGTGGTCGAGCGCCTCGACATGCTGCTCTGGCGCGGCCTCGGCGCCGAGGCGGAGGCGCTGATCCCGCGCGCCCCGGAGGGCTGGCGGAAGCTCGCCAAGGCCCGCATCGCCGTCCGCCGCGACACGGACGGCCTCACCGCGGCGGTGAACGCCGTGCCCGCCTCGCTGAAGGACGACCCCGGCCTCGCCTACGAGCGCTACCTCTACCGGGTGACCCGCAACCGCGCCGACGAGGCGGAGGCGTTCCTGATCGCGCGCTCCACCTCGGCCGCGGCGCTCGGCCGTCCCGACATGTGGATGAAGGGCCGCGCCGACATGGCCCGCAAGGCGCTGCGCCGGGGCGACGTGGCGAGCGCCTATGCGCTGGCCGCGGCCAACTACGGGAACGCCGCCTCCGGCGCGGACTACGCCGACGCGGAATGGGTGGCGGGGTTCATCGCGCTGACCCGGATGGACGACCCCGACGCAGCGGCCGCGCATTTCGTCCGTTTCCGCGAGGCGGTCGCCACCCCGATCAGCCTCGGCCGCGCCGGCTACTGGCTCGGGCTCGCCGAGGCGGCGCGCGGCGACGACGCGGCGGCCATGGCGGCCTGGACCGAGGGCGGGCGCTACCAGACGAGCTTCTACGGCCAGCTCTCCGCCGAGCGGGCCGGCCTGTCGCCCGACCCGGCGCTTGCCGGCGACGCGGCGGCGCCGCGCTGGCGCGGGCGGCAGTTCGCGCTCGGCTCGGTGGTGCAGGCGGCGCAGCTCCTCGAGCTCGCCGGCGACGACGTGCGGGCGACGCTGTTCTTCCGGCAGGCGGGCGAGGGCCAGACGCCGCGGCTGCGCGCGGCGCTGGCGCAGATGGCCGCCGACCTCGGCCGGCCCCACCTCGCCGTGCGCATCGCCAAGGACGCGGCCGCCGACGGGGTGATCCTGCCGAGCCAGTACTACCCCCTCCACGCCATCGCCGCCGGATCCTGGCCGGTGCCGACGGAGCTCGCGCTGGCGATCGCCCGGCAGGAGAGCGAGTTCAATCCCGAGGCGGTCAGCGCCGCCGGCGCGCGCGGGCTGATGCAGCTGATGCCGGCGACCGCCGAGGAGGTCTCCGGCAAGCTCGGTGTGCCCTTCGAGCAGGCGCGGCTGACCGCTGACCCGCTCTACAACGCCACGCTCGGCACCGCCTATCTGGCGCGGATGCTGCGGGCCTATGACGGCTCCTACGTGCTGACCGCCGCCGCCTACAACGCCGGCCCGGGGCGGGTGCGCGAGTGGCTGGCGGCGAACGGCGACCCGCGCGATCCCGGGGTCGACGCGGTGGCCTGGATCGAGGCGATCCCGTTCGAGGAGACGCGGAACTATGTCATGCGGGTGATGGAGAGCCTGCACGTCTACCGCGCCCGCCTCGGCGGGCAGGTGGCGCCGATCCGCCTCGCCTCGGACATCCACGTCGCCGGGTAGGGGCTGTCGGGCGGAGTCGGGGCGTGTTCACGCGTGAATATTCGCCAAGCCATTGATTTCGTGTAATCGTAAACGGGACCTTGCGCGTCGCGCCTGCACGACAGTGGAGAGAAACCCCGGTCGGGAGAGTGCGGGACGGTGACGCCAGACGGATTTGACCCGTGGCAAATCCGTCCGCGATCGCCCCTCGGGGGGCGAGCGCGATTCCGCGCTCGCCGGGGCAATCACGGACGGATTGCGCGCGACGGAGAAATCTGGACCCCTGACGGCTTCCGCGCCACCGCGCTCCAGCCGTCGGCGCGGCGAAAGCTTTGCTTTCGCTTGTCGCGCCGCAGCCTCGCGGGCAGAGCCCGCTTCGGTCGGGGGGAGCGACGCGGGCTCGGGCGGCGACCGGCTCCTGTCGTGTAGTGTGGCGTCGCGCGAGGCCGTCCGGACCGGTCTGTCCGGTTCGACGACATGGATCGCGGAACCTGCCGGTCGCATGGGCGGCGCCGGACTCGCTTGATCTGTCCCGTTTTTGATCGCGGGGCCGGCCTGGCCGCCCGGGAGAGCCGGCGACGCCGGGCGGCCGCCGGACCCCGCCTCACGCCTCCGCCGCCGCCTCCAGCGCCGGGTAGCGGCGGGCGAGGGTGGCGGTGCGGGCGAGGTTCAGCACGGTGAGCGCCGCCCAGAGGCCGTGGTTGCCGAGGGTCGGGATCAGCACGGCGAGGGAGGCGGCGTAGATCGCCACCGAGACCAGCGCCGCGTCGCGCATGTCGCGGGTGCGGGTCGCGCCGATGAAGACGCCGTCGAACATCCACGCGGCGACGCCGACCAGCGGGCCGAGGACCAGCCAGGGCAGGTAGGCGCGCGCCTCGGCCCGCACCTCCGGCGCGGTGCTCATCAGGTCGATGACCGGCGGGCCGGCCAGCGCGATGGCGAGCGCGATCAGCACGGCGCCGGCGAAGGCCCATTCCGAGGCGAGGATGGCGCCGCGGCGCAGCTCGGCGCGGCGCCGGGCGCCCATGGCCTGCCCGACCAGCGACTCGGCGGCGAAGGCGAAGCCGTCGAGGGCGTAGGCGGTGACGGAGAGGAACTGGAGGAGGATCTGGTTCGCCGCCAGCGTGACGTCGCCGAGGCCGGCGCCGAGGAACAGGAAGGTGGTGAAGCTCGCCTGAAGGACCACCGAGCGGACGAGGATGTCGCCGTTGACCGCGGCCATGCGGGCGAGCCGGGCGCGGTCGAAGACCCGCGGCCAGTCGCGCCACTGCCGCCCGGCGAAGGCGGGGCGGCAGAGCCAGAGGCCGAGGGCGAGGCCGGACCACTCGGCGATCAGCGTCGCGGCCGCGACGCCGGGCACGCCCCAGTGCAGGTGGAGCACGAACCAGACCGAGAGCACGACGTTGAGGCCGTTCTGCGCGAGCTGGAGCAGGAGCACGGCGCGGGTGCGCTCGAGCGCGATCAGCCAGCCGGTGACGGCGTAGAGCGCGATGGTGGCGGGGGCGCCCCAGATGCGGATGGCGAGATAGGCGCGGCCCAGCGCCTCGACCTCCGCCGAGGCGGGGGCGAGGCGGAAGGCGGCCCAGAAGATCGCGCCCTGCCCGAGGATGAAGACGAGCCCGGCGGCGAAGGCGACGAGGAGGCCGCGCATCAGGAGCGCGCCGGTCTCGGCGACGTCGCCCGCGCCCTTGGCCTGCGCGACGAGGCCGGTGGTGCCCATGCGCAGGAAGCCGAACACCCAGTAGATCGTCGCGAGGATGATCGCGCCGATGCCGACGGCGCCGATCGGCGCCGCCTGGCCGAGCTGGCCGACGACGGCGGTGTCGACCGCGCCGAGGAGCGGGATGGTGGCGTTCGAGAGCACGATCGGCAGGGCGATCGCCAGCACCCGGCGGTGGGTTATCGGGACGGGGGTCGGCGGGGCCGTCGGGGCGGGCGCGGGCGTGGCCATGGAGGGCGGCGGCTCACGCGCCGTTCGGGGCCATGAGGAAATGCCCGGTCGCCTGGGCGAAGAGGCGGCTGCGGTTGTCCTGCCAGGCCTCGACATGGACGGAGGCGTAGCGGCGGCCCATGCGGTTGACGCGGGCGCGGGCGTAGCCGTCGCGGGGCAGGCCGGAGCGCAGGTAGTCGACGGTGAAGTCGATGGTCTTCGGCAGCGGCGGGAACTCGCCGCGGTCGATCGCCTCGGCGTCCGCGCCGCCAGATTCCATGCGCTCCCAGACCTGCGCCCAGGCGAGCTCCATGATCGCGGCGATCTCGAGGAACGAGCCGATGGCGCCGCCGTGGAGCGCCGGCAGGATCGGGTTGCCGATCAGCTTCTCGTCGTAGGCGAGGCGCGAGGTCAACTCGTCGCCCTTGCGCTCGAAGGTGACGCCGAGGAAGCCGGCATAGGGCACCGCCTCGACCATGCGGGCGAGGGCGGCGTCGCGGCGCTGCTTGACGACCTGGACCGGCTCGGGGGCGCGCGGGCTCATGCGGCGGGTCGCTCCACGGTGAAGGCGCCCGCCATGGCCGCGACCGCGTCCTCGGGCGAGCGGGTCCAGGCATGGGCGCGGACGAAGGCGAC
>NZ_JAGOMQ010000026.1 GCF_017993425.1 Amaricoccus sp.
GACATGGCCCCGTAGCGTCCGGGAGAGGGCGGCGACGGCTCGGTGAGACATGGGACGATCCTTGCAAGGGAGTCGTCCAGTAGAATCCAACCAGCCGCCCTCAGCCAGCACTGTGTCGTGTAGTGTGCCGTTGGTATAATTTCCGATTTTCGCTTACATGAAATCAATGACTTAGCGAATATTCACGCGTGAACACACGCGCCGCGTCCTGCGCCGGCATGGCCCGCGCGCCGGCGCGCCTCCCTCCGGAGACAGCGCCGGTCGGGCGCCCGGACGGGCCTCAGCCCGGCTTGTAGTCCCGGGTCGCCTCCGGATCGTCGGTCCCGAACTCCACCGCCATCAGCTCGCGCCAGACCGCCTCCGGGATCGGCGCCTCGGCCCAGTCCAGCGTCTGCGCCACCCGCTCGGGCTTCGAGACGCCGCAGATCGTCGCGGCGATCCGGTCGTCGCGCAGCGAGAACTGGAGGGCGGCCGCGCCGGGGGCGACGCCGTGGCGGGCGCAGATCTCCTCGATCCGCGCCACCGCCGCGGTCTCCGGCCTGCCGTCCTGGTAGGCGTAGCGGCCATAGACCGCGAGCCCCTTCGCCAGCGCCCCGCTGCCATAGGGGGCGGCGTTGAGGACGGCGATCCCCCGCGCCTCGGCGAGCTCGATCATCGGCTCGGCGTTGCGGTTGACCAGCGTATAGCGGTTGTGGGTGATGATCGCGTCGAGGTCCCAGTCGCGCATCAGCGGCATCATCACGTCGATCCGCCCGGCCGCGAGCCCGACCGCCGTGGCGAGCCCCTGCTCCTTCATCCGCATCAGCGCGGCGAGCGCCCCGTCCGGGCCGGTCACGTCGCGGAGATCCGAGGCGTATTCCGGGTCGTGCAGGTGCAGGATCTCGACGCGGTCGCGGCCGAGCGCCTTCAGGCTCGCCTCGAGCGAGCGCCAGGCCTGCGTCCCGTCGAGGAGGTTCGTCTCCATGTCGCGGTCGAGCTTCGTCGACAGCACCCGCCCCTCCGGCCAGCCGCCGAGCTCGCGCACCACCTGCCCGACCCGCTCCTCCGAGCGGCCCATGCCGTAGTTGCGCGAGCTGTCGATGAACCCGTCGGGCCGCGCAAGGATCGCCCGCACCGTCGCCCGCGCCCGCTCCTCGTCGACGGCGTAGCCGTAGGTGTCCGGCATGTCCCCGAGCGCCGAGGTCCCGAACCCGATCGCCGGGACCTTCAGCCCCGACGCCCCGATCGCCGTCGTCCGCACCGCATTCCTCCCCGCATTTCCCTGTCGCGCCGTCCGCCCCTCCGGGCGCGCGGAGCCGCGCCTTCTCCGGGCGCCGGCTCGCATGGCTCGCGCGACATTCCCCGCCCGCCGCCGCGCCTGTCAATACCATTAGGGTCGCGCGCGCCCGCGTCGGGAGGCCCATTGGCCTGACGAGGCGGCCTCGGGCTAAGCCCCATTAGGGTCGCGGGCGCCCGCGTCGGGAGGCCGGCGCCCGCGCGCGTCGTCTCCGCCATTCGGGCCGCACCGGCGGGCGACCCTTCGCCGACGGGGGCCGGTCTCCTGCCGCGTTCCGCTTACATCAGGCCGTCGAAGGCGCGCGCCTCCACCCGCACCTCGCGCCGGTTGATCGCGAACACCCGGTTGAGCACCCGCGCCAGCGCCTTGCGATAGGCGCGGCCGCCGGCGACGCCGTCGGTCGTCGCCACCCGCGCGCGGCGGCTCTCCACCGCCGTGATGCGCATCCCTCCGTGGCGCCCCTCCGCGATGGAATGGAAGAGCGGCGTGCTCTCGTTGACGGTCAGCGCCTTGAACCGGACGCGGTCCATGAAGGGCTCGTGCCGCTCCAGGAACGCGGCCGTCGCGTCGAGGTCCTCGGCCGTCTCGCCCGGAAAGCCGCGGAACATCGTCGCCCGCACGCTCAGCCCCGCCTGGTGGGCGTTGCGGATGAACTCGGAATTCGTCTCGACCGAGGCGCCCTTGTCCATCGCGTCGAGCAGGCGCTGGCTGCCGCTCTCCAGCCCGAAGCTGATCCGCCGCATCCCCGAGCCCACGGCGGCGCGCAGGTCCGGCAGGCTGAGGCCATTGTCCCGGCGCTGGTCGACGTGAACCGTCCCGATCCACTCCGCGCCGGGCACCACCGACCGGATGCGATCGGAGATGCCGCGGAACATCGCAGGGTTCGAGTTGAGCTTGAGGTCGAGGAAGATGAAGCTGGCCGTGTCGTGGCGACGCGCCTGCACGGCCAGCTCCTCCATCACCCGATCGACGCTGCGCGTGCGGAAGCTGCGCCCGTTGGCCGAGATCACGTCGCTGCAGAACACGCAGCGGTCCCACTGGCAGCCGCGCCCGGTCATCACCGGCACAACGCGGAACGGGTAGAGGCTCCACGGAAAGTCCGAGAAGTCCGGGATCGGCGTCGCGTCGAGCGGGCGCAACGGTCGGGCGGCGGCCGAGCGTCGCCCGTCGGACAACGTCACCCCGGGATGGTCGAGGAGGCCCTCGCCCGCTCCGGCGACGGCGTCGGAGGCCAGCCCCGCGACGTCGAGGTCGGCCTCCGCCCCGACGATCGCGGTGACGCCGGGAAGCTCCCGCCAGGCGTCCGCCACCTCGGGCAGGTTGAACATCGGCCCGCCGACCACCAAGGGAACGCCCGCACGCCGCGCAATCCCGCCGATCTCCGCGACGCTGGGATAGTGCTGGAGATAGGCCGAGAGCAGCACCACGTCCGGGCGTCGCGCCTCGATCGCCCGCGCCGTCTCGCGCAGCACCACGGGATCGGGCCGGTTGGTCCGCCAGTCGTGCAGCGCGCCCTTGAGGGTCCGCGCCGCCGCCAGCGGCGACCACGTGGCGTGCTGGAGCTGCCGCGAGAAGTGATCCCGAAGCGTGTCGCGATGCTCGCGCTGGGCGCCGCGGACGTTCAGGTTGAGGGGGCACAGCACCTCGACGACGTGACCGGCCTCCCGCAGCCGCGCGACCAGAAGCCCGACCGCCAGCGTCGGAAAGGTCGCGAAGTTGTTGAGATCGACGATCAGGACGCGGGCGACGCGGCGGCTCTCGCCGGGCGCTCCCCCTTCGGCCAGGGAGGGAGCGATGCCGACGGAACGGCTGCTATCCCGACCCGAGCCGGTCATGCAACACCCCCGCGATCTGCCGAGGATCATGCCACCGAAGCCATCCGGCGGCAACATTTCTGACGCCGGGAGCAACAGCGGAGGGCCGGCCTCCCGAGGGTTCCCGCGTGCGTGCCGCGTGCGCGCTGCCAGGCCACGCCGTTCGCACGCCTCATAAGGTCCCGAAGGTTCCCGCGCGCCTGCCGCGTGCGCGTGCGGGGGGTCGCAGCGGCCGCCCGTGACGGACGGGCAGGGCGCTACATCAGCCCGTCGAAGGCGCGCGCCTCCACGCGCACCTCGCGCCGGTTGATCGCCAGCACCTGGTCGAGCACCCGCGCGACGGCGCGGCGGTAGGCAGGGCCGCCGACCGCCCCCTCGGTGGTGGCGACGCGGGCGCGGCGGCTCTCGACCGCAGTGAGCCGCATCCCGGGATGACGGCCCTCGCCGATGGCGCGGAAGAGCGGCGTGTGCTCGTAGACCGTCAGCGCGTTGAACCGCACCCGGTCGAGCCACGGCCGGTGGCGCTCGAGGAAGTCGGCCGTCGCCTCGAGGTCGGCCGCGGTCTCGCCCGGAAAGCCGCGGAACATCGTCGCCCGCACGCTCAGCCCCGCCTGGTGGGCGTTGCGGATGAACTCGGAGTTCGCCTCGACCGAGGCGCCCTTGTCCATCGCGTCGAGAAGCCGCTGGCTGCCGGTCTCCAGCCCGAAGCTGATCCGCCGCATGCCCCCGGCGACCGCCGCCCGCAGGTCCGCGAGGCTGAGCCCGTTGTCGCGCCGCAGGTCGACATGCACCGTCCCGATCCATTCCGCGCCCGGCGCCACCGAGCGGATCCGCTCGGCGATGCCGCGGAACATCGCGGGGTTCGAGTTGAGCTTCAGGTCGAGGAAGATGAAGTTCTCGGTGTCGTGGCGGCGCGCCTGCTCGCGCAGCTCGTCGAGCACGGTCTCGACGCTGCGCGTGCGGAAGCTGCGGCCGTTCGCCGAGATCACGTCGCTGCAGAACACGCAGCGGTCCCACTGGCAGCCCCGCCCGGTCATCACCGGAACGACGCGGAACGGATAGAGCTGCCAGGGGAAGTCCGAGAAGTCCGGTGTCGGCGTCGCGTCGAGGGGGCGGAGCGGCCGCGCGGCGGCGGAGCGCCGCCCGTCCGGCAGGGTCACGCCGGGAAAGGCCAGCAGGTCCCCGCCATGCGCCGCCGCCGCGGCGATGCCGGCGACGTCGAGGTCGGCCTCCGCCCCGACGATCGCCGCGATCCCCGGCAGCGACGCCCAGGCCTGCGCAACCTCCGGCAGGTTGAACATCGGGCCGCCGACGACGACCGGAATCCCCGCCGCCGCCGCGAGCTTGCCGATCTCGACCACGCTCGCGTGGTGCTGGAGATAGGCGGACAGCAGGATCACGTCGGGTCGCCGCCCGGCGAGCGCCCGCGCGATCTCGGCAAGCACCACGGGGCTCGGCCGGTTCGCGCGGCGGTCGGCGACGGCGCGCGCCCGGTCGCGCGCCATCACCAGCGGAGCCCAGGTGGAATGATGCAGCTTGCGCGCCAGGTGGTCCCGGAGCGTGTCGCGATGCTCGCGCTGAATCCCCGCGACGTTCAGGTTGAGCGGACAGACCACCTCCACCGCGTGCCCCGCCTCGCGGAGCCGCGCCACGAGCAGCCCGACGGCGAGCGTCGGAAAGGTCGCGAAGTTGTTCAGGTCGACCAGCATCACCCGCGCAATGCGATTATAAAATGCCGATTCAGCACTACCTTGGGTAGATACATCCACGTTGTGGCGTCGTTGCGCCACATCCAAGACGTTCATCTTATTCACCCACGCTGCCCCGCGTGGACTATACAAGCCGCGTCAATTACGCGCAACGCCCCATTGCGCCACTACAACACCCGCGAGTATTCCCAGTGCAAGTTGGTTAACGAAATCGGCTTCCCAATCCGCTCCGGCTCTGCAACAATCATTGCGGCATCGTAAAAACTTCAATGCGCTCTGCGGCAGGGAGGACGGGCATGAACCGACTGGACGGCAAGGTCGCCGTGGTGACGGGCGGCACCCAAGGGCTCGGCTCGGCGATCGCCCGGCGCTTCGCCGAGGCGGGCTGCGCCGGCGTGCTCACCTGCGGGCGCTCGCGCGCGAAGGGGGAGGCGGTCGCCGCGGAGATCGCCGCCGCCACCGGCGTCCCCGTCGCCTTCGCCCCGGCCGACCTCGGCAGCGTCGCCGATTGCCGCGCCGTCGTCGCGGCCGCCGACGCCCGCTTTGGCCGTGTCGACATCCTCGTCAACGCGGCCGGCGTCACCGACCGCGGCACCCTTCTCGACACCTCCGAGGCGCGCTTCGACGACATCTTCGCCGTCAATGTCCGCGCGCCGTTCTTCCTGATGCAGGAGGCGGTGAAGCGGATGATCCGCGACGGCGTCGAGGGCGCGATCGTCAACATCGGCTCCACCTCGGAACGCGCCGGCCAGCCGTTCATCGCGGCCTACTGCGCGTCCAAGGGCGCGCTCGCCACGCTGACCCGCAACGCCGCCTTCGGGCTCCTGCGCAACCGCATCCGCGTCAACCAGCTCGACATCGGCTGGATGGCGTCCGACGGCGAGGACCGCATCCAGCGCGAATACCACGGCGCCGACGAGGGGTGGCTCGCCCGCGCCGCGGCCGAGCAACCTTTCGGCCGCCTGCTCGACCCCGCGGAGGTGGCGCGGGCCTGCGCCTTCCTCGCCTCCGCGGACAGCGGCATGATGACCGGCGCGGTCATCCAGTTCGACCAGTCGGTCTGGGGGGGCTACGACGGCGCGCCCCCGCATCCCGCCAGCGCCATGACGCTCTGAGCACGCCGCTCCGGACGCGGCCTCCGCGGCGGCGCAGGGCGCCGGCACGAGCGGGAACGCCGGGCGGCGGTTGCTCCGGCAGGCGCCCTTGCCTTCCGCGCGGCGGGGGGCTAGATACTGCGCCTTCCGCGAAGAGTGTCGAGGAGCCGCCGCCATGGCCCGCGTAACCGTCGAAGACTGCGTCGACAAGGTCCCGAACCGCTTCGAGCTGGTCATGCTCGCGGCGCACCGCGCCCGGTCGCTCGCCGCCGGCTCGGGCCTCACCGTCGAGCGCGACAACGACAAGAACCCGGTGGTCGCCCTCCGGGAGATCGCCGACGAGACGCTGACCGCCGAGCGCCTGCGCGAGATGGCGATCGAGAGCTTCCAGCGCCAGATCGAGGTCGACGAGCCGGAGGAGGACGTGATGACCCTCCTCGTCGGCGCCGACAAGCCGGTCGACGACGACATGTCCGAGGAGCGGCTGCTGCGCGCGCTGATGGAAGCCCAGGGCGAGAACTGAGGACCCCGGGGCCTTTCACGCCGCGAGCGGGGCCTCCGTTAGTCCCGTGTTGACGAAACCGCGGTAGCGCTGGGCTCGGGAAAGTGCGAGCCAGGGAGCCCCACCCGTGACCATGGACGCGAGGCAGGGGGGCGACGCCGGCGCACGGCTGTTCTCGCGCCGGCTTGCCGTCGCATTGCTTCTCGGGGTGCTTGCGGCGATCTCCGCCGCGTTCGGCGCGACGTACTGGATGGCGCAGAAGCAGGACGCGCTTGCGGCGAAGGCGAACGTCCGGATGGTGAGCCGCGGCCTCGACCGCTTCGTCGAGACCGCGAAGGCGTCCCTGCTCGACTACTCCCTCTGGACCGCCGCCTTCGAGCGCCTCGGCGCCGACGATCGCAGCTGGGCCTACGACAACATCGGCTTCTCGGCGATCGCCGGCACGTTCGACGCGGCGGTAATCCTGCCGCTGGGGGCGGCGGACTACGGGTGGAGCCGGGGCGGCCCCGAGACGCCGCGCCCCGAGGTGCTCGATCCGGCGGCCGTCTCGACCGCGCAACGCCTGCTCGCCGACGAGCCGATCGACAGCGGCGAGGCGAAGGTGACCTTCGCGCGCTCGGGCGGCGCGCTCTGGCTACTGGCGATCGCCCGCGTGGCGCCGCAGGAAGGCATTCCGCCCGGCATGACCGACGCCGACCTGCCGCGCCAGATCTTCGGCTACGAGCTCACGCCGGAGCGGCTTCGCGACATCGGCGAGGATTTCCTGATCACCGACCTCGTGCTCGCCGACGCGCCGCAGCCGGGCTTCGAGTCGGTTCCGATACCGGACGCGGCGGGCGCCCCGCTCGCCTACCTGATCTGGACGCCGCCGCAGCCGGGGCGGGCGGTGTTCCAGGCGGCGCTCTGGCCGCTCGCCGGGCTGACGCTCATCGTCGCGGCGGTGGCGCTGGTCCTTTCGCGGGCGCTCGTCGGCTCCGCGCACCGGCTGGAGCTCGCGCTCGCCGGCGCGCAGAGGGCGGACCAGAGCAAGACGCAGTTCCTCGCCAACGTCTCCCACGAGCTGCGCACGCCGATGAACGGGGTGATCGGCATCGCCCAGCTCCTCGAGGTGCAGGATCTCGACGCGGAGGCGCGCGAGATGGTAGGCGTGCTGCTCGCATCGGCGCGCACCCAGCTCCAGCTGATCAACGGCCTGCTCGACATCACGCGGATCGAGACCGGGTCGATGCGCCTCGATCGCGCCCGCTTCGACCCCGGCGCCGCCGTCGACGACACGATGCGGTTGCTCGCGGCGGAGGCTGCGACAAAGAACCTCGCGCTCGCTGCGACCGTCGCGCCGGCGGCCCGCGCGCTCTTCCTCGGCGACGACCTGGCGTTCCGGCAGGTGCTGACCAACCTCGTCGGCAACGCCATCAAGTTCACCGACACGGGCCGAATCGACGTCGACCTCGCCGCCGTCGCGGGGGAGGACGGTCTGCGGGTGACCGTCTCCGACAGCGGCCGCGGCATCGCGCCGGACGATCATGCCCGCATCTTCGAGCGCTTCGTCCAGGTGGACGGCTCGCTGACCCGCAGCGCCGGCGGGGCCGGGCTCGGCCTCGCGATCGCGCGCTCGCTCGTCGAGCTGATGGGCGGCACGATCCGGGTCGAGAGCGCCCTGGGAGCCGGCTCGACCTTCTCGCTTTTCCTGCCGCTGGCGCGGGCGGCGTCGCCGCGCGCGATGGCGGCGTAACGGGGGCCTCGGGGATGAACCAGAGCGCGATCCTGGTCGCGGACGACAGCGCCACCAACGTCTTCGTCCTCACGGCGATGCTGCGCTCGTTCGGCCTCTCCTGCCGGGTGGCCGTCGACGGGGCGGAGGCGGTGCGGATGGCCGAGGCGGAGCCGCCGTCGCTGATCCTGATGGACATCAACATGCCGAAGCTGAACGGCATCGAGGCCGCGGTGAAGATCCGGGCCAGCGGGCAGCCGACGGCGATCGTCGCTGTCACGGCCTATCCCGACAGCCGCCACCTCGCCGAGTTCGAGGAGGCCGGCTTCGACGAGCTGATCGTCAAGCCGGTCGACCTCGCCGCGCTCCGCGAGATCGTGCGGCGCTACCTCGGGGCCGCGCTTCCTTCCGGCGCCAGCCTTGCGCTGCAGCCGAGGCGGGGCTAGAACAGCCGCTCACTGTCGCGGGGCGTTTTGCAGATGGGCCATCCGGGTCCTGGCCGGCCGGCGCTACCGGGCGACGCGGTCGTCGTCCCGGGGGCGCCCGCGCCCGACGACAGGCTGCCGACACAACCGCCGATCGCATCGAGCGAGCTCGTCGCCCGGGCGCGTCCGGGGCCCGACGGCGTCGTGCCGGAGGAGGCGCTGACCGCGCTCGTCCGCGCGTACAACCCGCGCGCCGACATCGGCCTGATCAGCGCCGCCTACGACTACGCAAGGCGGATGCACCAGGGCCAGCAGCGGGTCAGCGGCGACGCCTATTTCAGCCATCCGGTCGCGGTCGCCGTGCTCCTCGCCGAGCAGCGGCTCGACGACGCCTCGATCATCACCGCGCTCCTGCACGACACGATCGAGGACACCGGCTCGACCTACGACGAGATCGCGCTGCGCTTCGGCGACGAGATCGCCCAGCTCGTCGACGGGGTGACCAAGCTCACCAACCTCGAGCTCGGCTCGGTCGAGAACGCCCAGGCCGAGAACTTCCGCAAGCTGCTGATGGCCATGTCGAAGGACCTCCGCGTCCTTCTGGTGAAGCTCGCCGACCGGCTTCACAACATGCGTACGATCAAGCACCTCAAGCCGGAGAAGCAGCTCCGCAAGGCGCGCGAGACCATGGACATCTTCGCCCCGCTCGCGGGCCGGATGGGCATGCAGTGGATGCGCGACGAGCTCGAGGACATCGCCTTCCGCATCCTCAACCCCGAGGCGCGGCTCTCGATCATCCGCCGCTTCGTGACGCTCCGGAACGAGAGCGGCGACGTCATCCAGAAGATCACCGAGGACATCCGCACCGTTCTCGCCGCCGCCGGCGTCCGGGCGGAGGTGTTCGGGCGGGAGAAGAAGCCCTACTCCGTCTGGCGCAAGATGGAGGAGAAGAAGGAGGGCTTCTCGCGGCTCTCCGACATCTACGGCTTCCGCATCATCGTCGACAGCGTCGCCGACTGCTATGTCGCGCTCGGGGCGGTGCATCAGCGCTGGAAGGCGGTGCCGGGGCGGTTCAAGGACTACATCTCGCAGCCGAAGTCGAACGGCTACCGCTCGATCCACACCACGGTCTCGGGGCGCGACGGCAAGCGGGTCGAGGTGCAGATCCGCACCCACGAGATGCACGCGGTCGCCGAGACCGGCGTCGCGGCCCACTGGTCCTATCGCGACGGGCAGCGGTTCAAGAACCCCTTCGCCGTCGACCCGTTCCAGTGGCTGAACTCGCTGACCGAGCGGCTCGAATCCTCCGAGGACAGCGACGACTTCCTCGAGCACATGAAGCTCGAGATGTTCACCGACCAGGTGTTCTGCTTCACCCCCAAGGGCGAGGTGGTGAGCCTGCCGCGCGGCGCGACGCCGATCGACTTCGCCTATGCGATCCACACCCGGATCGGCGACAGCACGGTCGGCGCCAAGGTCGACGGGCGGCGGGTGCCGCTCTGGACGAAGCTCCGGAACGGCCAGTCGGTCGTCATCATCCGCGCCGAGGGGCAGCGGCCGCAGCCCTCGTGGGAGGACATGGTCGTCACCGGCCGCGCCAAGTCGGCCATCCGGCGGTCCCTCCGCGAGGAGCAGCGGGCGACGCTGGTGCGGCTCGGGCGCGAGATCGCCCGGGTCGGGCTGGAGCGGGTCGGCAAGAAGGCGACCGACAAGGCGCTCGACACCGCGGCGAAGCGGCTCGGGCTCGACGACGCCGAGGAGGTCCTGGCGCGGCTCGGCGCGGCGGAGATGACCGGCAAGGAGCTGGTGGCGACGCTCTACCCCGAGCTCGTCCGCGAGGCGGGGCGGCCGCAGGAGGCCGACAAGGCGGCGCCGATCGTCATCGGCCTCGGGGCCGGGCAGGAGGCGCGGCCCGGGTCCTGCTGCAACCCGATCCCGGGCGAGCGCATCGTCGGCATCGCCGTGCGCGGTCGGGGGGTGGTCGTCCACGCCATCGACTGCGCCGAGCTCGTGGCGTTCGAGGACGAGCCCGACCGCTGGATCGACCTGCGCTGGCCGGAGAGCGGCTCGGGGCGGGTGCATGTCGCGCGCATCGAGATCGTCATGGCGAACGACGCGGGCGTGCTCGGGCGGCTCTGCACGCTGATCGGCGAGCAGCGCGCCAACATCACCGACATCGCCTTTACCGAGCGCAAGCCGGACTTCTACCGGGTCGTCGTCGATCTCGAGGTGCGCGACATGGAGCACCTGTCGAACGTGCTGACGGCGATCGACGCCGACTCGGACGTGGCGCAGGTGCGCCGCTTCCGGCAGGCGACGGCGCTCGCGTCCGGCTGAGCGGGCCGGCGCGGCGATGGTGTTCCGGAGGCGCGACCGGCCTCCCTTCCTCACCCGGGTCCGCGAGCTCGTCTATCCGCGCACCGGCTGGAAGCGGGCGATCGAGTACATCGGCCACCGCATCCGCCGCATTCCCGACACGCCGCACCGGATCGCCCTCGGCTTCGCCTGCGGGGTGATGGCCTCGTTCAACCCGCTCTTCGGCCTCCACTTCGTCATCGCGGTCGCGCTGGCCTGGGCGGTGCGTGGCAACCTCCTCGCCGCGATGGTCGGGACCTTCGTCGGCAACCCGCTGACCTTCCCGCTGATCGCCTCGGTGTCGCTGCCGCTCGGGCGGCGGATCCTCGGCCACGGCGCGTCGGGGCGGGACTTCACCCGGGTCTCGGAGGCCTTCGCCGGCGCGGTGGACGGGCTCCTCAAGGGGATCGGCAGCCTCTTCGGCTACGGCGCGCCGGAATGGGGCAAGCTCTGGACGCTGGCCGCGGACGTGCTCTGGCCCTACTTCGTCGGCGGGCTCCTGCCCGGCCTCGCCGCCTCCGCCGTCGCCTACGGCCTGCTCCGCCCGATCATCGCCGCCTACCAGGCCGCGATGCGGGCGCGCCGGGCGGAGCGGGCGGGGCGACGGCAAGGCGAGGCGGGCTGACGGCGGCGGATCGCCGGCCTATAGTCCGGCTCCGTCCCTCCGGAGAAGGCCGCCGTCCATGCCCATCCCCCGCCTGCGCCTCGGCGTCAACATCGATCACGTGGCGACCGTGCGGAACGCCCGCGGCGGGCCCTATCCCGACCCGCTCCGCGCCGCGCGGCTGGCCGAGGCGGCGGGCGCGGACGGCATCACCGCGCATCTGCGCGAGGATCGCCGGCACATCACCGACGCGGACATCGACGCGCTGTCGGCGGGCATCGCGCTGCCGCTCAACCTGGAGATGGCGGCTACCGAGGAGATGCAGGCGATCGCGCTCCGCCACCGGCCGCACGCCGTCTGCCTGGTGCCGGAGCGGCGCGAGGAGCGCACCACCGAGGGCGGGCTCGACGTCCTGCGCGACGAGGCGCGGCTGGCGCGCTTCATCGCCCCGCTGCGCGACGCCGGCAGCCGGGTGTCGATCTTCATCGCCCCGGACCGCGAGCAGATCGCCGCGGCGCGGCGGATCGGCGCGCCGGTGGTCGAGCTGCATACCGGGGCCTATTGCGAGCACTGGCTGGCCGACGAGCCGCGGGCGCGCGACGCCGAGCTGGCGCGGATCGCCGAAGCCGCCGCCTTCGCCGACCGGATCGGCCTCGAGGTCCATGCCGGGCACGGGCTGACCTTCGACAGCGTCGGTCCCGTCGCCGCGATCCCGGAGCTCGCCGAGCTCAACATCGGCCACTTCCTGATCGCCGAGGCGATCTTCTCCGGCCTCGACTCGGCCGTCCGCCGGATGCGCGAGGCGATGGACGCGGCGCGAAACGGGGAGGATGCCCACGCGTGAACACGGGCCAAGTCATTGATATGTCTTGAGCGACTGCACGTTTCCGCACGATCCTGCACGATTTTGCACGAAATTCGCCGGGCGCCGGCTGCGGCGGCATCCGCGCATTGACTCCGCCCGCCGCCCGGCTATAAGGCCGGCTCTCCGTCCGGTTGGGGCGGGGTTTTGGCGTCCGTGGCCCCCGCAAGGGGGATCCTGTCGGCCCGGGAGACCGGGCAAAGGAGGGCGCCGGCGATGTTTGAAGCGATGAAGGAGACCGCAGGTGACCAAGCGCACCTCCGCGAAGTACAAGATCGACCGCCGCATGGGCGAGAACATCTGGGGCCGCCCGAAGTCCCCGGTGAACAAGCGTGAATACGGCCCCGGCCAGCACGGCCAGCGCCGCAAGTCCAAGCTCTCGGACTTCGGAACCCAGCTCCGCGCCAAGCAGAAGCTGAAGGGCTACTACGGCGACCTGACCGAGAAGCAGTTCCGCCGCATCTACGCCGAGGCCGAGCGCATCCGCGGCGACACCGGCGAGAACCTGATCGGCCTGCTGGAGCGCCGGCTCGACGCCATCGTCTACCGCGCCAAGTTCGTCCCGACGATTTTCGCCGCCCGCCAGTTCGTGAACCACGGCCATGTCACCGTGAACGGCAAGCGCGTCAACATCGCCTCGTACCAGGTGAAGCCGGGCGACGTCGTGCAGGTGCGCGAGCGCTCGCGCCAGCTCGCGATCGTGCTCGAGGCGATCGGCTCGCCGGAGCGCGACGTGCCGGAATACCTCGCCGTCGACCATTCCAAGCTCTCCGCCGAGTTCGTCCGCGCCCCGGCGCTCTCCGACGTCCCCTATCCGGTGATGATGGAGCCGAATCTGGTCGTCGAGTACTACGCGAAGAACTGACGCCAAGTCTCTGCAATCACGGAACGGCCCGCGCCTCCCGCGCGGGCCGTTCGCGTTTGGGCGGGTTCGCTGATCGCTTCCCCCGCCGAGCCGGCGAGTTGGCGCCGCGGGCGGAAGGAACAGCCGTCCCGGTCCGCTACCGCAGCGGCCAGACCAGCATCAGCATAGGGACGGCGACGGCGATGACGAGGAGCGAGAGGGGGGCGCCGAGGCGGGGGTAGTCGCTGAAGCGGTAGCCGCCGGGGCCCATGACCAGCGTGTTGCACTGGTGGCCGATCGGGGTGAGGAAGTCGCAGCCGGCGCCGATCGCCACCGCCATCAGGAAGGCCTCGGGGCGGTAGCCGAGGGTCTCGGCGAAGCCGGCGGCGATGGGCGCGACGACGAGGACGGTGGCGGCGTTGTTGAGGAAGGGCGTCACCGCCATCGCCACGACGAGGATCAGCGCCAGCGCGCCGGCGGCGGGGAGGCCGGCGCCGGCGACGGCGAGCCAGGCGGCGAAGACGTCGCTCGCCCCGGTGGCGCGCAGGCTGTCGCTGACCGGGATCAGGCAGGCGAGCATGACGAGGATCGGGCCCTCGAGCGCGTCGTAGGCCTCGCGGAGCGGGATCACCTTGCAGAGGATCATCGCCGCCGCCGCCGAGAAGAAGGCGACGGGGACGGGGAGGATGCCCGTCGCGGTGGCGAGGATGGCGGCGAGCAGGATCAGCCCGGGCGCGAGGCCGTTGCGCAGGCTGCCGAGGAGGACGGGCCGCTCGACGAGGGGGAGGACGCCGAGGTCGCGCAGCGTGCCGGGCAGGTCGGTGGGCGCGCCCTGGAGCACGACGACGTCGCCGAGCGCGAGGCGCACGGCGCTCGGGCGGCGGGCTAGGCGGACGCCGGGGCGGCTGACGGCGAGGAGGTTGAGGTGGAAGCGGTCGAAGAGCGCGAGGCTCTCGGCCGACCAGCCGATCAGGCTGGAGCCCGCGCCGATGACGCCCTCGATCGCCATCGGGGCCTCGCCGGCGTTGCGGCGGCCGCCGGCGACGCGGAGCTTCGCGCCGGCGGCGATGCGGTCGAGCTCGGCGTGCGGGCCCTCGATCAGCAGGAGATCGCCCTCGCGGAGCGTCGCGTCGGGGAGCGGCGTGATGCGGCGGCCGCCGGCGCGCAGGATCGAGGTGACGACCGCGTCGCCGCGGGCGATCTCGAGGAGCGCCGAGACGGGCTTGCCGACGACCGTCGAGGTCTCGGTGACCTCGGCCTCGGTGACGTAGTTGGCGATGTCGAGGGCGTGCTCCATGGCGTCGGTGGCGCGGACGCGCGCCGGGACCAGCCACCAGAAGAGCGACAGGAAGACGAGGCCGGTCAGCGCGAGGCTGGCGCCGACCGGGGTGAAATCGAACATCGAGAAGGGCGCGCCGGTCATCTCCTGGCGCACGCGCGAGACGACGATGTTGGGGGAGGTGCCGATCAGGGTCATCAGCCCGCCGAGGAGCGAGCCGAAGGCCATCGGCATCAGGAAGGCCGACAGCGGCGCGCCGGAGCGGCGGGCGAACTGCGCGGCGATCGGGATCATGATGGCGAGCGCGCCGATGTTCTTGACGAAGGCGGAGAGCACGGTGACCAGCGCGACGAGGAGCAGGATCTGGGCGCGCAGGCTGCGGACGTTGGGGGCGTAGCGCTGGACGGCGGCCTCCATCAGGCCGGAGCGGGCGACGCCGGCGCTGACGAGGAGGGCGGAGGCGACGATGATGACGATGTCGTCGCTGAAGCCGGAGAAGGCGCGGTCGTAGGGCACGACGCCGAGGGCGAGGGCGAGGAGCAGCGCGCAGATGGCGACGAGGTCGTAGCGCAGGCGCCCCCAGACGAAGGTCGCCATCATCAGCGCGATCACGGCGACCGAGAGCAGTTGCGGGGCGGTCATGGGGAACCTTGGCGGGGGCGCCTGCGACAACGCCGGAGGCGCGGTTCGGTTCAGTCCGGGGCCCCGGCGGGCGGGTCAGGCGGGCGGCGGGGTCTCGACGGTCTGGAGCTCCTCCGCCGGCCGGCCGTCGATGGCGCCGAGGACCGCGCCGGCGAGGCCGACGCCGGCGGCGCGGAAGTCCTCGCGGACCACCTCGATCTGCGGGCGGAACTTGCGCATCAGATCGAAGCTCTCCTTCACCGCCACGTCGAAGTCGCGGCCGATGACGAGGCCCGCCTCCTCGGCGGCGGCGATGGCCAGGATGGCGCCGTAGGCGGAGGCGCAGACCAGGCCGTCGGGGCGGCGGCGGGCCGTCATCAGCCGGCGGATCTCGGCGGCGATGGCGGCGGGATCGCTGTCGATGTCGACGCCGTGGACCGGCAGCTCGGTCAGGTCGCGCCGCTCCACGCCGCGGACGAAGCCCGCGGCCATGTGCTTGGCGTAGGTGAGGTTGCCGGGCGGCGGCAGCAGCGCCAGCGTGCGGCGTCCGCGCGCGGCGAGGCGGTCGACGGCGGTCTCGGCGTAGGCGGCGTTGTCGAAGTCGTAGAACGGGTGGGCGAACTCCATCTCGGTGCGGCCGTGCGTGGCGAAGGGGAAGCCCGCCTCGTGGAGGTAGCGCGCGCGGCGGTCCTGCGGCTCGGTGCGGGAGAAGATCACCCCGTCGGCGGAGGCGGTCTCGACGATGTAGCGCACCGGGTCGAGCGGGTCGCGGGCGCGCGAGTAGGGCGTGACGATCAGGTGGTAGGGCGAGGCGGCCAGCCGCTCGGAGATGCCGTGGACGATGTGCGAGGTGAGGCCGAGCGCCTCGGTCTCGGTGGAGAGGATCAGGCTGATGACGTTGGTCTTGCCGGTGCGCAGCCGCACGCCGGCGCGGTTCGGGCGGTAGCCGATCTGGCGGGCGACGAGGCGGACGCGATCCTTGGTGGCCTGGCCGATGTCGGGCGCGTCGTTGAGGGCGCGGGACACGGTCGTGACGCCGAGGCCGGTCATGTAGGCGATCGTCTTCAACGTCGGGCGGCCGTCGCGTCCGGCGGGCGCGGCGGGGGCGTCCCCCGGCCGGCTCACGGCCGGCCGCCGCGGGCTGGGGGCGAGATTCGCGCGGGAGGGTGTGGTGGGCCGAGGTGAGTCATTTGCGGTAACGTTACAGGTCGACGTGCCGGGTCGCAAGCGTCGATTCGTTTGCTGCGACGCGGCGGCGGCTGTAGCCCAAACCCGCGGTATGTGCAGCCGGAAGGGTTTGCGAATGCGGTACTTTGTTCGCAAACGCACAGAGCGACCGGGCGCAGCTCCGGCGAGTCGGGGTCGGCGAGGCGGCGGGCAAAGTTTCCGTTGCTTCCGGAACGGGCGGTGTGCTACCTCCGATCTATAACGATGCAGCTGTGGGAGGCTCTGATGAGGATTGGCAGCTTGGGGGCCGCGCTCGCCGGTTCCGTGGCGCTCTGGGGCGGGGCGGCTCTCGCGACCGATCTCGAGGTGACGCACTGGTGGACCTCCGGCGGCGAGGCCGCGGCGGTCGCCGAGCTGGCGAAGGCCTTCGACGCCACCGGCAACCACTGGGTGGACGGCGCCATCGCCGGCGGCGGCTCGACGGCGCGGCCGATCATGATCTCCCGCATCACCGGCGGCGACCCGATGGCGGCGACCCAGTTCAATCATGGCCGCCAGGCGGAGGAGCTGGTCGAGTCCGGGCTGATGCGCGACCTGACCGACCTCGCCACGGCGGAGGACTGGGCGGGCGTGATGGCGGCGCCGGGGATGCTCGAGAGCTGCACGCTCGACGGCAAGATCTACTGCGTGCCGGTCAACATCCACTCCTGGCAGTGGCTGTGGCTCTCCAACAAGGCCTTCGCCGACGCGGGCGTGCCGGTGCCGACCAACTGGGACGAGTTCGTCGCCGCGGCCCCGAAGCTGCGCGAGGCGGGCAAGATCCCGCTCGCCATGGGCGGGCAGCCCTGGCAGCGCGCCGGCGCGTTCAACGTGATGATCAACGCGCTGGGCGGCAAGGACCTGACGATGAAGGTCTACGGCGACAAGGACGCCGAGGTCGCCGCCGGGCCGGAGATGGCGAGGATCTTCGCCGCCGCCGCAACGGCGCGCGAGATGGCCGAGGGCTCCAACGTCCAGGACTGGAACCAGGCGACCAACATGGTCATCACCGACGCCGCGGGCGGCCAGATCATGGGCGACTGGGCGCAGGGCGAGTTCCAGGTGGCCGGCAAGGTCGCGGGCACGGACTATACCTGCCTGCCGGGCCTCGGCGTCACCGAGATGATCTCGACCGACGGCGACGCGTTCTACTTCCCGGTGCTGAAGGACGAGGAGAAGACCAAGGCGCAGGAGGTGCTCGCCTCGACGATGTTCAATCCCGAGGTGCAGGTCGCCTTCAACCTCAAGAAGGGCTCGCTGCCGATCCGCAAGGATGTCGACCTCGCCGCGGCCAACGACTGCATGAAGAAGGGCCTCGCCATCCTCGCCAAGGGCGAGACCGTGGTCTCGACCAACCAGCTGATCAGCCCGGACACCAACACCCAGATCGAGCAGCTGATGACCGAGTTCTTCAGCGACAAGTCGATCACCCCGGAGGACGCGCAGGCGCGCTTCGCCGAGATCATCGCCAACGCCGACTGACGCCGGCGCACGACCGCCGGCCCGGATCCGGGCCGGCGGAACCTTTGGCTGACCAGCGGGGGGTGACCGCATGGCCGCTCGGCGTCCGAACCAGCTCTTCCGCAATCTCAACGCGAAGATCGCCTCGGTTCCGATGATCCTGACCGCCGTCGTCGTGTTCTTCGGCGGCACGATCTGGACAATCGTGCATTCCTTCACGAACTCGAAGCTGCTGCCGCGGCTCAATTTCGTGGGGCTCGACCAGTACGAGCGGCTGTGGGGGACCAACCGCTGGCTGGTCTCGATCGAGAACCTGGCGATCTACGGCGTGCTGAGCCTGATCTTCAGCCTGGTGATCGGCTTCCTGCTGGCGACGCTGCTCGACCAGAAGATCCGCTTCGAGGACACGTTCCGCACGATCTTCCTCTATCCGTTCGCGCTCTCATTCATCGTGACGGGGCTGGTCTGGCAGTGGCTGCTGAACCCCGAGTTCGGCCTGCAGAGCGTCATCCGCAGGCTTGGCTTCGAGGGCTTCACCTTCGACCCGCTCTACAATTCCGACATCGTCATCTACGGCATCCTGATCGCCGGCCTGTGGCAGGGCACGGGGCTCGTGATGTGCCTGATGCTCGCCGGGCTGCGCGGCATCGACGAGGACGTCTGGAAGGCGGCGCGCGTCGACGGCATCCCGACCTGGAAGACCTATCTCTTCGTCATCATCCCGATGATGCGGCCGGTCTTCATCACCACGCTGGTCATCATCACCTCCGGCATCGTCAAGCTCTACGACCTCGTGGTGGCGCAGACCGGCGGCGGCCCGGGCATCGCCTCGGAGGTGCCGGCGAAATACGTCTACGACATGATGTTCCTCGCCCAGAACCTCGGGCAGGGCTTCGCCGCCTCGTCGATGATGCTGCTGACCGTGGCGATCATCCTCATCCCGTGGGCCTACCTCGAGTTCGGAGGCAAGCGCCGTGTCTAATCCCGCCGCCATCGCCGGCGCCGTGCTCGCCGACGCCGCCATCGAGCGCGAAGCCGCCGCGTTCGGGGCGGGCCCCCGCGGCGCCCGGCCGCGCCCGACCTTCTCGCGCCGCAACGTCTTCCTCTACGGCACGCTGATCCTCGTCGCGGTCTACTACCTGCTGCCGCTCTACGTGATGGTGGTGACCTCGCTGAAGGGGATGCCCGAGATCCGCCTCGGCAACATCTTCGCGCCGCCCGTGGAGGTGACGTTCGAGCCCTGGGTGAAGGCCTGGGCGACCGCCTGCACGGGGCTGAACTGCGACGGGCTCTCGCGCGGCTTCTGGAACTCGGTGCGGATCACCGTGCCGTCGGTGATCATCTCGATCGCCATCGCCAGCGTGAACGGCTACGCGCTCGCCAACTGGAAGTTCAAGGGCTCGGAGACCTTCTTCGCCATCCTGATCTTCGGGGCGTTCATCCCCTATCAGGTGATGCTCTATCCGATCGTGATCCTGCTGCGCGAGATGGGCCTCTACGGCACGCTCTGGGGCCTCGTCGTCGTCCACTCGATCTTCGGGATGCCGATCCTGACGCTCCTTTTCCGCAACTACTTCACCTCCGTGCCGGAGGAGCTCTTCAAGGCCGCCCGCGTCGACGGGGCCGGGTTCTGGGCGATCTACTTCAAGATCATGCTGCCGATGGCGCTGCCGATCTTCGTCGTCGCCATCATCCTCCAGGTCACGGGCATCTGGAACGACTTCCTCTTCGGCGTCGTCTATACCAAGCCCGACACCTATCCGATGACGGTTCAGCTCAACAACATCGTCAACTCGGTGCAGGGCGTGAAGGAATACAACGTCAACATGGCGGCGACGATCATCACCGGCCTGGTGCCGCTCGCCATCTACTTCGTCTCCGGCAAGCTGTTCGTGCGCGGCATCGCCGCGGGCGCCGTGAAAGGGTGAGCCTCATGAGAAACGCGAGCGGCGCCAGCAGCGTCTCGGTCAAGGACCTCCACCTCGCCTACGGCAGCCTGACGATCCTGAACCGGCTGAACCTCGACATCGCCGAGGGCGAGTTCATCGTGCTGCTCGGGCCGTCGGGCTGCGGCAAGTCGACGCTGCTGAACTGCATCGCCGGGCTGCTCGACATCACCGACGGCCAGATCTTCATCAAGGGCAAGAACGTCACCTGGGAGGAGCCCAAGGACCGCGGCATCGGCATGGTGTTCCAGTCCTACGCGCTCTATCCGCAGATGACGGTGCGGGGGAACCTCTCGTTCGGGCTGAAGAACGCCGGCCTCCCGAAGGCGGAGATCGAGACGCGGATCGCGCGGGCGGCGAAGATCCTGCAAATCGAGCCTCTGCTCGACCGCAAGCCGGCGGCGCTCTCGGGCGGGCAGCGGCAGCGCGTGGCGATCGGGCGGGCGCTGGTGCGCGACGTCGACGTGTTCCTGTTCGACGAGCCGCTGTCGAACCTCGACGCCAAGCTGCGCTCGGAGCTGCGCGTGGAGATCAAGCGGCTGCACCAGCAGCTCGAGAACACCATGGTCTACGTGACCCACGACCAGATCGAGGCGCTGACGCTCGCGGACCGCATCGCGGTGATGCGCGGCGGGATCATCCAGCAGCTGGCCGACCCGAAGACGATCTACAACAAGCCGGCGAACCTCTTCGTCGCGGGCTTCATCGGCTCGCCGGCGATGACGATGCTGAAGGGCCGGATCGAGGCGGGGGGCGACGTGCCGGTGTTCCGGGCGGGCGACGCGGCCGTGCCGCTCGCGGGCTATGACGGCGTGACGCCGGCGGCCGGCAGCGAGGTGATCCTCGGGGTCCGGCCGGAGCACGTGACGCTGCGGCCCGCGGGCGGCGGCCATGCCGCCAAGGTCGATCTCGACGAGCCGATGGGGTCGGACAGCCTCGTGTGGCTGACCTTCGCCGGCCAGCCGCTGTCGGTCCGCGCCGCGGCGGACCACGGCTTCCGCCATGGCGACGCGGTGGCGCTGGCCTTCGACATCTCCAAGGCCTCCCTCTTCGACACGGCGAGCGAGCAGAGGCTCTGATGCACGACCTCAGCGGCATCTGGGACCTCGCCGACGGCGAGGGCGAGCACCGCGTGCCGATGGCCGTCCCGGGCGACGTCCATTCGGCGTTGCTCGCGG
The DNA here is from genome assembly GCF_017993425.1 of Amaricoccus sp. Lineage (GTDB taxonomy): Bacteria > Pseudomonadota > Alphaproteobacteria > Rhodobacterales > Rhodobacteraceae > Amaricoccus. The sequence goes on from NZ_JAGOMQ010000026.1 coordinate 20,888, forward strand.
CCGGGGTGATCCCCGACCCTTACGTCGGCCGCAACGAGGACGCCGTGCGCTGGGTGGTGGACCGCGACTGGACGCTGACGCGGCGGTTCCGGCACTGGTCCAACGTGGAGACGACGCACACCTTCTTCGCCGACTGCCTCGACTGCATCGCCGAGGTGCGGCTGAACGGCGCGCTGATCGGGCGGTCGGAGACGGCGTTCCGGGCGGTGGCCTGGGACGTGTCGGGCGCGCTCGTCGAGGGCGAGAACGTGCTGGAGATCACCTTCCGCTCGGCGACCGCCGAGGCGAATCGGCGCGCAGTGGAGCAGCCCTTCCCCGTGCCCTACCACAAGGGCAACTGCCCGATCCCGAACGGCAACATGCTGCGCAAGCCCCAGTGCGACTTCGGCTGGGACTGGGGCATCGCGCTCGCGCCGGTCAGCGTCTCCGGCGCCATCGGCATCGCCCGCGGCGCGGGGGTTTTCCGCGACGTGCAGGTCGTGCAGCGGCACCTTGCAGGGCGCGTGCGCGTCGCGGTGACGGCGCGGATCGACGGGGTGGCGATCGGGGAGACGGCGTTCACCAGCGAGGGGGCTCCCCCCGAGCTCGTGCCCTGGAAGGTCTGGCTGTGCGGGGTGGAGGCGTCGGGCGTCGTGGAGGCCGATGCGGAGCGGCGGGTGGTGTTTCGCGCCGAGCTGGACATCGAGAGCCCCGAGCTCTGGCATCCCGCCGGCTACGGGGCGCAGCCGATCCACGAGCTGAGGATCGCGGCGCGCGGGCTGCGCCGCGTGCTGCCGGTGGCGCTGCGCGACGTGCGGCTGGTCTCGGAGCCCGACGCGGCGGGGCGGAGCCTTGCGCTGCACGTCAACGGGCGGCCGGTGTTCTGCCGGGGGGCCAACTGGATCCCGGCGGACGCGCTGCCCGGGCGGATCACCGCGGAGAGGACCCGCGCCCTGCTGCAATCGGCGGCGGACGCGAACATGAACATGATCCGCGTCTGGGGCGGGGGGCGCTACGAGCCGGACTCGTTCTACGAGGCCTGCGACGCGCTCGGGCTGCTCGTCTGGCAGGACTTCATGTTCGCCTGCCATCTCTACCCGTCGACGGAGGCCTTCCTCGCCGAGGTCGGCCGCGAGGTGGAGGAGCAGGCGGCGCGGCTCGGGCGCTTCGTCGCGCTCTGGTGCGGCGACAACGAGCTGCTCGGCGCCCTCGGCTGGTTCGAGGAGAGCCGGGCCAACCGCGACCGCTACCTCGTCGCCTACGACCGGTTGAACCGCACGATCGAGGCGAGCCTGAAGCGCGTCGATCCGGGGGCCAACTGGTGGCCTTCCTCGCCCTCGCCGGGGCCGATGAGCTTCGGCGACGCCTGGCACGACGACAGCTCGGGCGACATGCATTTCTGGTCGGTCTGGCACGAGGGCCGCGACTTCGAGCACTACCGCGACGTAAGGCCGCGCTTCTGCTCGGAATTCGGCTTCCAGTCCTATCCGTCGATGGAGGTCGTGCGCAGCTTCGCGGGGCCGGAGGATCTCAACATCGCCTCGCCGGTGATGGAGAGCCACCAGAAGGACGCCGGCGGCGCCGCCCGCATCGCCGGGACGATGTTCCGCTACTTCCGCTTCCCGGAGGGATTCGGGAACTTCGTCTGGTTGAGCCAGATCCAGCAGGGCGTCGCCCTCAAGACGGCCGTGGACTACTGGCGCAGCCTCAAGCCGCATTGCATGGGCACGCTCTACTGGCAGCTCAACGACGTCTGGCCCGGGCCGAGCTGGTCGAGCCTCGACTACCGCGGCGGCTGGAAGCTCCTCCACCACATGGCCCGGCGGTTCTTCGCGCCGGTGAACGTGGCGGCGATCCCGGAGGGGCAGGGCTTCCGTCTCGTCGGGATCAATGACACCGCGGCGCCCGTCGAGGTGACGGTCGAGGCCTTCGCCGCCGCGATGGACGGCGCGACCCGCGCGCTCGGCTGCACGACCGCCCGGGTCGGGACCGAGGCGGCCGCGCCGCTCGGCGAGGCGGCGGTCGGGCCGGGCGAGATCCTCGCCTTTCGCTGGCGGGCGTCGAACGGCGCGGCGGGGGGCGACCACGCGCTCGCCGGCCGCTACAAGGGACTGGACCTTCGGGATCCCGGCCTGACGGTCACGACGGAGAGCCGCGACGGCGCCTGCGTCGCGACGGTGGCGACGCAGGCCCTCGCGCTCTTCGTGACGCTCGAGGCCGACCGGCCGGGCCGGTTCTCGACCAACGCGCTCACGCTCTTCCCCGGCCATCCGGCCGAGATCGTCTTCACCCCCGCCGACGGCGAGCCCGCCGACGTGCGCCTGACCACGCGCGACCTCTGGTCGAGCGCCCGACCGCCCGCGCCGGTGGCAAGCCATTCGGCAAGCCCGATTCCAGCCTGATTCCAGCCGCTTTCCAGCCGAGGAAATCCCGATGACCGACTTCTCCTTCCAGCTCTTCAGCGCGCGGAACTTCCCGCCGCTCGCCGACGTCCTCTCCATGGTCGCCGCCGCCGGCTACAAGGGCGTCGAGGGCTACGGCGCGCTCTACGCCGACGACGCCAAGGTCGCGGAACTGAAGGCTAATCTCGCCTCCTCCGGCCTGAGGATGCCGACGGGGCACTTCGCCCTCCAGATGATCGAGGACGAGCCGGGCAAGGTCGTCGAGATCGCCCGCGCCCTCGGCGTCGCGACGGTCTATTGCCCCTTCCTGATGCCCGCCGACCGCCCAAGCGACGGAAAAGGCTGGGAAAACTTCGGCCGCCGCCTCGCCGCGGCGGGCGCTCCGCTCAAGGCCGAGGGCCTCGGCTTCGGCTGGCACAACCACGCCTTCGAGTTCGAGAAGACCCCCGACGGCGCCATCCCGCAGGCGGCGATCTTCGAGGGCGGGCCGGATCTGGAATGGGAGGCCGACATCGCCTGGGTCATCAAGGGCGGCGCGGATCCGCTTGAATACATCCGGCTTTTCGGCCCGAGGATCACTGCCGTCCACGTGAAGGACATCGCCCCCGCCGGCCAGAACGCCGACGAGGACGGCTGGGCCGACGTCGGCTACGGCACGGTCGACTGGAAGGGCCTGATGGCGGCGCTGCGCGACACCCCGGCCCGGAATTTCGTCATGGAGCACGACAACCCCAAGGACGCGAAGCGCTTCGCGGAGCGCTCGATCGAGGCCGCCAAGGCGCTGTGAGGAAATCGGACATGACCCGAGAGCTCGGCATCGGCATCATCGGCTGCGGCAACATCTCGGCCGCCTACTTCAAGCTCGCGCCCCTGTTCCGCGGGCTCTCCATGCGCGCCTGCGCCGACATGAACCCCGCCGCGGCGCAGGCCCGCGCGGCGGAGTTCGGCGTCGAGGCGCAGAGCGTCGAGGCGCTGCTGGCCAACCTCGCGGTGGACGTCGTCATCAACCTGACCATCCCGGCGGCGCATTACGAGGTCTCGAAGGCGGCGCTGGAGGCGGGCAAGCACGTCTATTCGGAAAAGCCCTTCGTCCTCGGCGTCGAGGAGGGGCTGGAGCTGAAGCGCCTCGCCGACGCCAGCGGCCTGCGGGTCGGCTCGGCGCCCGACACCTTCCTCGGCGGCGCGCACCAGTATGCGCGCAAGCTCGTCGACGACGGCGCGATCGGCACGCCGACCTCGGGCACGGCCTTCGTGATGTCCTTCGGCATGGAGCACTGGCACCCGAACCCGGACTTCTTCTTCCTGCCGGGGGCCGGGCCGATCCTCGACCTCGGGCCCTACTACCTCGCCGATCTCTTCAACCTGATCGGGCCGGTGCGCCGGGTGGTGGCGCTGACCGGCTCGGCCACGCCGACCCGGACGATCCTGACGGAGGGGCCGCGCCAGGGGGAGACGATCCCCGTCAAGACGCCGACGACGATCCATGCGCTCCTCGACTTCGAGTCCGGCGCGCAGGTCACGCTGGCGGCGAGCTGGGACGTGGCGGCGACACGCCACCGCAACATAGAGCTCTACGGCGCCGACGGGGCGCTGTTCGTCCCCGACCCGAACTGGTTCGGCGGGGTGGTCGAGCTGACCAGCGGCCGCTCCGGCAAGATCGAGGAGGTGAGCCAGTGGAACCACCCCTTCGGCGTGCCGAACGACGAGCGGCCGCACGGGGTCTACGCCAACTACCGCACCGCCGGGCTCGCCGACATGGCGATGGCGATCATCGAGGGGCGCGAGTCGCGCTGCTCGCTGGAGCGGGCGCTGCACGGGATCGACGTGATGACCGGCATCCTGCGCTCGGGCGAGGCGGGCGGCTTCGTCGACATGCGCACCACCTGCACCCGGCCGGAGGCGCTGGGGCCGGAGGCGGCGCGAGCGCTGCTGGCGACGGTGCCGGCGTGAGCTGGCGCCCGCGCGAGGACCGCTACGAGCGGATGGTCTACCGGCGCTGCGGCGCGAGCGGGCTGATGCTGCCGGCGATCTCGCTGGGGCTCTGGCACAACTTCGGCGAGGACACGCCCCACGCGACCAAGCGCGCCATCGTGCAGGCCGCCGTCGACGCGGGGATCACGCATTTCGACCTCGCCAACAACTACGGGCCTCCCGGCGGCGGCGCCGAGGAGGCCTTCGGGGAGATCCTGCGGACCGATCTCGCCGGGCTTCGCGACGAGCTGGTGGTGTCGTCGAAGGCGGGCTACCGGATGTGGCCGGGGCCCTATGGCGAGTGGGGGAGCCGGAAGTACCTGATCGCCTCCTGCGACGCCTCGCTGCGGCGGCTGGGGCTCGACTACGTCGACATCTTCTACTCGCACCGCTTCGACCCCGACACCCCGCTCGAGGAGACGATGGGCGCGCTCGACGCCATCGTGCGGGCGGGCAAGGCGCTCTATGTCGGGATCTCGTCCTACAATTCCGAGCGGACGCGGGAGGCGGCGGCGGTCCTTGCGGACCTGGGCACGCCCTGCGTGATCCACCAGCCGAGCTACAACATGCTGAACCGCTGGGTGGAGCGCGACGGGCTGAAGGAGACGCTGGCCGGGCTCGGGATCGGCTCCATCGCCTTCACGCCGCTGGCGCAGGGGATGCTGACGGGGAAGTACCTGAAGGGCGTGCCGGAGGGGAGCCGGGCGACGCAGGGCAAGTCGCTGAAGCCGGAGTTCCTGAACGCCCGCACGATCGAGAACCTGCGGGGGCTCGACGCCATCGCCGGGCGCCGCGGCCAGACGCTGGCGCAGATGGCGATCGCCTGGGTGCTGCGCGACGGCGGCATCACCTCGGCCCTGATCGGCGCCTCGCGACCGGGCCAGGTGGAGGATTGCGTGGGCGCGATCGGCAATCTCGAGTTCACGCGGAAGGAGCTGGCGGAGATCGACGCGCTCGCGGACGAGGAGAAGATCAACCTCTGGGCCCGGTCGTCGGAGAGCTGACGTGGCCGCGGCCCGACGAGGAGGCTGGGGAGAGACATGATCCGCAATCCGATCCTGCCGGGGTTCAACCCGGACCCGTCGATCTGCCGCGTCGGGGAGGACTACTACATCGCCACCTCGACCTTCGAGTGGTATCCCGGCGTGCAGATCCACCACTCGCGCGATCTGGTGAACTGGACGCTGGTGCGCCGGCCGCTGGAGCGGGCGGACCAGCTCGACATGCGGGGCGAGCCGGACAGTTGCGGGGTCTGGGCGCCGTGCCTCAGCTGGGCGGACGGGCGGTTCTGGCTGATCTACACCGACGTGAAGCGCTACGACGGCAACTTCAAGGACGCGCACAACTACCTCGTGACCGCGGAGCGGATCGAGGACGCGTGGTCGGAGCGCACCTACATGAACTCGTCGGGGTTCGATCCCTCGCTCTTCCACGACGACGACGGACGCAAGTGGTTCGTCAACCAGCAGTGGAAGCACGACGCCGACAGCGTCGGCGGGCGGCCGCGGGGGACGGCGTTCGACGGCATCCTGCTGCAGGAGTATGACCACGCCCGGCGCAGGCTGGTCGGGCCGATCCGCAACATCTTCGCCGGATCGCCGCTGGCGCTGGTCGAGGGGCCGCATCTCTTCAAGCGGGGCGGGTGGTACTACCTGACGACCGCCGAGGGGGGCACGGGCTACGACCATGCCGTGACCATGGCGCGGTCGCGCGACATCGGCGGGCCCTACGAGCTGCATCCGACGACGCATCTCCTCACCGCGAAGGATGCGCCGGAGGCGCCCCTGCAACGGACCGGGCACGGGCAGATCGTCGAGACGCCGGCGGGCGAGACCTATCACACCCACCTGTGCAGCCGGCCGCTGGCCGGGCTGCGGCGCTCGCCGCTCGGGCGGGAGACGGCGATCCAGAAGCTCGTCTGGGGCGAGGACGGCTGGCCGCGGCTTGCCCAGGGCGGGCTGGTCCCGGCGGTGGACGTGCCGGCGCCGACCGACGCGGAGCCGGCGGCGCCGCGGGCGGTGGAGCGGGTCCTCGACGGCGACCGCCTGCCGCCGGAGTTCCAGTGGCTGCGCAGCCCGGAGCCGGAGCGGCTGTTCACGCTGACCGGCTCGGCGCTGCGGCTCCATGCCCGCGAGTCGATCGGGTCTTGGTTCGAGCAGGCGCTGGTGGCGCGGCGGCAGGAGCATCTCGCCTACCGGGCCGAGACCGAGGTGGCGTTCGAGCCGGAGACCTACCAGCAGGCGGCCGGGCTCACGACCTACTACAACCGCTCGAAATTCCACTTCCTCGCGGTGACCTGGACCAAGGGGATCGGGCGGTCGCTGACGATCATGAGCTGCCCGGGCGACTGGCCGGACGGCAGGCTGTCGTTCCCGCTGGGGACGCCGATCCCGATCCCGGCCGGGCCGGTCGGGCTCGCGGTCGAGGTGGACCACGCGGCTCAGCGCTTCCTGGTGCGGCTGGAGCAGGGCTGGACCCGGGTCGGGCCGGAGCTCGACGCGAGCGTGATCTCGGACGAGGGCGGAAGGGGCGAGCACGGCTCGTTCACCGGGGCCTTCGTCGGCATGGCCGCCTTCGACACTTCCGGCCGGGTCCTCCCGGCCGACTTCCGCCGTTTCGACTATTTTCCGGGGTGAGGGCGATGCGGGTTCTGTTCACGGGCGGGTCGGGCAAGGCGGGGCGGCATGTCGTGCCCTGGCTGATCGGGCGGGGCCACCGGGTGGTGAACGTCGACCTGACGCCGCTGCCGGGGGTCGACACCATCAAGGCCGACGTCACCGACGTCGGCCAGATGTTCAACGTGCTGACGAGCTACGGGAACCTCGGCGAGCTCGACGCCGGGACCGGACCCGCGCCTTACGACGCGGTGGTGCATTTCGCGGCGATCCCGCGGATCCTGATCGAGCCGGACGACGAGACCTTCCGGGTCAACACCATGGGGACCTACGCCGTCCTCGAGGCGGCGGTGAAGCTCGGGGTCCGCAAGATCGTCGTCGCCTCGTCGGAGACCACCTACGGGGTGTGCTTCTCGGACGGGCGGACGGATCCGCGGAGCCTGCCGCTGGAGGAGGACTACGACGTCGACCCGATGGACAGCTACGGGCTCTCCAAGGTGCTGAACGAGGTCACGGCGCGGAGCTTCGCGCGGCGGTCGGGGGCGGACATCTATGCGCTCCGGATCGGCAACGTGATAGAGCCGCACGAGTATGCGACGCTGTTCCCGGGCTATTTCGCCAACCCGGAGGTTCGGCGGCGCAACGCCTTCTCCTACATCGACGCGCGCGACCTCGGGCAGATCGTCGACCGCTGCCTCGCCGTCGACGGGCTCGGCTTCCAGGTGTTCAACGCCGGCAACGATGACGTCGGGATGAACATCCCCACGGCGGAGCTGATCGCGCGGTTCTACCCGGGCGTGCCGGTGACGCGGGCGCTCGGCGAGCACGAGGCGCTGTTCTCGAACCGCAAGATCCGGGAGGTGCTGGGCTTCCGCGAGGAGCACGACTGGCGGAAATACGTGGCCGGATGAAGGCGTATCACAGTGGGACGCTATTCAACGGTTTGTTTTTTCTGGAAAATCTAGAGGCGCCGCCGCGGCCCCTGCGTGAGCGACCGATGCGGGCAGTGCCCGCGAGGCCACGGCGCGACAAGCGAAAGCACTGCTTTCGCCGCGCCGACGACCGGAGCGCGTTGGCGCGGAGGTCGTGGGGGGTCCAGATTTCCCCGTTGCGCGCAATCCATCCGTGAGCGCCCCGGCGAGCGCGGAATCGCGCTCGCCCCCCCGAGGGGCGATCGCGGACGGATTTGCCACGGGTCAAATCCGTCTGGCGTCACCGTCGCGACCTGCTTCCGGCGGGGCTTTCGTTCCACTGTCGTGCAGTGCATGGCCGCCCGACCGGGGCGCCAATCAGGCGACGCGGGAGAGGATGGCGGCGTGGAGCGCCGGGCCGGCGACGATGAGGCCGGGCACGAGCGGCGCGGGGTTGTTGTAGGAAGCGGGCGCGCCGGCGCGGGTGGTGACGGCCGCCCCGGCCTCCCGCGCGATCAGGTCGCCGGCGGCGACGTCCCATTCCCAGCAGTCGCGGAAGGTCAGCATCGCATCGAAGCGGCCCTCGGCGGCGAGGCAGAGCCGGTAGGCGAGCGAGGGCCGCATGTGCCGCTCGAGCCGCGGGGCGGCGCCGCCGCGCCAGTGGCGGGGGTCGAGCTGGGCGGCGGTGGCGAGGACGCGGGCGTCGTCGAGGTCGGCCCGCGCGCTCGCCCGGATCGGGGCGCCGTCGAGGAAGGCCCCGCCGCCGGCGGCGGCGCGGTAGGTGCGCCCGAGGAGCGGCAGGTGGACCACGCCGGCGACGATGCGGCCGCGCTCGGCGACGGCGAGCGAATGCGACCAGGCGCGCTGGCCGGAGGCGAAGGCGCGGGTGCCGTCGATCGGGTCGACGATGAAGACGCGCGCCGCTTCGAGCCGGCCCGGCCCGTCCTCGCTCTCCTCGGAGAGCCAGCCGTAGTCGGGGCGGGCGGCGAGGAGCTCGGCACGCAGCATCCGGTCGACCTCGAGGTCGGCCTCGGTCACCGGGCCGGCGCCGCCCGGCTTCTCCACCGCCTGCGGCCCGGCGTGGAAGTGGCGCAGCGCGATCTCGCCGGCGGCGCGGGCCGCGGCCTCGAGGAGCGCGAGGTCAGGCTCCGGCAATGACGAGGCCGTCGACGAGGAGGCTGGGGACGACGCGGCCGAGATGGCGTCGCGCGTCGTTGGCGGGGACGATCGAGGCGAGCATCGGCCGCAGCGAGCCGGCGATGGTGCATTCGTTCACGGGGCGCACGATCGCGCCGTTCTCGACCCAGAAGCCGCTCGCCCCGCGGGAATAGTCGCCGGTCGTCGGATTGATCGACGCGCCGATCAGCCCGGTGACGAGAAGGCCCGTGCCCATCTCGGCGAGGAGCGCGTCGCGCGAGCGGGCGCCCTCGGTCAGCGCCAGGTTGCCGGCGACGGGGCTCGGCGGGTCGCCGGCGCCGCGGGCGGCGCTGGCGGTGGAGCGCATCCCGAGCTGGCGCGCGGTGGCGAGGTCGAGCGTCCAGCCGGTCAGCACCCCGTCGTCGACGAGCTTGCGGCGCATCGAGGGCAGCCCCTCGGCGTCGAAGGGGCGCGAGCCGCCGATGCGGGGGCGGAGCGGATCCTCGACGAGGTCGAGGCCGGCCGGCAGCACGCGCTCGCCGAGGGCGTCCTTGAGCCAGCTGGCGCCGCGGGCGATGGCGACGCCGTTGACGGCGCCGACGAGGTGGCCGATCAGCGAGCCCGCGACGCGCTCGTCGAAGAGCACCGGGAAGGCGCCGGTCGGCGGCTTCGACGCGCCGCGGCGGGCGACGGCGCGCTCGCCGGCGCGTCGGCCGATCTCCTCGGGGCTGTCGAGGTCGGCGGCGTGGACGCGGGCGTCGTAGGCGTGGTCGCGCTCCATGCCGAGGCCCTCGCCGCTGATGGCGACGGCCTGGATCGAGCGGCCGGTCTGGGCGTAGCCGCCGGAGAAGCCGTTGCTGGCGGCGAGGTGGAAGGCCCCGGCGCTCCAGCCGGCGCCGGTCCCGTCCATCTTGCTGACGCCGGCGACGGCGATGGCGGCGGCCTCGGCGCGGCGGGCCTCCTCCTCGAGCTCGGCCGGCGTCGGCGGCGGAGCCGGGTCGACGAGCTCCAGCGCGGCGACGTCCCAGTCGCGGGCGAGTTGGTCGGGGTCGGCGAGGCCGCACCACGGGTCCTCGGGGGCCTCGCGGGCCATGGCGACGGCGCGCTCGGCCATGGCGGCCATCGTCTCGGGGCGGACGTCGGACGAGGAGACGAAGGCCTGCCGCCGGCCGATCAGCACCCGCAGGCCGATCTCGACGCCCTCGGCGCGCTGGGCCTCCTCGAGCGCCCCGCCGCGGACCTCGATCGACAGGCTGTCGCCGGCGACCGTCACCGCGTCGGCGGCCTCGGCCCCGGCGCGGCGGGCGGCGTCGAGCAGCCGTTCGGCGAGGCCGGCGAGGTCGCGCGCGGGCGCGGGGGCCTCGGTGGCGCGGGCGGTCGGTGCGGTCATGGAAGCGGGCTCCGGGGTCGGCGTCGTCGCCTAGGTAGGATGAAGCCGGGCGCGAGACAACCGTGCGGGCCGCCGGGCGCGTTCAGCCTTGCGTTCCCGGGCGCGAGCGCCTTTGATCCCGGGGTCTGGTCGGAGAAGGAGCCGGGGCGTGGGCGTGCTGGACGGCAAGGCGGCGATCGTCACCGGGGCGGGACGCGGCATCGGCGCGGCGACGGCGGAGGCGCTGGTCGAGGCGGGCGCGTCGGTGCTGCTGCTGGCGCGGCGGCCGGCCGACATCACCGGGCTCGCCGGGCGGCTTCGCGCGAACGGCGGGCGGGTCGAGGCGATGACCTGCGACGTGGCGCGCTGGAGCCAGGTCGAGGCGGCGGCGGCCTTCGCGCGCGAGAGCTTCGGCCGGATCGACATCCTCGTCAATAACGCCGCGGTGATCGAGCCGATCGCGCCGCTCGCCGGCGCGGACGCCGCGGCCTGGGGCGCCTCGATCGACATCGGGGTGAAGGGCGTGTTCCACGGCATGCGCGCGGTGCTGCCGGAGATGCGGGCGCGGGGCGCGGGGGTGATCGTCAACCTCGGCTCGGGGGCGGCGCTCAATCCGCTGGAGGGCTGGAGCGCCTACTGCGCCGGCAAGGCGGCGGTTCACATGCTGACGCGCTGCGTGCATCTGGAGAACCGGGGCCGCGGGGTGCGGGCGATGACGCTGTCGCCGGGCACGGTGGCGACCGACATGCAGCGGGCGATCCGGGCGAGCGGCATCAATCCGGTGAGCCAGATGGACTTCGCGAGTCACGCGCCGGCGACCGCGCCGGCGCGGGCGATCGTCTGGCTCTGCACCGAGGCGGCGGCCGACCTCGCCGGCGAGGTGGTCTCGCTGCGCGACCCGGAGGTGCGAAGGCGGATCGGGCTCGACTGAGCCGCCTGCAGGCCTCCCCGCCGCACGGGCAGGGGGAGCCGCCCGCGCCGCATTCCCCCTTCAGGCGTTCATACTGGCTTGAAATCTATCGAGCAGGCGCCTCCCCGCCAAAGGGCGGAGAAAACAAAGACTCGCGGCCGCCTGCGGCCGCTCCGGAGGTCGGCCGCAAAGGCGGCCGACCGGCAGCGCCGGCCGAGCGGGAGCCCTTGCGGCTCCCCGAGGCCGGCGCTTCTCCCCCCCGGCCGGGGTCAGCCCTTCGGCTGGGCGGTGGTGCGCAGGTAGGGCAGCACGCGGGTGAAGCCGCCGAAGCGCTTCTCGGCGTCCTCGTCGGAGACCGCGGCGGTGACGATGACGTCCTCGCCCTGCTTCCAGTTGGCCGGCGTCGCGACCTGGTGACTCGCGGTCAGCTGGATCGAGTCGAGCGCGCGCAGGATCTCGTCGAAGTTCCGCCCCGTCGTCATCGGGTAGGTGAGCGCCAGCTTGATCCGCTTGTCGGGGCCGATCACGTAGACGGTGCGCACCGTGGCGTTGTCGGCCGGGGTGCGGCCCTCCCAGGAATCGGGGGCCTCGGCGGGCAGCATGTCGTAGAGCTTGGCGACCTTCAGCTGGGCGTCGCCGATCAGCGGGTAGGTCACGCGGTTGCCGGTGGCGACCTCGATGTCGTCCTTCCACCTGGCGTTGTTCTCGACCGGATCGACGGAGATGCCGAGGATCTTGGCGCCGCGCCTGGCGAACTCGCCGGCGAGTCCCTGCATGGCGCCGAGCTCGGTGGTGCAGACCGGCGTGAAGGCGCGGGGGTGGCTGAAGAGGATCGCCCAGCCGTCGCCGATCCAGTCGTGGAAGCGGATGCGGCCCTCGGTGGTGTCGGTCTCGAAATCGGGCGCGACGTCGTTGATGCGCAGGCTCATGGCTAACTCCTGACTTGCCGCCGCCCTCGGAGAGGCGGGAGAGGCGGAGAGCTATAGCACCCTCCCCCGCCGGGGTCGACGGGGCGCCGTCGCCGGGGCGCCGGCGTCGCAACGCGCTGACAAGAATGCGAAACTCCCCGGCATTGACTGGCGGCGCGCAACCGCTAGGGTCGCGGCCGAGTTCCCCGACCGGCACGGAGCGCCCGAGATGGTCCAGCGGCTGCATTTCGTCTTCGGCGGCGAGCTCGTCGATCCCCGGCGGACGGAGTTCCGCGACGTCTCCGCCATCGACATGGTCGGCGTCTTCCCGGACCATGCCTCGGCCTGCGCGGCCTGGAAGGCGAAGGCGAAGGCGACGGTCGACGACGCCCGTGCCCGCTATCTCATCGCGCATATCCACCGGCTGCGCGACGAGGAGCGCGAGGCGGGGCCGACCGAGGAGATCGGCTGAGCCCGTGGCGAGCGGCCAGCCCCGGTCGCTGCTGCTCGCGCTCTACCTCGCGCTGTCGCGGCGGGCGGGGGGGCTCGGGCGGCGCGTGCTGCGGCGGCGCGCGGCGGAGGGGAAGGAGAATCCCGAGCGGCTCGGCGAGCGCATGGGGATCGCAGGCGTGGCGCGGCCTGAGGGGCGGCTGGTGTGGTTCCACGCCGCGAGCGTCGGCGAGGCGGTGTCGCTGCTGGAGCTCCTGCGCCGCCTCGAGGCGGGGCGGCCGGATCTCACCTGCCTCGTCACCACGGTGACGCTGACCTCGGCGGAACTCCTCGCCGCGCGGCTGCCGGAGCGGGTGATCCACCAGTTCGTGCCGCTCGACGTCGCGCCCTGGGTGGCGCGCTTCCTCGACCACTGGAGGCCGGACCTCGCGGTCTGGACCGAGAGCGAGATCTGGCCGGCGACGCTGGTCGCGGTGTCGCGGCGGGGCGCGCCGATGCTGCTGATCAACGCGCGGATCTCGCTGCGCAGCCTCAAGCGGTGGCGGATGGCGCGGGGCATGGCGCGGGCGCTGCTGACGCGCTTCGACCGCATCCTCGCGCAGGACGACCTGGCCGCGGAGCATTTCGCCGAGCTGGGGGCCGACCCGGACCGGATCGAGGTGACCGGCTCGCTCAAGGAAGGGGCCGCGCCGCTCGGGCATGACGAGGCGGAGCGGGCGCGGCTCGGCCGGGCGCTGGCCGGGCGGCCGGTCTGGCTCGCCGCCTCGACGCATCCCGGCGAGGAGGAGGTGGCGGCGGCCGCGCATGTCGCGGCGCGGCGCAAGCTGCCGATGCTGGCGATGATCCTCGCGCCCCGGCATCCGGCGCGCGGTGACGAGGTGGCGGCGCTGCTGCGCGCCCGCGGCCTCGTGGTGGCGCAGCGCTCGAAGGGCGAGCCGCTGACCGCCGACGTCGACGTCTATCTCGCCGACACGCTCGGCGAGATGGGGCTCTGGTACCGCATCGCGCCGGTGAGCTTCGTCGGCGGCTCGATCGCCGAGGTGGGCGGGCACAATCCCTTCGAGCCGGCGCTTCTCGGCTCGGCGATCCTCTACGGGCCGCACGTGCGCAACTTCGCCGACGGCTACGAGCGGCTGGCGGCGGCGCGGGCGGCCTTGCGGGTGCGCGACGCCGAGGAGCTCGCCGTCGTGCTCGCCGAGACGCTCGCCCCCGACCGCGCCGCCGCGATGGCCGCCGCGGCCTGGGACGCGATGAGCGACGGGGCCGAGGTGACGGACCGGGTGATCGAGGTGCTGGGCGCGTATCTCGACCGGGCGCCGGGCTGATGCGCCAGCCGGCGTTCTGGGCGCGGCCGCCGGCGGCGCCGGGGCTCGCCGCGCGCCTGCTCGCGCCGCTCGCCCTGATCTGGACGGCGGTGACCCGGCGCCGGCTGCGCCGGCCGGGCGCGCGGGTGGGCGTGCCGGTGATCTGCGTCGGCAACCTGACGGTCGGGGGCGCCGGCAAGACCCCCACGGTCGCGGCGCTGGTCGAGCTGCTGGCGGCGCGCGGGTTGGCGGCGCATGTCGTCTCGCGGGGACATGGGGGTTCGCTCCCTGGCCCCGAGCGGGTCGATCCGCGCCGCCACGGCGCGGCGGAGGTCGGCGACGAGCCGCTGCTCCTCGCCGCGGTGGCCCCGGTCTGGATCGGCCGCGACCGCGCCGCCGCGGCGCGGGCGGCGGTGGCGGCGGGGGCGCAGGCGGTGGTGCTCGACGACGGGTTCCAGAATCCGGCGCTGGCGAAGGACCTCTCGATCGTGACGGTCGACGCGGGCTTCGGCTTCGGCAACGGCAGGGTTGTCCCTGCCGGCCCGCTGCGCGAGCCGGTGGCGGACGGGCTCGGGCGGGCGGATCTGGTGCTCGCCATCGGGCCGGAGGCGGCGCGGGACCGGCTCCGCGCGGGGTGGCCGGCGCTGGCGGCGCGGCCGGCGCTGGCGGGCGAGGTGCTGCCGCTCGCGACCGGAATGGACTGGCGCGGTCTCCGGGCGCTCGCCTTCGCGGGGATCGCCCGGCCGGAGAAGTTTTTCGCGACGCTGCGCGGGCTCGGGGCGGAGGTGGTGGCGACGCGGAGCTTCGACGACCACGCCGCCTTCGCGCCGCGGCTGCTGGCGCGGCTCGAGGGCGAGGCGCGGGGCCTTGGGGCGCAGCTCGTCACCACCGAGAAGGACGCCGTGCGGCTGCCCGAGGCCTTCCGGCGCCGGACGCTGGTCGTGCCGGTGCGACTGCGGCTGGTCGATCCGGCGCCGCTGGTCGCGGCGCTGGAGCGGCTGGGGCTCTGAGGCGCGACGGCTTCGCATTGCAACCATTTGCGGCCGCCTCCCGGCCCCCCGCGTCCAGTCCCCGGCGGGCGGCCGGGGCGCGCGGCTGCCTGGGGCGCGCGGGGTGCGATCGGGTCGAGGCCCGGATCGGCGGGCGGGCGGCCGGGGCGCGCGGTTGCGCGGGGGGCGAGGGGGTCTTAAACCCGGGAGCGGGCGAGGCGGCGCGGAGCGCGGGGATGCTGGTCGGGCGGAGCGTTCTGCTGATCGTCGGCGGCGGGATCGCCGCCTACAAGAGCCTGGAGCTTGTCCGGCTGATCCATAAGGCGGGCGGGCGGGTGACGCCGGTGCTGACCCGGGCCGGGGCGGAGTTCGTCACCCCGCTGTCGCTGTCGGCGCTGGCGGGGACGCGGGCCTATGCGGACCTCTTCGACCTGACCGACGAGGCGGAGATGGGGCATATCCAGCTGTCGCGCGCCGCCGACCTGGTGGTGGTCGCGCCGGCGACGGCGGACCTGCTCGCCAAGGTGGCGAACGGCCATGCCGACGACCTCGCCTCGACGCTGCTGCTGGCCACCGACAAGCGGGTGCTCCTCGCGCCGGCGATGAACGTGCGGATGTGGCTGCATCCCGCGGTCGCCCGGAACGTGGCGCGGCTCGGGGCCGACGGGGCGCTCTTCGTCGGGCCGCGCGAGGGCGAGATGGCCTGCGGCGAGTTCGGGCCGGGGCGGATGGCCGAGCCGGCGGAGATCGTGGCGGCGATCGAGGCGGCGCTGCGCCCCGCGGGCGCGGGGCCGCTCGCGGGCCGGCACGTGCTGGTGACCTCGGGGCCGACGCACGAGCCCATCGACCCGGTGCGCTACATCGCCAACCGCTCCTCCGGGCGGCAGGGGGCGGCGATCGCCGAGGCGCTGGCGCGGCGGGGGGCGCGGGTGAGCTTCGTCACCGGCCCCGCCGAGGCGCCGCGCCCGAGGGGCTGCGAGGTCCACGAGGTCGAGACGGCGGTGGAGATGCTGGCCGCCGTCGAGGCCGCGCTGCCGGCGGACGCGGCGGTGTTCGCGGCGGCGGTGGCGGACTGGCGGGTGGTCTCGGCGAAGGCCTCGAAGATGAAGAAGGACGCCTCCGGCGCGCCGCCGCGGCTGGAGCTCGCGGAGAACCCCGACATCCTGCGGACGGTGGCGCGGCGCGAGGCCGGGCGGCCGCGGCTGGTGGTGGGCTTCGCCGCGGAGACCGACGACGTGCTCGCCAACGCCAGCGCGAAGCGGCTGCGCAAGGGCTGCGACTGGCTGGTGGCCAACGACGTCAGCCCGGCGACGGGGATCATGGGCGGGACCGAGAACGCGGTGACGCTGATCACCGAGGCGGGGGCGGAGGCCTGGCCGCGGCTCTCGAAGGCGGAGACGGCGGAGCGGCTGGCCGACCGGATCGCCGGGGCGCTGGCGTGATCGCGGTCGGCGTGCAGCGGCTGCCCGGGGCCGATCCGGCGGTGCCGCTGCCGGAGTATGCGACGGCCGGGGCGGCCGGGGCGGACGTGCGGGCGAACCTCGCGCCGGAGGACCGGGCGGCGGGGCTGACGCTCGCGCCGGGGGAGCGGCGGCTGGCGCCGACCGGCTTCGCGCTGGAGCTGCCGGAGGGCTGGGAGGCGCAGGTGCGGCCGCGCTCCGGGCTGGCGCTGAAGGACGGGATCACGCTCCTGAACGCGCCGGGGACGATCGACGCGGACTATCGCGGGCCGGTGGGGGTGATCCTCGTCAACCTCGGAGATCGTCCGTTCACGGTGGCGCACGGGATGCGGATCGCGCAGCTGGTGCTCGCCCCGGCGCCGCGGGCGGTGTTTCGCGAGGTGGCGGAGGTCGGGGCGACCGGGCGGGGGGAAGGCGGGTTCGGGTCGACGGGGCGGGGGTGAGCGCGGCGGGCGCGGCTGCGTCATGTCTCCCTGGCCCGAGCCGGGCGCCCCGGACCGGGCGGTGCGTGCGGGACGTGTTCACGCGTGAAAATTGCCTAAGCCATTGATTTTGCGTAGGCGTGAATGGAAGATTACCGGCGTGCGCACACTGCACGACAGTGGAGAGGAAGCCCGGCCCGAGGCTGGCCGCGACGCCGACGCCAGACGGATTTGACCCGTGGCAAATCCGTCCGCGATCGCCCCTCGGGGGGCGAGCGCGATTCCGCGCTCGCCGGGGCGATCACGGACGGATTGCGCGCTCCCGGAGAAATCGGCGCCCCTCACGGCTTCCGCGCCAACGCGCTCCAGCCGTCGGCGCGGCGAAAGCCGTGCTTTCGCCTGTCGCGCCGGGCCTCGCGGGCAAGCCCGCTTCGGTCGGTCGCGGCTCCGCGGATCCGACAGGGCAGGCGTCGTGCAGTGTGCCGGCGTGCGCACGCTATGCGGCCACCAGGGCCGTGCATGTCGGGGCCAATCGTCCGCGATGCTGTCGGACAATCCCGGGCAGATGCGAGCAGGCGACATCTCGATCATGTTTGTTTGCGCGCAAATATAATTCGAAATATATTTGCAAATATTTTGAATATAACGGTGAAAATCATTGCACAGTCATCAGCGCCGCATTTCGCGGCGCCGCTCGACTCCCTTCGAGCTTGCGCCCTCCCTTTCCGAACCGCTCCGCGTCGAGCAGGTTGACATGAGACGTCGCCGCTGGTCGTGGAGTTGGGCGCGCGACTTGAGGCGCGAGGCGGGGCGTAGCGGCCGGTCCGCGGCCCGGAGCCGGCGTCAGCGGTCGCCGACGAGGGCGCGGGCGAGGGCGAGGTATTCCTCCTCGATCGCCTCGGAGCCCAGGCGGCCGCCGGGGCGGTACCAGGTGTTGACGCCGGTCAGCATGGCGATCAGCGCGAAGGTGGCGAGCTTGGGGTTGCCGAGGCGGAAGTCGCCGGAGGCGACGCCGGCGACGAGGATGTCGGTGAGCACCGCCTCGTAGCTGCCCCGGAGCGTCTCGACGCGGGCGAAGTTGCCGGGCTCGAGGCTGCGCAGCTCCATGTAGGAGAGGAAGACCTCCGCCGCGCGGCTGAGGTGGTGGCGGATATGGAAGCGGACGAAAGCCTCGAAGCGCGCCGGCGGGGTCGGGTCGGCGGGCCGCGGGTGCTCGGCCCAGGCGGCGAGCAGGTCCTCCATGTGCTCCGTCATGATGTCGGCGAGGAGCGTCTGCTTGTCGGGCGTGTAGAGGTAGAGGGCGCCCGCCTGCACGCCGACGGCGGCGGCGATCTGGCGCATCGACACCGCGGCGTAGCCGTGGGCGGCGAAGAGGCGCAGCGCGGCGCGGCGCAGATCCTGCGCCGTCCTCTCGCCGTTCGACCCCGTCCTGCGCGCCATGGCGGGACGCTAAATGAACGGGCGTTCAAATGCCAGCGCGACGACGGGGCGTCACGGTCGAGTCCCGGCGGCGTCACGGGGGCGGTGGCAAAAGCCGGGACGTCGGACGGACCGGGCGTTGGCGCGGTCCCGCCGAGCTTCTCCCGGAGGCGCGAGGCCCCGGGGATGAAAGACCGGAAGGATATTGAAATGAAGTTCTGCATTCTCGCGGCTGCGGCCGCTCTCGGCATTGGCTCCGCCGCGGTCGCCGACACGGGCCAGCTCGCCGCCTCGGCGGGGATCGGCGCGGGGGAGGCCGCCGGCCTCTCGCTCGGCGAGCTGGCGCGGCACAAGTTCAACGCCGACGCGCGGGCGGACGACCATATCGCGGTCGTCGTGGTCGAGGGCAGCGCCCCGGCCGCCGCGCGGGCCCAGCTGGCGGCCGCGGCCGGGATCGACCCCGCGATGGCGGCGGGCATGTCGCTGACGGAGCTCGCCGAGGCGAAGATCCGCGCCGAGGCCCGCGGCGACGATCGCCAGCCGGAGATGGCGGCGAGCGCCGCGGCGACGGCGCCGGGGGCGCAGTTCGTCGCCAAGTCCGGGATCGACCCGGAGGTCGCCCGCTCGCTGTCGGTGAACGAGGTCTTCCTGGCGGACATCGTGCGCCGCTCGGACGACGATTGAGCGGCGGCGGAGCGCCCGCCGTCCCGGGACGGCGGGCGCGGTCGGCAGGGCGCCCGTGGCGGCGCCACGGGCCCCCTTCCCGCGTCAGGGGGCGATGGCCGCCTGCGGCGCGTCCTCGGCGCGGTCGAAGCGCACCTTGACGAAGGAGCCGGGGGCCGCCTCGATCACCCCGGTCCTTGCGCCGGGCTCGCGGGCGGCGACGAGGCGGCCGGAGCGGGACTTCAGCCAGGCCTCCCAGTCGGGCCACCAGCTGCCGGCGGTCTCCTCGGCGGCCTCGAGCCAGGCCTCGAGCGTCGGCGCGGTGAGGTCGGGGTTGGTCCAGAACTGGTACTTGCCGAGCGCCGGCGGGTTGATGACGCCGGCGATGTGGCCCGAGCCGGAGACGACGAAGCGCACGTCGGCGCGCTTCATCTCCTTGGCGCCGCGATAGACCGAGGCGGCCGGGGCGATGTGGTCCTCCTTGGT
Source organism: Amaricoccus sp. (assembly GCF_017993425.1). Taxonomy (GTDB): domain Bacteria; phylum Pseudomonadota; class Alphaproteobacteria; order Rhodobacterales; family Rhodobacteraceae; genus Amaricoccus. Next base: position 40,283 of record NZ_JAGOMQ010000026.1, read on the forward strand.
GGCGACGTGGTAGACCGGGCCGGCGATGTCCGAGAGGACCACCGGCTCGCCGTCGAGCTCGAGCTCGCCCTTGGCGAAGGCGTTCCGCACGTAGAAGCGGTCGAGGTAGAAGTGGTGGACCCGCGCCGGCATCGCGGTGGAATCGGCGTTCCAGTAGAGGAGGTCGAAGGGGAACGGGTCCTTGCCGAGCATGTAGTTGCTGACGACGTAGCCCCAGATCAGGTCGTTCGCCCGCAGCATGTTGAAGGCGTTCGCCATGCGGTCGGCGGGCATGAAGCCCCGCTCCATCTCGTTGCCGATCACGTCCAAGGTCTTGTCGTCGACGAGGATCTGCAGCTCGCCCGCGTCCTCGAAGTCGAGCTGGGCGGTGAAGAAGGTCGCCGAGGCGATGCGCTTGTCCTTGCGGCGGCCGGCGCGGGCGAGGATGGTGCCGGCGAGCGTGCCGCCGACGCAGTAGGAGGTGAGGTTGAGGCTCTTCTGGCCGGTCTCGGCCAGCGCGGCGTCGATGGCGTCGGAGACGCCGGCCATGTAGCTCTCCCAGGTCTCGGCGGCGTGCCGCTGGTCGGGGTTGATCCACGAGACCATGAAGACGGTGAAGCCCTGCTCGACGAGCCACTTCACCATCGACTTCTTCGGGTTGAGGTCGAGGATGTAGAACTTGTTGATCCAGGGCGGCACGAAGAGCAGCGGCCTTGCGTGGACCTTCTCGGTCAGCGGCGCGTACTGGATGAGCTGGAGGACGTCGTTCTGCCAGATCACCGCGCCGGGCGAGACGGCGGTGTTGCGGCCGACCTCGAAGGCGTCCATGTCGGTCTGGCGAATCAGGAGCTTGCCCTTGCCGCGGTCGAGGTCGGCGAGCATCATCCTGAGCCCGCGGACGAGGTTGTCGCCCTTCTCGTCGACGGTGGCCTGCAGGACCTCGGGGTTGAGGGCGAAGAAATTCGCGGGGTTCATCGCCTCGACGAACTGGCGGGTGTAGAACGAGGCCTTCTTGCGGTCCTTGGGGTCCATCTCGCCGACCGAGGCGACGGTGTCCTGGATCCAGCCGGAGGTCAGCAGGTAGCTCTGCTTGAGGTAGTCGAAGACCGCGTTCTCCGACCAGTCCTTGTGGGCGAAGCGCTTGTCGGCCTTGGCCATGAACGGGGCGTCCACCGGCTCGCCGGCGTCCTTGGCCCCGAGCCATTTCAACAGCGACTGCTGCCAGAGCTGGTTCTGGGCGGCCCAGTATTCCAGCGTCATGTCCGCGACCTGCTTGGGGTTGTCCCACATGGTGCGGTAGAGTTCGGCGAAGGTCGGCCAGGTGTTGAGCGGGTCGGGGTGGCCGGGGCCGCCGGCCTCCATCTGGGTGGAGAGGAAGCGTTTCCAGATCTGGCCCGAGATGTCGATGACCTCGGCCATGTTGTGGGCCACGCGGTGGCCCTGCTCGGCCAGAGTCTGGGCGTCCTTCGATTCGCTCACGGCGTTCTCCTTCCCCTCGCGGCCTCGGGGCCGCCGTTTGTGGGGGGATGATAGCGTCTGGTTTCCGGCTTGCCCATGGGTCGCGACAGGGCGCGGGGGCGGCCTCGACGCGGGCGGCGGGCTTGGGTATGAGCGGCGGGGTGACCTGCGCGTTCCGCCTCCGTCCGGCCGTGGCCGGGCTCCTCGCGATGCTGGCGCTCGTGGGCTGCGCGCCGCCCGAGGCGGCGGCGCCGGTCTCGGAGCATGTGCGCGCCGCGCCGCCGCCGCATCTGCTGCCGACCTCCGCCTTCGAGGCGCCGCGGGCCGAGGGCCTGGCGAGCGCGCAGAGCGTCGAGGCCGAGCGCGACGCGCTGGCGGCGCGGGCTGCGGCGCTGCGGGCGCGCGGCGCCGCGCTCTCCGGGACGCCGGTGCTCGAGGAGGGCGAGCGGGCCCGGCTGGAGCCCGTGGCGGAGGACGCCGGGACGCCGTAGGCCGCGGGGGATGCGGGACGGCGGGCGGAGCGGCCGGTCGAGGCGTCGGGCTCCCGGATCGCGGCGGCGGCGGTCGCGTCGACGGCGGCGATGGCGCGGCGGCCTGGAGGTCGGCTCCCGCCGCTGCCGCGCTCCCCGCCCTTCAGGCGATCGCACGGGTGCGGGGGAGTGAGGCCGACAAAAAAGCGCCGCCACCCGGGGTTGGCCCGGGGGCGGCGTCAGGGAGCGGCGCGGCCGAGGCAGTCGGCAGGCAGGACGGGCAGTGTCCGGCGGATCCGCGCCGCTGGCGGTCAGGCAGGAAGCAGTCTGGCGAAAGGGGGCTGGCGAAAGGGTCAGGCGAGGCCGGGCAGGAACAGGCCGGCGAGGATGGCGACGACGAGGGCGGAGAGGCCGAGGGCCTCGCGCAGGACGGCGTCGGGGTCGGAAGCGAACAGGCGGCGCCAGGCGTCTATCATGGCTTTGTTCCCTCTGTGTTCGGCAAAAGTTCGCACTGCGTTAACCAAGAGTCAAGCGATTCGCGAACGAAGGCGGAACATAGATCAGCCGACGGCGAGGAGGCGGATGGCCTTGTCGCGCTCGAGGAGGTGGAGGAGCGTGCGGGCGGCGCGGCCGCGCGGGGTGGCGAGGTCGGGGTCGCGGGCGAGGAGGAGGCGGGCGTCCTCCTGGGCGGTGCGCATCAGGTCGGCTTGCGTCTCCATGTCGGCGATGCGGAACCTCGGCAGGCCGGACTGGGCGGTGCCGAGGACGTCGCCGGCCCCGCGCAGGCGCAGGTCCTCCTCGGCGATGCGGAAGCCGTCCTCGGTGTCGCGCAGCGCCCGGAGCCGCGCCAGGGCGGTCTCGCCGAGCGGCGGGTCGTAGACGAGGAGGCAGGTCGAGGCGGCGGCCCCGCGGCCGACGCGGCCGCGGAGCTGGTGGAGCTGGGCGAGGCCGAAGTTCTGGGCGCCCTCGATCACCATGATCGAGGCGTTCGGCACGTCGACGCCGACCTCGATCACCGAGGTGGCGACGAGAAGCCGGGTGCGCCCCGCAGCGAAGTCGGCCATGGCGGCGTCGCGCTCGGCCGGCGCGAGCTGGCCGTGGACGAGGCCGACGCGCTCGGCGCCGAGGGCGAGGCGGAGCGCGCGGGCGCGCTCCTCGGCGGCGGTGAGCTCGGCGACCTCGCTCTCCTCGACGAGCGGGCAGACCCAGTAGGCCTGGCGGCCTTCGGCGAGGGCGGCGCGCAGGTGCTCCACCACCTCGTCGAGCCGGCCGGAGGAGGCGAGCGCGGTGCGCACCGGGGTGCGGCCCGGCGGCTTCTCGTCGAGGACGGAGAGGTCCATGTCGCCGTAGGAGGCGAGCGCGAGCGAGCGCGGGATGGGCGTCGCGGTCATGACGAGGAGGTCGGCGGCGCCGCCCTTGGCGCCGAGGTCCATGCGCTGGCGCACCCCGAAGCGGTGCTGCTCGTCGACGATGGCGAGGCGGAGGTCGGCGAAGGCGACGTCCTTCTGGAAGAGCGAATGGGTGCCGACGACGATGCCGGCGGCGCCGGAGGCGATGGCGTCGAGGCGGCGGGCGCGCTCGGCGCCCTTGTCGCGGCCGGTGAGGAGCTCGATGCGCACGCCCGCCGCCTCGGCGAGGGGGGAGAGCGAGCGGAAATGCTGGCGGGCGAGGATGTCGGTCGGGGCCATCATCGCCGCCTGCCCCCCGGCCTCGACGGCGGCGAGCATGGCGAGCAGCGCGACGAGGGTCTTGCCGGCGCCGACGTCGCCCTGGAGCAGGCGGTTCATCCGGCGGGCGTCGGCCATGTCGGCGGCGATCTCCGCCGCGGCGCGGGTCTGGGCTCCGGTGGGGGCGTAGGGCAGCGCCGCCAGCGCCCGGGCGCGCAGGCTGCCATCGCCGCTTGTCTCGAAGCCCTTGGGCCGGCGCATGTGGGCGCGGGCGAGGGCGAGGGTGAGCTGGTGGGCGAAGAGCTCGTCGTAGGCGAGCCGCTCGCGGGCCGGGGCCTCGGGGGCGACGTCCGCCGGGCCGGCGGGCGCGTGGGCGGCGCGGACCGCGTCGCGCCAGGAGGGCCAGCGGCGGGCGGCGAGGACGGCGGGGTCGATCCATTCTGGCAACTCGGGGGCGCGGGCGAGCGCCTCGGCGGCGGCGCGGGCGACGATGCGCTGGGTGAACCCCTGCGTCAGCGGGTAGACGGGCTCGAAGTCGGGCAGGGCCGCGTCGCCGGGGCGGAGGATGTGGTCGGGGTGGACCATCTGCGCCACGCCGTCGAAGAGCTCGACCTTGCCGGAGACGATGCGGCGGGCGCCGGAAGGCAGCGACCGGCCGAGTGCATCGCCGTGGGCGCGGAAGTAGACGAGCAGGAACTCGGTCGCCGCGTCGCGGACGTGGATGCGGTAGGGCCGGCCGCGGGCGGCGGGCGGCTGGTGCATGCCGACCGCGACCTCGACCGTCGCCACGGCGGGGAGCGCGAGGTCGCGGATGGTCGGGCGCGGGCGGCGGTCGACGACGGCGTGGGGGAGGAGGAAGAGGAGGCCCGCGGGGCGCTCGACCTCGAGCCGCGCGAAGAGCTTCGCGACCTTCGGCCCGACGCCGTCGAGCGCGGTCAGCTCGGCGAAGAGCGGGAAGAGGATCTCCGGGCGTGGGCTCATGCGCGCGAGGTCGGGGCGGGGATCGGGCCGCCGCCCCGGGACGGGCCGGCGTCCGGGCTTCCGGCGCCGGCCGGCGTTTGTCAACCTCGGGCGGCCGGGAGAGCGGGGACCGGGGCGGCCGGGGGGAGGCCGGCCGGGCGACACGGCGGCCGGGCGACACGGGCGGCCGGGCGACACGGGCGGCCGGGCGATGCGGGCGGCCGGGATGCGGCGGCCGGGCGATGCGGGCGGGTCTGGCCCCCTCGGACGACAGGGAGGCCGGCGTCGCAGGCGAGGTGGGCCGTGGAGGGCCCGGGCGCGCGACGGGCAGGCGTGGCGGCGGGTCGTGGGGCCGTCGGCCTCGGGCGGGGGCGCGGGGACAGTGGCGCGGGGAGAGTGGCGCGGCGGAGCGGGGCGAGGACGGCGCCGCTGGCGAGGGGCGCCGGCGGGGGCGTGGCCTTTGAGGGTTGCGCGGGGGCGCGGGGCGACGCATCACGGGGGCGCAGCCAGGACAGGGAGGACGGCATGGGGGTCTCGGAGCTCGTCGCGCGCGGGGTGGCGATGGTGGGCGCGGCCGCGATCCTCGCGCGTCGCCATGACCGCCATGCCGGGCCGCAGGCGGTCGGGCCGACGCCTGCCATCCCGCCGGCGAAGCCGCAAGGCGTGCCCACCCTGAAGATGCCGACCGCCCGCGGCTGGCCGCAGGGGACGAGGCCCACGCCGGCGCCCGGGCTCGCGGTCAACGCCTTCGCGGCCGGCCTGAAGCATCCGCGCTGGATCGAGGTGCTGCCGAACGGCGACGTGCTCACGGCCGAGGCGTTGCAGGAGCCCGGCCGCATCCGCAGCGCCTTCGACTACGCCATCCACGTCACCATGCAGCGCGCCGCCGCCGTCGGCCGCAGCCCGAACCGCATCACGCTGCTGCGCGACGCCGACGGCGACGGGGTGGCGGAGACGCGCGACACCTATCTGGGCGGGCTTAACCAGCCGTTCGGGATGGCGCTGGTCGGGGACACGTTCTACGTCGGGGTCACCGACGGGTTGCTCGCCTATCCGTTCGAGCCCGGGGCGACGCGGCTGGGGGGGCAGCCGCGCCGGCTCGCGGACTTCAGGCCCGGCGGCCACTGGACGCGGAGCCTCCTGGCGAGCCCCGACGGGGCGCGGCTCTATGCCGGGGTCGGCTCGCTCAGCAACATCGGCGACCACGGGATGGCGGAGGAGGAGGGGCGGGCGGCGATCCATGTCCACGACATCGCCTCCGGCGCGACGCGGATCTTCGCCTCCGGGCTGCGCAACCCGGTCGGGCTCGCCTTCGAGCCGGCGACGGGCGCGCTCTGGACGGTGGTCAACGAGCGCGACGGGCTCGGGGACGAGACGCCGCCCGACTACCTGACCTCGGTGGTCGAGGGCGGCTTCTACGGCTGGCCCTATTGCTACTGGGGGCGGACGGTGGACGACCGCGTGCCGCAGGACCCGGCGCGCGTCGCGACGGCGCGGACGCCGGACTACGCGCTCGGCGGGCACACCGCCTCGCTCGGGCTCTGCTGGCTGCCGGAGGGGGTGCTGCCGGGCTTCGGGCCGGGGATGGCGATCGGCCAGCACGGGTCGTGGAACCGGGCGACGCTCTCGGGGTATCGCGTGGTCTTCGTGCCCTTCGCCGACGGCCATCCCTCCGGCCCGCCGCGCGACATCCTCTCGGGCTTCCTCTCGGCGGACGAGCGGTCGTCCTGGGGGCGGCCGGTCGGGGTGGCCGTCGGCCCGGACGGGCGCTCGCTCCTCGTCGCCGACGACGTGGGCGACGTGATCTGGCGCGTCTCGGGGGCGTGACGCCGCGGGGGCCTGCCGGTTAACCGTGTCGCAAGGCAGGGCGTGGCAGGGGAGATGACGCGGAGGGTGGCGGCGGGATAGGCTCGCTGCCGGAACAACGGCTGCCAGGAGGGCGCCCATGGCCGGACGGCGCGCCCTCGCGGCGACGCTCCTCGCGACGCTGGTCGCGGGCGGCGCCGTGGCGGGCGAGGCGGAGCTCGCCGGCCCGGCGCGGGTGCTCGACGGCGACACGCTCGACATCGGTCCGGTGCGGGTGCGCATCCACGGGATCGACGCGCCGGAGTTCTCGCAGACCTGCGCCGCAGCCGCGGGCGGGGACTGGGCCTGCGGCAAGGCGGCGGCGGCCCGGCTGGCGGAGCTGACGCGGGGCGCGCGGGTGGCGTGCGACCCGCAGGAGCGCGACCAGTACGGGCGGATCGTGGCGCGCTGCTCGGCGGGGGGCGTCGATCTCGGCGGCGCGCTGGTCGCCGAGGGGCTGGCCTGGGCCTTCGTGCGCTACAGCGACGATTATGCGGCGGCGGAGGCGGTCGCCCATGCCTCCGGCCTCGGGATCTGGCAGGCGGAGACGATGGCGGCCTGGGACTGGCGCGCCACCTCCTGGCGCGACGCCTCGGGGACCGCGCCGGCGGGGGACTGCCCGATCAAGGGCAACGTCAACCGCGCCGGGGAGCGCATCTACCACACGCCGTGGTCGCGCGACTACGCCCGCGTCCGCATCGACGAGGGTCTGGGCGAGCGCTGGTTCTGCGACGAGGCCGAGGCGCAGGCGGCGGGCTGGCGCCCGCCTCGCTGAGCTGCCCCCGGCGGGGGCAGCGCCGGCCTCGGGGACCCCGCGAGGGGGCCCCGCTCGGCCGGCGCTCGGGACTTGCGTCCCGAAGGGGGGGCGGATGGCCGGGTGTCGGCCTCGCCGCGCGCGGGCCGATCGGGGCGGACGCCCCGGAAGGAGCGGGATCGGGCGGCGGGGGGAAAGCGCCGGCCTCGAGGCCCGCGAGGGGCCTCGCTCGGGCGGCGCTTGGGACTTGCGTTCCGAAAGGGGGGTGGATGGCCGGGTGTCGGCTTTGCGAGCCGCGCGGGGGTTGATCGGGGCGGACGCCCCGGAAGGAGCAGGATGGCGGGCGGCGGGGGGAAGCGCCGGCCTCGGGGAGGCGCGCGGGCGCGCCCCCCGCTCGGCCGGCGCTGACGGTCGGCCGCCTTTGCGGCCTCCCTGCCGGAGCGGCCGCAGGCGGCCGCGAGTCCTTTGTTTCTCCCCGCCCTTTGGCGGGGAGGCGCCTGCTCGATAGGGTTTCAAGCCAGTATGAACGCCTGAAGGGGGAGTGCGGCGCGGGCCGGCGCGGGGCGGCGAGGGGGTATAGGGGCTATTCGGCGCTGAGAGGGGCGCGCGGGCGTTCCGGGAAGGCCTGCATGACGACGCCGACGAGGAGGAGCCAGAGCGAGGTGACGAGGAGGCCGGCCTTGACGGGGCCCGGGGGGTCGAAGGCCTCCCAGATCGACCAGCCCGCGAGGATCACCCAGAGGATCGTCACCGTCAGGTTCAGCGGCCGCCAGCGGGCCGTGCGCATCGGGTGGATGAACTTGAGCCAGGTGTACTGCGCGAGCGCCAGCGCGCCGATGATGGCGAGCGTCGCCCAGACCGGCGGGTCGAAGACGAGGAAGACGAGGAGCGGCATCTGCCAGACCGCCGGGAAGCCGACGAAGCAGTTGTCGTCCGCCTTCATCCGCACGTCGGCGAAGTACATCGCCCCGGTGAGCGCAATGACCAGCGCCGCCATCAGGCCGAGATGCCAGGGCAGCAGGCCGGTGTAGATGAGCGCGTAGGCGGGGATGAAGACGTAGGTCAGATAGTCGATCACCAGGTCGAGGATCGTGCCGTCCCAGTTCGAGGCGTTCTTCTTGGTGTCGACCTTGCGGGCCAGCGGCCCGTCGATGCCGTCGACGATCAGCGCGATGCCGAGCCAGCCGAACATCAGCCGCCACTCGCCCTTGGTCGCGGCGACGAGCGCCATCAGCGCCAGCGCGGCCCCCGAGCCGGTCAGCAGGTGGACGGAGAAGGCGAGCGGCTTCGTCTTCGGCCTCATCCCCACCAGATACGGGGAATCCGCGCGCAGCGGAACCCCTGTCGGCGGCCGGCTTGCCGGTCGCGGCGGCCCGTGGCAACGTCCGCGCCGCGCGGGGGGAGGGCGGCATGGACGATGGCGGGGTGCGGTGGAGGCTCTATGCCGAGGCGTTCCGCGCCTGGGTTCCGATCGTCGTCTCGCTCTGCGCGATCAGCCTGACGATCTACCAGGCGCAGGCGACGCGGCGGCACAACCGCCTCGCGGTGATGCCGCGGGTCGACGTGCGTTTCCAGGTGGACGGCGACACCGGCGACATCGAGATGCGGATGGTCGATGTCGGGATCGGGCCGGCCGTGGTGACCGGGGTCGCGCTGGTCGAGGGGGGCGTGCGCTTCGACCGGGGGGACTTCGCCGCCTGCCGGATCCTCGACGAGCGGCTGGGCCGCGAGGGCGACGACTGGGATACGGAGTGCTTCGTGATGGACGGGACCTATGTGCTGCGGCCCGGCGACGGCGCGCTCCTCTATGCGAGCCGGCGGGCGGACGGCCTGCCGCCGGTGGCGCCGAAGATCCCGGAGGACCTCGACGTGGTCGAGGTCGCGGTGCGCTACTGCTCCTTCTACGAGGATTGCTGGCTCTCGACCGAGCGCTGAGCGGTGCGGGGGGCGGCGCCTGTGGGTTGCGGGCGGGGGACGCGGCGCTCTTCGGTGCGCGCCGACGGCCCGGCGCCGGCGGGGCCGAAGGCCCCGGTCCGCTGCTGCGCCTTCTGCGAGGATCGCCGGCTGTCGACCGGGCGTCGAGCGGGGCCGGGCCGGGCGCCCTGCGTGCTGCGGCCGGGGACGGGGCGCGGCGCCGTGCGCGCCGGGGGACCGACGGCTCGGCGCCGGTGACGCCGAAGGTCCCGGTCCGCTGCTGCGCCTTCCGCGAGGATTGCCGGCTGTCGACCGGGCGTCGAGCGGGGCCGGGCCGGGCGCCCTGCGTGCTGCGGCCGGGGACGGGGCGCGGCGCCCTGCGTGCCGGAGGACCGACGGCTCGGCGCCGGTGAGGCCGAAAGTCCCGGTCCGCGGCTGCGCCTTCCGCGAGGATTGCCGCCTGTCGACCGGGCGTCGAGCGGGGCCGGGCGCCTGCGTGCTGCGGCCGGGGCGGGCGCGGCGCCGTGCGCGCCGGGGGGTCGACGGCTCGGCGCCGGTGGGGCCGAAGTCCCGGTCCGCGCGCCCGTTCTACGACGATGGCTGGCTCCCGACCGGGCGCCGGGCGGGGCGGGGGCCGCGGGCGAGGCCGTCGCGGATCGCCGCGGCGACGGCGTCCACGGTGATGTCGAGCCAGGGGGGGGCGGCCGGGCGGGGGGCGGGGTCGAGGTAGCCGCCCGCGCCGGAATGCGACATCGCGCCGATCTCGCGCTCGACGAGGCGGCCGTCATGGCGGGCCTCGTTCCAGAACGACCCGCCCGCCACCGGCCAGCGGCCCGGGAAGGCGGCGCGGCCGAGCGCGTAGACGCGGTCGCCGGAGCCGAAGAGCGAGGTGAGCCAGGCGGCGGCGTCGATGCCGCGGTCCGAGCACATCACCCCGCCGATCGTGACGATCGCCGGGGCCGCGCCGAGCGCGTCGGCGAGGTAGGTGGCCGCGCCGACCGAGATCTGGCCGCCGCCGCTCGAGCCGAGCAGGATCACCGGGGCGGGCCGGCGCGGGTCGTAGCCGGCGGCGGCGAGGCGCTCGCGGACGATGCCGGCGATGCCGAAGCCGTAGAGCGGCCCGTAGCGGTCGTCGGCGGAGACGAGGACCTGGAAGAGGTTGCGGACGTTGAGGATGGCCGGCAGCAGCCGGGTCCCGTTCAGCCGCCAGTCGAGGACGCGCCGCCAGAGCCAGGTGAACACCCGCTGTCCGGTCAGCAGCTCGCGGCCCGAGGGCGCGTAGGGGAAGACGTCGCGGACGATGCGCGCCTCCGGCAGCTCGGCCTGGAGGCGGTCGAGGAACACCGTCTCGTGCGGCAGCAGCTCCTGGCCGGAGATCGCGCCGATGCCGGAGAGGAAGACCACGAAGCAGTCGGGCGGCGGGCCGGGAGCGGGCGCGCGGGGCGGGGCGGGCTCGGCGGGCTCGTCGCCGGGGCCGAGCCAGCCCGCCCACCAGCCGAGCGATTCCACCGGGGCGAGCGCCAGCGACAGGACGAGGCCGAGCGCGCCCATGGCGGCGAGCCAGAAGAGGGCCTCGGTCACGGGGCGTCGCGGTCTTCGCCGTCGCCGTCGCCCCGCCCGGCGCGGGCGCGGCGGCGGAGGTCGTCGACGAGGCCGCCGGCGTTGAGGGTGAGCGGCGCCCCGGCCGCGACGCGCTCGAGGCCGCCGAGCAGCCAGCCGACGGGGCGGCCGAGCAGCACGGTGAGGAGGCGCATCGCCGCCCAGCCGCTGAAGGCGAAGAAGGCCGCGCCGGCGAAGGGCAGGCCGAGGCCGTGGTGGAGGCCGAAGAGGGTCAGGAGCAGCACCCAGACGTCGATCGCCCGGTCGAGCTGCTCGCCGATGTAGGGGGCGAGGGTGAGGATGCCGAGGAGGCGGGGCGCGTGGGCGAGCGCGACCACCGCGGCCGTCGGCAGGAAGGCGAGGTTGCGGCCGAAGGCCATCTCGTCGAGGGCGAGCGCGAGCGCCACGGTCAGGAGGGCGCCGGCGACGTAGACGGCGCCCTGCAGCGCGAGGCTGAGGACGAAGCGCCCGGGCCGGACGTGGTTGAGGAAGAGCGTCACCGCGTGGCCGGTCGCCTGCGACATGCCGGCGACGAAGACCAGCGCGAAGACCGTGCCGCGCGGGCCGCCGGGGGCGGCGACGCGGCGGAAGGCGTCGGGGTCGAAGGAGAGGGCGTCGACGCCGAGGGCGAGGGCGTCGAGCATCGGCGCGGGGCCCCGGGGGGGGGGGCGGCTCAGCCGCGCTTCCGGCGCCGCTCGCGGGGGGCGCCGCCGCCCTCGCCGCCGTCGCCAACGCCGTCGGAGGCGGAGGAGAAGCCGCCGAGGCGGCGCTCGATCTCGGCGAGGTCGGGGCGCGGGCCGCGCGGCGTCGTCTCCAGCGCGGCGCGCATGGCGACGAGGTGGGCGGGCGCGGTGCCGCAGCAGCCGCCGATGATCGTCGCGCCGCAGTCGCGGGCCAGGACGGCGTAGTCGGCCATCAGCTCCGGCGTGCCATCGTAGTGGATGTGGCCGTCGTGGAACTTCGGGATGCCGGCGTTGCCCTTGGCGATGACCGGCAGGCGCGGCGACTGGGCGGTGAAGCCGAGGACGGTGCGCAGGAGGTCGGAGGCGCCGACGCCGCAATTCGCCCCGAAGGCGAGCGGGGCGTTGGGCAGGCCGTCGACGAGGCCGACCATCGCGGCCGAGGTGACGCCCATCATGGTGCGGCCCGCGGTGTCGAAGCTCATCGTGCCGCACCACGCCCCGCCGGCGCGGGCGATGCCGAGGGCGGCGGCCTCGAACTCCTCGGGCGCGGAGATGGTCTCGACCCAGAGCACGTCGGCCCCGCCGGCGAGGAGGCCGCGGGCCTGCTCCTCGAACATCTCGGCCGCGCCCTCGATGGTCAGCGGGCCGAGGGGGGCCATGATCTCGCCGGTCGGGCCCATGGAGCCCGCGACGACGACCGTGCGGCCCGAGGCGTCGGCGACCTCGCGGGCCAGCTCGGCGGCGATGCGGTTGAGATCATAGGCGCGGCCGTCGGCGTCGTGGAGCTTCAGCCGGCTGGCGTTGCCGCCGAAGCTGTTGGTGAGGAAGAGGTCGGAGCCCGCGTCGACCGCGCCCTTGTAGAGCGCGCGGATCTTCTCGGGCTCGGTCTCGTTCCAGAGCTCGGGGGCCTCGCCGGCCTCGAGGCCCATGTTGAAGAGGTTGGTGCCGGTGGCGCCGTCGGCCAGCAGCCAGTCGCGCTCCCGGAGCAGCCTCTCGAGCGGGTTCGCCATTCTCGCCTCTCCCTCAGGCCTGCTGCATCGCCGCGCCGGCCAGCGCGCGGATCCTCGCCACCATCGCGCGCAGCCCGTTCGAGCGCTGGGACGACAGGTGCTGGTCGAGCCCGAGCCTGCCGAGCTCGGCGAGGGCATCCACGGCGAGAACGCCCTTCGGGTCAAGCCCGGCGTAGAGGGCGTGCAGCGTCGCGATGAGGCCGCGCACGATCAGCGCGTCGGAATCGCCGACGAAGTCGAAGCGGGCGGCCTCGCCCTCGCCGGTGGGGGTCGGGACCAGCCAGACCTGGCTGGCGCAGCCCTCGACCTTGCTCGCGGGCGTGCGCAGCGCCTCGTCGAGCGGGGCCATCGCGCGGCCGAGCTCGATGACGTAGCGGTAGCGGTCCTCCCAGTCGTCGAGGAACGCGAAATCGTCGGCGATCGCTTCGAAACGCGGCGTTGCCAAGGGCGGCCTTCCTTCCTGCCAGCCCGTGGCAGATATGACGTCGGGGCCGCCGGGTCCAGTGCGGCCGTGGCGGTTTGGGCCTTCCCAAGCGGCCGGCTGCGAGCTATCCGGGGGCCATGAGGACCGGCCCCGGGATGCGCGTTGCGGTGGTCACGCTGGCGGGGTCGCTTCTCGTCGGCGGGTGCAGCTTTGGCTTCGGCCACAACGAGCCGCGCGCGACCCGCGACGTCGATTCCGAGGGCACCGTTCGGTCGAACGAGCAGGGGTTCCTGACCGGGCTCTTCACCCGCACGCCGGTCGACCTGCCGGACGCCGTCGCGGTGCCGATGCGCGAGGCGACGCTGGAGCGCGGCTATGGCGGGGTGATCATCCGCGCCACCGGGGTGGGGCCGACGCAGGGCTGGTTCAACGCGGCGCTGCTGCCCGATGAGCAGCCGGACGCCGCCGGGGTGCTGACGGTGAACCTGGTGGCGGTGCCGCCGCTGACGCCGATGCCGGCCGGGCCGGAGCGGACGCGGCTGCTGATGACCGGCGCCTTCGTGCAGGAGCTGGAGCTGCGCAACATCCGGGCGTTCCGGGTGGTCGCGGCCAACCAGTCGGTGACGCTGCCGGTGCCGGCGCGCCCCGCGCCCCCGCCGGTGGAGCTGCCGCCGGAGGACGCGGACGCCTCGTTCTGAGGCGGCGTCTGCGCCCGAGAGCGCTGGTCGGAAAATGTCCCACAGGGGGACAGGGTTCAAGACATTGATCTTGAGGCGGAATAGAAGTTGGTAATTTTATTCCGCCGCCGCGCCTGTCCCGCGGCGTGCCGGGTCGCCTCGGACGGCCGCCGCGCCCGGCCTCTGGCGTCGGCGGTTGCGACCGCGCCCGGCGACATCTCGCGGGGGGCATAGGCGGGGGGCGGCCAGTCCTTTCCACGAATGTTGTGCCGTTCCTCAGGTGGTCGGGTGGCCGCGCGTGACTCGCGCCTTAAAGCTGCCGACCGCCCTTGCGCAACTCTTCCGCCGTGATGCGCAGGGGTTTGCCGTCCTTTGCGATGACGATCTCGGTATTGGTCTGGATGGCTGTTTCACGCGCTATTCTTGCCGCGCGCAGCATGGCCGCCAGCGAGGCGCGGAGATCGGGGTTGCTGGCCTTGGACAAGTCCTGCGGCTTCATTGGTTTTCTCCCCATTCCAGCATCACGTGCTCGGTGTTTACCTGCGCCGTTGGGGCCGGCGATGATGATGATCTTCCTGGTCGAAACCGCTTCGGTTATCGTCGGCCTCCCTCCGCTTATTCCGCTCGAAGATTTCTTCGACTTGTCCCGCAGTCGACTTCTTGCCGCCGCATCCGTCAAGAGCACTGGCCTCAAACGAAAAATTGGCCGCATATCGGCCAATCGCACACTACACGACAGGAGCCGGTCGTCGCCCGAGGCCGCGTCGCTCCCCCCGACCGAAGCGGGCTCTGCCCGCGATGCTGCGGCGCGACAAGCGAAAGCAAGGCTTTCGCCGCGCCGACGGCTGGAGCGCGTTGGCGCGTAAGCCGTAGGGGGTCCAGATTTCTCCGTCGCGCGCAATCCGTCCGTGATCGCCCCGGCGAGCGCGGAATCGCGCTCGCCCCCCGCAGGGGCGATCGCGGACGGATTTGCCACGGGTCAAATCCGTCTGGCGTCACCGTCCCGCACTCTCCCGACCGGGGTTTCTCTCCACTGTCGTGCAGTCTGGGCCAATCGAAATCATCTCGGCAACACTTTGGAAAGGGCTGGGGCGGCCGGCTGATCGTCCGCCCCAAGGCGGGCGATCAGCCGGCGGGCGTTTGACGTCGGGCGTTCGCCGCCACGCCGCTCGCCACGGCGACCACGCGGACGCGGGCGCCGGCGGCGGAGAGGGCGATCTCGCCGCGCTTGAGCCGCAGCGCGTCGCGCCCGAAGATCTCGTAGCGCCAGCCGCGCATGGCGGGGACGTCGGGCGCCTCCTCGGAGGCGATGGCGTCGAGGTCGGCGCTGGAGGCGACGAGGCGCTGGGCCACGCCCTCGGCGTCGCATTGCGACTTCAGCAGCACCCGCAGCAGGTCGGCGAGCGCCTCGGCCCCGGGCTTGCGAGAGGGCGCGTCGGGCACGCGCGGCAGCTCGGAGGCCGGCAGCGCCTCGGCGGCGGCGACGGCGGCGAGGATGCCGTCGGCGATCTCGCCCCGGCGCGCCTCGCGCAGGAGCAGGCGGGACTTGCCGAGATCCTCGGCGTTGCGCGGCCGGTTGGCGGCGAGCTCGAGCAGCGCGTCGTCCTTGAGGATGCGCGAGCGCGGCACGTTGCGGCCCTGCGCCGCCTCTTCGCGGAAGCGGGCGAGCTCGCGCAGCGCGGCGAGGAACTTCGGCGCGGTCGAGCGGGTCTTGAGCCGGGTCCAGGCGGTCTCCGGGTCGACGCGGTAGGTCTCCGGATCGACGAGGGTGGCGATCTCCTCCTCGACCCAGCCGGCGCGGCTGGTCTCGGCCAGGCGCTTCGCCAGCGTCTCGTAGATGCGCCGCAGGTGCGTCACGTCGGCGAGCGCGTATTCCTTCTGCGCCTCGGAGAGCGGCCGGCGCGCCCAGTCGGAGAAGCGCGAGGACTTGTCGATCGCGGCGCGCGCGATCTGGCGGGCGAGGGTCTCGTAGCCGACCTGATCGCCGTAGCCGCAGACCATCGCCGCGACCTGGGTGTCGAAGAAGGGCCGCGGCAGCACGCCGGCCGTGGTCGCGAAGATCTCGAGATCCTGGCGCGCGGCGTGAAAGACCTTGACGACGTTCGGGTCGCGGAAGAGCTCGTAGAGCGGCTCGAGCGACAGGCCCTCGGCCAGCGTGTCGACGAGGACGGCGGTCTCGGGGCCCTTGCCCGGGCGGGCGAGCTGCACGAGACAGAGCTGCGCGTAGTAGGTGCGCTCGCGCATGAACTCGGTGTCGATGGCGACGTAGGGGGCGGAGCGGCACTCCGCGACGAAGGCGGCCAGCGCGTCGGTAGTGGCGATCAGCTCCAATCCTGCCTCGCGAACTCGGTTGTAAACATCATACTTTCAGCACTTTGCAGCGACAGACCTCAGCTCGGGCCGCACACTCTCTTGCACATCCGCCTGCGCCTGACAAGCCACGCCCCCCGGGGGCTCACGGGGTTCTCGCGCGGATGTGCGGCGGAGATGCGGGCGGTCAGCCGCGCCAGTAGGAGGCGGTGAAGAGGACGTAGACGGTGAGGAGCTCGAGCCGGCCGACGAACATCAGCGCCATGATGAGCCAGAGCGCGGGGTCCGAGAGCGTGGCGTAGTTGCCCACCGGGCCGATATGCGGGCCGAAGCCGGGGCCGACGTTGGTGAGCGCCGCGGCGGAGCCGGAGATGGCGGTGACGGGATCGAGGCCGAGGAGGACGAGCCCCACCGCGCCGAGGCCGAGGGTGAGGAAGAACAGCATGAAGAAGGCCATGACCGAGTTCATGACCTCCGGCGTGATCGCCCGTCCCTCGTAGCGGGGCAGCGTCACGGCGGTCGGGCTGTAGATCCGGCCGATCTCGACGGCGGCTGCGGAGCGGAGCAGCTGGTAGCGGAACACCTTGGGGCCGCCGGAGGTCGAGCCGGAGCAGCCGCAGACCATCATCGCGCAGAAGAACAGCGTCGCGGCGAGCGGGCCCCAGGCGCCGTAGTCGGCGGTGGCGAAGCCGGTGGTGGTGATGACGGAGGCCATGCTGAACAGCACCTCGCGCAGCGTCAGCTCGTCGAGCGGGTGGCCCTGGTCGAGGCGGGCGACGACGAGGCCGGCGCAGAGCGCGAGGTAGATGGCGAGGAAGGCGCGGATCTGGCTGTCGCGGAAGAGGGGCCGCGGGTCGCCGGCGGCGAGCTGGACGAAGCGGACGAAGGACATGCCGCCGAGCAGCATGAAGACGATGGCGACGTACTGCACCCGGGGGCTGAAGCCGCCGAAGGAGTTGTCGTAGTTCGCCATGCCGCCGGTCGCCACCGTGCTCATGGCGTGGGTGACGGCGTCGAAGCCGTCGAGGCCGCCCCAGAGGTAGCAGAGCGTGCAGGCGAGGGTGAGGGTCACGTAGACGGCGGCGATGGAGACGGCGATCTCCTTGGCCTTGGGCAGCACCTTGCCGAGCGTGTTGAAGTCGGCGCTGCGCAGGAGCTGCATCCCGCCGATGCCGAGGACGGGCAGCATGATGATGGCGAGCAGCACGATGCCGATGCCGCCGATCCAGGTGACGAGGCAGCGCCAGAGCAGCACGCCCTGCGGCAGGCGCTCGAGCCCGACGATGACGGTGGCGCCGGTGGCGGTCAGCGCCGAGGTGCTCTCGAAGAGCGCGTCGGTCAGGTCGAGATGCGGCGCGCCGAGGAGGAAGGGGAGCGCCGCGAAGGCGGTGAAGCAGACCCAGGTCGCCACCGTGAGCAGGAAGCCCTGGCGATGGTCGAGGTTGGGGCGATCGCTCTCGGCGCAGGCGATGCCGAGGAGGCAGCCGACGGTGACGGTGATCGTCATCGAGATGGCGAAGGCGTGGGCGTTGCCGTTGCGCTCGGCGAGGTCGAGGGCGAGCGGCAGCGCCATGCTGGCCCCGAAGAGCGCGAGAAGCCGCCCGAGCAGGAAGCCGACCGGTCGGAAGTCGTTCATGCGGGAGCCCCGTTGCGGCGGCCGCGACGGTGCGGCCGGGCCGTGGCGGCTGTCAAGGCGGGGCCGCCGGGCTTGCGGGGCGAAGGCAGGCGGCGCCGGGAGATGCAGGCGCTTGAACGTCCTGAAGGATCGCCGGGGCGCCTTTGCGCCCCGGAGGCGTTCTCCCCACCCGCGCAAGCGCGGGCGGGGCCCCTGCGCGCCGTTGCGCGCCGTTCTCCCACCCCCCTTCCCCCCGCCCACATGGGCGGGGGAACCTGCACGATAGGGCAGGAAAGAAGAGAAGCAGAAGGATAGAGTGGGGCGGCCGGGGAAGGCCGGCGATCGGCGGCGCGGGTTCGTGTGGACGAATTATGGATCAGGTTAACCCCTCGGTGTCGGCCACCACCGCCCGGCGCCGCGCACGAACGGCGGCGCCGGGACGGTTGCCAGATCAACCCTCCGGCCGAACGATCTCCAGGGTATATGCGCCACGCCCTTCGCCCGGCGCCAGACGAACGGCGCCGAGAAGCACGGCGAGGGCATCGCGCGTGCTGGCTCCGGTTTCCGGATCCAGCATCAGCTTCTGCCAGAGCCTCTCCAGCTCTCGCTCCAGGAGGTCGACCGGCGGCAGGAAGTCGACGAGGTTGTCGCTGGACGCAGGTTCCGGAAGCTCCGAGCGGAGGCGCCGGGTCTGGGCGCCGAAGGGCGAGCGGCCGGTGGCCCTCGGCCACCACAGCTTCGAGTGGCTCTACGTCACCGCCTTCGTGGCCAGCGAGCGGCGAGACCATCTGATATCAGGGGGAGGCGAGGCCGTCGACGATGACGTGGCGGTGCCGGCGCGAGCATTCCTCGACGCGGGCCTCGACCCGGTAGATCGCGCGCAGCATGTCGGCCGTTATCACTTCGGCGGACGCTCCGCAGGCGCGCATCGCGCCGTCCGAGATCACGATCGCCCGGTCGGCGAAGCGGAGCGCCTGGTTGAGGTCGTGGAGCGCGATCAGGACGATCATGCCGAGCTGGCGCGCGCGCGACTGCATGAAGGCGAGCACCTCGATCTGGCGGTGCAGGTCGAGCGCGCTCGTCGGCTCGTCCATCAGCACGATCTCGGGCTGGCGCACCAGCACCTGGGCGATCGCGACGAGCTGCCGCTGCCCGCCGCTGATGGCGCCGAGGTCGCGGAAGGCGATGGACGCGATGTCGAGGGCGGTCATGACGTTGTCGATCAGCTCGAGGTCGGCATCCTCGACGCGCCAGCCCATGCCCTGCTTCCGCGCCAGCAGGAGCGACTCGTAGACGGTCAGGACGGCGTTGGCCGAAGTGTCCTGCGGCATGTAGACGATCGCCCCCGCCCCCCGTGACGTGCCCCGCAGGGCGACCGAGCCGGGGCCGTCGACGAGGCCCGCGATCCGCTTGAAAAGGCTCGACTTGCCCGCCGCGTTCGGGCCGATGACGGCGACGACTTCGCCCGAGCGGATCGGCGGCGTCGAGACGCCGGAGACGACGAGCCTCTGCCCGTAGCGGGCGCCGACGGCGTCGAGCTGCAGCTCTACCATGACTTCCGCATCGTCGTGAGAATCAGGGAGAGGAAGAAGGGCACCCCCACCAGCGCGGTGATGATGCCGACAGGGAAGACCACGCCGGGGACGATCGACTTCGACACGATCGAGGTCACCGAGAGCAGCAGGGCGCCGGCGAGGATCGAGCCGGGCAGGAAGAAGCGCTGATCCTCGCCGAGCACCATCCGCGCGATGTGCGGGCCGACGAGGCCGACGAAGCCGATGGTGCCGACGAAGCTGACCGGGACCGAGGCGAGGAGCGAGACGACGAGCATGGTCTCGAGGCGGATCGCCCGCACGTTGACGCCGAAGCTCGCGGCCTTGTCCTCGCCCAGCCGGATCGCCGTCAGCGCCCAGGCATGCCGGGCGAAGAGCGGGATCGCGATCAGCAGCACGGCGAGCGTGACCGCGATTTTCGGCCAGGTCGCCTTGGTGAGGCTGCCCATGGTCCAGAACACCACCTGCGACAGCGCCTGCTCGGAGGCGAGGAACTGGAGGAAGGCGAGGAGCGCGTTGAAGGTGAAGACCAGCGCGATGCCGAGCAGCACGACGGTCTGCACCGTGACCCCGCGCGCCTGCGAGACGAAGTGGATGAAGAGCGTGGCGACGAGCGCCATCAGGAAGGCGTTGATCGGCACGATGAGCCCGGCGGCCACCGGCAGGAGCGGCACGCTGGTCACGATGGCGAGCGCGGCGCCGAAGCTCGCGGCCGCGGAGATGCCGAGGGTGAAGGGGCTCGCGAGCGGGTTGGCGAGGATCGTCTGCATCTGCGCGCCCGCCAGCGACAGCGCGGCGCCGACGACGACCGCCATCACCGCGACCGGCAGGCGGATGTCCCAGACCACGGTGCGCACCTGGTCGGAGACGCCGGAGGGGTCGAAGAGCGCGCGGGCGACCTCGCCCAGACTGAGGCGCGCCGGTCCCCAGGCGAGGTCGACGGCGAAGGACAAGCAGAGCGCCAGCGCCATGCCGGCGAGGATCAGGAGCTTGCGGCGTGCGAGGGCGCGATATGCCTCGCGCCCCGTCTCCATCGTGGCGATGCCTTCGCTGGCCGCCACGTCAGCCTTCGGCGCCGAGCGAGACCCAGTAGCCGGGCTGGTAGTCCACGGGAAGGAACTTCGCGTGGAAGTCCGCGAAGGTCGCGTCGGGATCGAGGTCGGCGAAGAGCTCGGGGTGGAACCACTTGGCGAGCTGCTGCACCGCGACGAACTGGTAGGGGCTGGTGTAGAACTGGTGCCAGATCGCATGCACGTCCCTGTCGGCCACCGCCTTCGAGCCGGTGAAGGCCGGCGCGGCGACGAGCTCGGTCAGCGTGGCGGCGCTCGCCGCGGCCGTCGCCGCGGCACCCGGTCCGACGTTGACGTAGCCCTTGGCGTCCTCGAGATTGGTCCAGTTGGAGCCGGTGGCGACGACTATGTCCGGGTTCGAGGCGATGACCTGCTCGGGATTGATCGTGCCGGTGTAGCCCGGCAGGAAGTCCGAGCCGAGGTTATGGCCGCCGGCGAGGTCGACCATCAGCCCGTAATTGTCCGGCCCGAAGGTGCCGCAGCATTCGCCGAGGCCCGGCGCGCGGTACATGAAGACCTTCGGCCGCTCGGGGTTCTTCGCGGCGATGACGTCGGTCACGCGCGCGAGCTGCTCCTTCCAGTAGGCGGCGACCTCGGCGGCGCGCTCCTCCTCGCCGAAGATCTTGCCGAGGATGGCGAGGCTCGGCTCGGTATTGTCGAGGATATGCTCGCGGAAGTCGATGTAGACGATCTTTACGCCGACTCCGTCGAGCATCTCCTCGAGCTTGACCTCGTCGGCGGCGGCCTTGTCGCCGATCGGCAGCAGGAGGACGTCCGGGTCGAGGGTGACGACGGTCTCGGTCTGCAGCGTCCCGTCGGTCAGCCGGCCGAGGAACGGCAGGTCCTTCACCTTGGGGAACCTGGCGGCATAGGCCTCGAAGCCGCCCTCGTCCGTCGTCCAGAGGTCGTTGCGCCAGCCGACGATCTTCTCGAAGGGATCGGCGCCCGCGACCGGAGCGACGGCGTAGATCATCCGCCCCTCGCCGAGGATCACCCGCTCGACCGGCGCCTCGAAGGCGACCTCGCGCCCGGCGACGTCGGTGACCGTGAACCCTTCTGCGAAGACCGGACCGGTGAGCATTAGCCCGGCCAGCGCGGCGACGGTGGTTCGGTGAAGCGTCATTGTCAGGCCCCCCTGCCGATGGTACGGCTCCGCGTTAGAAAACCCGAGTGGGTTTATCAACAACTTTGTTCTGGAACGATTCCAGACTGTTGCTGGAAGGGAGGGCGGGACGTGCCGGAGGGGTCGACAGCAAACTACTCTGTCCGCGACGAAATCCGAGAGTTTTGGTCGGAAAGGGCGGCAACCTTCGACGAGAGCGTCGGGCACGAGATTTTCTCCGAGGCCGAGCGACGCGGCTGGCATCGGCTGATCCGCAAGCACCTCGGCGAAGGCCGGGGCCGCGACGCCCTCGACCTCGCCTCCGGGACCGGCGTGATCTCGCACCTGATGCATGACGCAGGCTTCCGGGTGACCGGGATGGACTGGTCCGAGCCGATGCTGGCGCAGGCCCGGGCCAAGGCGCGTACCCGCAAGGCCGACATCCGCTTCCTGATGGGCGATGCAGAGCGGACAATGGAGTCGCGCGGCAGCTACGACATCATCGTCAACCGTCATCTCGTCTGGACGCTGGTGGACCCGGCGGCGGCGGCGGTCGAGTGGTTCGCCCTGCTGAAGCCCGGGGGGAAGCTCCTCGTCATCGACGGCAACATGGGCAAGACGACCTGGGTGGCCTGGCTGCGGGCGGCGCTGACGCGGATCACCGGCCGGTCCTTCGACCAGCCGCACATGAGCCCCGAGATGCTCGCCCGCCATGCGGCGATCCGCTCCCGGGTCCACTTCAGCGACACGATGCCCGCCGAGGCCATCGTCGCCCTGCTCGAGGCCGCCGGGTTCGTGGACGTGGTCATCGACCGCCACCTGTGGAACATCCATCTGGCCCAGGCGAGGAAGATGCCCTTCCTGCGGGCGCTCGAGCGCCTCGCGCAGGACAGGTTCGCCATCTGCGCGACCAGACCGCAGCTCCAGGCCGATCCGGTGTCCTGATCCAACGGGCGTCGGCGGTCCACCAGACCGGCAGCGGCGAGGGGAACTGGCGCGTTGCAGCATGCACGGCGCACCAGCGAACGGAGATCGGCGCTTCGACATCGATCGAAAGGGGGACGCCGGTCCTCAAGAACGTGCCGCGGGCGCTGCCCGGGCTTACGGTCACCGAAGTGGGCCGGGGCGTCAACATTTGCTCGCAAGTTTGGCCGTTGCCTTCGGCGGGGGACGATCCGACCAATCTCGACTGCGAGAACAGGACCGACCGCCTCCCTTGGAGCCGAGCTACAAGCAGCATGGTGTTCGTCGACGACCATCGTGGCGTGGTGCTCGACATCGAGATCACCACCGGCTAGGTGAACGAGGGCGAGCAGATCCTCCGCCGCCTCGACGCCACGGCTGCGATCACCGGCACTGCCATCGAAACGGTCACCGCCGACGCGGGCTATGCTTGCGCCAAGGTCTACGCGGGCCTAGGGTCTGTCCCCATAAACGGGATTCCCTTGGGGGGCCGGTTCTGATTCAACCTTCCCGAAAGAGGAGGGTTTCATGCGGCGTCACGAGTTGAGCGATGAGGAGTGGGCGGTCATTGAGCCGCTTCTGCCGAACAAGCCGCGCGGGGCGCCACGGGTCGAGGATCGCAGAGTGATCAACGGCATCCTCTGGCGCTTCAGGACCGGTGCGCCGTGGCGGGACGTGCCGGAGCGCTACGGTCCGCGCACCACCCTATACAACCGCTTCGTGCGCTGGCGGGCGGCGGGGGTCCGGGATCGGCTCCTTGCGGCGGTATCGGCGGCCTATGACGGCGACATCGTGATGATCGACGCGTCCTGCGGGCGGGTCCACCAGCACGGCGCCGCCGTCAAAAGGGGGGTCCCGACGACGGCGGGGATGGTGGCATGGGACGCTCCCGGGGCGGGCTGACCACCAAGATCCATGCCCTCGTCGATGCCGACGGACGGCCGGTCCGGCTGGAGCTCACCCCCGGCCAGGCGGGCGACGCGCCGGTCGCCGCGACCCTGCTCGAGAACCTCGCGCCCGGCGCGACCCTGATCGCCGATCGCGCCTACGACACCAACGCCATCCGTGACCTTGCCGCCGAGCCCGGCGCCTGGGCCGACATTTCGCCGCGCTCGATCCGCAAGGGCAGCTTCGCCTTCTCCACCTGGGTCTATCGACAAAGAAACCTCGTCGAGCGCTTCTTCAACCAGGTCAAGCAGTTCCGCGGTCTGGCCACGCGATACGACCGCCGCCCGGAGAACTATCTCGCCGCTCTCAAGCTCGCTGCCGTCCGCATCTGGCTTGCAGCAATATGAGTCCGCACCCTAGGGCCTGTTGAGATTCAGGATTCCGCTGGCGCGGCAGTTCTGATTCAAGCTCCCAAAAGGGAGCAGTGAATGACGAGGATGATCCTGACGGACGCGCAGTGGGCGCTGGTCGAGCCGCATTGTCTGGGAAAGGCGACGGACCCGGGCCGCACGGGCGGCGATGGACGGCGGTTCTTCGAAGGGGTGCTCTGGATCGCGCGGACCGGCAGTCCTTGGCGCGACCTGC
>NZ_JAGOMQ010000059.1 GCF_017993425.1 Amaricoccus sp.
CTCAGTTCAAGCGCGAGGTAGACGGTGGACTCGGCTCCGGGAATGATCATCGACATCTGCGGCTCCATCGGATGTGAGGGGCCGTCATCATCCGCGGCGCCCCACCTCATAGCATCTGGAACCAGACCTCGAGCGGCTTGCCACGGGCGCGTTCGGGCAGCGCCGCCGCTACCGCGCGGGGGAAGTTTTTTTGAACGCCGCCTGCGCCTCGGGATCACCCTTCGGGTGCTGCGGCCGCGGTCTCAGCCGCCCATAGCCGCGGTCGTTCAGGAGCCGCTCGACCGAGCGCTCCGAGAGCGCCACCCCGAAGCGGTCGGCCACCACCCCCGCGAGGTCGGCGCAGCGCCAGCGCACCACCCCGTCCCTCTCCACGTCCGGCCCGGCCTCGACGATCTCGACCAACTCGTCGAGCGCCGCTTCCGGACAGCCGCGGCGGCCGCCCGGGACGCGGACGATCCTCCAGCCCCGCCGCACCCTCGGCGTTGTAGCGATGCACCCAGTCCCTCAGCGTCTGCCGGTCCATGCCGCAGCTCCGCGCCGCCGTCGTCCGATCGACCCCCTCCATCACCAGCGCGATCGCCAGCATCCGCCGCGCCTGCGCCGGGCTCGCCGCCCGGCACGCCAGCCGTCGAAGCTCCGCCGCCGTAGGCTCCTTCCGCTCGATCGCAACCGCCATGCCCATTCCCTCACTGCCTCGAAGCAAGGGAATCACATCCGCCAAACCTTGGGAATCCCACACGAGTCAGCAGTTCCAGCGGCTGGTATAAGCCCCACGTTCCACCCCGCGGCCCGGCGCATCGCTGGCCGAGCTCGGGTGCGTCGATTCCGTGGAGCCGGATCCGGATCGGCCCGATGACCATCTCCGTCGACGACTTCGGCGTGGCCGATGATTGCGTCCGTTGTAGCATGCGCCGGAGCGGCGATCAGGCAGCCGAGGACAAGGAGAGCTGTCCGTATCATGACGCGCGTTGGCCCCATCGTCGTCGAAGTACCAAGAGTATCCTTGGCGTATAGTGATCTCATCGGCGATCGCGAGCAGACGCCGACGCTCGATCAGCATGCCAAGCCAGACGTTGCTCCTGTCCCGGACCACACGCGTGAGCTTGAACCGCCAGACTGGGAGCATGTCGACGCGATGTTAGGCAAGCTCGAGGGCAAGGAGCCCGGCCAGAAGAAGGCCGAGGTCGCCGCGGGCGTCCCCGCCGGCCGGTTCGCCACGCCCGAGGACCTGACCGGCATGGCGGTGTTCCTGACTTCGAAGGAGGCCGACCTTATATCCTCGCCCAGACCTACAATGTCGACGGCGGCCAGCGGATGAGCTGACGCCACCGCCCGGGGTATCGGGGAATGCGCTCCGATCCCGGGGCCGGCTCAAGCGGAGGCGCGCATCATCAGCCGCGCATCGAGCAGGCTGCGCTCGGGTTCGGCGCCCTCCGACCGCCGCCCCTCGATAAGGTCGAAGAGCATTCCGATGCCGCGATCCGCGAGACCGTCGTAGTCCTGCGCCATCGTCGTGAGGGCCGGGCAGGTGAAGCGGGAAAGCGGGTGGTCGTCGTGGCCGGCGACGCGGAGGGTGCAGCCCGGCTCGATCCCGACCCTCACGCCATTGGCGTAGGCGGCGGCGAGCACCCCGATGGCCAGGCGGTCGTTCGCGCAAAGCACGGTCCCTGTCGGGAACCCCCCGCCGCCGAGGGCGCGGCCCGCGACCTCGTAGCCGATCTCCTCGAAACCCCAGCCGTGGAGCTTGCCGAGGGATACGACCGCCGGCTCGAGGCCGAGGCGCTGCATGGCCGACAGGTAGGCGTCCCTGCGCTCGCGCGCGTTCTGATTGACCGGCGGCATCTCGAGGAAGCAGGGAGGCTCGCCGGAGCGGCAGAGATAGTCGACCATCAGCGAGACGCTCTGCGCGTTGTCGGTGCCGGCGAAGGGGATGCGGTCGGTCGTCCGGCTGTCGAGGAAGACGACCGGGACCTCCTGGCCGAGCTGCTCGATCCGGTGCGTGTCGGACTGCTCTCCGAGCGGCGCGATGACGGCGCCCGCGATCTTCAGCGACCGCAGCGTGTCGAGCGCGTTCGCCTCGAGCGCGCTTTCTCCGTGCGAGCTGAGCACGATGGCCCAGTATCCGGCCTGAACGCAGCGCATCTCAATTTGGCGGACGACCTCGGCGAAGAAGGGGTCCACGAGCTGGGGAACGACGACGCCGATGTTCCGGGGGTTCCTGCGATTGAGGTTCATCGCGAACATGTTCGGGCGGTAGTCGAACGCCTCCAGGGCCTGCTCGATCTTCTCCCGCGTCGACTTCCTCACGCTGGTCGGATCGTTGAAATACCTGGAGACCGTCGGCCGCGAGATGCCGCTCGCGATGGAGAACTCCTCCATGTTCCGGATCTTCGGTGTCGTCATCCTGGCTCCCGGTTCGGCATTTCAGCGCATGCCAGAGTAGGCGCATTTTCCCGCGTGTAAAGATAATCTTTGCCAAGATCTGAGGAGATGCGCTGGGCGGTGGCCGTAAGGTCGCGTCAGCACTGTCATAAAAAATTATCGCGTGTAAAGTTTAATATTGACACGCGGACGGATGGCCGGCATAAGCGGTGAGACTTCAGCATCCGGCGCCGATCGAACCAAGCATCCGCCCGAGGGGACTGAAGCAGGCTGTCCGCGTGTCTCGCGGCTCGAAAACGGAGGGAAACGTGCCCAGGAAATCTGTCTTCAATCGCGTGGGAACCGGGCTGCTGCTCGGCGGCGTCGGCTGGGCGCTGCTCGCCGGCACGGCGTCGGCCGAGGGCATCGGCGCCTCGCTGCTGACCCAGCAGCACCCGTTCTACATCTCGCTCGCCGAGGCGATGACCGCGGAGGCGGAGGCCGAGGGCATCCCGCTCGAGATCGCCATCGCCAACCAGGACCTCAACAAGCAGCTCTCCGACATCGAGGACTTCATCACCAAGGAAGTCGACGTCATCGTGATCTCCCCGGTGGACAGCCAGGGCGTGCGGGCGGCGATCAAGAAGGCCCAGGACGCCGGCATCAAGGTCGTCACCGTGGACATCCCGGCGGCGGGCATCGAGGTGACGTCGCACATCGGCACCGACAACTACACCGGCGGGGTGAAGGCCGGCGAGCTCATGGCCAAGGTCCTCGACGGCAAGGGCCAGGTCGCGATCATCGACTATCCGACGGTGCAGTCTGTCGTCGACCGGGTCGAGGGCTTCAAGAAGGGGATCGAGGCCACCCCGGAGATCGAGATCGCGGCGATCCAGACCGGCGTCACCCGCGCCGAGGCGCTGGCGGCGGCGCAGAACATCCTCCAGGCGAACCCGGACATCGTCGGGATCTTCGGCTTCGGCGACGACGCTGCGCTCGCCGCCGCCTCGGCCGCGAAGGCCGCCGGCCTCCAGGACCAGGTGAAGGTCATCGGTTTCGACGGGATGGAGGAAGCCCGCAACGCCGTTCAGAACGACCCGGCCATGGTCGGCGTCATCGCCCAGTACCCGGACGAGATGGGCAAGGTCGCGGTCGAGACCGCCGGCAAGGTCATCAAGGGCGAGGAGGTTCCCGCGAGCCAGCCGATCGAGCCGGGCGTCGTGACCAAGGACGGCGAGACCAAGTAGCCGCTACCCCGCGGCAAAAAAGGCCGCCGGGGCCTTGGAGGAGGCCCCGGCGCGAACCGAACAAGGGGGGAGGAACCCATATGTCTGGAGAACAGGACGGCTACGTCCTGCGGATGCGCGACGTCGCCAAGAGCTTCGGCCCGGTCGTCGCGCTCAGGGGCGTGAGCCTCGACGTCAAACGCGGGCGCGTGCACACGCTCCTCGGCGAGAACGGCGCCGGCAAGTCGACGCTGATGAAAATCCTCGTCGGCCTCTTCGCGCCGACCTCGGGGTCGATCGAGCTCCGCGGCGAGCCCTACGTGCCGCTCGGCCCGCGCGATGCCAAGGCCAAGGGCCTGACCATCGTCTTTCAGGAGCTGAGCCTCTGCCGGAACATGAAGGTGTCGGACAACATCTTCGCCACCCACGAGCCGGCGAGCTACGGCTTCGTCGACGACGGCGCGCTCAACGAGAGGGCGGCGGAGCTGATCGCCGACCTCGGCCTGCCGGTGAACGCGACGGCGCGGGTGGGCGATCTCTCGATCGCCCAGATGCAGCTCGTCGAGATCGCCAAGGGCCTGAGCCATCCGGCCGATGTCGTCATCCTCGACGAGCCCACCTCGTCGCTGTCGGACAGCGAGGCGGAGGTCCTTTTCCGGATCATCGACCGCCTCAAGGCCCGGGGCGCCGCCGTCATTTACATCTCGCACCGCATGGAGGAGATCATGCGGCTCTCGGACGACATCACCGTCATCCGCGACGGCGCCTACGTCGCGAGCCGGGAGAAGGACAAGACCAACATCGCCGAGTTGATCGCGCTGATGGTCGGGCGCGAGATGAAAGACATCTACCCGCCGCGCATCGCCGCCGCGCCGGGCGAGGACACGCCCCCGATGCTCGCCATCGATCGCCTGAGCGTGCCGGGCCAGTTCCACGACGTCTCGCTCGACGTGCGGCCCGGCGAGATCGTCGGCATGTTCGGGCTGGTCGGCTCCGGCCGGTCCGACGTGCTGAACGCGCTCTTCGGGATGCGAAAGCCCGAGGGGAGCATCCGCCTCGACGGCAAGCCGGTGACGATCGCCTCGCCCGCCGACGCGATCCGCAATGGCATCGCCTTCGTCACCGAGAACCGCAAGGAGGAAGGGCTCGTCCTGCCGCACGCGGTCGAGCGCAACATCAACATGGTGGCGCTCCGCCAGCTCGCCAGCGCCGCCGGCTTCATGCGGCCCGCCGAGGAGCGAAGCGGGGCGGAGGCCGAGGTCAAGCGGCTCACGATCAAGACCAACTCGCTCGACACCGTGGCGGGGACGCTCTCCGGCGGCAACCAGCAGAAGATCGTCATCGCCAAGTGGCTCCTGATCCGGCCGCGGCTCCTGCTCCTCGACGAGCCGACGCGCGGCGTCGACGTCGGCGCCAAGTTCGAGATCTACCGGATCATCCGCGAGCTGGCCGCCGCGGGCACCGCGATCCTGATGGTGTCCTCGGAGCTGCCCGAATGCCTCGGGCTCAGCGACCGCATGGTCATCATGCACGACAAGCGCGTGGCGGCGATCCGCCGCGTCGACGAGCTTACCCCCGAACGGGTCATGCACTTTGCAGCAGGGATGGAACAATGACCACTCGTGACGACATTCCGGCGCGGTCCTTCCTCGCCTCGCCCTTCGTCCGCCAGTACGGCGGCATTCTCCTGGCGCTCATCGTGCTCGCGGTCGCGTTCTCGGTGATGAATCCGCGGTTCCTCTCCGTCAACAACTTCATGAACATCCTCCAGCAGGTGGCGGTGGTGGCGGTGGCCGCCTTCGGCATGACCTACGTCATCCTGCTCGGCGAGATCGACCTCTCGGTGGGCTCGATCATCGCGCTCGCGGGAATGGTGGCGGCGCAGGCCTTCGCCTTCGGCCTCGGCTTCTTCCCCACGGTCCTCCTGACCCTCGCGGCCGGGGCGCTGCTCGGCGGCGTCAACGGCGTCCTGTCGGCGAAGCTGATGATTCCATCCTTCATCGTGACCGTGGCGACGATGGGCATCTATCGCGGTCTCGTCTCGCTGCCGACCAACGGCGCGCCGGCGATGATCGAGAACGAGACCTGGATCGCGATCGGCTCGAACACCTGGCTCGGCCTGCCCATCATCATCTGGATCGTGCTGGCGCTCTTCGCGATCAACCACGTCGTCCTGTCGCGAACCGTGTTCGGCCGGCGCGCCTACCTCACCGGCGGCAACCGCGAGGCGGCGATCTACTCGGGCATCGGCGTCGACCGCCTGAAGATCATCTGCTTCATGCTGTCCGGCGTGATGGCGGCGATCAGCGGCATCCTGCTCTCGTCGCGACTGATGTCGGCCCAGACCAACGCCGGCACCGGCTACGAGCTCGACGCGATCGCGGCCGTGGTTCTCGGCGGCACCAGCCTCGCCGGTGGCGTCGGCACGATGATCGGCACGCTGCTCGGCGCGCTCATCATCGGCGTCATCAACAACGGCATGAACATGCTGTCGGTGCCGTTCTTCTTCCAGCTCATCGTCAAGGGGATCGTC
The DNA here is from genome assembly GCF_017993425.1 of Amaricoccus sp. Lineage (GTDB taxonomy): Bacteria > Pseudomonadota > Alphaproteobacteria > Rhodobacterales > Rhodobacteraceae > Amaricoccus. Next base: position 6,121 of record NZ_JAGOMQ010000059.1, read on the forward strand.
ATCCTGATCGCGGTGTGGCTCGATGTGCGCAGCAAGTCGTCGCGGCGCTGAGGAGCGATCATGAAGAAGGTCATCACCATCGGCGAGATCCTCGTCGAGATCATGGCGACGGAGGTCGGCGAGGGGTTCCTCGAGCCGATCCCCCTCGTCGGCCCGTTCCCCTCGGGCGCGCCCGCGATCTTCATCGACCAGGTGGCGAAGCTCGGCCAGCCGTGCGGCATGATAGGCTGCGTCGGCGCGGACGACTTCGGCCGGGTCAACGTCGACCGGCTGGCCCGCGACGGGGCGGACGTCTCCGCGATCGCCGTCCACCCCGAGCTTCCGACCGGCAGCGCCTTCGTGCGCTACCGGGCCGACGGCTCGCGCGACTTCGTCTACAACATCCGCCACAGCGCCAGCGGCGCCATCGCGCTCACGCCTGCCACCGCGGCGCTCGTCGAGAGCGCCGACCACCTCCACGTCATGGGGACGGCGCTGTCCTCGCCCGCCCTCACGGGCATGGTCGAGGCGGCGCTCGACAGCCTGCGCGCCCGGGGCGGCACCGTCTCCTTCGACCCGAACCTCCGCAAGGAGATCCTCGACGCGCCGGGGATACGGACGGCCCTCGAGCGCGTCCTGTCGCAGACGGATCTCTTCATGCCGAGCGGCGACGAGCTCTTCCTGCTCACCGCCGCCACGGACGAGGCCGGGGCGGCCGGGGAGCTTATCGCCCGCGGCATCCGCACCGTCGTCGTCAAGAAGGGCGCGAAGGGCGCCGTCTGCTACGAGGCGGGCGGCCGGTGGGAGGCGCCGGGGTTCGCCGTCGAGGAGGTCGATCCGACCGGCGCCGGCGACACCTTCGGCGCGGCCTTCGTCACCTTCTGGCTGCGCGGCACGCCGCCGGCCGAGGCGCTGCGCCTCGCCAACGCCGCCGGCGCCCTCGCCGTCACCCGCAAGGGGCCGATGGAGGGCACCTCCACCTTGTCCGAGCTCGAGTCCTTCCTGAGCCGCCAAAACCCGAAGGAATCCGCATGACCCGCACCCTCCTCGCCGACCTCCCCCGACGCCACGCGGCAGGCGACCGCATCGGCATCACCTCCGTCTGCTCGGCGCATCCCCTGGTGATCGAGGCCGCGCTCGCTCAGGGCCGGGACGAAGGCCGCCCCGTCCTCATCGAGGCCACCTGCAACCAGGTGAACCAGGAGGGCGGCTACACCGGCATGACCCCTGCCGACTTCCGCACCTTCGTCGAGGCGATCGCCGACCGGGTGGGCTTCGCCCGCGACAACCTCATCCTCGGCGGCGACCATCTCGGGCCCAACCCATGGAAGCACCTGCCGGCGGCCGAGGCGCTCGACCGCGCCCGCGTCATGGTGGGGGCGTTCGTGAAGGCCGGCTTCACCAAAATCCACCTCGACACCAGCATGGGCTGCGCCGGCGAGAGCGTCGCCCTTCCCGACGCCGTCACGGCCGAGCGCGCCGCCGACCTCGCGGCAGCCGCCGAGGCGGCTGCCGATCCCGCTGCCTTCGGCCCGCCGGTCTACGTCATCGGCACCGAGGTCCCGATTCCCGGCGGCGCGCTCGAAGCGCTCGACCATCTGCAGGTGACGAGCCCCGAGGCCGCGCTGGAGACCGTCGAGATCCATCGCCGGGCCTTCGCCGCCCGCGGCCTGCAGGCGGCGTTCGAGCGGGCCATCGGCGTGGTGGTCCAGCCCGGCGTCGAGTTCGGCAACGAGGACGTCGTCGTCTACCAGCCGGAGAAGGCCCGGGCGTTGAGCGGCGTGCTTGCCTCCATGCCGCAGTTCGTCTTCGAGGCGCATTCGACCGACTACCAGCCGCAGGAGGCGCTCGCGGCGCTCGTCCGCGACGGCTTCGCAATCCTGAAGGTAGGGCCTGGCCTGACGTTCGCGCTGCGCGAGGCGCTCTACGGGCTCGACCACATTGCGTCGGTCCTGGAGGGCCGCCTGGGTCGCGCCGAGCTGCAGGATGCCATGGAGGGCCTGATGCTCGAAAAGCCCGGGCACTGGCAGAAGTACTATCACGGCGACGCCGGCGAGCTGCTGCTTCAGCGCCACTTCAGCTATTCCGACCGCATCCGCTACTACTGGCCAGATCCGGTGGCCGCCGCCGCGGTCCGGCGTCTGGAGGAGCGGCTGGCGGGCCGCGCCATACCCGAGACCCTGATCAGCCAGTATCTCGCCGCCGTCTACCCGGCCGTCGCGGCGGGCCACATCCCGGCGGAGCCTTCGGCGCTTCGGGTCGCCTCCGTGCAACGGGTGTTGTCGATCTACAGGGATGCGGGTACGAGCAGCTGATTCTTGGCGCAAGCACCCGCGCCGTCTGCCGCAGGTGCTGCATGCATCCCGACGTCCTCGCCAGCAGGAGCGAGGGTTGCCTCGCCGCCGAGCTGGCCGAGGTCCGCCGCCTCTTCGGCGGCACTCCCCGCCGGTTACGCCCGTTCCGAGCTCCTCGCCCTGCGCTGGCTCGGGACGCGGAGCTAGCAGGAGATCTGCCCGAGCCCGAGCGCCGAGCTGACGCACCGGGCCCCAGCCCTGCCGCCCGCAAGGTCGATTGGCGGCGGGAGTTTTGGGGTTGATCTCGCCCCTCGGTCTCGCCTATGAGGGCACGGCCCTGCTGGGGAATAGGTTAACGGTAGACCCACGGACTCTGACTCCGTTAGTCCTGGTTCGAATCCAGGTTCCCCAGCCAGTCTAACGCCCTGAAATCACAGAAGAAATTGCGGACGCGTTTCGTTCCTTCCGCCATTTTCTGCCCTTTTTCTGCCCTTTTTCTGCCCTCGCCGTTCTCGTCCCGTTCTGGTTGAGTTCCCGGCATCACGTCGAAGGGTGCTTGATTTCCTGGTCGGATCGGCGGTCCTTTCGGTGGTGAACACCTGAGGCTTCGACCCCCAACGGACTCCTGCTCTCAAGGTCGTCAGCCCTAGAGTTGGGTGCCACTCCTCGCCGCGTCACGAGCGACATGACCGTGGCCCTCGGCGGCCTCGGCGGAGGGTTACGCTTCTCCAACGAGGACCTTCGCCGTCCGTCGGCGGTAGATTGTGGCTAGCCCCCCGCGGATCGATGGACGCCCGCCACCGTCACGAACGGGGCTGAGCTCGTGAGCTTATGTTCCCGCCGTCGATCCGCCGCAGCGAGATTTCGAGCCGCGCCTCGGCTGCCGCGATCTCGGCCAGGACCCGCCTGGTGTAGGTCATGTGCTCCTCGGCGGCCCGGCCCGCGGCGGCGGCATCGCGGGACATGACCGCATCGTAGATCGCGCGGTGCTGCTCGCGCAGCACCTCCCGGACCTCGGGCCGGGCGTAGAGCTTCTCCCGGTTGTGGAACACGCCCTTGCGCAGCATGCCCGACAGCGCTCGCATGATATGGAGGAGCACGATGTTGTGGCTGGCCTCGTAGATCGCGATGTGCAGGTCGACGTCCGCGTCGGCCTCGTCGTGCGGATCGGCCTCCTCGTGGGCGGCGTCGATCCTTTCCATGCAGCGCTGGAGCGTCGTCCAGTCGACGTCGTTCGCCCGCGTCGCCGCGAGGGACGCGGCCATTCCCTCGAGCGTGCCGCGCAGCTCAAGGTAGTCGTCGACCACCTCGCCGCGGGTCGCCAGCAGCTCGATCAGCGGGTCGGTGATGCTGGTCGCGAGCGGTGCGACGACCCGAGCCCCGCCCGCGTCGGCGACGAGCAGGCCCTTGTCCTCGAGCAGCTTCATGCCCTGCCGCAGCGTCGGGCGAGACACGTTGAGCCGCAGGGCCATCTCGCGCTCCGGCAGGAGCGGCTCCCCGGGGCGGAGCGAGCCCTCGAGAATCAGGTCCTCGAGATGGCGTGCGGTTGACTCCGCGGCGTTGCTACCCTTTATGCCTTCCTTGACCACGCTTCGTCCTCGCGATCGCCGATGCATTCCAGCGGCTTGTCGGCGCAACATGCGCCGGCGCGATGTTAACCGGAAGGGCAGACCGGGCGAAGAGATTTTTTCGGTTGACAGGAATGGTCAAATACATTTACCATATGCTCTCATCCGGTTCGTTACGAGACCGGCAGCAACGAGAAATAGCCCCCGAGGGGGCACGAAGCGGCGATCCGCGGAACCGCCGGTCGCCGCGTCCGGAGGAAGCCCGCATGACGATACCCGATCGTCCCGCCTCTCCCGCACTGCACGATCCAGCCCCCCACAGACGTCCTGAGACGGTGTCGCGCCAGGCTCTGGTCTCCGATCTCGCCAGGATCGTCGGTCCCTCGCACGTCCTGACCGCAGAGCGCGCCACGCGCGGCTACACCCGCGGCTTCCGCTACGGCGGCGGTCCGGTCGCCGCTGTGGTGCGTCCGGGCAGCCTGGTCGAGCAGTGGCGCGTCATGAACGCGGCGATCGCCGCCGGGCGCATCGTCATCTTCCAGGCGGCGAACACCGGCCTTACCGGTGGCTCCACACCCTGGGGCGACGACTATGACCGCGAGATCATCCTGGTCAGCCTGCGCCGGCTCAAGGGCATTCACCTGATCGACGGCGGGCGCCAGGTCGTCTGCCTGCCCGGCGCCACGCTCGACGCCCTGGAGAAGGCGCTGCGCCCGCTCGGCCGCGAGCCGCACTCGGTGATCGGCTCGTCCTGCATCGGCGCCTCGGTGCTCGGCGGCATCTGCAACAACTCGGGCGGCGCGCTGATCCAGCGCGGACCGGCCTACACCGAGATGAGCCTCTACGCCGAGGTGCGCGAGGACGGATCGGTCGCGCTGATCAACCACCTCGGCCTGCCGCTCGGCAACGATCCGGAGGAGATCCTCGCGCGGGTCGAGCGCGGCGACCTGCCGCCGCCGGCGCCGACGGACGCCTGGGGCTCGGACTGCGAGTATGTCAGCCATGTCCGCGACGTGGACGCGGCCACGCCGGCCCGCTTCAACGCCGACCCGCGCCGGTTGCGGGAGTCCGCCGGCTGCGCCGGCAGGCTCGCGGTCTTCGCCGTGCGGCTCGACACCTTCGAGGCCGAGAAGGAGACGGTCGTCTTCTACGTCGGTACCAACGATCCCGACGAGCTGACCGAGCTCCGCCGCCACATCCTGGCGCGATTCGAGAACCTGCCGATCGCGGGCGAGTACATCCACCGCGACGCCTACGACGTGGCGGCGAAGTACGGCAAGGACACCTTCCTCTTCATCCGGAAGCTCGGCACTGACCGGATGCCCGCGCTCTTCGCGGCCAAGGCCGGGCTCGACGCGATCACCGACCGCCTCGGCCTCGGCGCGAGCCTCACCGACCGGGTCGCGCAAGGCGTCGCGGCGCTGGCGCCGCAGCACCTGCCCGCGCGGATGAACGCCTTCCGCGACCGCTTCGAGCACCACCTGCTGCTCAAGATGGGCGGGGCCGGCGTCGCCGAGGCCCGCGCCTACCTCGCGACGCTCTTCCCCTCGGCCACCGGCGACGTCTTCGAGTGCACGCCGGAGGAAGGCACCGCCGCCTTCCTGCACCGCTTCGCCGTCGCCGGCGCCGCTGTGCGCTATCGTGCGGTCCACCCCGACGCGGTCGAGGACATCGTGGCGCTCGACATCGCGCTCAGGCGCAACGACCGCAAGTGGGTCGAGCGGCTACCGCCCGAGCTCGACGCCCAGATCGAAAAGAAGCTCTACTACGGCCACTTCTTCTGCCACGTCTTCCACCAGGACTACGTGGTCAGGAAGGGCCGCGACTGCCTTGCGCTCGAGCATGCCATATGGCGGCTGCTCGACGCGAGGGGGGCCGAGTACCCGGCCGAGCATAACGTCGGCCACCTGTACCGGGCCAAGCCGGCGCTCGCCGACTTCTACCGCTCGCTCGACCCCACCAACAGCCTGAACCCAGGCATCGGGCAAACATCGAAGTGCGCCCACTGGAATTGACCGCAGAGGTCGGTGCCGCGACAACGATAACACCTATCAGGCGGACCCCACACCCGCCACTGGAGGAAGTTCCATGACTTGGTCTCAAGTCTATGACCCGCTCGGCAACATCTGGTTGTCGAGCCTGTTCGCCGCCCTGCCGGTGCTGGTGCTGCTCGGCGCTATCGGCATATTCGAGGTCCGGGCGCACATCGCGGCCCTGCTCGGACTCGTCGCGGCGCTTGTCGTCGCGGTGGTCGGCTTCGGAATGCCCGCGGGCCTCGCGGGCCTGTCCGCGATCTACGGCGCCGGCTTCGGCCTGATGCCGATCGGCTGGATCATCCTCAATGTCATCTTCCTCTACCAGCTGACCAACGAGAAGGGCGAGTTCGACGTCCTCAGGCACTCGATCCGCGGCATCTCCGACGACCGCCGGATGCAGGTGCTGTTCATCGCCTTCTCCTTCGGCGCCTTTTTCGAGGGCGCGGCGGGCTTCGGCACGCCGGTCGCGGTGACGGCGGCCATGCTGATGGGGCTCGGCTTCTCGCCGCTCTCCGCCGCGGGCCTCTGCCTGATCGCCAACACCGCGCCCGTCGCCTTCGGCGCGCTCGGCACGCCGGTCATCGCGCTCGCCGCCGTCACCGGGCTCGACCTCCTCGAGCTCTCGGGCATGATCGGCCGCCAGCTGCCGTTCTTCTCGGTGATCGTGCCGTTCTGGCTGATCTGGGCCATGGTCGGGTTCCGCCGCATGCTCGAGGTCTGGCCGGCGTTGCTCGTGGCGGGCGCCTCCTTCGCACTGCCGCAGTATCTCGTCTCCAACTTCCACGGACCCTGGCTCGTCGACATCGTCGCCGCCATCGTCTCGATGCTCGCGCTCGCCGGCTTCCTGCGGGTCTGGCGCCCGAGAACGCCGATGACCGAGGCGCCGCGCGACTGGTCGTCGGCGGACGTGGCCGGGGAGGAGGTGCACGAGCAGCCGACCGACGTCACCTCGCGCGGCGCGGTACTGAAGGCCTGGATGCCCTGGGCGATCCTTTCGGCCTTCGTCTTCATCTGGGGCGTGCCGCAGGCCAAGGCCTTCTTCGACTCGATCTGGAGCGCGAAGATCCCGGTCGCGGGCCTGCACGAGATGGTGATGAAGGTGCCCCCGGTGGTCGCCGAGCCCCATGCCGAGACGGCGATCTTCAACTTCAACATCCTGTCGATGACCGGCACCGGCATCCTGCTCGCCGGCATCGTCTCGGGCTTCCTGCTCGGCTACTCGCCCGGAGGCCTGCTGCGGATGTACGGGCGCACGCTCTACATGATCCGCTTCTCGCTGCTCACCATCGCCTGCATGCTGGCGCTCGGCTACGTCACCCGCTTCTCGGGCACCGACGCGACGATGGGCCTCGCCTTCGCCCACACCGGCTGGTTCTATCCGTTCTTCGGCACGCTGCTCGGCTGGCTCGGCGTCGCGGTCACCGGCTCCGACACCGCCTCGAACGTGCTCTTCGGCGGGCTGCAGAAGGTGACGGCGCAGCAGCTCGGCCTCAACCCGGTGCTGATGGCGGCGGCCAACTCCTCGGGCGGCGTGATGGGCAAGATGATCGACGCCCAGTCCATCGTCGTCGCCTCGACCGCCACCAAGTGGTACGGCCACGAGGGTTCGATCCTGCGCTTCGTGTTCTTCCACTCCATCGCGCTCGCCGCCCTCGTCGGCATCCTGGTGATGGCTCAGGCCTACGTCTACCCGTTCACCGAGATGGTGCCCGACGTCGTGGCGCCGGCCGTGGCGCAGTGACCAAATGCCGGGCGGTCCGCCGCCCCGGCTACCTCACAGGGGGGAGAACCATGACAGACCGCGATACGCCGCTCGCTGATCCCGGCCGACCGCAGCCCGCGACGGAGGGAATCCGCACGAAGCCGATCCGGATCCGGCGAATCGCTGCGATCGTCCCGGGCCGGTCACCTTCCCACGACGAAAGGGTGACGCCATGACCCAGGCATCCGGCCCCCGAGTCGCGCTCTTCGTCACATGCCTCGTCGACGCGATGCGGCCCGAGATCGGCTTCGCCGCCGTGCACCTCCTCGAGGAGGCTGGATGCACGGTCGAGGTGCCGCCGCAGCAGACATGCTGCGGCCAGCCCGCCTGGAACAGCGGGGACGATGCCGACGCGGCGTCCGTGGCCCGACAGGTCATCGCGCTGTTCGAGCCCTACGACTACCTCGTCGCCCCCTCCGGCTCTTGCGCCGGAACCATCCGCCACAGCTACCCCCGGATGTTCGCGAAGGATCCCGCCTGGGCCGCGCGCGCGGAGGTGCTCGCGGCGAAGACCTACGAGATCATGAGCTTCCTCGTGGACGTACTCAACTACGCTCCCGAGGGGCGGCGGCTCGCCATGAGCGCCACCTACCACGACAGCTGCGCCGGCCTGCGCGAGCTCGGCGTTTTCGCCCAGCCCCGCCGGTTGCTCGACGCCGTCGACGGCCTGGAGATGCGGCCGCTCGAGGGCAACAACGTCTGCTGCGGCTTCGGGGGGACGTTCTGCATCAAGTATCCGGCGATCTCCAACGCCATCGTCACCGAAAAGGCCGAGGCGATCGAGGCGACCGGCGCCGAGCTCCTGCTTGCCGGCGACCTCGGCTGCCTGATGAACATGGCCGGCAAGCTGCACCGCCGCGGGTCGAAGGTGCGCTGCTTCCACACGATCGAGATTCTGGCGGGCGGCGGCGACGGCCCCGCCATCGGAGAGAAGCCATGACCGCCGCGCCCCTGCCGTCCTTCAAGGCCCGCGCCGCCGCGGCGCTGGCCGACGCAACCCTGAAGACCGCGATCGACCGCACCACGGGGACCGCCGAGCGCAAGCGCGCCGCGGCACTTGCGGCCTTCCCCGAATTCGAGGCGGCGCGCGCCCGCGGCCGGGCGATCAAGGATCACGTGATCGCCAACCTCGACCACTATCTCGAGACCTTCGAGCGCAACGCCACCGCCGCCGGCGCCAGGGTCCACTGGGCGGCCACCGACGCAGAGGCCTGCGAGATCGTCGTCCGCCTCTGCCGCGAGGCCGGCGCAGGCCGCGTCACCCGCGCGAAGTCGATGCTCGGCGAGGAGATCGGTCTGCCCGACGCGCTGGCCGCCGCCGGCATCGAGCGCGTCGAGACCGACCTCGCCGAGCACATCATCCAGCTTGCGGGCGAGCACCCCTCGCACATCATCTGGCCCGCGATGCACCGCACCCGCGAGCAGGTGGCGGTGCTCTTCCGCGAGGGCCACAACCCGCCGCCCGCCGCCGCGGATCCCGCCTCGATGGTGCAGAGCGCCCGCCGCGTCCTGCGGGAGAAGTTCCTCACGGCCGACGTCGGCATCTCCGGGGCGAACTTCCTCATCGCCGACACCGGCGCTACCTGCACTGTGACCAACGAGGGCAACGCCGAGCTCACCACCACGCCTCCGCGCGTCCACATCGTGACCGCGGGCATTGAGAAGCTGGTGCCCTCGACCGCCCACGCCATGGCGCTGCTGCGCCTGCTGGTGCGCTCAGCGACCGGAGGCGAGCTCACGCAGTACACCACCTTCCACTGCGGCCCGAAGCGGCCGGGCGACGCCGACGGCCCCGAGGAGATGCACATCGTCCTCGTCGACAACGGCCGCACGCGCATGATCGGCGACGAGTTCCGCGACATGCTGCGCTGCATCCGCTGCGGCGCCTGCATGAACCACTGCGTCGTCTACCGCCAGATCGGCGGCCACGCCTACGGCGGCACCTATCCGGGTCCCATGGGCGCCGTGCTCACCCCCGTCCTCTCTGGCCTCGCGGAGGCGCGCGACCTGCCCTTCGTCTGCACGATGAACGGCCGCTGCGAGGAGGTTTGCCCGGTCCAGATCCCGATCCCGACGCTTCTGCGCGCGTGGCGCGGCCGGAGCTGGCGGGAGGGGCACGAGCCCGTCGCAGTGCGCGCGAGCGTCGGCCTATGGGCCGCCGTCGCCCGGCGCCCGGGCCTGTACCGCCTCGCGAGCGGGGCCGGCGTCCGCATGCTCCGCATGCTACAGCGAGGCGGCTGGATCAAGTCACTGCCGCTCGCGGGCGGCTGGACCAAACACCGCGACCTGCCGAGCCCGAAAGGCAGCACCTTCATGGAGCGCTACAAGACCGAGCGTCGCTCCCGGACGGAGGGACGGAAGTGAGCGCCCGCGACCGGATCCTCTCCGCGGTCCGCGCCGGCCTCGGCGGCCAGCGGCAGGACAGTGCCGCCATCGCTGCCCAAGCCGTCGCGCTCCTCGCCGCGCCCGACGAAATCCGCCCCCGCCTCGTCGCCGCGACGCTCGTCGAGTCCTTCTGCGAGAAGGCCACCGCCCTTGGCACCACGATCGACCGGGTAGCGGGCCTCGACGCGGTCCCGGAGGCGGTCGGGCGCTACCTGGCCACGCACGGCCTGCCCCCCGCGGTCGCGCTCCAGCAGGCTCCGGAGCTTGCCGGATTGTCCTGGGGCGAAGTGCAGCCGCACGCCTCCATCGCCCCGGACGAGGCGGCGGCGGTGGGCCTCGCCCGCTGGGGCGTGGCCGAAAGCGGCTCCGTCGCGCTCCATTCCGGCCCCGATAGCCCGGTGCTCCTCGCCTTCCTGCCGCTCCACCACATGGTGGTCCTGCCGGTCGAGGGTATCCTTCCGCACCTCGAGGACTACGCGGCGGTGATCGACGGCGAGGGCCGGCCGCCGCGCAACGCGATCCTGATCACCGGCCCGAGCGGTACCACCGACATCGAGGGAAGCTACGTGCGCGGCGCTCACGGCCCCGGGTTCGTGCACATTGTCCTTGTGGACGGACCCATGCACACCATGAGCCACCGCCGCGAAGCTTCGACGCGTTCAGCCCCTAACTGACGACACCGACGACGCCGCCGAGGCACCTGTCCCTCCCGGAGGGCGCGGCTGCGTCATGCGGGCATGCGCAAGGAGAGTGCGCCAACTCTCGCTCGGACGATTCAAGCTGCCGATCACCCGGTAGCGCCGCCTTCCACCACCGTCCCGGGAAGCGCCACCACCATGGCGCGGCCGGGGTTCAGCGCGGCGTAGACGCCGAGCATCTTCGCGGCGGTCTCGATCTTCCACCCGATGCGGATGGCGAGGTCGGGCACGCTGATCCCCGACCACACCATCTCGGTCACCTTCGACCCGCGCAGATCGTTGAACCGGAGCTC
>NZ_JAGOMQ010000060.1 GCF_017993425.1 Amaricoccus sp.
CTTCATCCCCCTCCCGCCCATCCGCCAACATGGACGGGCAGTGTCCGCGCCACCGCGGGCGAAGGGGGGTCAATTTTGGACGCCGATCCTCCCGCTCAGGGGGTCAACATTCCATGCCGATCCACAACGAGGAGGTCGTCGCCGTGCGGCCGCGCGACCTGCTGGTTCGGGAAGACGAGCGTCGCCGGTTCGAGGCGGAGGTGTTGCCGACCCTGCGCGTCGAGACCACTGACTTCGGAGATTTCACCGATTTCTGGCACCACGGCCGCCGATATCGCTTCACGCCGACCCAGGCCAAGGTGCTGCGCTTCCTCCACGACGCAGCACTGAGCGGGTGCCCCTGGCAGTCCGGCAAGGCGGTGCTCGCCGCGGTCGGCTCGCACTCGCTCAAGCTCGGCGACCTCTTCAAGCGCCGCCCGGAGTGGCGGGACCTGGTCGAGGGGAACGGCTGTGGTCTCTATCGTCTCGCACTTACGATGACACGCCAACGCGCGGCCTGAGCGCCCCCGGGCGCCTCGCCCCTCAGTTCTTTCCCTCCGAGCCCGCCGAACGGCGGGCTTTTTGATTCGCGGTGCCCGCCCCAGGGAGGGGTGATTCGCGGCGCGCTCCGGCGGCAGGGGCAGACGCGAGGGGAGACAGAGGGGAGACAAGGGGGAGACAGCGTCTCCCCCCGGCTTGATCCGACTCGACTTTTTCGCCCTGGCGCGTCGCCCCTGCGGGGGCCGCCATGTCCGACGACATCCAGTTTCATCCCGTTGCACTCTCTCCCGTGACGCCGACGCACGGGAGATCAACGTGGAACAGGAGCATCTGACCCAAGGGGCCCTCGCCGACCGCTGGAACATCAGCCCCCGCACACTGGAACGCTGGCGGTGGCTTGGCCAGGGGCCGCAGTACCTGAAGGTCGGCGGCCAGGTGCGCTACCGGCTCGCGGACGTCGAGGCCTACGAGCGGAACCAGCTGCGTGCAAGCACCGCCGACGGCGGGGCGCGAGTGCAGTCGAGCCTGGCGGGAGCGGCGTGATGATCGCAGTGGTCCCCCGCACCAAGCCCCGCGCGACGAAGTCCACCGGGCGCCCTCGCTCGCCGAAGCTGCGGCTCACCGAGATCGAGCTCTGCGCCTGGATCGCGCAGGCCGAGCCGGGCGCGATCCTCGAGTACCACCGCGGCTATCTCGCGCTCGACCGCACCACCTTCGGCCGCTTCGGCGACACCCCCGCCCGAGCCGCGCTCGCGCAGCTCGGCAGCCGCGCCCACGACCTCGCCGAGCGCGGGCTCGTGCACCTCGTCCAGCTCCGCCACGGGGCGGAGGACTACAGCTACCTCGCCGTCGCCCGGCCTCGTGCCAAGGGCGCGCTCCCCGATTTCGCAACCCTGACCATCACCGAGGAGGCCGCGTAAGTGAACGCCCCAGCCAATCGTCCCCAGCTCGGGGACATCCGAACCATGCCGATCGGCGAGATCGCCGCGCTTCCCGCGCCGATGCTCGCGCTCCTGCAGGAGGACGTCGAAGAGGCCGCGAAGGCAGCCCGCCACCTCGCCGACTGGCTGAACGGCGCCATCGCGCTCCGCTATGGCGATCGTGCCACCGCCGCCCGCCGCACTGAGGGCAAGGACGCCGGCACCGTCCGCATCGAGGACGGCGAGGTCACGGTGGTCGCCGACCTGCCGAAGCGGGTCGAGTGGGACCAGGAAGAGCTGGCCACGCTGGTGGCGGCGATCCGTGCCGAGGACGAGAACCCGGCAGAATTTGTCGACACGGTCTACCGGGTCTCCGAGCGCAATTACGCCGCCTGGCCGCGCCACATCCGCACCGCCTTCGAGCGGGCGCGCACCGTGAAGGCCGGCAAGCCCACCTATCGGCTGACGCTCCGGGAGGAGCGCTGAGGGCGGGCGGCGGGGCAGCCCGTACCGCGAGGGCGGGCAGGCTCCCCTTCGGCGCCCGGTCACGCCCCGTCGCTCGTCGTCCCTTTCCCCACACCCTGGAGTCCCCATGGCCCTTCGCATCATCAGCGCCGACGAGAGACTGTCGGCCGCCTCGAACAAGACCTCGTTCGCCATCTTCGGCCCGCCGGGCATCGGCAAGACCACGCTGCTTACGACGCTGCCCGAGGACGACACCGTCTGCCTCGACCTCGAGGCTGGCCTCAAGTCGGTGCAGGACTGGAAGGGGGCGAGCATCCCGGTCCGCAGCTTCGCCGACTTCCGCGACCTCGCGGTGCTGATCGGCGGCGCCGACCCGGCGCAGGACGCCGCCTCCTGGTACAGCGCGCCCCACTTCGAGCATGTGCGCGCGGCCCACCGCGACAGCGGCATCGAAGCGTTCCTCGCCACGAAGTCGATCGTTTTCGTCGACTCGATCACCGACCTGACCCGGCAGGCGATGCTCTATGCGAGGCAGCAGCCGGAGGCCATCTCCGAGCGCAGCGGCAAGCCGGACGTGCGCGGCGCCTACGGCCTCCTCGGCCGCGAGGTGATCCAGGCGCTGAAGCACCTGCAGCATGCGCCCGGCAAGACCGTGATCTTCGTCGGGGTGCTGGAGAAGGTCACCGACGAGTTCGGCACGGTCACCTGGCAGCCGCAAATGGAGGGCACCAAGGCTGCCCGCGAGCTGCCCGGCATCGTCGACCAGGTGGTCTCGATGCACCTCTTCTCAAAGGACGCCGAGGGCGCCTGGGCGCTCGACGAGCGATCCACCGAGCGCCGCCTCGTCTGCCGCGCCGGCAATCCCTACGGCCTGCCCGCCAAGGACCGCTCCGGCCGCCTCGACATGACCGAGCCGCCCGACCTCGGCCGGCTGCTCGCCAAGATCAACGCCGGCGCCACCACGCCGCGCGCGGCGTCCACCTTCTGACCCCCACCCCTGAAAGGCACTCCCCATGTACGACCTCAACGACGCCCAGCCGCAGCTCCCGCCGGTCGGCGAGCTGATCCCCGACGGCACCTTCGCGCGGGTCAGGATGACCATCCGCCCCGGCGGCCTGAACGGCGCAACCCCGGCCGATGCCGGCGTGCTCAAGGCCTCGAACTCCAGCGACGCGAAGCTCCTCGACTGCGAGTTCACCGTGGTCGAAGGCCCCTTCGCCCGGCGCAAGTTCTGGCAGACCTTCACCGTCGCCGGCGGCAAGGTCGACGAGAAGGGTCAGTCGAAGGGCTGGAACATCGCCAAGAGCGCGTTCCGGGCGATGATCGACAGCGCGCTCGGGCTCGACCCCAAGGACGAGAGCGCGGGTGCCAAGGCGAAGCGGGTGATCCAGGGGCTGAGGCAGCTCGACGGCATCGTCTTCGTCGCCCGCATCATGGTCGAGCCGGCGTCGAACGCGAACTACAAGGACGCGAACAAGCTCGCCAACGTGGTGACCCCGGACGAGCCGCAGCACGCCGCCGTGCTGCGCGGCGAGAGCGTGCCGCCCGAGCCGGTCAACGCAAAACCGCGCAAGGTCGAGGCCGCCGTCACCACCCCCGCCTGGGCGAGCCCGGCGCCGGAGGCCGGCAAGACCGGGTGGGCCGCGCCGGCGCCGTCTGCCGCCCCCGCCACGACGCCGGCCGCCGCGCCGGCGCCGACCGGGACCCCCGCCTGGCTGAAGGGCTGACCCGCACATGACCGCGGACGAGTGGCAGGCCTTCGTCACCCGCGAGGCCGCAAGGGAGATCGGCAGATGGCTCGAAGGACGTGGAAAGCTCGCGGTCCCGGTGTCGGCGCTCACGCTCGCGGACCTCGAGTCGATGGCCTCGGCGGCGATCTGCCGCTTCGTCCTCTTGGGCTCGGAGCGCATCCGGGCCCAGCCCGAGGACAGCGCGGACCTGTCGCGTCTCTTGCTGGGATAGCGCTCTGCGCGATCTGCCTCCGCGAGGCGCGGGGCTTCGGCTACCGCCGCCCGCCGCGCCGCGCGGAGCACCCCTATCACCGCTTCTGCTCGCGCCGCTGCCAGGACATCGGCGCCGCGATCGCCACAAGGACCAACGGAATGATCGACAAGACCGCCCGCGAGACCCAGGCGCTGAAGGACGCCCGCCAGGATTTCGCGGAAGCCCTGACCGCGCTCGGGCTGATGACGCCGTTCTTCGACCGCAGCCCCGCGGAGATCGACCAGCTGATCGAGGCCGCCGTCACCGGCTACGTCGAGAGCATGCAGCGCCAGGCGGCCCAGATCGAGCGCACCGGCACCACCTACGACGACCCCCTGCCATTTTAGGATGAAGAACAAGACCATGACTTCCGGAGAAATCTGGCATGACGTCCCCAGCCTCCCCGACGTGCTGGCGAGCAGCGAGGGCCGGATCATGATGATCCCCTATCGCGGCAGCATGCCGAGAGGCGGCGAGCGTCCCTACGGTGGCACTCCTACGTTCGGCGTCTGGAACAAGCAGGACGGCCGCTTCATCGTCGGCATCCGCGGACACACCTACAAGGTCGCCCGCCTCGTCGCCGAGGCGTTCCACGGACCGGCGCCTTTCGAGAACGCCGTGGTGATGCACCTCGACGAGAACGCGGCCAACAACGGAGCCGACAACCTCGCCTGGGGAACCCAGAAGGAGAATCTGAACGCCCCCGGGTTCCTGACCTACTGCCGCAGCCGCACGGGCGAGGACAGCCCTGTCGCGAAGGCGCGACGTGCGAGGGCCGCCGGATGATCGACCTGAACCACAACTCCGGCTGCCAGTACGACGGTGCGGTCGCGCTGCCCGCCACCACCGCGCTAATCGGCGCAGCGATCGACCGGGCGCTGCTGGCCCGTCAGAATGAACAGTCCCCGCGCACCTACGTCAGCACCTCCGGGCTCGGCCGCGCCTGCCTGCGCCAGATCCAGTACGACTACCTTGCGGTGCCGAAGGACGAGGGCCGCGACTTCGAGCCGCGCACCTTGCGCATCTTCGAGGCCGGCCACCGCGGCGAGGACATCGTCGCCGGATGGCTGCGGCTCGCGGGCTTCGACCTAAGGACCGAGCGCACCGACGGGCGGCAGTTCGGCTTCTCCGCCCTCGGCGGCCGGTTCAAGGGTCACATCGACGGCTGCCTCGTGGCCGGGCCGGTGCCGCTCGCCTACCCCGCGCTCTGGGAGAACAAGGCCCTCGGCGCATCGTCCTGGAAGGACGTGGTGAAGCGCGGCCTCACGCTGTCGAAGCCGGTCTACGCGGCGCAGATCGCGCTCTACCAGGCCTACCTCGAGCTCCCCAACCCGGCGCTCTTCACCGCGCTCAACCGCGACACCATGGAGCTTTATAGCGAGCTCGTCCCGTTCGACGCCGGCCTCGCGCAGACGATGAGCGACCGGGCCGTCGAAGTGGTGCGGGCCAGCGAGGCGGAGGAGCTGCTGCCGCGCGTGGCGCAGGAGCGCACCTCGGTCCTCTGCCGCGGCGGCAGGAGCGCCGGCGAGTGGCACGGCGCCTGCGCCTGGCAGGACCGCTGCTGGGGAGCCGCCGCATGATCCCCGAGGCCTACGACCTGAAGCGCCGCGTCGCGCGGCACTGGCCGCGTTTCTGGTGCGGCGAGGATTTGCGCGGGCTGATCGCCGCCCCCGTCTACCACTTCACCGACCAGGAGACGTTCGACTCCGATGAGGTCGAAGTCGCCGGTCGACGCCTGGCGGCCGGGCCACTGCAGCTGCCGCACCGGCGGGTGATCTTCGAGGTGAAGGATCGCGGGGAGGACCGCCGCGCCCTCGTCGTCTACGCCTGGGAGACGGAGGCCGGCATCGAGGCCGTCCTGCTCACTCGGCTGCGCGCATGTCGGCGGTGGACCGACGTTCTCGCGCGGGCGTCGTTCCGGGAAGCCGGCTGGGCCGAGGTCGTCGGCAACCCGCGCGGCGAACCGCTCACCGAAGAAGACCCCTACGTCCGGTGCCTGACCGGCATGGTCTGGCGGTCTCTGACGATCCTCGCCGAGGTTGGGACGACGATCGAGCAGACCGTCTCGAAGGTGCACCGCCCGAAGCTTGCCGGCGCCGGCATCCGCGGCTGGACCTGGCATCAGGTCGAGATCGCCCCGGAGCGGCTGGTCAGGACGACGACACCGCAAGGCGGAACCCACGCCAGCCCCCGGTGGCACGTCAGACGCGGCCATTGGCGCCAGCTCGGCGACGGGCGGCGCGTCTTCGTGCGCACCTGCGAGGTGGGCGATCTCGAACGCGGCGGCGTGATCAAGGACTACATCATAGGAGCCCGCGCGGCATGACCGACTTCACTCCATCCGCCGCCCAGGCCGCGGCGATCCGCGCGATCAAGGACTGGTTCGAGAACCGCACCGCCGAGAGCCAGGTCTTCCGCATGTTCGGCTATGCCGGCTCCGGAAAGAGCACGGTGCTGCGCTTCGCCCTCGACGAGCTCGGGCTCTCGCCGCACCAGGGCGAGCGCGACGGCGGCTGCGTGCCCGGTGTCGTCACCGCCACCTTCACCGGCAAGGCCGCCTACGTGCTGAAGAACAAGGGCACGCCGGCGCGCACCATCCACAGCCTGATCTACAGCGTGCTCGAGGCGACCGAGGAGGAGGTCGAGGCCGCGGCGAAGAAGGTGCGCGAGGCCGAGGCCGGCGTCCGCAGCCTGGCCGGCTTCGAGCGCACCGCCGCGGAGGCCGGCATCGAGGCGATGCGCCAGGCGCTCAGCCAGATGAAGAAGCCGCGCTTCGCGCTGAATCCGCAGAGCGACGCGGCGGACGCGAAGCTCATCGTGCTCGACGAGGTGTCGATGGTCGGCGAGGAGATGGCCCGCGACCTGATGAGCTTCGGCAAGCCGATCCTGGTGCTCGGCGACCCCGGGCAGCTGCCGCCGATCAAGGGCGAAGGCGCCTTCACCCGCGACGCCCCCGACGTGATGCTGACCGAGATCCACCGCCAGGCGGCGGAGAGCGCCATCATCCGCCTCGCCACCATGGCGCGGCAGGGCGAGCCGATCGGCTTCGGCGAGTATGACCGCTCCGTCGCCAAGATGCGCAAGGGCGACGTGACGCCGAGCCAGGCGCTGCGCTCGGGGCAGCTGATCTGCGGCATGAACGCGACCCGCCTCCAGCTCAACAACGCCATGCGCGCGGCCGCTGGGTATGGCGCGGGCATGCTCCCCTCCGGCCCGGGCGAGAAGATCATCTGCCTGAAGAACCAGAACGACATCGGGCTGATCAACGGCATGTTCCTCACCCTCGAGGACGTCGTCGACGAGGGGAGCCTCTACTTCTCGGCGGTGGTCCGGGCTGAGGACGGCGCGCTGGTCCAGCCGCCCGATGCACACGGCAGGTCGGGGCGGCTCCGGATCTACAAGGGGCACTTCGAGGACCACCTCGATTTCAACCGCGAGCGCCACGACCGCGACTGGAAGCAGAAGAAGCAGCTGACCGAGGCCACCTTCGGCTGGGCGATCACCGCCCACAAGGCGCAGGGCTCGCAGTGGGAGAACGTGATCGTCTGGGACGACGGGCTCGGGCGCAGCGAGCTCGATCGCCGCCGCTGGCTCTACACCGCCATCACCCGGGCCGAGCAGGGCCTGGTCATCCTCGCCTGAGGGCCGGAACGTGATCGACCTGAACGACGTCTGGACGCCGCCGCCGCGCATCGACCTCGGCGCGGTCAAGGCGCAGCTGGCGGCGACCGCCCCCGACTGGCTGCCCGACCTGTTCGCACAGGCGCGGCTGTCGCCCGACCGGCGAACCCTGCGCTGCGCCGACCTCTCGGGGCGGCCGCCGCGCAAGGAGGGCTCCTGCGTCATCCATCTCGACGGGCCCTATGCGGGCTGGGGCTTCGACTTCTCGACCGGCGAGCGCGCCGGGCCGATCGACCTGATCTATCACGGCACCGGGCTGACCGACGCCGCGCTCTTCGAGGAGGCGGCCCGGCTGGCGCGCATGGACCGCCCGGCGCCGCCCCGGCAGGCCCGCCCGAAGGTCGACCACACACTGGAGGTCCGCCGCATCCTCGACGGCTGCCTGCCCCTCGCCGGCAGCCCCGCCGAGACCTACCTTCGGAGCCGCGGTCTCTCTGACCCGGCCGCGTCTGACCTGCTCTACCACCCCGACCTGACCGACTACGATGGCGCACGGGGGTGGCCCGGCATGGTGGCGGTCCCGCGCGGCGCCGATGGCGCACCGGTCGGCGGCATCCACCGCACGTTCCTGCTCGACGACGGGTCGGGCAAGGCGCCCGCGGACAGGAAGATGCTGGGCTCGGTCGGGGACGGCGCGGTGCGGCTGTTCCCGCTCGGCGCCGATGGTCACCTCGGCATCGCCGAGGGGATCGAGACGGCGCTCGCGGCGCAGTCGATGTTCGGGGTGCCCGTCTGGGCCGCGCTCGCCGCCGATGGCGTCCGCCGCTGGCGCTGGCCGGCCGGCGTCACCGAGGTGACGATCTTCGCCGACGCCGGGGGCGCCGGCCGCCAGGCCGCCGCCGGCCTCGCGGATCGGCTGAACGACGCCGACATCCCGAACCGGACCGTCACGCCGCTGCATGGCGACGACTTCAACGACGACCTCAAGCGCGGCGCCGCCGCCTCGGACTACGCGCTGGCGTCGGGCGGTTCGGACGAGGTGCTCGCCATCGACGCGTCGGGGCCAGTCTCCACGGCGGACGATTCGAACGTCGCCACACTCGATGCCGAGCTCCAAGCCGCGGCGGAGGCGCTGACCAATCCGCCCGACGTGACCGCGCTCGGCATGCTTCTCGGGCGCGTCGTCCTCGCCCGGCTCGACCCGCTGCCCGAGCGGCAGGTGCTTGCGCGCATCAAGGCCCGGACGGGTATTGCGGTTGCCGTGCTCGACAAGCAGATCGCCGAGCTGCGCCGCCGGCTGAACACGACCGGCGACCTCAGCCATCGCGTGATCCGTCCGGCCTGGTCACACAAGCTCCGGCTCGATCTCGCCGGCCAGCCCGAGCGCAACGAGGCCAACGTCATCACCGCGCTCGGCTGCGACGAGGCCTTCGCCGGCGCCATCGTGTTCGACGAATTCCGCCAGGAGATTCTCGTGACCCGCCCCCTGCCCTGGGACGCGTCCGACGAGACCGCGCCTCGCCCTTGGACCGATGGCGACGATGTGCGCGCGGCGGAATGGCTGCAGCGCCGCGAGTTGAACGTGACCCCGATGACCGTCAGCCGCAGCGTCGCCGCCGTGGCGCACGAGATCACCGTGCATCCGGTGCGCGACCATCTTGGTGCGCTTGCCTGGGATGGCGTGCCGCGCATCGAGACCTGGACCTGCCGCTACCTCGGCGCCGCGGACACCGCGTTCAACCGATCGGCCGGCGCACTCTGGCTGATCTCCGCGGTCGCGCGCATCTTCCGACCCGGCGTCAAGGCCGACCACATGCTGGTGCTCGAGGGCCCGCAGGGCGCACGCAAGTCCACCGCATTGAAGATCCTCGCCGGCGAGGACTGGTTCACCGACGAGCTGCCCGACCTCGGCACCAAGGACGCCGCCATGCACATGCAGGGCGTCTGGATCATCGAGATCGCCGAGCTCGACGCCATCTCCAAGGCCGAGGTCTCGCGCATCAAGGCGTTCCTCTCCCGCACCACCGACCGGTTTCGCCCGCCCTACGGCCGCTACACCATCGAGGTGCCGCGCCAGTGCGTCTTCGCCGGCACCGTGAACCCCGACACCTATCTGCGCGACGAGACCGGCAACCGCCGCTTCTGGCCGGTCCGCTGCGGCACGATCGACATCGAAGCACTCGCCCGCGATCGCGACCAGCTCTGGGCCGAGGCGGTCGCCCGGTTCCGAGCCGGTGCGATCTGGTGGCTGGACACGCCCGAGCTCATCGCCGCCGCCACGTCCGAGCAGGAGAAGCGTTACCAGGCCGACGCCTGGGATGATCTCATCGAGCGCTGGCTGTCTAACGAGGTGCGGACGACCGGCGGCGGATATCCGGGTTACGAGCCGCCCGTGAAGGAAACCGTCCTGCGCGTTGCACCACTCGTCGATGTCTCCATCGGCGAGATCCTCGAGCAGGCGATCGGCATCGAACCGGCCCGCTGGACCAAGGGTGACCAGATGAGGGTGGGCGCTTATCTCAGGGCCAAGGGCTGGGTACGGTACCGCCATCGACAAGAAGGTGGTCGCAAGGCCCCACGCGAGTGGCGGTTCAAACGCGACCCCGAGTAATCCAGTCGATCCGCTCTTGTTTCACCGGCGCGCGGCAAACCTGCCGCGCGTCTTCGTTTTCGGTGTCCCCACCTGCTGTCGGTGACCCTACCTGGCCCTCAGGTGAGGACACGAAAACTCGAAGCAAAAACAACGGTGTCCCCACCTCGTGGCCGTGTCCCTACCTATTTCCCTACCTTTCGTGTGGGAACATGAATATCGGTCGATATACGTTCCCTATATGAAAAGAGTAGAAATCCGTCGAAAGTCGCGAGGTAGGGACACGGCAGGTTAATGCATTGATAAATATGCAAAATCCGTGGCCCTACCTTATTGAAAGGTAGAGACACCGGGCCGAGGTAGGGACACGCGGGACAATCGCGTCGGGCGGGCGCTGTCGGCATCCCTTTTCGGTTGCGATGAGGGCGGGCGGTAGCTACATCTTGTGGCGACCAAAGCCGAAGGCCCACGATCCGTGAGCCTTCACCATGCAGAACCTCTCAACGGCCCTGGCGCCGCCGATCGACGCCAACCGCGCGCTTGAGTGCGCGGCTTCGGATCAGGCCATCCTCGCCCTCGACCTCGGGACCACGACCGGCTGGGCGCTGCGCACGCACGACGGCCTGATCGCCAGCGGCACGGTGTCGTTCCGCCCCAGCCGCTACGACGGCGGCGGCATGCGCTATCTGCGCTTCACCAACTGGCTGATCGCGCTCGACCAGCTGAGCGGACCGATCGCGGCGATCTGGTACGAAGAGGTCAGGCGACATGCGGGCACCGACGCCGCCCACGTCTATGGCGGTCTGATGGCGACGCTGACCGCGTGGGCCGAACTCCGCGGCGTGCCCTATCAGGGCGTGCCGGTCGGCACGATCAAGCGCCACGCCACCGGTCAGGGCAACGCCGGGAAGCCGGCGATGATTGCCGCCGCCCGTGCGCGTGGCTTCAACCCCACCGACGACAATGAGGCGGACGCGCTGGCGATCCTCATCTGGGCGCTCGACACCCGCGGCGGTGTGCGTTGAGGGGCGAGGCGATGCTGCGGCAGGCAGCGCGGGTGGTTGGCCAGCGGCGTCGCGCCTACGGCGATCCGGCCGCGTCGATGGCGGCCGTCGCCGCCCGCTGGTCGGTCACCCTCGGACGTCCGGTGACGCCGGCGCAGGTGGTCCTCTGCCTGATCGACCTGAAGCTCGCGCGGCTCGGCCACGATCCGGCGCACGCGGACTCGATCCTCGACGTCGCCGGCTATGCCGCCGTGCTGCAGGAGGTGCGGCCGTGACCGCGATGCGTTTCCACGCCCGCGGCTACGGCGGTGAGCGCCGCAGCCCCGACGAGGTCAAGCGGGACGGCTGGCGCGAGCAGGGTGTGCTGGCGGTCGCGGTCGACGACCAGCGGTTGAGCTGGCCGGAGCGCGAACTCGTCCGCCAGCTCGGCGAGCGGCTTTACGGGAAGCGCCCGGAGGCCGCCCATGGCTGAGTGGACGCGCGACATGGTCGAGGAGCGGATCGTCGAGGCCGCCGACGTGCTGAAGCAGCTGCCGCCGGTTCGCCTCAGCGGCTACTTCAGCACCTGGCCCGAGATCCTGCGCAGCTTCGGGGACCGGGTGGGCGCGCACCCAGTGCCGATGCGCCGACCTCCGCCCAGCCCCGCCGCCATTAGCCGCATGGAGGAGACGATCACCTGGAACCGCTTCCTCGAGCGCGACGAGTCCCATCTGATGTGGGCGCGCGTCGAAGGCACGCCGTGGAAGCATCTCTGCTATCGGTTCGGTATCAGCCGCCCCACCGCGCACCGGCGCTATGACTACGCGCTCAGCGTCATCGCCTGGCGGCTTAACGGCCGGCAGGTCCACCATCGCCGCGGGCGGCGGTTCGTGGTCGCGCGCGCCGGATGACGCGGGCCGGCTGGAGGTCAGACGACGAGGTCGTGGATCTCCGGCCGGATCGCCGTGGCGGTCAGGTCGACCGTCGCCAGCGTGACCGGCAAGCGGAAGCGGCGCGGACCGGCGCTACCGGGATTGAGGTAGACCACGCCATCCGCGGTCTCGATCGTCGGCTGGTGCGAATGGCCCGACACGACCATGCCGAAGCCGGCGGCGACGGGGTCGAGGTTCAGCTCCCCGCGGTCGTGGATGACGTAGAGCGTGCGACCCGCGAGCGTCACTACCTCCCACGGCGCGAATGCCCGGGCCCACGGCTGCGTGTCGACGTTGCCGCGGATCGCGGTGAGCGGTGCGATCTCCGCCAGCCGCGGCACGATCTCCGGGCTGCCGATGTCGCCGGCGTGGATGATGTGCGCGACGCCGGCGAGCCGCGCTAGCGCCTCGGGTCGCAGCAGCCCATGAGTGTCGGAGATGACGCCAATCCGCATCGTCGCTCCGCGCCCAGTCCGCCCGCCCTCTGTCAAGCGAAATCGTCTTCGTGAGACATCGAGAGTTGAGACACCGGGAGGGATTCACTTCGAAGGCGAAACGCCGTAGAAACGGATCATGCTCGGAAATGTGCGAGCGCGGCGCGGGAGGCTGAGGGACGGAGACGGCGACGGATCGGAGATCGGTTCTCGCGCTGCCTTTGCCTACCAATCGCCTGAAGCAAACTGTGAGCGTCGCGCTCTAACCCGCTGATTGTACGGTTCCTTTCCGGAGGAAATCGTATGCTGGCGGGCGAAGCGCGACAGTTCGCCAGCGACAGCCGCGAAATTTTGGGAAGCCACCCGGAATCCGGAATCCGCCGGCTCGCCTGATACCTTCGACAAAACAAAGACTTCCACCCTTCCGGGGGTGGCTTCCGCTGGACCCCTGAAGGAGTCCACCGGACCCAGTGGAATCCAGCGCGGAGTCCACCCTCGGGAGTCCACCCGGCCTCCGCCGTCCTGCCCACAAGGTGCCGACCATGACCCTGAGCTTCGCTCCGGAGCGCATCGAGCAGTGGCCGCTCGAGCGCCTGAAGCCCTATGCCCGGAACGCGAAGACCCACGGGGCGGACCAGGTCGCGAAGATCGCCGCCTCCATGGCGAAGTTCGGCTGGACGAACCCGGTGCTGGTCGGGAGCGACGGCGAGGTGATCGCTGGCCACGGCCGCATCCTCGCCGCCGCCGAGCTCGGCCTGACCGAAGCGCCGGTGATCGTGCTCGACCACCTGACCAAGGAAGAGCGGCAGGCGTACCGCATCAGCGACAACAAACTGACCGAACTCGGGGCATGGGACGAGGCGCTGCTCGCTGCCGAGCTGCAGGCGCTGGCGGCCGACGACTTCGACCTGTCGCTCACCGGCTTCTCCGACGCAGAGCTCGACCAGCTGCTCGCCATGGACGTCGGCGGCGGCGAGACCACGGAGGGGCCGAGCGTTCCCCCGGTCGTGGTGCCCGAGCCGCCGCGCAACCCGGCGTCGCGGACCGGCGATCTCTGGATCCTCGGCGACCACCGGCTGCTCTGCGGCGACAGCACGAGTGCCGCCGACGTGCGGCGGCTGATGAACGGCGAGCGGGCGGCGCTGTTCGCGACCGATCCACCCTACCTCGTCGACTACGACGGCTCGAACCATCCGACCCGCAACAAGGACTGGTCGCCGAGCTACGGCGTCACCTGGGACGACAGCTCGCAGGGCGCCGAGCTCTATGACGGGTTCATCGCCGCCGCCGTGTCCGAGGCGATCGCCGAGGACGCCGCCTGGTACTGCTGGCATGCCTCGCGGCGCCAGGCGATGCTGGAGGCCTGCTGGGAGAAGGCGGGCGCCTTCGTGCACCAGCAGATCATCTGGGTGAAGGACCGCGGCGTCCTCACCCGCTCGCACTACCTCTGGAAGCACGAGCCCTGCTTCATGGGCTGGGTGAGGCCGCACCGGCCGCCGAAGGTCGCCGACGAGACGCTGGCGTCCACATGGGTGATCCCGAGCCTCGCCGGCGAGGAGCGCCCCGACCACCCGACGCCGAAGCCGCTCGACTGCTTCGCGATCCCGATGCGCCAGCACGTGGCGCGCGGCGGCATCTGCTACGAGCCGTTCTCGGGTTCCGGCTCGCAGATCATGGCCGGCGAGGCGACCGGGCGGCGGGCGTTCGCGATGGAGATCAGCCCGGCCTACGTCGACGTGGCGGTGGAGCGCTGGCAGGCGGAGACCGGGCGCGACGCGGTGCTCGACGGCGACGGCCGCGGCTTCGCCGCGGTGAAGGCGGAGCGGCTGGGCGCGGACGCATCGGAGGGCGACTCGGAAGCCACCGCCGAGGCGAAGCCCGCCCGCCGGCGCAAGTCCGCCGCTGCGTGAAGCCCCATGCGCATCCTCGTTGCCTGCGAGTTCTCGGGAGTGGTCCGCGATGCCTTCCGGGCGCGCGGCCACGACGCGGTGTCCTGCGACCTGCTGCCGAGCGAGCGGCCAGGCCCGCACGTCGTCGGCGACGTGCGGGCCATCCTGCACGACGGCTGGGATCTGCTGATCGCGCACCCGCCCTGCACGTTCCTGGCGAACAGCGGCGCCAAGCATCTCTACCTCGGGTGCCGCCGGGAGAACGGCGCCGCCGGCGACCGCTGGGCCAACCTCGGGCACGCCGCGGCGTTCTTCCTCGCGATGCTGCGGGCGCCGATCCCGCGGATCGCGGTCGAGAACCCGATCATGCTCGGGCACGTGCGGCGGCTCTTCGACATCCCGGCGCCGTCGCAGACGATCCAGCCGTGGGGGTTCGGGCACCCGGAAACGAAGGCGACCTGCCTGTGGCTGAAGGGACTGCCGCGGCTCGTGCCGACGTCGATCGTCGCCGGCCGGGATGCGCGGGTGCATCGCGAGCCGCCGGGGCCCGAGCGCTGGCGGAACCGGAGCCGGACCTATCCGGGCATCGCCGCGGCGATGGCGGAGCAGTGGGCGGCGCCTGAACGGGAACCGCCGCCCTCGCAGGCGGCGGGTCTTCGCGGCGCTGTTCAGGCCGCGCCGGGCGGGTCGGGATCGATCGCCTCGATGCTCTCGACGACCGGCGGGAAAGGCGCGTCGGCGTCGAACCACGAAGTCGCGGTCTCGATGCGGACGAGGTCGGGCCAGCGCTGCGAATGGTCCGCCGGGTAGTAGCCGAGGTGCATCGCGGCCACGAACTCGGAGGCGACCACGCCGGCCCGCTCCCGGACGTCGGTCTCGACGATCAGCGTGGCGTGGTGCTCACAGTCGTAGGCGTGAACCCGGAAGAGCGCCATGATCACTCGGGCTCCCTGAGCGCGAGGCAGGCCGCGCGCCAGTCCACCCCGCCGTCGTCGAGCGCGGCACGCAGCTCGGTGATGAGGCGCCATGGCACGCGCGCCTCGTAGACTTGCTCGTGCTTGCGCGCCGGCGGGTATGCCGCCAGCTGCAGCGCGATCGCGAGGATGCGATGCCGCGGGTCCGTGCGGTCGGCGGGGCTCAAAGCCCCGCCTCCTGCGTCGCCGGGTCGTCCGAGATGCGGTAGACGCGGGTTCCCTCGACCTTCTCGGAGGTGACGGTAAGCCCGAGCTTCTTCTTCAGCGCCCCGGCGAAGGCTCCGCGAATCGTGTGAGGCGCCCACGCGAGGGCCTCGACGATCTGAGCGATGGTGGCGCCCTCCTTGCGGCGGAGCATCGCGATCAGCTGCGCCTGCTTGGTGCCGCCGCGGGTCTTCGGCGCAGGCGCGACGTCCGCGCCCGTGGGCGCGGTCGTCTTCAGCCGGCCCCGGCGCTTCAGGGTCGCCTCGACCGGCGCCTCGTCGGCGCCCGTGGGCGCGCCCGCGGCCGGCTCGCCCGCCGAGTTCGTGCCCTCGTTGAAGGCGTAGGGGACGGCGCCGGGCTCGACTGGCGCCGTCGCGGCCTGCGGCTCGTCCGGCGTCACGGGCAACTCGATGCCGATCGCGTCAGCGCCGGCGGCGGTCATGAAGAGCAGGACCCCGCGGCTGTCCGGCTCGGGGAGGTTGCGCCAGACCCGGTTCATCGCCGCGTCGGCCTTGCGCGGGCTGTCGGTGATCTCCTCGCGGATCAGCCCGCGGGAGAGCAGCGCGGCCACCACCTTACTGGCGGCGCCGCCGCGCAGCGAGCCGGGCAGCGGCAGCACGTTGCCGTCGGCGCGCTGCGCCGCGGCGGAGAGGATGATCGACTGGGTGTCGGAGAGCTTGGTCATCGGGTGGTTCCCTTGCCACGAGGCCGGGACCATCCCGGACCTTCTACGACCCCGAGCCGCGCTTGCCCGTGGGTGCGCGGCGGAGGCGGAAGGGCCGCGATCAGTAGGGAAGCTCGGCCATGATCGCGTAGTGGTTGGCGAAGCCGGTCAGGTAGGGGAGCCCCTTCGGGATCCCGGTCTCGCGGCTGGTCCTGCGGTCGATGCGCCAGCCCATCCAGCGGGCGATGGCGGTGTCGATCGCTTCCTTGAGCGTGTCGCCGCGGACGAGCTCGCCCGCGACGTCGTCGGCGAAGTGGCGGCCGTGGCGGGAGTCGAGGAAGTCGCGCACTCCCTCGGGCGAGGCGGTGGTGACCTCGGCGATCCGGCGGGAGGCGTTCGCCCATGCCTTGGCGGGGTCGGCGGCGGGGTCGTTCTCGATGCGGCTGATGGTGCCCCAGAAGCCCCATTCGAGGTTGGCGCTGGGCAGGATGGTGATGGTCATCGTGGTCTCCGGTTGGCGTCTGCTTGACACCACACATGCTCGGTTCCGCGAACAATCCAAGCGGATAAGTGGATCATATCATTGCTAATTCGAGGCCGCGATGCAGGGCATGAGCGAGCGCGTGTCAATCGGCGCGCAAACTCGACCCCCGATCGGCGTCCAATTTTAACCCCCTTGTCCAGTTAGAGAGACGGGCCTGACGCGCGGGAGCTATCCTACGGCGCAGGCGCGTCAGGCCCGTCTCTGGG
>NZ_JAGOMQ010000061.1 GCF_017993425.1 Amaricoccus sp.
CCTGGGCCCGGGGCATTGCCTGACGCGGACGCATCCCCTTGAACAGGATGCGCGATGATCTCGACGGGAAGAAAGAGAGAGCCATCCACCGGGGCAGCGTCAGGATCCGGCATAAACCTCGGGTCACGAAGCCATTTGAAGATAACGTTCGCGTTTAGCGCATAGCGCCGCGCCACATGCGCGACCGAAACGCCCGGCGCCGTCGCCGGCAGGCAGATCGACCGCTTCTCTTCGATGGTCCAGAGCCGCTTGGTTCGACGCGCCATCAACAAGCTCATAGTGTCCGCTATCCTCAACGGACACTAGACGACGCTCCAGTCCCTCGGCAGAGCGGTCGCCCCGGACGCTAACCGACCAGACGGAATCGCCTGGTGATCAGGACATCACGCAAATTCAGGAATCCGGCTCTGCCGGGGCGGACTCCGCTCTGGTCGAAGCCCGACTCCGATGCCTCCGCCGGGGGTTTCGCCGCTTCGCTCAGGCGTAGATATAGCCCCCCGAAACGATGATCGTCTCGCCGGTCATGTAGGTATTTTTCGGCCCGCCGGCCATCAGGACCCACTCCGCCATCTCGCGCGGCTCGCCGCCGCGCCCCAGAGGGCTCGCTTTGGCAAGTTCGCCCAAGAACCCGAGTTCCCTCGCCTTTTCCGTCGCCATCCCCGCCGGCGCCACGCCGTTGACGAGGATCCCGTCCGGCGCCATCTCCTGCGCGAAGCTCTTCGTCAGGCTGACCACCGCCGCCTTCGTGGCCGCATAGTGCGCGTTCTGCGGATGCGCCTTGAACGCATCGACCGACGCGACGTTGACGATCCGCCCCCGTACCAGCCCCTTCGGCTCCTGCCCGCGCATCTGCCGCACCGCCGCGACCATCATGTGATACGTCCCCTTCACGTTGATCGCGTTCGAGGCGTCCCAGTCCGAATCCGTTATTTCCAGCAAGGGCTTGCGCGGGTAGATCGCCGCCGAGTTGACGAGCGTGTCGACCCGCCCGAGACCCGCCGCCACCTCGGCGAACCCCCGATGCGCCGCCTCCGCCGCGCGGATGTCGCAGGTCGCCGCCACCGCCGGCACACCTGCCGCCCGGGCCGGCGACAGCGCCGCGTCGGCCGCCGCCGGGTTCACGTCGATGACGCCGATCCCCGCCGCGCCAGCCTCGACCGCCATCTCCACGATCAAGGCCCCGAGCCCGGCGCCACCGCCGACCACCACGACAAAAAGCCCCCGCATCCTCAATCCCCCTTCTTGCCGGCGCCGCCGGTCGCGGTCGCCTGATGCGTCGGCAGGATGTCGAAGCGCGCCACATCGACCGATGCCGGCAGCCCGTGCACCGCCAGGACCATCGCCGCCACATCCTCGGGCTGGACGGCCGAGTTCCCCGCATACATCGCGGCCCGCGCCTCCTCGCCCAGCAATCCCTTGTAGAGCCCGGTCTCGACCCGGCCGGCCACGATCTCGGTCACCCGCACCCCCGCCGGCGCCATGTCGAGCCGGAGCGCCTGCGCGAAGCCGCCGATCGCCGCCTTGGTCGCGCAGTAGACCGCATAATGGGCGAAGGCCGCATGCCCCGCCGTCGAGCCGGTGAAGAAGATGTGCCCCCGCCCCCGTGCCCGCATCCCCGGCGCGACGAGCCGGGTCAGGAACAGGACCGACGACAGGTTCACCGTGACCGCCCGGTCGATCTCGTCTTCGTCGGTATCGCAGAAATGCGCGAGCGGCGGCATCACCCCGGCGTTGTTGACCAGAATGTCCGGCGCCAGCCCGGCCAGCGCCGCCCGCGCCGCCTTCCGGTCGGCGAGATCGGCGCGGCGCCCGGCAATCCCGTGCTCCCGCTCCAGCGCCGCCAGCGCCTCGCCCCGCCGCCCGACGGCCACCACCTCGTGCCCCGCGCCCTTCAGCGCGATCGCGATCGCCCGCCCGATGCCGCTCGTCGCCCCGGTGACCAGCGCCTGACCCATGCGCACCCTCCCTCGTTCGGCGGCAAGGTGGCGGATCGGAGGGCGGGCAGAAACCAAGAAAGACGGCGGATCGACAAGCGGGACTTGTCACTCGCCCTGACCGAGCTCCGCCCAGTTCTCGCCCTCGACCCAGCGGCAGAAGGCGGCGATCTGCTTCACCCGCCGGTGGCCCTTGGGCAGGATCAGGAAGAAGCCCGGCACCTGCTCCTCCGGCATCTCGTCCATCAGCGTCTGCCCGAACGGCGCGACGAGCTTGCCGAGACGCAGATCTCCCTCCGCATCCACCCGCGACACCAGCCCGACCCCCAGCCCGGCCAGCGTCGCCCGCCGGAGCGTCGCGGCATCATGGAACCGCAGATCGCCGCGCGATGGCGGCGGCGCCAGCCCGAAGTGCCGGAGCACATCCGCCCAGAGCCGGTCCGACAGGACCGGGTGCAGGAGCGGCAGGGTCAGGAGGTCGGCCGGCGTCCTCAGCCGCCCGGCCATCGCCGGCGCGCAGCAGAGGACCTTGATGTCGCGCAGCAGCAGAACCTGCTCGTACTGCTTCCAGCCCCCGTAGCCCCACTGGATCGCCACATCGACGTCGTCGCTGACGAAGTCCGGCAGCTCGATCTTCGTCGTCAGCCGCAGGTCGGCATCGGGCAGCGTTTCGCGAAACGTCGCGATCCGGTGCAAGAGGTAGCGCGTGGCGAAATACGGGCTGACGTTGAGATAGATCCGGTTCCTCTGCCCGACCTTCGTCACCCGCCGCACACCTTCGGCGAACTCGTCGAATCCGGCCTGAACGAAATGTGCCAGCAGGATCGCATTCTCGTTCGGCTCGATCGCCCTGCCGCGGCGCTCGAAGAGCTCCTGCCCGAGCGTGTCCTCCAGAAGCTTGATCTGCTGGCTCACCGCCTGCGGCGTCACCAGCAGCTCGTCGGCGGCGGCGCGAAAACTCCGGTGGCGTACGACGGTATGGAACACCCGGAGCGCGTTCAGCGGCGGCAAGCGGAACGGCCGCCCGCTCATCGCCGCGCCTTCCCGCCGGTGAATCCCGTGCCGCGCGTAACTGGCATTCCCGACCCTGTGCATGGCGGTCGCCGTCAGATCACCGCCTTCTCGAGGAACGGCCGGTTCTCGACGATCCGCTCGTAGCCGACCTCCGACAGATCGAGCGTCCGGTAGCCGCCATAGACGATGAGCTCCGAGACACCGCGCCCCGCCGCGGGGCTCTGCTGCAGACCATGCCCGGAATAGCCGTTGGCGTATATGAAATTCGCCACCACCGGATCCCGCCCGACGATCAGGTTATGGTCGAGGGTGTTGAAATCATAGTGCCCGGCCCACTGATTCACCACCTTGATCGCCTCGAAGGCCTCCGAGCGCTCGGCGAGCGCCGGCCAGATCACCTCCTCGAACTCCTCGTAGCGCGGCTCGAAGTCGTCCCAGTCCACCGCCGGATCCTCCACCGGCGGACAGCCCGCGAGAAAGAACCGCCCCTCCGGCCGGCAGAACACCCCCGTCGGATCGATCATCAGTGGCAGCCGCCCGCCGTTGACCGTCGCCGTTCCCTCCGGGCTCCGCGCACAGTCGAAGACGAACGAGGTGCGCTTGCGCGGCTCCACCGGCAGGTCGAGTCCCGCCATCCGCGCCGTCAGCGCCGCCCGCGGTCCCGAGGCGTTGACCACCGTCCCCGCCTCGATGATGGCGCCCGACTTCAGCGTCACCGAGACGACGCGCCCACCGTCGCGGCCGATCGCCACCACCTCGTCGGCGACATACTCCGCCCCCTGCCCCCGCGCCTTCGCCTTGAAGCCCTGCATCAGCCCGGTATTGTTGAACCACCCCTCGCCCGACCGGCCATAGGACGCGACCCTTATGTCCCCGGTCCGCAGGTGAGGAAACGCCCGATCGAGCTCGTCCGCGTCCCAGAGCACCACGTCAGCGCCGCAAGCGACCTGAACCGCGTGGTTCTCCCGGAGCGTCCGCTCCTGCGACTCGGTCGCGGCGAGGAAGAGATACCCGCCCGGGTGAAAGTTGAGGTCGGGCCTGTCATCGCCGACCGCCATGACCTCGGGGAAATCGCGGATGAACTGCGAGCCGAACTGGCTGATCCGCACGTTGATCGGGTTCGAGAACTGGGTGCGGATCGAGGAAGACGACAGCGAGGTCGCGGCCCGCGCATAGCTCGGGTCCCGCTCCACCACCAGCACCGACCCGCCGAAATCCGGGTTCGCCGTCAGGAAATAGGCGACCGACGAGCCGATCACCGCCCCCCCGACGATCACCACGTCGTAAGCATCCCTCATTTCGCCGCCTCGTCATCGGGATGGCCGAGGTCGATGAACCAGCCGCCGAGATGCTCCACCGCCGGCGCCCGCGGATCCGCCGCCGGCACCCGCGCCTCGGTCTCCGCCCGTTGCGCCTCCGTCGAATCCCGCGGCTGGAAGCCGATATGCGCGGCCAGCCGGTTGTCGACCATCCGGTGCCGGTTGGCCGAGGTGCCGAACACGATCGAATGGGCCACCCTGGGCGCGGTCAGGCTCGCCTCGACCAGCCGGATGCAATCCTCGTAGCTCAGCATCGACCAGAGCATCCGTCGGTCGGTGTACTGGTCGAAGGCCGAGAATATCCGGCAGCATACCGTCTCGATGCCGAACTTGTCCCAGTAGAGCCGGCTCAGGTCCTCGACGAAGCATTTCGACACGCCGTAAAGGCTGTCCGGCCGGTGCGGCGCGCTGGCGTCGATCTGATCCTCGATCCTGTGATAGCCGATCGCATGCACCGACGAGGCGTAGACGACGCGCCTCACCCCGTTCTTCCGCGCGCCCTCGTAGATGTTGTAGCTGCCGATGATCGAGGAATTCAGGATCGTCTCCCACTTCGTCTCCAGCGGCGCGCCGCCGAAGTGCACGATCGCGTCCACCCCTTCGGTCATCCGCAGCACGGCCGCCGCGTCCGACAGGTCGCAGATCACCGCTTCCTCGTTCGGCTCAAGATCGGCGATCTCCACCCGGTCGGAAACGCGGAGCCGCCGACAGAGCGGGGCGAGACCGCGGCGCAGGTGGGTGCCGAGGCGGCCGGCCGCCCCGGTCAGCAGGAGAGTATCGAAACGCGGGCTCATGCAGTCACCTCGGCAGGCTGGAGCGCCGCCACCGCGCGCGCGATGCGGCTGATGGCCTCGGTCAGGACCTCGTCGGAGGTCGCCGTCGAGATCCGGAAGAACGGCGACAGCCCGTAGGCCGCCCCCGGCACCGAGCCGAGATGGCCCTCGGCGAGCAGATAATCGACGACGGCCGTGTCGTCGGCCAGCACCGTCCCCTTCGGCGTCCGCCGCCCGATCAGCCCGGCGCAGCCGATATAGGCGTAGAACGCCCCCTCCGGCGGCGCCAGCGTCAGCCCGTCGATCTTCGCCACGCCCGCGACCACCAGGTCGCGCCGGCGCTCGAAGGCGGCGCGGAATTCGGCGACGCAGTCCTGTGGCCCGGTCAGCGCCGCCAGCGCCGCCGCCTGCATCGGCGCCGCGACCGAGGTGCAGGACTGGCTCTGCACCGTCGCCATCGCCTTGACGAGCGGCCCCGGCCCCGCGGCATAGCCGACCCGCCAGCCGGTCATCGCATAGGCCTTGGCGACGCCGTTGACGATCAGCGTCCGCTCGCGCAGCTCCGGGCAGGCGGCGCCGAAGGAAACGAAGGCCCGTCCATCGAAGAGGATGTGCTCGTAGATCTCGTCCGACAGCACCAGCACCCGCGGATGCCGTGCGAGCACCGCGCCGAGTGCCCGCAGCTCCGCCGCCGAATAGACCGCCCCCGACGGATTGCCCGGCATGTTCAGGAACAGCCACCTGGTCCGCGGCGTGATCGCAGCTTCCAGCACCGCCGGCGTCAGCCGGAACCCCGCCGCCGGGCATTCGGCGATCACCGGCACGCCGCCGAGGAGCTTCACCATCTCGGGATAGGAGACAAAATAGGGCGCCGGCAGGATCGCCTCGTCGCCAGGGTCGAGGGTCGCCATCAGCGCGTTGAAGATGACCTGCTTGGCGCCGTTGGCGACGACGATCTCGTCCGGCCCGAAGTCGAGCCCGTTCTCGCGCCGGAACTTCTCCGCCACCGCCGCGCGCAGCGCCGGCGTCCCGGCGGCCGGCGTGTAGAGCGTCTCGCCGGCGAGCGCCGCCCGGTGCGCCGCCTCGCAGACATGCGCGGGCGTTGGAAAGTCGGGCTCGCCGAGGCCGAGGTCGATCACGTCGACCCCGGTCGCCCGGAGCGCCTTGGCCGCCTGCGACGCCGCCATCGAGGCCGAGGGCTTCACCGCCGCCAGCCGCTCCGCCACATAGCTCATTCCGCCTCCTCCGTGACGTAGCCCTTCGACACATCCTCCGACCGCGCCGCGTTCGATCGCCGCGCCGGATCGCCATAGCCCCCGCCGCCGGGCAGCTTCAGCACCAGCCGCCGGCCGGCCGGCACATGCTGCCAGCCCTTCGGCTTCATCGCCGTCCCGTCGTCGAGCGCCACCACGCCCGCCGCCCCGTCGGCGCCGCCGTCGCGACCGCGTGCCGGATGGTTCACCCGGTCGAACATCGCCGAGAAGTCGAACTCGTGCCCCGGCGCCGCCTCGATCTCGATCACCTGGCCGAGACCGCCGCGATACTGCCCGTCGCCGCCCGAGTCCGGCCGCAGCTCCTTGCGCCAGACGATCACCGGCCCGGTATGCTCGGTCGCCTCGATCGGCATCGTCATCACCCCCGACGGGAAGGCCGTCGACGACAGCCCGTCGAGCCCCGGCCGCGCCCCCATGCCGCCCGAGTTGAACATCAGGATCTCGGCCCGCCGACCCTCCGCGCCCGCCATCGGCCGGGCGGAGATATGGATGTTCCAGAGCGCCGCCGCGCCCTCGGCGAGGATCTGCCCCGGCAACGCCCGCGCCAGCGCGCCCAGCACCAGGTCCGGCACCATGTGTCCGATCACATGCCGCAGGCTGACCGGCGCCGGCCGCTCGGCGTTCAGGATGTTGACCGGCGAGGAGATGGTGAAGAAGTCGAGGCTCGCCCAGTTGTTCGGAATGTCGGGCGCCACCACGCATTTCAGCGCGTAGCAGGCATAGGCCTTGGTGTAGATGATCGGCACGTTGATGCCCCAGCGGCTCGCCGCGTCCGATCCGGCGAAGTCGACATTCACCCGCCCGCCGGCGATCTCCACCGCCGCGGCCAGCCGCACCGGCGCGTCATAGCCGTCCGTCACCAGCGCGTTCGTCCAGCGCCCCTCCGGCAACGCCGCGATCCGGGCGCGCGTCGCCGCCTCGGTGCGGGCGAAGATGAAGGCGCCGAGGGTGTCGAGCGAGCTCAGCCCGATCTCGGTCATCATGTCGACGAGGCGCCGGTGGCCGACGTCGTTGCAGGCCGCGAGCGAGTAGAAGTCGCCCACCACCTGGTTCGGCTCACGCACATTCGCCCGCAGCATCCGCGCGAGGTCGGCATTCACCTCGCCGCGCTCGGCGAACTTCATGATCGGGATCTGGATGCCTTCCTCGTAGACCGACTTGCCGTCGGCCCCGAAGCCGCGGCCGCCGACGTCCACGACATGCGCCGTGCAGGCGAAGAAGCCGACGAGCGTGTCGCCGAGGAAGGACGGCGACACCATGGTGATGTCGTGGAGATGCCCGGTGCCCTTCCACGGATCGTTGGTGACGTAGGTGTCGCCGGGATACATCCGCTCCCGCCCGATCTCGGCGATGAAATGCAGCACCGCCTCGGCCATGGTGTTGACATGGCCCGGCGTCCCCGTCACCGCCTGCGCCAGCATCCGCCCCTTTGGATCGAAGACGCCGGCGGAGAGATCGCCCGCTTCGCGGACGCTGGTCGAGAAGGCGGTGCGGAGCAAGGTCATCGCCTGCTCCTCGACCACCGAGATCAGCCGGTTCCACATGACCTGCATGCGGATTTCTTCGAGGCCGTCGCTCATGCCGCAAGCTCCTTGCGCAGGAGGAGAAGGGTGCCGTCGTCCTGCATGACGACGTCGAAGGGCGAGGTGACAACCGTCGAGGTCTCCCGCTCGACGATCACCGCCGGCCCGGCAACCCGGGCGCCCGCGGCCAGCGCGCCGCGCTCGACGATCGCCGTCTCGAGCGCCGCGCCGGCGGCCGGATCGAACACCGGCCGCGTCGTGCCGACCACCGCCGCCGAACGGCCAAGGGTGATGGCGTGCCGCTCGGGCGCGGGGCGCTCGTCCTGCGCCTTTGCCGACCAGGTGACGACCTCGATCTCCAGCCCGTCGAGTCCGTCGATCGCTCGCCCGAAGAAGCGCGCGTAGTTCTCGCGGAACGCCTCGCGCAAGCCCGCCACGTCCGCCGCCTCGAACCTCCGGTCCGGCAGGGCGACCGGGATCTCCCACCCCTGCCCGACATAGCGCATGAACGCCGTCACCTCGCGCCGGATCGTCCCGTCGGTGCCGGCGCGCACGAAGCCCTCCGCCGTCTCCTTGAGCTCGGCGAGCATCGCGTTGACCGCGGCGACATCGAACGACCCCAGCCGCGCCACCTTCGAAGCCAGCGCCTCGTAGCCGAAGGGCGCCTTCAGGAACCCGATCGCCGAGCCCACCCCCGCCCCGGGCGGGATCAGGCAGCGGTCGATGCCGAGCTTCTCGCAGAGCCGCGCCGCGTGCAGCGGCGCCGCGCCGCCGAAGGCGATCATGATATTGTCCGAGATGTTCTTGCCGTTCTCGACCGCGTGGACCCGCGCGGCATTCGCCATGTTCTCGTCCACCACCTCGCAGATCCCGAAAGCCGCCGGCTCCGCTTCGAGTTTCAGCTTCTCACCCACGTCCCGCCCGATCGCGTTCTTCGCGTTCGCGACCGAGAGCTTGATCGCGCCGCCGGCGAAATTGTCGGGATCGAGCTTGCCGAGCACCAGATCCGCGTCGGTGATCGCCGGCCGCGCGCCGCCGCGCTGGTAGCAGGCAGGCCCCGGCTCCGAGGCCGCGCTCTCCGGCCCGGTCTGGATCCGCCCCATCGGATCGACCCAGGCGATCGAGCCGCCGCCCGCGCCGATCTCGATCATTTCGATGACCGGGATCGAGATCGGCATCCCCGACCCCTTGCAGAACCTGTAGGTCCGCGCGACCTCGAAAGTCCGCGCCGTCTTGGGCTGGAAGTCCTCGATCAGGCAGATCTTCGCCGTGGTCCCGCCCATGTCGTAGCTGACGACCGTCTCCAGCCCGAAGCGCCGCGCCACATCGGCGGCGAAGATCGCGCCCCCCGCCGGCCCGCTTTCCACCAGCCGCACCGGAAACTCCGCCGCGGTCTCGACCGAGATGAGGCCGCCGCCCGAATGGATCATGAAGACCGGGCAGGTCGCGCCCATCTCCTTCAGCCGCACCCGCAGCCGCTCCAGATAGTCCGCCATCTGCGGCCGCACATAGGCATTGGCGCAGACGGTGTTGAACCGCTCGAACTCGCGCATCTGCGGCGAGACCTCCGAGGAGATCGAGATCGGCGCGGCGACCTTCGCCGCGATGATCTCCCGCGCCCGCCGCTCGTGCGCCGGATTGACGTAGGAATGGATGAACCCGATCGCGACCGCCCCGTACCCCTCCGCCGCGATCCGCTCGGCGACAGCCTCGATCGCCGCCTCGTCGAGCGGCGCGAGCTCGTCGCCCTGCGCCCCGATCCGCCCGGCGACGACGAAGCGATCCTCGCGCGGCACCAGCGGCGTCGGCAGGCGGAGGTTCAGGTCGTACTGCTCGAAGCGGCTCTCGGTCCGCATCTCGATGACGTCGCGGAAGCCTTCGGTGGTGACGAAGGCGGTCCGGGCACCCCGGCGCTCGATCAGCGCATTCGTCGCAAGCGTCGTGCCGTGGATGACGATGTCGAGATCGGCCGGGGTGATGCCGGCATCCGCCATCACGATGGCGATGCCGTCGAGGATCGCCTGCTCGGGGGCGGCGTAGCTGGTCAGCACCTTGGTCGAGTAGAGCTTGCCCCGGCAATCGAGAGCAATGTCGGTGAAGGTGCCGCCGATGTCGGCGCCGAGTCTGATCTGGCTCATCACGCGGTTTCCTTGGCGGCGAGCGCGGCCGCGCGCATCTGGCTC
The DNA here is from genome assembly GCF_017993425.1 of Amaricoccus sp. Classification (GTDB taxonomy): domain Bacteria; phylum Pseudomonadota; class Alphaproteobacteria; order Rhodobacterales; family Rhodobacteraceae; genus Amaricoccus. Next base: position 10,021 of record NZ_JAGOMQ010000061.1, read on the forward strand.
AGGGTCTGCCGCGGCGTCAGCGCCTCGGCCGAGATCGCGAGGTCGAGGACGGCGCCCGTCTCCGAGGCCAGCGCCCGCGCGAAGGCGGCCGGAAAGTCCTCGGTCCGTTCCACCCGCTCGGCGTGGTAGCCATAGGCCCGCGCCAGCATGGTGAAGTCGGGATTCTCCATCGTCGTCCCCGACACCCGGCCCGGATACTGCCGCTCCTGATGCGCGCGGATCGTCCCGTAGATGCCGTTGTTCAGGATCAGCGCGATCGGTTGCGCGCCGGCCTGCATCGCCGTGCCGAGCTCCTGGCAATTCATCTGGAAATCGCCGTCCCCGGCGAAGCAGACCACAACCCGCTCCGGGCAGGCGACCTTCGCCGCCACCGCCGCCGGGAGGCCATAGCCCATGGCGCCGGACTGCGGCGCGAGAAGCCGCGCCTCGGGGCCGAACTTGAAGAACTTGTTCGGCCAGACCGTGAAGTTCCCCGCCCCATTGGTCAGGATCACGTCCGCCGGCAGCACCTCGCGCAGATGCGCCATCACCGCGACCATGTCGACCGGCGACGGTTGCGCCGGCGCGTCAAGGCTCGCCTCCCACGCCGTCCGCCCCCTGGCGCGCCAGTCGCTCCAGCCGCCCCGGACCGGGGTGAGCGCCGCCGCGAAGGCGTTCGGCCCCGCGTGGATGCCGAGCGCCGGCTGGTAGACCTTGCCGATCTCCCGGTCCGACGGATGGACGTGGATGAGCCGCTGCCGCGGCACCGGCACGGAGAGCAGCGTGTACCCGTCCGTCGTCATCTCGCCGAAGCGCGTGTTGATCGCGAGGATCACGTCGGCGTCGCGCACCAGCGCCTTGACATGGGGCGGCATCCCGACCCCGGCCTCGCCGCAGTAGACCGGCGAGAAATTGTCGAACTGGTCCTGGAAGCGGAACGCCGCCACCACCGGAATGTCGCTCGCCTCGGCGAAGCCCCGCAGCGCGGCCCGCCCGGCCCCGGTCCAGTTCGCTCCGGCGATCAGGATCAGCGGCCGCTCCGCCGCCGCGAGCAGCGCCAGCGCCTCCGACATCGCCTCGGGAGCGGGCGCCGGCTCCGCCACCCGCGCGGGCCCGGCCAGCGGCGCCACGTCGGTTTGCGCCGTCAGCATGTCCTCCGGCAGCGCGATGACAACCGGCCCCGGCCGTCCCGTCGTCGCCGTCACCCACGCCCGGCCGAGGATCTCGGGGATGCGCGCGACGTCGTCGATCTCGACGGCCCACTTCGCCATGGTCCCGAAGACGGCGCGATAGTCGATTTCCTGAAACGCCTCGCGCCCGCGCATGTCGGTACCGACCTGGCCGACGAAGACCAGAATCGGCACGCTGTCCTGCATCGCGGTGTGGATGCCGATCGAGGCATTCGTCACCCCTGGCCCCCGCGTCACGAAGCAGATGCCGGGGCTCCCGGTCAGCTTGCCCCAGGCGGCGGCCATGAAGGCCGCCCCGCCCTCGTTGCGGCAGAGCACGAAGTCGAGCTGGCCGCCCGTGTCATGCAGCGCGTCGAGCACCGCGAGGTAGCTTTCGCCCGGCACCCCGAAGCCCTTTCGCGCCCCGAGCGCGACCAGGCTTTCGACCAGAAGCTGCCCGCCGTTCCGCATGGTACCCATTCCTCGCCGCCCCCCGGGGCGCGCCGCCCCATTCTCGATCTTGCCCGCGCCGGCCCGCGTTCCGAAACGAAGAAATCGCGGCCACCGACAATCTCCACTTGCCTATCGCGCCGCCAGGACCACCCCGGGATTCATGATCCCCTCCGGGTCCAGCGCCGCCTTCACCGCCCGCATCAGCCCACGCTCCGCCGCCGGCCGCAGCGCATCCGCCAGCCCGGTCTTCGCTCGTCCGAGCCCATGCTCCGCGGCAAAGCTGCCGCCCATCCCGGAGGCGAGCCTCGCCACGGCCAGCCCGATCTCGCCCGCGGCGTCGCCGAAGCCCGCCGCGCCAACCGGCGGCGACAGGTTGTAATGGATGTTCCCGTCTCCGAGATGCCCGAACGGGTTCACCCGCGCCCCGGGCAGCAGCGCCTCGCAGATCGCGCCTCCCGCGGCTATGAACTCCGCGATCCGGCCCGGTGGCACGGAGATGTCATGCTTGAGCTGCGCCCCTTCCAGGCGCTGCCCCTCGGGCTGCTCCTCGCGCAACCGCCAGAACGCCGCCCGCTGCGCCTCCGACGCCGCGATCGCGCCGTCGAGCACCAGCCCCGCCTCCATGCCCCATTCCAGTACGGCCCCGACGATGTCGTCGAGCGGCACCCGCGCCGACCCCGAAGCCGCCTCGACAAGGAGGTAGGCCCCGCCCCGGCTTTCCAGGGGCAGCGCCAGCCCCGGCACATGCCGTTCCGCGAGCTCAACCCCGATCTCGGAAAAGAACTCGAGGCTGGTGAGGAACTCCCCCGCCTCGGCCCGGAGTCGCGTCCCGAACACCACCGCCTCCGCGATCCCGGGCAGCGCCAGCAGCGCCGTCGTCCGCCGCGCCGGCACCGGCGCCAGCCGCAGCACCGCGCGCGTCACCACCCCGAGCGTCCCTTCCGCCCCGCAGAAGAGCCGTCGCAGCTGGTATCCGGCATTGTCCTTCTGCACCGCCCGCATCCCGTCCCAGACCGTGCCGTCCGGCAGCACCACCTCGAGGCCGAGCACCAGGTCGCCCATCATCCCATGGCGAAACGCATGGCTGCCGCCGGCATTTGTCCCGATGAGCCCGCCCACCTGCGCGCTCCCCTCGGCACCGAGGCGCAGCGGGAACTGCAACCCGGTGCCCTCCAGCCGCGCATGCAGCGCCGCGAGCACGACCCCGGCCTCAACCGTCACCGAGGCGCTCGCGGCATCGACATCCCCGACCGCCGCCATCCGCGCCAGCGACAGGATGACACCTCCCGGCCGACCGAGCACCGCCGCGCCACAGAGCCCGGTGTTTCCCCCCCGCGGCACCACCACCACTCTGGCTTTCCCGCAGACCGCGATCACTGCCGCCACTTCCGCCGTCGTTGCCGGCCGCGCCACACCGAGCGGCTCCTCCCCGTAGCGATTCAGCCAATCCCGCCACCACGGCCCCGCATCGGCGCCGGCCAGCCACCCTTTGGGCCCAAGGAGTTCGGCTAGTCGCAGGTCAGTATCCATGGCGCCACACCGGGAAGGATGCCGTCCGTTCCTCGTGCCGACGGACGGATCACTCTCTATGTCCAGGATGCTCGGGGTGCTCGCAAGAATGGCTCGATTTGGGCAAGACCTGCTTGATGATCTCGCAAACACCCTTCCGTCGAACGGGTCGGCGGGAGCCGCGCTTCCTCCACCCGCCTCAAGGCCACCGCCAGGCGCGGGCCGACCGGCCCCATGCGCCAAGGCCGAGTTCGCCATGGCGATGATCGGCTGAATGGCTGCGACGGGCGACTACGGTTCCCCCATCTTCTTCCGTTGGATGCCAATCCCGAAGCTTCCAGGCGACCTCGCCCCGCGGCGACACCCGCGTCCCGAGACGGCGGCCTCACGGGGTTTGCTTGTACTCCCGCTCCAGGAGTACGACGGCTTGTTCCAAGGTCTCCCCGAGCCCCCAGCCCTGCTGGTCCGCGATGGCGCAGAAAGCCTCGATGGTCTCCGCGCGCGCCTTGACGTTGAACTGGGTGTTTCGACCGGTGCGTCGACGACGCACCGGCGCCTCCCCTGCCCTATCGGGTTCGGGTTCGGGCTCTGGCCGAGGTTCCCGACTCCGAAACCCCGCGGCCGCGGCGGCTTTGCGGGTTCCGGTCTTCTCCAGCCTCGAAACCGGCTTCGGGGCGGGTTTCGGGGCCCACTCCGCCGGATTGAAATCATCGAGGGCGTCCGCGAAGCCCAGATCGGCGCGTTCCTTCATGCTCATGCCACCTTCGTGATCTTCGCCGCCTCGCGAAGCTTCGCGAGCGCCTCCCCCGCAAAGGCGCGCGCATTGTCCTGGGCCTTCTCGAGGTTGCTGGCCTGCGCTCCCAGATCACAGAGCAATCCGCCGTAGTCGAAGATGTCCCGATATGCCGCGCGCTCGACGATCGCCGTCTCGAACACATCGACCCCCGCGCGGCTGAGTTGGTCGCGCACATTCTTCAGGGACCGTGTTGCGACCGCCGCGCTCGTTCGCGTCAGCAGGACGCTGTGCGGGATCGGCCGTCGCGCCATGCGCTCCTGGTTGCGGATGAGCTTGATGGTCTTCGCAGCGCCCTTGGCATCCATCGACGCGCCTTGCGCCGGGATCACGACGAAATCCGACATGCCAATGGCATTCGCCACCATCAGACTCGCTGTTCCCTCCAGATCCACGATGACGAACTGCGCGGCCTCCGCCGCCTTCTCGATCTGATCGACGATCGTATCCTCGGTGACGTCGCCGAGGATCTCGATCGAGTCCGGCTTTCCGGGGAGCCTGGCCCATTGGGAGATCCAGCGCTCCGGATCGGCATCGACGATGACGACGCGGGCGCCCTTCCGGGCCAGCTCTCCTGCGAGAAGCAAGGCGGACGTGGTCTTGCCTGCCCCACCCTTCGGGTTGGCGAACGAGATGATCGGCATGGGTACTCCGTGGCTGCTCGTGGTCCCTTTTCCGTGAAGGATACCTGATAGCCGCCTGTTATCCAAATGCTATTCGATAGCTACCGGGTAGCCGACCAGCTTCCCGATAGCCAGCTATCGGGAAGCTAATGGATATCTTGTTGATATCGGATAGCTTTTCGATAGCTATCGCGGTGCTTTCCGGTAGCTATCCAGGTGCTTTCCGGTAGCTATCTCCACCGGCGCCGAAGGCGCCCGAAATTTCCTGGCAGGGCAGGGGGGCCGCCTACGCGGCCGCCTCCCTTTCCCCGGGCCCGGCCAGCGCGAGGAGAAGGGCCGCCGCCCTCTGCCCCTCGGCCGCCGCGCGGAAGATGGCCCGCTTGTCTTCCCGAAGATGGCGCCGACCCGGCGGAAGCGGGTCTCGGTCTTGCAGTTGCGCCGGAACTCATGGGGGACGGTCAGGACGTAGCGGGCTCATGTCAGCCACCTGGGTTCGAATGACCACCGCCGGCGGATCGGAGGAGGGCAGGGGGCTCGCGCGTGGGATCGTCACCCGAAGGGGCCGAGACGGCTCGCCGGCTCGGGGAGGCCGGCGCGGCCGGGTAGAGCCCGCTCCCAGCCGGGACGCGCCATGTCGCTGGCATCAGGGCAACGTTTCGCAGACGATCCGCGGCTTCGAGAAGAATGGCCGCAATGTCCGAAAATGGTTCGCAGCCCGCAATCAGTTCATCATAATCTTCGGCGAGCGCGACGCTTGAATATCTGATCCCAACGGCTCTACTGATTGACCTTCGCCCAGTGTCTCGATGCGATCGAGGTGATGACGTGTGGTTGGTTTGCGAAGCGGTTCCATGCCGCGCAGCAGGCGTCGACGATGGCGTCGTAGTCGTCGAAGACGCTGATCGCGAGCCAGTTGGCGCGGAGGTACTGCCAGACGTTCTCGCCTGGATTGAGCTCCGGGCTGTAGCAACTGTCTTTCACATGGCTGGTTTGGCGTAGTCGGTTCCGTCGCGCAGCATGGCGTTGAGGATGGTGAGCGGCTTGCGGGCGGTGGCGATGATGGCGAGCTTGAAGGGCTTGCCGGCGTCTTGCAGCCGGGTCCGGAAGGTCCGGAGGCGCGGGTCGTATCGGCTGGCCACGAAGGCGGCGATGTAGAGCATGCGTCGGACATCGGCTCTGCCGCCCCAGATGCGGCGCCGGCCGCGCATGGTGCCGCTGTCGCAGGCATGCGGGGCGAGGCCCGCCATGCTGGCGATGGCGCGCCTGTCGAGGCGGCCGAGCTCGGGCAGACGGGCAATGAGCCCGGCGGCGAGAACCGGGCCGATGCCGGGCACGCCCTGCAGACGGGTGGCCCTGTCCGCCAGCGGCGGGTGGCGGTCGAGATGCGCTGCGATCTCGGCCTCGAGGCGCGCGATCCGGCCGCGAAGCATGCGCAGATGCGCGGCGATCTGTTTGCGGAGAAACGGGTCTCGCGCCTGACCGAAGCGCTGCGTCTCGGCCTTGCGCATGCCGACGAGGTCGTCGCGCCGGGCGGCCAGCTCGGCGAGGCGGCTCTCGGCCGGGTCTGCCGGCGGCGTCGGCCGCGGCGCCAGCGCGCGGCCGAGCTCGGCCAGCACCTCGGCATCGACCCGGTCGGTCTTGGCCAGCCGTCCGCTCGCGCGCGCGAACTCGCGGGCCTGGCGGGCGTTGACCCGCGCATAGGTGACCCCGGCGACGTCGAGGGCGGCTACGAGCGGCCGCTCGTAGCCGCCAGAGGCTTCGAAAACGACGAGAGCGCCCGCGGGCTCGTGTCGACCCGCCAGGCCTCGCCCGTCGAGAGCCGGTGGCAGTCGACCCAGTCCTTGGCGATGTCGACGCCGACGACGTCCTGTGGCAGTGTCATGGAGCCTATCCTTGATCTGCGGGGTCGGCCGATCGGACAGCCGCCCCAGGCAACTGTTCAGGCTGGGCAGACAAAAGACGGGCGAGCCCCAAGCTACAGCACGGCCTATCGGACCAAGGGCGGGGCGGGGTCTCGCCCGCCCCAACAATTGCACGTTTCAAAGAGACAAGGGCGGGAGCGTGACGAGCGAGACGTTGTCGGGCACCACGAGGTCACTGCCGCCGTGCCAGCCGGCGCCGTCGAGGACGAGCACGGCGTGGGCGCCGGGCGCGACGGCGCGGGCGATCTCGGCGAGGTGGGCGGTCATCGCCGGAGTGTCGGCGAAGGGCATGACGAGGCCCGCCGCCGCCCCCGCGCAGGACAGACGGCTCCGAAGACGTAGGTCCATTGGCAGCGGGTGTCGCGCGGCGCC